>NZ_JBBOCJ010000001.1:638732-1277465 GCF_038002345.1 Paenibacillus sp. FSL M7-0420 | reverse complement strand
GGGACACAGGATGCCACCTGCATATAGGCAGCCAGCGGCGTTCCCCGCATCTCGTCCAGCATCAGCTTAATTCCCTTAAGCCCGAATACGTTGGCAATCTCATGGGCGTCGAAGAAACCTCCGGTCGTCCCCAGCGGCAATACAGCGCGGGCGAATTCAGTCACCGTCAATTGAGTGCTCTCGATATGGCAGTGTCCGTCAATCAAGCCGGGAGCAATGTATCTGCCCGCCGCATCAATAACCTGCGTTCTCTCCCCAATCGTATGGGAGACGTCCTTGCCGACGTAAGCAATGCGCCCGCCCTGTACAGCGACGGACATGCCGTCCAGAATCTCACCGGAGCAGACATTGACTAGCTTGCCGCCTGTAATGACCAGTGTAGCCTTCTGATCTCCGCGGGCTGTAGCTACCAGCTCAGGCACGCAGTCGGCCAATGGTTGTCGTGTATAAGTCATCATGTGCACTCCCTTCCGGTTGTTATATAAATTGAACTAATGACTTTGATGTTTTGGGATGAGTCGTGACTCCAGAGAAGTTTTGGACTTCCGGCCGCTGCCCTTCTGCAGATTTCTTGATTTATCCCGTTTTTAACGGTTGAAATCCGCAGACAAAGGCGGTCGCTACCGCTCCTCCAGTTCCAAAATTCCCCTCCGCCACTTTCCCCTTAACTTAAATACTTAAGTTCAATTTATATAATTTTGTTATTTACTCTTATCTTTTTAGAAAAAACGGCCCTGACACCCCTTCCGGGGCGCAAGCCGTCACTTAAACAAATCGCATTGTATGATTATCTTACTTTTGAATCATATACGTCAAGTGCCGCCTGAACGCCCTGTCCAGCAGGTACCGCGTACCCGTGGCGGATTAGCACGGCCTCCAGCGCGCCAAGCAGACGCAGCACATTATTCTCCCGGCAGCTGAAGCCCATGGTACCGATCCGCCAGATCTGGCCTTGTAACGGTCCGAAGGAGCTGGCGATCTCAATACCGAAACGGTGCAGCAGCATGGAACGGACGGCTTCCCCGTCTATCCCCGCCGGAATGAGCACACAGGTGACTACCGTCAGCTTGCTCTCCGCCTCCCCGTACAGCTCCAGCCCCATAGCTGATAGTCCGGCAGTAAGGGCTTGCTCATGGAACCTGTGCCGGGCATGCCGCGCTTCCAGCCCTTCCTCCAGGACCAGCCGCAGACCTTCACGCAGAGCGTACAGCATGGAGGTCATCTCCGTATGGTGATTGAGCCGCCGGGGACTCCAGTAATCCTGAAGCATACTAAGGTCGAGGTAATTACTGCGCACTACGGGCAGCTCGCTGACAGCAGAGGCGTCAGTTCTAAGTCCACGCTCTACCTGCTTGCGCTTCAGCAGCTTGGCCTCGGCCCGGTCATTATACGTCACCGGGGCCATGCCCGAGGGGATGGACAGGCATTTCTGCGTTCCGCCGACTACGGCATCCAGCATCCAGGCATCTGTCTCTACCGGCACCCCGCCGATCGTCGCCACCGCGTCCACAATCAGCAGCGCATCCTGCTCCCGGCAGGCCCGCCCGATCCCGTCCAGCGGCTGCACACGGCCTGTAGAGGTCTCACCGTGAACCATCGCCACCACATCCGGCTTGAAGCGCCGTATAGCCTCAATTATCTCCTCCGGCGGAAAGACACGGCCCCAAGTCTGTTCTATCGTGAGTACCTCAGCCCCGCAGCGTTCAGCAATCTCATGGAGCAAATGACCGAAACGGCCAAAGACCGGAACCAGCACCCGGTCCCCCGGCGCAATCAGGCTGACCATCACCGCCTCAATCCCGGAACGCGAAGTCCCGTCTACCGGATACGCCCACTGATTCCTGGTGGCGAACAGCTCACGCAGCATCTCCATCGTCTCATTCATGATCTCTGTGAATTCGGGATCGAATTGTCCCAGCACCGGATAAGACATCGCCCGCAGCACACGCGGATCAACCTCCACGGGGCCGGGGGTCATAATGCACCGCAAGGACGGCGACAAATCTTCGTACCGCTTCATGATTCTCTCCCCTCCAGGCTTTCAATTGATCAGATCTCGCTATTTATAGCGAAATTAAAATTACAACCCGAAGCTTGGTCGTCGCTGCGGTGAACAGTGTCTCTTATTCGTAAGCTAATCTATATAATATGGCTGTCAGCACTTCCAGTCCAGCAGCGAGATCCTCCGGGGAGGTATACTCCCATGGTGAATGGCTGATCCCGCCCCGGCTCGGCACGAAAATCATTGCGGCCGGGCAGCGCGGGGCGAACAGCTGGGCGTCATGCCCCGCACCGCTGACCATGCTCAGATAAGGCTTCTCCTGCTGGAGACAGATCTCTTCAAGAGCCGCGCGCAGCTCCTGATCCATAGGAGCTGGGGCTGTCTCCAGCAGCGGCTGTACCTCAAGCGTGAGGCCGCGCCTGCGGCCAAGCTCTGCGAACTCCGCCAGGACCGCTGCGCAGAAGCGCTCCAGCACCCCGGCTTCGCTATGCCGGATATCCAGCGTGAACTGCACTTCGCCGGGAATCACATTGGATGTACCCGGATAGACCTCTAGCCGCCCCGTTGTGGCTACCAGCGGATCACCCTCCGCCAGAGCGGAGCGCTCCAGCGCCAGCAGCATCTCCGCACTCCCGGCGAGTGCATCCTGTCTTAACCCCATCGGCGTAGTCCCTGCATGATTGGCCGTCCCGCTGACCTTGACAAGATACCGCCGCTGTCCGGCGATAGCCTGCACGACCCCGATTCTCCGGGACATCCGTTCCAGAATAATCCCCTGTTCAATATGCAGCTCGACATATGCGGCAATATCACTGCGCACAGGACTATTATTGCGCCAGAAGCTTCGCTCCAGACCCGCCGCAGCTTCAGCGGCCAACCCTTCATCCCCTGCCAGGCCGCAGGCCGCCATCGCTGCCCCCAGCGTGATCCCATCCGCATCTGCGCAGTCTGTACATTCCTTCCCGCTATACAGCCCGGTCACATTCCCCGAGCCCCAGAACGTCAGCGGAAAGCGGCTTCCCTCTTCCTCGCAGAAGGATACCACCGCAAGCGTCCGCAGCGGCGGACCGAAGGTCTCCAGAAGATAGTGCAGCGCAGTTACAGCTGCCGCTACACCATAAGCGCCGTCATACCGCCCGCCGTTCACCACCGTGTCAATATGCGAGCCCGTCAGGATGACCTTGTCGCTGATCTGAGAACCGGCCAGTGTGCCATAGACATTCCCCACCTGATCCATCCTGACCTCAAGCCCGAGTCCAGCCATTCTCTCCTGCAAAAAATGCTGAACCCCTTGCCACTCCGGCGTATACAGCAGCCGGGTAACTCCAGGACCCGGAGCGCTGTAGGCTGCGAGTTCGTCCAGCAGCTTCAGCATCTCTCCGGCCGGGACCGGCGGCTTCATAGCCCCGGCTGGCTGTGCCTGATCCGCAGCCATTCTCCTCCGCTGCCGGCAACAATGCCTTCCGCAGCAGTATAGACTATATTGCCCCGGCAGATCGTTGCCGTTACCTTGCAGGATAAGGTCATTCCGACATAGGGACTATGCCGGTGGCGGTACAACAGATCCTCTGCACGCAGGGTATAAGCTGCATCTGGATCAAGCAGCACCAGATCGGCATCCAGCCCCGGTGTGATGGAGCCCTTGCGCCCGTCCAGCCCGAACCGCCGGGCAGGAAGCCCGGAGAGCAGCGCCGAGATCTGCGTAACCGGCAGGCCTCGTACATGAACACCTTCATGGAACATCAATTCCAGACTGCTCTGCGCTCCCGATATTCCGCCCCAGGCTTCCATGAAGGACAGCCCGGGCGCCAGCTTCAATTCAGGCGGACAGGGGGAGTGATCGGAGGCGACCAGATCCACCTGCCCCGCAGCAAGTGCCGCCCATAGCCGCTCCCGTTCACTGCTGCTGCGCAGGGGCGGAGCGCATTTGGCCAGCGCTCCGAGGGTCTCCATACTGTCTTCATCCAGGACGAGATAATGGGGACAGGTCTCTGCGGTCACATCCAGGCCGCGCAGCTTGGCCTCATGAATCAGCTCCAGAGCTGCCGCTGTGCTGATATGGACGAAATGCAGCTTGCAGCCGGTCCGCTCACTGTACAGCAGCGCCCTGGCTACAGCCTCCAGCTCCGCTTCCGGCGGACGCGAAGCGGCAAAATCACGCGCACCGCTGCGGCCCGCACGGAGGGCAGCCGCACCCAGCGCCGAGGTCATCGCTTCACTCTCCGCATGCAGGGCGAGAATCCCGCCGGTTGCGGCGATCCGGAGCATCCCCTGATACAGGGTATCATCGTCCACCTCACGGAACCGGCCCTCGCCTTCACCGCCAGGATTCGAGATGAACGCCTTGAACCCGGTAACGCCCGCTGCCGCCAGTCCCTCCAGCTCTTCCAGATTCCCGGGCACCAGTCCGCCCCATAGCACATAATCCACCGCCGAGTTCCCCGCTGCGGCCTCCGCCTTCAGCCGGAGCGCCTCCAGATTCACTGTCGGCGGATTCCCGTTCAGCGGCATATCCGCATAACAGGTGCAGCCGCCGGCCGCAAGAGCAGCCGACCCGCTGCGGAAGCCCTCCCAGTGACCGAACGCAGGCTCATTGAAGTGAACATGCATGTCGATCATGCCGGGCAGCACATATTGTCCTGCCGCATCCAGAATTCTGGTCCCGGACGATGCCTGTAAGACTTCGCCCAGTGCAGCGATTTTGCCATCCTTCACCCCGATCTCAAGCCTGCGGACTTCTCCGGGCAGGACCACCTGTCCGTTCCTGATGATAAGCTCATAACCTTCTTCCTTCATGATAGGCCCACCTCCGGTCTATTGGCTTAAGATTAGATGCAGCGTGCAGCGGTACACTTAACTGCCGCGTTAACTTCCGCGATAAGTGCTGTATCCTCCAGGTGCAACCAGCAGCGGTACATGGTAATGGGCGGACGGGTCCGGCATATTGAAGCGGATCGGAATCTGGTCCAGGAACGGGATTACAGCGTCTGCTCCCTCCTCCTCCTCCTCCTTAGCCTCCGGTTCTCCGGCACCAGCCTGAGCGCCCCGGAAATAATCACCGGCCATAAACAGCAGCTCATAGCTTCCGGCCTGTATTTCTTCTCCCGCCAGCAGCGGAGCGTCCAGCCTGCCATCCTCATTCGTGACCGCCTCACGCAGCAGCACAGGCCCTCCGGTACTCAGCCGCCAGAGCTGAAGCGACAGGCCCGCAGCAGGCCTGCCCTGTGACAGATCCAGCACATGAGTTGTCAGCCGTCCGTTCATTCCAGACATTTGCGTCACCTTCCTCCTATAATATGCAGTGCCCTGCCTCTATTCCGCCCCCAGCAGATCCTCCAGCCGAAAACGAGTAATCGCACCAATCTCCAGCAGCGCCTGTTCATGCTCCTCCTCAAGCGAACGGCCGACCCGCTCACGGATAGCGCTAAGAATCTCTTCTTTAGTTTTGCCCCGCACAGCGAAGATGAAGGGAAAGCGGAATTTCGCTGTATAGGCGGCGTTCAACCCGGTAAGCTGCGCGAATTCCTCCGGTGTCAGCCGGTCCAGTCCGGCCCCCTGCTGCTCAGCCGCCGAGAGCGGACTAACTGCAAGTCTTGTCGCCAGATCCGGGTGAGCTCTCAGCAGTGCCAGCACCTGGTCCGGCTCCGCCTGCCGTGCTACCTCCATCATGGCAGCATGCAGCTCCTGCACCGAATCGAACGGACGCCTGCTGTACACCCCCTCTGCTACCCAAGGCGAATGCTCGAAGATGCCGCCGAGATGTTCCACAAAGTCTGTTTTTGTCAGCGAGTTAATCTGCTCCAGAGTCAACCGGTCCGCCGGTATAGTCATAGGCCAGCCTCCATCCCTCTAATTTGTATATTGCCGCCTGCGCCCTCCCGGCCTAGAACCGCTGTTCCCGGATATAAGGTGTTCCCAGCGATTCCGGCGTACCGGAGGGCTTGTTGCGGTTGCGGTATCCCAGATACATCAATACGAGAATGGTTACGATGTAAGGAATCATTTTCAGAAAATAAGACGGCACCGCACTCCCCAGCAGCTGAATACGGAAGCCCAGCGAATCAAGCGCTCCGAAGAAGTAGGCGCAGAAGAGAGCGCGCAGCGGATTCCATCTGGCGAAAATCACCAGCCCCACGGCGATCCAGCCCCGCCCGGCGGTCAGCCCTTCATTCCAGGTCGGCGCATACGCCAGCACCATATCCGCACCCGCCAGCCCGATCAGCGCCGCTCCGGCAGTAACATAACAGTAACGGATCAGCTGCACACGAATGCCCATGACGTCCGCAGTAGCCGGATTGTCACCGACTGCCCGCAAATGCAGCCCCCACGAGGTATGGTGAATCAGCAGATGCAGCACAAGGACGAGCAGAAGACTGAACCAGGTCAGCATATCCAGCCTGCCAAAAAGCTCCCCGAGCACCGGCACCGGCTTCAGTATCTCCAGATCCAGCTTGGGCAGACTGCCGGGAAGCGGAATCCCGCTGATGGACTTGCCGAGATAGGCGCTAAGTCCGCTGCCGAACAGCGTCATCGCCAGGCCCGACATCGTCTGATTCGCCCTCAGGGTGACACATAGGAACGAATGAACCATACCCAGAAGAGCGGTAATGGCTACCGCCGCGAGCAGCGCAAGAATCAGATTCCCGCTGCGGATGTAGACGATACAAGTCGTCACTGCCCCCATAAGCATCAGACCCTCCGCGCCAAGCTGGATAATACCGGCCCGTTCGGTCAGAATGCCTCCCAGCGTAGCCAGCAGCAGCGGTGTTCCGGCGGAGATGGCGGCGATTAATAACTGTGTAGTGAAATCCATGAGTGAACTCCCTCCTGTACGAGAATGCTGTTACGCGCTCCGGCGGATGCGGAACCGGTGAATCATATCGCCGGCAATCAGGAAGAACAGGATCGCGCCCTGCAGCATTTCCGATATGGACGAAGGCAGTCCGATCGTCTGAACACTATAGCCGCCTACAATCAGGCCGCCGAACAGAACCGAAGTCACAATCAGACCCAGCGGGTTCAGCTTGGCAAGCCAGGCTACGATGATCGCTGTATAGCCATAGCCCGGAGAGATCCCCTGCATCAGCTTATGCGTAACCCCCGACACTTCAGCCATGCCGGCAATCCCGGCAAGACCGCCGCTGATCAGCATGACGATGATAATATGCTTCTTGATATGGATGCCTGCATAACGGGCTGCTGTGGGATTGGCGCCGATCAGACGCAGCTCATAGCCCCAGCGGGTGAACCGGATCATCAGATAATAGACCAGCACAGCCACGAGGCCGAAGACCAGCCCGATGTGCAGCCGGGTACTGCCAAGCACCGGCAGGGACTGGGCGGCCGTGAACATCGGCGAACCCGGGAAGTTGAACCCCTTCGGGTCCTTCCAGGGGCCGAATACTACATAATCCAGAGCCAGCAAGGCCACGTAGTTCAGCATCAGCGAGGTAATCAGCTCATTGACACCGAAGTGGGTTCGCGGCACCGCCGTCATCAGGCCCCACAAGGCTCCGGCTGCTGTACCGAAAACCAGCATCAGCGTAATCGACCAGAAGGAAGACAGATCGGGGAAATAGATTGTTACCGCAGTAGCCGCCATAGCGCCTACTGTCAACTGACCCTCTGCCCCGATATTCCACACGGAGATCCGGTAAGCTACTGCAATGCCTAGCCCGCAGAGCAGCAGCGGAATAGCCTTGACCATGGTTTCTGTGAAGCCGTAGGAGGTGCCGAAGGCTCCCCGAAACATTTTCTCATAGACGACCAGCGGGCTCATTCCATTAGCAGCAATGAATACGGCACAGAGCAAGAGCGCCAGAACAACGGACAGGATAGGCGTCCACCACGGTGAACGGGTACGGCTTGAATCATATTCCAGCCTGAGGGAGTACCACCTCCCGCTACGCCCCGCCATCGGCGTAAGCGTTGCAGATTCATTTCCAGGCTTCGGACTCATACGGCGCTTCCCTCCCTGCTCCGGATACCGGCCATCATCAGACCGATTTGTTCCCGGTCCGCCTGCTCATGATCGCTCTCGCCTATAATGGAACCGCCATAGATCACCAGAATACGGTCGGATAACTGCAGTAGCTCATCCAGATCCTCGGAGATCAGCAGCACCCCGCTGCCGGAGCTGCGCAGCTCCATCAGCAGCTCATGCACCCCTGCCGCTGCGCCGACATCCAGCCCTTGCGTCGGATGCACGGCCACCATCAGCTTCGGACGGTGGCTGACCTCGCGGGCGAACAGCAGCTTCTGCTGATTCCCGCCGGACAATTGCTGCACGGGAGTATCCAGCTCAGGCGTCTTCACATTGAAGCGGCGGACCAGCTCCTGCGACCAGGAGCGGTTCCTGGCCGCCTTCAGAAAGCCGAACCGGGAATGCTCCCCGCTGCGGTAAGACTTGAACAACAGGTTGTCAACCGACCCCAGCCGTCCGGCCAGACCGCTCTTCATCCGGTTCTCCGGCACATGCGAGATGCCCGAATCAATCGCTCCTCTTACCGAAGCTGTTTTCACGGGACTGCCGTCGAACCGGATCTCGCCCGTTCTCCATGCTCTAAGCCCCGTCAATACCTCCGCCAGCTCCTTCTGCCCGTTGCCCGCAACGCCGGCCACACCCACAATTTCGCCTTCATGAACAGTAAGTGACAGGGAATCCAGTGCCTTGCGGCCATGATCCGCAGCCACCTCCAGATCGCGGACGATCAGCAGCGGCTCTCCGGCCGTCGCCTCGCGCTCCTGGCGGCTGATCGTAACCTCCCGGCCTACCATAAGCCGGGCCAGCTCCAGCTCATCCGTCTCGCCCGTCATCAGCGAAGCAATCATTTTTCCCTTGCGCATTACGGAGATCCGGTCCGAGGAGGCCATGACCTCCTTCATTTTATGCGTAGTCATGATCACCGTCTTCTCCGCCTGCTTCATCACCTGAAGCGTCTCGAACAGCTGCTCCGCCTCCCCCGGCGTCAGCACCGAGGTCGGCTCATCCAGAATGATGATGTCTGCCCCCCGGTACAGCGTCTTGACAATCTCAACGCGCTGCTGCTCGCCGACAGACAGCTGCCAGATCGGCCGGTCGACGGGAAATTTCAAGCCAAAGCGTTCCCCAAGCGCCTCTATCTCTTCATGCTTACGTTTGATCCACCTGCTGCCGCGCCAGAAAGACGACTTTTCGCCAAGCACGATATTCTCCGCCGCTGTAAGGCTCTGCACCAGTCTGAAGTTCTGAAAGACCATTCCTACACCAAGCAATGCCGCATCCTTCGGGGAACGGATTCTGGCCGGTTTGCCATAAATAAGAATCTCTCCGGCGTCCGCCCGATACACTCCTGACAGCATACTCATGACTGTGCTTTTCCCTGCCCCGTTCTCCCCGAGCAGCGCGTGAATCTCCCCCGCATTTGCCGAAAAATCAACTTGATCGCTGGCCGTTACAGCACCGAATGTCTTCACTATCCCGCGCATTTCAACCGAAGGGTCCTGCATAATGCTACGCTCCTTTCAGGGTAGTTATAGTACAGGTGGGGAAGACTCCGGTATCCGGAACCCGCCCCACCCGTAAGGCTGTGCTGTATGAAGATGTGTTGCAGCTGCTGTTATTGCGGAATCGTGCCCTCGACACCCTTGACCAGCCAGTTCATGCCAAGCACCTCTTCAAGGGTCAGCTTCTGGCCGTCCTTAACAGTTACATTGCCCTTGTTGTCCGAGATCGGTCCGGTGAAGACCTCCAGCCCGCCGCTGATAATCTTGGCCTTAGCGTCCTCCACCAGCTTCTTCACATCCTCGGGAACCTTGTTACCGAATGGCGCCAGCTCCACCATGCCGTCGGCCATATCGCCGGAATACTGCTCGCTTTTCCAGGTTCCGTCCATCACAGACTGTACAGCTTTTACATAATAAGGACCCCAGTTCCATACAGGGTTGGTTAAATAGTTGTCCGGTGCATACTTGCTCATATCCGAGTCATTTCCCCCGGCAAAAGCTCCCCGTTCCGCCGCAGCCTGAAGGGTAGCCGGTGAATCCTGATACGCCAGCAGAACATCCGCACCTTTGTCGAGCAGGCTGATGGCCGCCTGACGTTCCGTGGCAGGGTCATACCAGGTATTCGTCCAGACCACATCCACCTTAACCGCCGGGTTGACGCTCTGCGCGCCCAGCGTGAAGGCGTTCAGATTATAGATCACCTCGCTGATCGGGAAGGCTCCCACATAGCCGAGATGGTTTTTCTTTGTCATTTTGCCTGCCGCGATCCCCGACAGATAGCTTGCCTGATAGTTTTTGCCGAAGTAGGTTCCCATGTTCTCGGCTGTCTTGTAGCCGGAGGCATGCATGAACTTCACGTTAGGGAATTTGCCGGCCACGTTCAAGGTGAAATCCATATAGCCGAAGCTTGTGGTGAACACGATGTCATGGTTCTGCGCAAGCTCTGTGATGATCCGCTCGGCATCGGCGCTTTCCGGTACATTTTCCACGAAATCTGCCTTGATTCCAAGCTCCTTCTCCATATACAGGCGGCCCTGATCATGCTGATACGTATACCCGCCGTCACCCGGAGGCCCGATATAGACAAAAGCAACCGTCGGCTTCTTCGCTGCCGGCTCAGTGGTTGCCGCCGCCTCGCTGCCTGCTGGTGTACTTGCCGCCGAAGGCTCTGTCGTTGCTGCTGCACCCGTATTAGATGCTGTATTATTCTTTGCGCACCCCGTCAGAACCATCGCCAGCAGGAACATCGTAATAACACTAAATTTGAATGCCTGACCCCTTTGTTTCATAATTCTCCTCCTCCAGGATATCTCTCCCAATGGCTACAGCCATTAATGTATCTCTACTATACTGAGGAGCAGCACTTACGTAAATTTATATAACATAGCTTTGTGTGGGTGGATAAGATGAGGGGTCACTTTTGTGCTTCATGCACGAAGTCATCTCAAATTAAACTTAAATTATGAGATATTACCTTACATCACTTTTTAAAAATAGCGAATTCACTGTCTATTCCCGCTCCGCACGCTCCATTCTCTGCGGTATTCTCCGAAGCTCTCCGGCAGCCCGTTCTCTGCGAACGCCTGAACAGGCTCTTGCGGCAGGATGAGCCCCTTATACTCCTTGGTCCGCATAATGGCAGCTACGCCCTCTTCATCGTCCAGCTCTTGAAGTCCGCCGAACAGCGTGCTTGAGAACAGAGTAGGCGGCATCAGCAATCCTTCTTGCGCACTGGTGACATAATCAAGCTCCGGGTGCTGCTCATACGCTTGGATGAACCGGCGGATCTGAGCCGCTGCCACAAACGGCTGATCTGCCGCCGCAATGACCACCGCATCCGGCTGAAGCGAAGCTACAGCATTCAAGCCGCAGCGCAGGGAGAAAGACAGGCCCAAATGGGCCGTCAGGCAAGTCTCAATCCGCCGCATATTCTCCGCCATCCCGGCCGGCGGCAGCCAGCCCAAAGGATCATCCGCGCGAACCACCACAACCAGCGGCACAAGCCCGCAGGTCTCCAGCTCACTGAGCATCGCCGCACCGGCTGAACCCGCGCCCGCCCTGTTCTGAGAACCTTCAGAGGCCCCTGCTCCATTACTGCGGCCTGCCGCCAAAAAGATTCCGGCCACCTTCATTGTTCTCCACTCCTTTTTTTGGGCAATCTGCTGAGGGACGGCTGTTATTCGCGCTCCAGCATTCTGCGGAACAGGAATACCAGCTTCAGCTTCATGAGATCATTGATTTTTTTGAAATCGACATCCAGCAGCTCACTGAGCTTCTCAATCCGGTAAGTGGCCGTATTGCGGTGAATGAATAGCTTCTTGGCCGTCTCGTTCACATGGCCGTCATTCTCCAGGTAGACCTCCAGCGTGTGGAGCATCTCCTTAACATATTCAGGCTCCCGGCTAAGTAGCCCCCGCAGGCTGCCGCTGTAGTAACGCTCCATGGTCTCTGCCGGAATCTTGCTCAGCAGCAGATCAAGCTCCAGCTGGCGGTAATGCACCACATTTCCGTGTGCGCCCCATTGCCGGGCCATGCCCATACATTCCTTAATCTCGGCAAAAGCTTCCTTCAACTCCTCCGGCTTCAGCTTCACGCTGCTGACAGCCGCCTGCGGATAATACCCTTTATCGAACTTCAGGCTGTCGAAGCATTCCTGAATCATTGCCCGGAACTCCTCCGGCTGATGCGGCCCGGCCGGATACAGCGACACCAGTCCCTCCTCCACCAGGAAGTGGACCGCCTGCAGGCCATTCAGCACCGGATGCTCCGAATACTCCTCCTTCAGCCGCAGCAGCTCTGCCTGCCGGGCTTCTCCCGCAGCAGCCACATCGGTCAGCAGAAGTTGAAACGGGGACTGGAGCAGCGTAATCTCCAGCCGGAGCGCTGCCTGCGCCAGCTCAGCGTATTTCAGCCCGTCCTTCAGGAACCGCCGCAGCAGCCCGCTGAACTCCCGGTGTCCGGCCTGCTCGAAATAATCCTCCAGTCCGGTATGCATATGATAAGAAATCAGCTCTGCCCCCTGGACGAACAGACTTTCCTCCACGGGCAGCAGCAAAGGATCAATATCGCAATAATGTAGGTAACCCAGGCATTTCCCGGCCTGTAGCAGCGGAATCCGGTAGCCCGTGCTCGCGCTGAGCCGGAAGCGCTGATTGCGGGACTGCCAGGGCCAGCCTTCCAGCAGCTCACTTTCGGTGTACCCCGAGTTGTTGAATACTACCGTTCCGCGGCTACTGATTACAGCCAGCGGATAACCGATGATCTCGGAAACGGTATCCAGCAGCGGACGGCTGCGCCCGGAACGCAAGGCAAGACGCATCAGCAGCCGCTGCTTCTCCATCATGCTCTGCAGGGTGCCCACGCTGCGCGACAGCTCCGCGCGGAACAAGCCGTTCATCTGGTCGGAGAAGGTGAACTGGAATGGCAGCTCGATCAGCGGAAAATTCAGCTGCTCCGCCTCCGCAATCAAGGGCGGCGGCACAGCCTCCCAGAACCGGCCCAGCTTAATGCCCAGCCCCGCTGACCCTCGCCGGTTCAGCATCTGCAGCAGTGCCGAAGCATCCTCCGGACTGTCCTTGATCAGATAGGCTGTGGTCAGCAGCATTTCCCCTTCCTTGATCCAGTCCGAGATATCGGGAGCATCCATGACATTGATCGATTTCACAATCCTGTGCTTCCCCTTGGACCCGGCAATCAGCTTCGCTTCGGATAAAGGATAAATGGACAACGCTTCTTCCACCGTAAGATGCATAGCCACCACTCCTTCTCTACCTTCATAATAGGTTTATTCGAGTCATATGTTACTTTATGTAACATTATAGATAAAATGACCGCTGTTGGAAAGAGAAAAGTTAGAGTTTGATTAGTTTGCGTTATATAATATTACTCACAAGTAACATTCAGCAGCATCGAACCTCATTCGGTCCCTTGGAGCTGCATACGACCTACTCATCTCCTCACCGGCCAATGTATGCTGTTTTTCGCACACATTCGGTCAACTCACCCCCGCACCGGCCCATTACAATCGCCCCGTCAGCCCTCGCACCGTCCATTGTAATCGGTTTTCCGATTACAATCGCTTCGTCAGCCCTCGCGCCGCCCGATGTAATCGGTTTTCCGATTACATTCGCCCCGTCAGCCCTCGCGCCGCCCGATGTAATCGGTTTTCCGATTACATTCGCCCATCAGCCCTCGCACCGCCCAATGTAATCGGTTTTCCGATTACATTCGCCCCGTCAGCCATCACGCCGCCCGATGTAATCGGTTTTCCGATTACATTCGCCCCATCAGCCCTCGCGCCGCCCGATGTAATCGGTTTTCCGATTACATTCGCACCGTCAGCCCTCGCGCCGCCTGATGTAATCGGTTTTCCGATTACACTCGCCCCGTCAGTCCTCGCATCGCCCAATGTAATCGGTTTTCTGATTACATTCGCCCCGTCAGCCATCGCGCCGCCCGATGTAATCGGTTTTCCGATTACATTCGCCCCGTCAACCATTGCACCGCCCAATGTAATCGGTTTTCCGATTACATTCGCCCCGTCAGCCATCGCGCCGCCCGATGTAATCGGTTTTCCGATTACAATTGGATGCTGTTTTCCGCATACACTGAGCAATCAGCAAATAGCCCTGGTTCTCTTCGTTCTGAGAACCAGGGCTATGACTTCCTACTTCCATACCTCCTGTATCCAGGACAGGAGTCTCAGATCTTGTCCGTGCCCGCCGATGACGGACAACCCCAGCGGCAGTCCGCCGGGGCCGGGCACCGGCAGCGTAACCTGCGGCAGCCCGGCCAGTCCAGCCAGGCAGCTGAGCATCATGGCGCTGCTGCGGCTCCGCTCCAGCTGCCCGGGTCCGGCGCCGCGCAGCGGGGCCGGACCCGGCACGGTCGGAAGGACGAGACAGCCGTCCTTCCCGAGCAGCACCCGCAGCCGCTGAGTGATCCGGCTGCGCAGCATAGCGGCCGGGCTGTGATCCGCCCCGGCCAGCCCCGCCGCCCAAGCGAACCGGGCGGCAATGTCCGGCCCGAAGACCGGCTGCTCCCGCCCGATCCACTCCCCATGGGTTGCCCAGATCTCGGCACCCTGCAGCTCACGGAAGGCGTCCATCCAGGTCTTCAAGCCTTCAGGGGCAACCACGGCTTCAGCAGCTTGTAGCGAAGCGCCTGCTTGAAGCTTGTCCAGCCCCCGCCTCAGGTAGTCTGCACTGTCCTGCTCCACAAGCGCCCAGCCTTCTGGCGGGAAGAACATCCGGGACATTCGAAGATCACCAGAAGACTCGTCAACCACCCCTCTCTCGCTCTGCTCCATACTATTCTCCATGCCCTGGGCAATATCTCCCCTGTCCACAGACCCGAGTAGAACGCCCTCCTCCTTCTTCCTACTCTCTCCGCTCTGGGCATCACCACCGCTGTTCGCAGACCTGAGCAGAACGCCCGTCCTCTTCCTATTCTCGCCGTCACAGGCATCGCCGCTGCTGCCCACAGACCCGAGTAGAACGCCCTCTTCCTTCTCCCTCCTCTCTCCTCCTTGGGCATCACAACCGCAGTTCGCAGACCTAAGCTGAACGCCTGCCTTCTTCCCACTCTCTCTGCCCTGAGCACCACCACCGCTGTCCGCAGCCCCAAGCAGAACGCGCCCTGTCTTCAGCAGCAGCTCCGTGCTTCCAGCAATCCAGCCCACCGTATCAAAAGCCGGGGCCAGCGGAATGACACCCTCCAGTGACACCGCGCCGTGTGTCGGACGAAAGCCGAAGACGCCGCAATAAGCGGATGGAACCCGGACAGAGCCGCCTGTATCCGTCCCGAGGGCAAAATCCACACTCCCCGAGGCCACAGCCACCGCCGACCCGCTGGACGAGCCGCCGGGAATCCGGTTCTCCCCGTGCGGATTCACCGGCGTACCGTAATGATAGTTCTCTCCGCCCAGGCTGTACATCAGCTCATCCGTATGGGCCGCCCCCCGCAGCGTAGCTCCAGCTTCCAGCAGCCTGCGTACCGCAGCTGAATGAGAGTCCGCAGGTCCATGGCTGCGGAGCCAGTCCGGGTTACCGGCGGAAGAGCGGTGCCCGGCCACTGCGAAGACATCTTTTACCGTGAAGGTCAGACCGTGCAATGCCCCGTGCCCGCTGCCGGGAATCTCCAGCTCCGGGACCCGGAATGCACCGTGCCGATTATCAAGAACCATGCTGCTCCACCCTTTCCCTCCCGGACAACCCCGGTTAATCACACCCTGCGTGCCTCCCTAATCACTCTGCCTTCTTCTCTTCTAGCAGAGCAGGCAAGGGATGAAGCTTCGTTTAAGCCGAGCATTCGGCGATAGTTGTATTCTGTACATCTAAATACAGTGAAATGAAAGGTTTTGCTCTTCTAAATGTACTCTGTGCAACTAAATCTGCCCTAATGGGCGAAACTCCAAGTACAGCGGCATTTTAATTGTACGAAATACAGCTAAACGGAGATTCGGCGGCACATTCGAGGAATTAGTTGTACAGACTGCAATTAAGCCTCCCCCTTGCACCCTGATCGGGGCGCGGCAAAAATTCAGCAAATGTTTAGTTAGCAAGCGATTAGTTAAAGCGAATAGTTAAAGTAATTTTCACAAGCTGAAATCTGATGCTCTATTAGTCTTCCTGTCTTCCTGTCTTCCTGTCTTCCTGTCTTCCTGTCTTCCAGTTCCCTTATTTCCTTACTCCCGTCACCCATTCAATCCCTCTACCACCCGATAGCCGCTCCATCAGATCGAGGGTCCGTTCCCCCGCTGCGGTAGCCGTTACCGTCAATCGAGATCGCATGGGCGTGCCCCATCACCCCGTCATAGCTCTGTGCCTCACGGACCAGATGCCCCGCCTCCGCCAGCTCCGCCCGCACCTCTTCCGCCACCCGGTTCTCGATCCGCAGCTCCTGAGTCGGCTCCCCCCAGGTTCTGCCCCAGACGAAGCGCGGTTCACTCACCGCAGTCTGCGGGTCCATCCCATAGTGAAGCATGCGCGTGAGCAGCAGGGTCTGCGTCTGCGGCTGTCCTTCACCGCCCTGTGTGCCATAGAGATAAGCCGGCTTCCCGTCCCGGCAGGCCATCGCCGGCATCAGCGTGTGGAAGGTGCGCTTGTGCGGCTCCAGCGTATTGACATGGGCAGGATCGAGCGAGAAGAAGGACCCGCGGTTCTGGAGCAGAATTCCCGTATTCCCGGCCGCCACCCCCGACCCGAATTCGAAATACAGACTCTGGATGAATGACACCGCGTTGCCCTCTTCATCCACCACCGCCGCGTAAGCTGTATCCCTTCCAACAGGTTCGCTGCTGAGAGCAAGCGACTTACGGGGAGAAATCGCCGCCGCGAGTTGTGCCGCATAAGGCTTACTCAGCAGGCGGTCCAGCGGAATGCTGCTGAAGGACGGATCGGTGAGCACCTGGTCGCGGTCACGGAAGCTCAGCTTCAGCGCCTCCACCAGCAGATGATAATACTCATAGGAGCCGTGCCTGATCTCCGCAAAGTTATAATGCTCCAGGATATTAAGCGCCATCAGCGCTGTGAAGCCCTGCGAGTTCGGCGGAACCTGATAGACGGTATGCCCATGGTATTCAGTCTGGAGCGGCTCCTCCCAGCTCCCCTGGTGGTCCGCGAAATCATCGCGGGTCAGGTACCCGCCGGAAGCCTGCATGTAATCACTGATCTCTTCCGCAATGCTCCCTTTATAAAAAGCATCCCGGCCTCCCGCCGCAAGCGCCCGCAGCGTCCCGGCCAGCTGCCGCTGCACAAACCGCTCTCCCGCCGCCGGTATCCGGCCGCCGGGAAGATACACCGCCGCCGCTTCAGACGACAGCGCGGCTCCGGCCAGCACGCTGCCGCCATGCTGATCCGGCGACAGCGGAAAGCCCCCGGCACTGTAGCCGATAGCCGGCTCCAGCACCTCGGCCAGGGTCAGCCGTCCATACTCCCGCTGGACGGCTGACCAGCTATCCGCCATTCCGGGTACCGTAATGGCGCTGCGCACACCCCGCCGGGGAATGGCCTCCTCCCCGGCATAGCAGTCCCGGCGGACGGCGTAGCCCGAGCGTCCGCTGCCGTTGTAGGCCCGCACGCGTCCTTCACTGGCGCTGTACCCCAGCCAGAAGGCGTCGCCGCCGAGCCCGGTCATATGCGGGTAGACCACAGCCAGCGCCGCGCTGACTGCAACGGCCGCATCATAGGCGTTGCCGCCTTTAGCCAGAACTTGCGCGCCCGCTGCCGAGGCCAGATAGTGCGGGCTGACCACCATCGTTTTCGTTCCGGTCACCGGTCCTCTGCTCATGTTCACCTCCGCCTCCCTTCCCTGCCGCTTAATTAAGTTAGTGTCATTTAACAGCAGGCCAGGAACCTCTGTCAACGGTTTGCGCAGGACCGTACATTTGCTGCCGCTTATTTTGTGAGCCATGCACAAATTTCCGGATGGAATCCGCCAAGGCCTGGCATCTCTTTTATCCGTCTGTTAGATGGAGCTGCAGCAGGCTACAGCCATAGTACGCCCTGTCTGTGCTCCCCCCTCACTTCAGAATATATTGCGACAGCACAGCCTGCACCTCATAGATATCGACCGACTTATTGAAGGTTTTCTTCAGTGGCAGCCCCGCGCCCGAGATATACAGGCACAGCTCCGCATCCAGGTCGAAATGCCCCGCCGTCTCCACAGAGTAATGGGTGATGCTTTTGTAAGGAACAGAGTGGTATTCGGTTTTCTTGCCGGTCATCCCCTGCTTGTCTACAAGAATCAGCCGCTTGTCTGTGAAAATAAACATGTCCCGGACCAGCTTATAAGCGCGCTCAATCTTTTCATCCGGAGCCAGAATCCGTCCGTATTCCCGCTGCACCTCTCCCAGCTCGACCTGGGTCGCATTGCCCAGCAATCCGTTAAAAATCGCCATAGCTCTCCTCTTTTCCCGCAGCCGTTATAAGGGCAACGCCCCTTTGCCACACTCCATACTACTTGCAGAACCATGCATTTATGTCTCTGCGGGAATAATTCTCCCTTGCTTATTCCGGGATTTTTGGTTACACTAGCTTTACATTTATCACAAAGGAGGTGTAGGAGAATGGATCGCAATGTGACCAACAGTGTTAGCAGCCGGCTGATTAATATCATGTCTGGCATCGTTCATGTGAAATCGGACAACGGGAGAAGTCTGTCCATTTACACGAACTTAATAACACTACAACATTGTGAAATGCCTTTCTCGCCTACACTTCAACGGATGTCCTAACCCGAAGAATTCTCAGGCCGCAGGGAAATTTCCCTGCGGCTTTTTTATGTGCTTTTGACCGGAGGATTCGGATAACCAGAAGCGGCGAGCAGAGGGCATTCTAATAAAAGGAGCCTAACGATGATTATCTCATGCCAAAATATCCAAAAATACCACGGTGCCCAGCTCGTCCTGAGCGATGTCACCTTCGATATCCGCCAAGGCGAAAAAATCGGCCTGATCGGCCGCAACGGCTGCGGAAAAACCACCCTCTTCCACCTGCTGAGCGGGGAGGAAAGCCCGGACCAAGGGCAGCTCTCCATCCGCCGGGGCAGCGTCATCGGTCTGCTTGCCCAGATTCAGGAGGTGAACGAGAGCGACACAGTCTATGCCGTACTTCAGCGCAGCTTCGCGGAGCAGCTCGGCTGGCAGCGCCGCCTGCGGGAGCTGGAGCAGGAGATGTCTTCCTCCGGTGCGGGCGAAGACGAGCAGGCCTGGAACCGGCTGCTTAAGGAATACGGTACCCTTCAGGAGAAGTTCGAGGCCGCAGGCGGCTATGAGCTGGAAGCCTCGATCCAGCGTGTAGCCTCAGGGCTGGGGATTGGAACGGAGCAATACGACCGCCGCTTCTCCTCCCTCTCCGGCGGGGAGAAGACCAAGGTGGGGCTGGCCGAGCTGCTGCTGCGCCGTCCCGACATCCTGCTGCTCGATGAGCCGACCAACCATTTGGACATGGAGGCTATTGAGTGGCTGGAGCAATTCCTGCAGAGCTATGACGGCACGGTACTGGCGATCTCCCATGACCGTTACTTCCTGGATGCCGTGGTGAAGAAGGTCATCGAGATTGAAGACGGGGAGGCCTTCACCTTCCATACGAACTACAGCGGCTATCAGGTAGAGAAGGAAGCCAGGCTGCTTCAGCAATTCGCTGACTATCAGGAGCAGCAGAAGAAGATCAAGCAGATGCAGGAGAGTATCAAACGGCTGATTGAATGGGGCAACCGCTCCAATCCGCCGAACCCTTCCTTCCACCGCCGTGCGGCGTCCATGCAGAAGGCGCTGGACCGGATGGTCAAGGTCAAACGCCCGATCCTGGAGCGCAAGTCCATGGATCTGCAGCTCCAGCAGGAGGACCGGACCGGCAACCAGGTCGTCATCCTGGACCGGATCAGCAAGTCTTACGGGGAGCGCAGGCTTTTCTCGGCCGCCAGCGATATTCTCAGATACGGTGAGACCACCGCACTGATCGGCGGCAACGGAGCAGGCAAAAGCACCCTGCTGAAGATCATCCTTGGCCAGGAGACACCGGACAGCGGGAGCTGTACGCTCGCTTCCAGAGCTGTCGTTGGTTATCTGGCCCAGGAAGCTGTGCCGGAGGAGGGCGGCCACTCCGTGCTGCGGTATTTCCGCGAGGAGGCCGGACTTGAA
This sequence comes from Paenibacillus sp. FSL M7-0420, assembly GCF_038002345.1. NCBI lineage: Bacteria > Bacillati > Bacillota > Bacilli > Caryophanales > Paenibacillaceae > Paenibacillus > Paenibacillus sp. FSL M7-0420. The sequence goes on along the minus strand of NZ_JBBOCJ010000001.1, from coordinate 1,257,336 downwards.
GAAGGCGAAGCCCGCGGCCAGCTGGCCCGCTTCCTCTTCTACGGCAGCGATGTCTTCAAAAGCATCACCAATCTCTCAGGAGGAGAATGGACCCGGCTGCGCTTCGCTATTCTGATGCACAAGAGGCCGAATCTGCTCATTCTGGATGAGCCGACCAACCATCTGGATATCGATTCCCGCGAAGCGCTGGAGGAAGCGCTGGAGGAGTTCCCCGGCACCGTGCTGGCGGTATCCCATGACCGTTATTTCATCAACCGTTGCTTCGGCAAGCTCTGGCATATTGACGGCGGACGGTTCTCCTCCTTCCCGGGCAACTACGAGTACTATAAGGAAAAGCAGGCCGAAGCCGCCCGGCGGCAGGAGGTCATCCAGCCGGAACCTTCCGGGGTCGGCATTAGCAAGACCCGCACGGCAAGCGGGCGGGCAGAAGCATCCCCCTCCGGCCCTGCCAGTCCGAACCGCAAGCCGCGTCCGGCGGCTTCGTGGGAGCAGGACATTGCCGCAGCGGAAGCGCAGCTTGCTCTTATCGATGCCGAGATGCTGGACCCGCAGCTGTCGAGCAATGCAGAGAAGCTGGCCGGGCTGCAAGGAATGAGAGATGCTGCACAGCAGAAGCTTGATGACCTGTATAGCGGCTGGTTAAGCGAAGCGGACTGATCTGCACTGCTCTCCCGTCCTCGCCCAACTGGAATCGGCTTGGCTTCACGATAGATGAATATACACTTACAAATCTAAGGTAGAGGTGACCGTAATGACATTAACCCCGGAAATTGCAAAATATTGGGATAGTTATCTGGTGAAGCATCCGGAAGCGGCAGACAAATTCGACAGCGCCTGGGCATTCGGCGACAATCCCCGGCTGGCAGATGAGCTGCTGGATCTGGTTCTGAGCGGAATCAAGACAGGAACCGCGCAGAATTACGAGCTGATTGAAGCACAGGGGCTGGCCATGCCTTTTACAGGCGGGTTATCCATCCTGCTGGACAGTCAGGGGCAACCGCGTGCGATCATCGAAACAACGAAGGTGGAGGTCGTTCCGTTCGCTGAGGTAACCGCTGAATTTGCATACTCCGAAGGGGAGGATGACCGCAGCCTCGAATCCTGGCGCTACGAGCATGAAGTGTACTTCACCAGGGAGCTGCAACGTGAGGGCAAGCCCTTCAACCCGGATATGCGGGTGGTCTGCGAGACCTTCCAGCTGGTGCATATCAACAACGACTTGTAATTTCAGCATAAAAAGGCTGCTTCTTCACTTCGAAGAGGCAGCCTTCATTGTATATGTGTAAGTTTAGTAGTGGAATATAGCTGCTGCGGACGGGTCTTAGAATTTCCAGATGCCCATCATCCAGCCGATCAACGAGATCCATAAGGGAATACTGATCAGGACACCCCACACCAGGCCCGTGGCAATATTGCCCTCTGTAGGCCGGGTCATCCCCTCCTGCGCAAGCGGAAGTCTTAGCTCTTCTTGTTCCATGCGATCCCCTCCTAAAATTCTTATCGTCAAAGCAGAGGAAAAAATGTAGACCGCCAGGCCCAAAAAGAGATGTTTTCGATAATTTTTTTAGATATAAAGGCTCAGCGGATGATCACTGTAAAGGCTTACATAAATAATATTAACCAAAAAATGTATCCATAAAACTTATATACACTCTTGGTTATCCATTATATGCAGTCCTTTAGTCCAATATTACTTCTTTTTCGGGATGATGTAAATATTGGAAAAGGGTGTGCAGCTGCTCCGCCGTATTGCGCTCTTCAGACAATTCGGGCAATGCATCCTCGGCAAAAAAACCCGCACCGCTCGTCTCCACACCACCCGCCGCTTCCCCGCCGGTAATTCTGCAGAGGATGAACATTTTGTAGACATGGTACGGCTCCGGGGGATGCTGATGGAACTTCTTATCCAGCACGGCAAGCAGACGGACCGCTTCCGCCTGGTAGCCGGATTCCTCAGCGATCTCCTTCACCGCTACCTCGCTTGGTGACAGGCCGATATCCGCCCACCCTCCGGGCAGTGCCCATTTTCCGTCGAGCTTCTCGTGTACGAGCAGAATTTTATCATCCTGAAAAATTACTCCCCGGATATCCACCTTAGGTGTGCTATACCCGCCTTCGCCCGCGAAGGAGAGCCGGATACGCTCCTTGCTCTCATACGTATAGTTCGCCAGGATATCCACGCTCAGCTCCCGCAGCGCCTGATAACGCTCAATATCATATACATCCTTGGCATACGTCAGTCCTGTCTGGGCAATCCCTTGAATTTCTTTGGCCCAGGTTAACCATTTCGGTTCCATAAGCACACCGCCTTCACTCGGATTTAGTTACGCCCTTAATTCAAGGCGTTCTACTCGCACAGCATCAGATGACGGGAGAACGCACCTTTTCGCGCCACACAACGGTCTACAATCGTAAAACCGGCCGCAGCAATCATCTCATCCACCGCCTCAATCGCTACAATGACCACTCTGTCCGCAATCCGCCGCGTATGGCTCAGAATCGCAAACTGCTCTTCGGGGGTAATCCGGGAATACAGGTTATAGGGCATATCCACGATAGCCGCATCGTAATGCTCCTCAATGTCTGCAATATCTCCAAGCGTGACCTCACTCTCGAAGCCGAAATGGGCGATATTCGTCCGTGCACCAGCAGCAATGAGCGGGTTAATATCACGGCCGACGACATCAATTCCCATCGACAGAGCTTCCACCATAACTGTGCCAATTCCGCAGCAGGGATCGATCAGCTTCACACCGGGTATGCGCGGAACCGCCATATTGACCGCCGCCCGGGCTACCCGTGTACTGAGCGCTATGGAGTAGCTGCGGGGCTTGTGCATCTGCCGGAACCAGGTGGCATTGTTCTTATGATAAGGGCCGAAGTACCAGCGTCCGCCGAGCGTTACAATCCCGTACACCAGCTCCGGATGGTTCACATCCGCCTCTCCCTCAATCCGCAGGCCGATTTCCCGCTCAATCACTCTGCGCTCACCGTATTCGATTTTATGTTCAGGAGCCAGATCATTAGTCTTCACAAAAATAACCTTGAAGCTCCGCCCTGTAACCTCTACCTGCTCCGTCTGCTTGTAGATCTCCGGGAGCGTGTCCCCTTCGTACATCACATCAATCCGCTCTTTGATAAAAGGACTGCGGCTGACATCCACCTCTACCCCGCTTGCAAATATAGCCGGAGGGATCTCCCGGCCGAACAGGCAGCGCAGCTCCATCCCGCACAGCGAGGTCTCATCCGGTGAATGGGCATACGTATAAATATATATCGGTTCAACACTTGCAGGTATATTCATTGACACTACAATTTCGCTCCTGTCGCTTCCGCCGCTCCCGGCGGTTCCTTTGCTTAAACTAAGTAAGTCTATCACGGTTACTGCCAGTAATCAACAGCCTGCAAGGAACTGTATCCCCGGCTGCGCAGCTCCGGTCAACCTCTGATGAAGGGCTGGGTCAATCCTTTTTTGATCCATGGAGATATCTCCAGTATAATGAATGCATTACACTGCCGAACCTGAGCCGCAGAGACCCTCCGTTATGCATGTTGCCGCATAATACGGGTAGCTGTGGTATTAAGCAGCGAATTCCAAGGAGGTACATAACCACAATGTCATATGAAACTTACTTTCAGGCTGAGCGTGAAGCCCAGCTCACCGAACTCAAGCAATGGCTGGCGATCCCCAGCATTTCAGCCCTGTCCAGCCACAAGGAAGATATCAATACCGCAGCCGGCTGGCTGGTAGAGACCCTGAAGCGTGCGGGCCTTGAGAATATCGAGCTGCACCCTACTGCCGGTCATCCGGTGATCTATGCAGACTACCTTCACGCTCCCGGCAAGCCGACCATTCTGGTCTACGGCCATTATGATGTACAGCCGGTTGACCCGCTGAACCTGTGGACTACGCCTCCGTTTGAACCGGAGATCCGTGATGGCAAGCTGTATGCGCGGGGCGCTACAGACGACAAGGGCCAGGTATTCATGCATATCAAAGCCATCGAGGCTATCCTGAAGCAAGAGGGCACTCTGCCGGTCAATATCAAGCTCTGCATCGAAGGGGAAGAAGAGATTGGCAGTGTCAACCTGCCGCCATTCCTCGAAACGAATCAGGACAAGCTTGCGGCAGATGCCGTTCTCGTCTCGGATACCTCTCTGCTGGAACGCGGACGCCCAGCCATCTGCACCGGGCTCCGTGGTCTCTGCTCGATGGAGGTCACCGTGAACACCGCCTTGACTGACCTGCACTCCGGCTCCTACGGCGGCGGCGTTCCCAATGCGCTGCATGCGCTGGTGTCGCTGCTGAGCACCCTTCACGATGACAAGGGCCGCGTATCTGTAGAAGGCTTCTACGAAGGCGTACCTGCCCTGTCCCCGCTGCTGCGCGAAGAATTCGCCAAGCAAGGCGTGGATGAAGACAAAATCCGGACCGCCCTCGGCCTGGAGCAATTGTATGGCGAAGAAGGCTACACCTTCGTGGAACGGGTCGGCGCGCGTCCAACGCTGGAGCTGAACGGCGTATACGGAGGCTTCCAAGGCGAAGGCAGCAAGACAGTCATCCCGAAGGAAGCCCATGCCAAGATTACCTGCCGCCTGGTCGGCGACCAGGACCCGCAGCATATCCTGGATGCCGTTGAAGCCCATCTGAAGGCCCATATCCAGAGCGGCGCCAAGGTTCAGGTGAAGCAGATGGAGAAGGCGCGTGCCTTCAACATCGATCCGTCGCACCCGATCCTCCAGACCGCTGCCGATGCTTACGGCAAGGTCTACGGCACCCGCGCCCTCTTCACCAAAGACGGCGGCTCCATCCCGATCATGGAGAGCTTCGCCCGCATACTGAAGGCACCGGTCGTCCTGATGGGCTTCGGACTCGATGACGAGAACCTGCACGCTCCGGACGAGCACTTCAACCTGGAGAACTTCGACAAAGGCCTGCTGACCCTGGTCGAGTTCCTGAAGACCGTCTAACATCCAAGGCAGACGGCTTACCTGTCATCGGGACACATTTATCAGCAAAGGCAGGCCCCCTAAGGATCGGGGGCCTGCCTTTTTCAACAGATGAATTAGCTGTGGCTGGTGTAGCCGGTGTGACTTGTGACACCTGTGCTCATTCTCTCTTACTGCCGACTTTCAGCGAGTTCAGGTGCAATAATGCCAATGTCATTAAGTTAAGATATAGAGCCAAAAACAAGAAAAAGGCAGGTTATCGAAAAGATAGCCTGCTCTTTTTTTGCACAAAAAAATCTTGACAATCCGTAGAAAACGTGTGGCGAAGCCCCTTGAAAAAACGAGGAGGTTACGCCAATGAATGCTTATGCAAATTCGCTGAAAGACAGACTGACATCTCTCATCCGTGAGATGGCGGCTGCCCCCGCGCCTTACGTCAGAAACCCGGGAAAGGATTTTACCCGAACGAAAAAACTACCCTTTGAAATGGTTATGCAAACCCTGATCTTTATGGGCGGCAACAGCCTCTATAAGGAACTGTTGGAATCGCAGGGCTATGACGTTAACACCGCAACTTCTTCTGCTTTTGTTCAGCAAAGAAATAAAATTTTGCCGTCTGCGGTCGAATCTTTGTTTCACACCTTTACCGCGTCCCATACGGAATTCAAGGATTATCGAGGCTATCGATTATTGGCCATTGACGGTTCCGATCTGCATATTGCAACAGATCCTGCGGACCCGTTGACCTATTCTCAAAGTCAGCCCCACTCGAAAGGCTTTAACCTTCTGCACTTGAACGCTGCTTATGACCTCTGTAACCGGATTTACGTGGACGCCATCCTTCAACCTCGAAAGCTGCGCAACGAAGGAAGGGCGCTGTCCACGATGGTGGATCGGTCCCCTATTCAGGGGAACGTCATTGTGTTGGCGGATCGAGGATTGGAAAGCTACAATACGTTCGCGCATCTGGAACGGAAAGGATGGAAGTACGTCATACGGGTCAAGGATTTGCATTCGAATGGCATTCTTTCGGGCTTGCACTTGACCTTTGAAGGGGCGTTTGATCAGGAGATTCACCTGACGCTGACTAAAAAACGAACGAAAGCGTTCAGGGATCACCCCGAAATCTATAAAATTCTTCCGGCCACCTCTAGCTTTGATTTTCTGGACATGCAAAAGAACCTGTTTTACCCGATTTCCTTTCGGGTGGTTCGTTTCCTCCTGCCCAGTGGCGATTATGAAACCGTCATTACCAATCTACCGGCTGCTGAATTCTCACCGGATGAACTCCGGGAACTGTATCACCTGCGATGGGGGATTGAGACCTCTTTCCGGGCCTTAAAATACACCATCGGTCTGACCCATTTTCACGCAAAGAAGCAAGAGTCCATTACCCAAGAGATATTCGCAAGAATGATCCTCTACAATTTCGCTGAAATGATTACCTCGCACGTAGTCATTTCCCAAAAGGATAAACGGCACCTCTACCAAGTCAACTTCACGGTGGCCGTTCACGTCTGTAGACATTTCCTGCGCTCCAAGGGCGATGGACCCCCGCCTGATGTGGAAGCTTTGATTCGCAAAAATATGTTGCCGATTCGTCTCACCCGTCCTGGGCAAAGGAATACACGCAGAATACGTAGCAAATCCGCCATTAGCTTCGTCTACAGAGTAGCATAATTCGGTTCGCATGAACATTTTTTTAAGTGGATCTTCCATCCGCTTTGTTTGCTATGCGCTTTTTTCCTTCCTTACACCAAAAACAAACCGCATAGGACGTTTCCCCATACCGTTTTGGATTCTCTTTATTAATTCCAAACTTATCTTTGAACTTATCTTAATGACATTGGCAATAATGCTCCTCATTTCTGCTTACCGTCAACTTTCAGCGAGTTCAGGTGCAATAATGCTCCTCATTTCTGCTTACCCTCAACTTTCGGCGAATTCAGGTGCACTAATGCTCCTCATTTCTGCTTACCGTCAACTTTCGGCTAAGTTTTATATGCTGGAGCGTATGCAGTCTTTGTGCTACTACTCACCTTTGCAATCCAGCCATCTAATTTCTCGTATGGCCACAGCTGGCGGAATCAGTGGGATTTATCCCCTTGATTTTCACGTGTAACTGACTTTCAGATGCATCAGTGGGATTTATCCCTCTCATTTTCCCGTTTAGCCAACTTTCAGCCGTATCAGAGGGATTTATCCCTCTCATTTTCACCTATCGCCCAATTCAGGCCGAATTAGAGGGACTTTTACCTTTGAAAGAATCCGCACCCTACTTTCAGCAGATTTAGTAATTGTTCTGCCAGTATGTACTATCCCTTATGTTCTGTCCCTATGTACTCACGTATCTTCTATCACTAGGTACTCCCTCACGTCCTGCCACTACTCTTCTTCCCTGTACCCTATCCTCCCTGATCAGCATTATCCACACATTCTAGTTCCCTGCAACAACTCCGAAATAACAAAAAAACCCTTGCGGACAAGGATTTCGGAAGTTAAATATGGAGCGGGTGATGGGAATCGAACCCACGCTATCAGCTTGGAAGGCTGAAGTTCTACCATTGAACTACACCCGCAACTCGAATTGAGTACAAGAAACATTGTAGCATCACTGCGAATAAATTGCAACCCTATTACATTCAGATAACGGAGGTTAGGTCACGACGGCATTTCCAGCAGAGGCTTCAGGAAGGACTGTTCGAATTCGGCCGCCTTCACCGGCTTGCTGAACAGATACCCCTGGGCCTCATGGCAATGCTGCTGGCGCAGAAAGTGCAGCTGCTCCTTGTTCTCCACACCTTCAGCGGTGACCTTGAGCTTCAAATGGTGGGCCATCGAGGTAATCGTAGAGACAATCGCGGCATTGTTGCTGTCCTCCATGACATCGGATACGAAGGAACGGTCGATCTTCAAGCGGTCAATCGGCATATTCTTCAGATAATGCAGCGAGCTGTAGCCTGTGCCGAAATCATCGATGCTGATGCATACGCCAAGTCTTTTGAGGCGGTTCAGCTGGTCGAAGGCGGTCTCCTTGTCCAGGGTCATACTTTCGGTAATCTCCAAATCCACATAGCAGGGATCTAGACCGATATCCTTCAGGATGGCATCAATTTTGCCGGCCAGATTGGGCTGCAGGAACTGGCGCATCGAGAGGTTAATGGACACGCAAATCGGATGATAGCCGGCATCCTGCCACATTTTATTCTGCATACAGGCCGTCTTAAGCACCCATTCCCCAATGGGGACAATTAGCCCGCTCTCTTCAGCGATAGGAATGAAATCCACCGGAGAGACCAAGCCGCGTTTGGGATGGTTCCAGCGCAGCAGCGCCTCCATGCCGACAATCTCTTCTGTCTCAAGCAGTACCTGGGGCTGATAGACCAGATAGAACTCCCCCCGCTCCAGCGCCCGGCGCAGATCGTTCTCCAGCTTGAGACGTTCCTTCGCCTTCATCTGCATAGCCGGAATATAGCGGCGGATCTCCACCCCCTGCTCCTTGGCATTGTGCACCGCCGTGTCTGCATTCTGTATCAACTGCTCTGCCGTATCTCCATCCCCGGGATAGATGCTTACCCCCAGACTCAGCGAAATATGGTATTCGCCCGACTCCAGGCCTACCGGTGTCTCGAACAGGCGCAGCAGCTCACCCGCCCGGACCAGACAATTCTCCAGACCCGTCCGCTCCGTCATCAGAAAAGCAAACTCGTCCGCTCCCATACTAAAGAGCTCTTCATTGACTCTAACCTCATCCCCGATCCGCCGGGCGACCAGTTGCAGCAGCAGATCTCCTGCATAATGGCCAAGAGAGTCATTGATATTCTTGAAGTGGTTAATGTTCATAATGACCAGCCCGGCGAAGCCGCGGCTTTTGTCCTGCTCACTCTGGAGCACCACCTCTTCCATGCGCTGCATCAGGCGGCGTCTGTTCGGAAGACCTGTCAGCTCATCGTGGTACGCCAGATAATTAATCCGCGCTTCCGCCTGCTGGTTCTCCTGAAATGGCTCCTCAATCGTCAATCTGTAGACTCCGGTCAGCAGAAGATAATAGGCCGCTGCGCTGCTGAGCATCCCGAAGAGATAATCCAATTCTCCGACACTGAACAGATTCATGAAGAAGACCTGAGCCAGTGAGAAGAACACAAGGGAACGGATAATAATCAGCAGAGAGGCTGACTTTTCGCTTTTGCCAGGATAGATAATAATCGCAGCACCCAGCAAATAGACGAACAGTATCGCCATATTCATCAGGTCTCTTGCCGTTTCTGCCCATGGTTCGTCCGCCAGCCCGGAGACAATCAGGTTGCCGAGACCAAACACAGCCAAACACAGCAGAATCACCACAAAAGCATTCCTGAACACCTTCCCCTTGACGCCGTTTCCTACAAGCTGGTCTTCTCTGCTGAAAATAAGCATAATCCCCAGTGCACTGGCCAGCCGGGAGAACGTCAGGAGCCATAAGGCCTGCTCCGGGCTGATATACGAGGTGATTCCGGGAATACCTACAAACCCCAGTACATGCAGGAAATCAAAAATGCTCACCCCCAGGAACAATGCAGAGGTGTACAGTCTGGCCTTAGATAAACTATTGGCGAACAGCAGCCAGCCCTGGGCAAAAATCGCAAAACCGAACGCGACAGTACAGCAGCCCAAAATAAGGTAAAAGGCCATCAGTAAATCCTTGTCCTCGATTCGGCCCAGCGGTGTACGAAAAATCTGGATCAGAAGGAATAGCACAGCCCCCAGAATAGCCGCATGAATCGTCTTTCTCTCTTCTTGTCTCATAAGTCCCTCGCGTCTAAAAATAATATCTATAAAGTCAGATGGATGTGTATGATGTCCTATGTATAAATATCGGCCAGACAGCTCCGTAAAGTTACATTGTTCACCTACTAATATTGCAAGGAAGCCGCTTCGGCAGAAAAAAAGCACCTGCCTACAAACAGAGGCCAGTGCTTTCTCCTTCCAGACGGTTATTTGTCCCCGAAATTGACCTCGGGTGTTGTCAGTGTGTCGTAGAAGTCAACCGCCTTATCTTTATCGGCCGAAGATCGCAGCGCCATTGCCGAGCGGGGATGCTCGTCCAGCGTTCCTGTAATCATATACGGAATGATATAGCCCCACTCTTCCTTCTCCCGCAGAGGGATCATCAGGTTCTCAACGATATCCAGAACAGGCCGGAGCGTATAATTCGTATTCTTCAGATGGGTAACCAGCAGCTCTGTAGGACAGTTGCCTGCGGCGCGGCCCATTCCATAACAGGAAGCATCCAGCAGCTCTACCCCCTTCTCAGCTGCAATCAGCGTATTGGAGAAGGCCAGTTGAAGATTGTTGTGGGTATGCACACCAAGCCGCTTCTCCGGCAGATGTGTCTTGAACTTCTCTACCAGGTAATGAAAGTCATTATGATCCAGGCTGCCGTAAGAATCCACGATATAGACCACATCAACCACGCTCTCGCGGATCTGCTCGAAGGCTTCCAGCAGCTCATTCTCCATCACATTGGACAGGGCCATAATATTAATGGTCGTCTCATAGCCCAGGTCATGGAATGTCTGCACCAGCTGAAGGGCCTTGTCCACATCCTTGCTATAACAAGCCACACGGATCAGATCAAGCATGCTCTCGCTGCGTGGCAGAATATCATTCTCGTCCACCCGGCCGATATCGACCAGAGCCGACAGCTTCGTATGCCCCTTTTGCGGAATGACCTTGCGCAGGAAGTCATCATTCAAAAAGCGCCAAGGGCCTGCACCCTCTGCCCCTTTGAGCAGCTTCGGCGAGTTCTTATATCCGATTTCCATATAATCAACACCGGCTTCATTCAGTCCGGCATATAATTTCTGAACAAATTCAATACTGAAATCCCAGTTATTTACCAATCCCCCATCACGGATGGTACAATCGACAATTTTACTATGATTAGTCTTCACAATCTGTTCTCCCTTCGGGGTATCTCTTTAGTACTATGCTTATATTATCGTTCAATCATACTTTAATGAAGAAGATATTGTAAAGAAAATTTCAGTAATCTTCATATCGATTTTCGCGAACAGAAACAATGACATTAATCACAGAATAAATGGAAGTAAAATGCTACATTACAAGAAATCATTGAGATTGATTATCAGTCTCTTTCGGAGGGATAACAATGGCTCTAACATCCTGCTCCTTGCTGCGTTTGCAACCAGGCTCTACCGGCTCCATTCAAAGAATCGAAGGCATGAACCCTATCTTGCGCCGCCGGCTAGCAGATCTGGGAGTATCTGAGGGTGTAATGATCCGTCTCAAGGGCAAAGGGCCGTTCATGGGTCCGATTACGCTTGAATGCAACGGTCAGCTATTTGCTATCCGGCGGAAGGAAGCATCTATGATAGAGGTGAAGGTCTCATGAGCTCTATCGCACTTGTGGGGAACCCCAACACCGGGAAAACCTCGCTGTTCAATACCCTGACTTCCTCCTATGAATATGTGGGGAACTGGGCAGGCGTTACGGTTGAGAAAAAAATCGGCAGTCTGAAGAACGGAGCCGGGAAGCTCATCGATCTGCCGGGAATCTACTCCCTTCACCCCCTCTCGCGTGATGAGGGCGTAGCCGCACAATATCTGATCGAAGAAAGCCCTGAAGCACTTATCAATATTGTCGATGCCTCGCAGCTGGAACGGAACCTGCTGCTTACCCTGCAGCTGCTGGAGTATGGCAAGCCGACGATCCTCGGACTGAATATGACCGATGTCGCCAAGGCGCGCGGCATTCAGGTGAACCCCGACATTCTTACGGAACAGCTCGGTATTCCCGTGCTGCCGCTGATTGCCCGGACAGGCAAAGGAACCGGTCAGGTGCTTAGCGTGCTGGAGCAGCCTTCCCATATCCCGCCTGTTACCTTCCAGTTGAATTATGGCGAACTCGCTGAAGAAGCCATAGCCTCCATTGTTACACATTTGCACAAGATCTCTGGTCTGCCTAATCTCCGCTGGGTTGCTCTCCAGCTGCTGGAGCAGAACCCCGTAATCCTGGAGCTGCTTAAGAAGCGGATGGATATTTCCGGCTTGCTGCTGATTGCAGACACCGCTCAGACCCGGCTGCAGCAGGAGAAGCTTGCACTCACTCTTCCCCAGTGGATTCGCTCGGTCCGCATGGACTACATCCGCAAGGTGTGCGCTGAAGCTATAGACTCCACCCTGCAAAAACCGCATAATCTGACCGAACGTCTGGATTCCATCCTTACCCACCGTTTTCTCGGACTGCCCCTGTTCGTCCTGTTTATGTATGCGATGTTCAAAACTACCTTTGACTGGATTGGCGGACCGTTGTCAGATCTCTTGGATGGCTTCATCGGCGGTCAGCTCAGCGATTGGACGAATTCGCTGCTGGGGGCCATCGGGGCTTCGGAATTCACGCACGCACTGATCGTTGATGGTCTCATCGGCGGTGTGGGCGGCGTGCTCGTATTTGTTCCACAGATATTCATCCTGTTCCTGATGATCTCCTTCCTGGAAGATTCCGGGTATATGGCCCGTGTCTGCCTGCTGATGGACAGCACGATGGAACGGATGGGACTGAATGGCAAGGCCTTCATTCCGTTCATTATCGGCTTCGGCTGCAACGTACCTGCGATTATGGCTGCAAGGAGCATTGAACAGCCCAAGGACCGGCTGCTGACGACACTGCTCATGCCGCTGATGTCCTGTTCTGCCCGGCTTCCGGTCTATCTGCTGTTCGCAGCGGTCTTCTTCCCTGCCCAGCAGGCCACAGCTGTGCTCTCTATGTATGTGATGGGTGTTGTATTCGCCCTGATTCTGTGTAAGTTCTTCTCCAAGCATCTGTTCAAGAATGAGACGTCTATCTTCATTATCGAGCTGCCTCCCTACCGGATGCCGCAGCTCAAGACACTGAGCCGCAGCACCTGGGAGAAGGGCAAGGGCTTCCTGCGCAAAGCAGGGACCATCATCCTGGCCGGCTCGGTCCTGATCTGGCTGATGTCCTACGCTGGTCCTGGCGGCCTCAATGTGGACATGGATCACTCCTTCCTGGCCAAATTCGGCGGCTTCATTGCCCCGCTGCTGCAGCCGCTCGGCTTCGGAACATGGCAGGCGGGATCTACTCTGGTGCCCGGCTTCCTCGCCAAAGAGGTTGTGGTCTCCACCATGAACATCATCTACCATGCCCCGGATGCAGCAGGGCTGGAAGGCCAGATTGCTTCAGTCTTTACACCGCTTAGCTCGATCAGCTTCATGGCCTTTATCCTGCTCTACATTCCTTGCCTGGCCACTGTCGGCGTTATCAAGAAAGAGACTGCGTCCTGGAAATGGACATTCTTCTCCATGGGTTACTCTCTGATATTGGCATATACCGTGTCACTGGTGATCTATCAAGGAGGACGTTTGCTCGGATGGTCGTAGCCCCGCAGCAAGTCCAAGTTATTAAGAGAGGAAGCGATGACAGCAATGATCGTTAATATTGTGATTGTGGCGCTAATATTCGGATATTCCGGCTGGATGATCTACCGCCATGTGCAGAAGGGCAAGCAGGGGGCCTGTGCGGGCTGTGACAAGGGCAAGACCTGCCCCGCAGCAGCGATGGATTCACCTCTGTCCTGCGGCAGTGCTTCACTGGGCAGCAAGCGCTAGGATGCAGTTCTAGCGGATACAGACTTCATATTCTTTCGTTTAGAAACCTTGGCATGCGGGTATGTTAGTTATAAGCTTTTAACAACCAGACTATTGCCAAGGAGGAATCACCATGAACACCAAGAAGACTTTGTTTACAACGGTAGCCTTGGGAGCCGCCTACTTGCTGAAGAATAAGAATACACGGGATAAGATTATGAATGGCGTCCAATCCCTGACTGCCCAGATGAAGGCCCGTAAATAGGCTGCTATCCCCGCAGTTATGAGAAGCAGGATTCCAAATGAACAAAGAGCCGCAGGTCTCAGGAAACTGAGAATCTGCGGCTCTTTGTCTATTAGGACGATTCGGGTTAGGCTTCAGGGGAGCGGTAATCCGGTTCAGCCGCAGCGCTCAGCAGATATTCCAGCAAGGTGCGGACCATTACGCCCGTGGCGCCCTTAGGATTCACACCCCGTTCCGCAGACAGAAAAGCAGTCCCTGCAATATCCAGATGCACCCACGGCGATCCCCCGGCGAATTCTCCGATGAACAGCCCCGCCGTGCTGGCAGCTCCATATCGTCCGGCAGCATTGCGGAGATCCGCAACCTCGCTTGTCAGCAGCTCCCGGAATTCAGGATAGACAGGCAACGGCCAGATGTGCTCTCCTGACAGCCTTGAGGCTGCCAGAAGCTCTTCCAGGAATGCTTGATCATTCGTTACTGCCCCTGTAGCCACATCTCCCAGAATCGACACCACAGCTCCTGTCAGCGTGGCTACGTCAATGATCCGCTGTGCGCCCCATTCCCGGGCATAGGTAAGCGCATCTCCCAGAATGATCCGCCCCTCCGCATCCGTATTGATGATTTCGACCGTTCTTCCACTGAGGGTAGTAATGATATCGCCCGGTTTAAAAGCATTCGCGGCCGGCATATTCTCTGCCGCCGGAATCAGCATGACCACATTGACCTTGGGACGCAAATGCCCCAGCGCATCCATAACCGCCAGAACGGCTGCGGCCCCGGCCATGTCACTGAACATGCTCTCCATGCCTTGTGCCCGTTTCAGGGAGATGCCCCCGGTATCGAAAGTGATTCCTTTGCCGACCAAGCCCACTGCGTTCTCCCATTGATTCGTCCCCTGATAGCGGATAACAATCATGCGGGGAGGATTCACACTGCCGCTGCCGACTGCAAGCAAGCCGCCCATTCCCTTAAGCGCAAGCTCCCGTTCATCCAGCACTTCAGCCGGAAGCCCGTGCCGTTCAGCGATTTCTATAGCAGCCACTGCAAGCCCCGAAGGAGTCAGCAGATTCCCCGGACGGTTGGTCAGCTCACGGGCAAGGTTGGCAGCCTCCCCGAAAGCCTTCCCCCGCTTGATGCCCTGTCTCCAGGCTTCCTTTTCTGCTGCCTCGCTCTTGCCTTCCGTACGCAGATGTACCGTATCTATACCCGCATAGGCTGCCTGGTCCAGCTTATATTGTCTTCTGCGGTACGATCCCAGAACCAGCCCTTCCGCGATGGCCTGGCCGGCATGCTCCGCCTTCAGCGCCCCGCTCAGCCCGCCCGGTACCGCCGGTATCTGCACAACCAGCGCAGCGGCCTTCAGCCTGTAAGCCGCCTTGGCAGTCTGCGCCATCAGCTGCCGCAGCTCGTGCATCCCCATCTGGCCCTTTCCGCCTCCGGCCAGAATGACCACAGGCTGCTCAGGCCGCTCCATTACGGGCAGGATATACACTTGCCCCTGCTTGCCGCTGAACAGGCCCGCTGCGGACAATAGGCGGACTCTCGCGGCCCAATCCGCCGGAAGTCCCTCTCCCTGTGCCTGTGCCTCTGAGATGATTAGACATACAGCATCTCCTTGCGGCGAAGCTTCACCGGCATCACTGCTCCATTCAAAGATCAAGCTCCATCCCTCCGCATCCTGGTTGCCCTACACTATTAACAAATACACCACTAACGCAGATAAGGCTGATCTCCCGCACTTGTTCGTGCATTGCAGGAATCAGCCCTTGCATATTGATTATAACCCGTAGGCCCTCCACCGAGAACAATGGGCTTAAGATAGCATTAATGAGTAAGCGGAAGCGAAATGACGAACCGGGTTCCTTCATTCAGCCGGCTGCTGACCGAGATGCAGCCGCCATGATTCTTGATGATCCGGTCACTGACGGAAAGTCCGAGTCCCGTCCCATTCTCCTTCGTGGTGAAGAACGGATTGAATAGTCTGTCAAGTGTGCAGATATCCATTCCCTTGCCGTTGTCAGAGATGAAGATGCGCACCTCTGTTCCTTCTTTACGTGCGCCTACCTCAATCCGACCTACAGAATCATCCACCCGCTCCGAGATCGCTTCCATCGCATTTCTGATCATATTCAGCACAACCTGCTTCATTTGCTTAATATCCCCTGAGATGACCAGGTCCTCCTGGAGCACCTGCAAGTTGATCTGGCAGCCCTTCATCAGCGCCTCGCTCTCTGTCAGCAGGACCACTTCCTTCAGCAAGGCAGAGACACGAATCATGCTGATCTGCGGCACAGAAGGCTTGGAGGAAGTCAGAAATTCATGAATAATGTCATTGGCACGGTCAATCTCCGCTAATATAATCTTCGCATATTCTTCTTTGCCAAGCAGATGCAGATGGGGATGAAGCAATTGTATGAACCCCCGGATAGCTGTCAGGGGATTGCGGATCTCGTGGGCAATGGAGGCCGATAACCGGCCCAGCATGGCCAGGCTGTCGTTCTGGTAGGCCGTCTGTTCAATCAGCTTGTAGTCGGAGATCTCTTTGAATGTGAACAGGTAGCTGCCCTTCATCTCCTCTCCGCTGGACAGGGTTGCGCGCCAGTACCGTCCATATTCATCCACGAATTCATAGCTTGGCTTACCTTTGAGCACCATTTCACGGTAACTCCTGAGCACCTGCTTCTTCTTGAAGCGGCTGAGCTGAATATGGGATAACAGATGATGCAAGGTGCAGCCCAGAAGAGAGTGACGGTTAAGCTCCAGAATGCCGTACATCTGCTTGTTGACGAAAGTCAGCACACCCTCATCATCAAAAAGCAGAATCCCGCTGTCGATGTGCTCCAGCACATCCTCAAATGTGGTATCCATCGGACCAGTTTGAAACGTTCTTGCCGATAATAGCAAGCTTTCCTGATATTGGCTTATCACGATACGAAGTTCCCCCTTTTACTGCAATTGACGAAGACGCTTAAGCGACATCAAATTACTATGTATCTGAGTATATGACGAAGCCGCCAGAACATTCGAAAATCGTATTGTATTATCCAACCGTTTCAACTATATTCCAATCATATCCAAGAGAAGAAGACAACGCAATCAGAGAATCTGTCGAATGGCAAAAATATTCCTAAAATGATTCTAAAGACACATTTAAGTAGGAGGGGAATGATTTATTTCCTGCAAATACATTGAAAAGAGCCCCCGCCAGGCGGCGGGAGCTCACTGATTTATAACATGATGGTGGCAGATCCAGACAGATATCAAGCCTTCTGCTGGAGCCGGTGACGCCGCTGGCTCATGACAGCCAGACGCTTCTTCAGCTCACGTTCCCATTTGGAGTCGCCGATCTGTTTGGCAACCGCCAGCAAGTCCAGCGACATATCGATCTGGCTGCGTATGATCGCGAGCGGGTCCTCGCTCTCCATATTGATGACGTTCTCGAAGATCGCTTCCTCTTCCTCCATCACATAATCCTGGAAATCCACATCCGTGACGCCGTCGCCATGAGCATATTCCGCCAGAATTTCATATTCATTCTCGACTTTGTAATGTACCTCTACCCGGTGGCATACCGGACAAAAAAGCAGGGGAACATTATGGACTTGCGTGCGATAATGCTTTAGGGTTCCCTTCGTTCCAACCATACTCGCTCCACAGCAAAAGCTCATTTTTGTTCACCCTCCTTGAGTGTTGTCGTTGATTTCCTATTAGTATATTACAAAACAGCGGGAGAGATTCCTCTCCTTACACGCTATATATTAACCTTTATGCCCATTTTCAAACGTCTGTCCATATCTCAAGTGGAAACGGCTTTGCCGTCCTTTTAAAGGACGGTACCGTTTCAGCATATACATTCTTATCTTTTTGCAAAAAACCTCCTTGAAGGGAATAAATCTTCCCGCAAGGAGGTCCTTTTAGTATATCAAAGATCGCGGCTCATGAGGCCTTGAAGCTTACAGGTTCTTGTCGCCTGGCTTCCAGTTCATAGCGCACAGCCCGCCGGATTGGAGAGCCTGTAGCACACGCAATGTCTCTTCAACGCTGCGGCCCACATCGTTATGGTTAACAACCTGATACTTCAGTTCACCTTCAGGATCGATGATGAACAGTCCGCGCAGCGCAATGCCTTCTTCTTCAATCAGGACGCCATAATCGCTGGCAACCTTCTTCGTGATATCAGAAGCCAGCGGGAAGTTGATCTGGCCAAGACCGTTCATATCCTTAGGTGTAGACAACCAAGCCTTGTGGCTATGGATCGAGTCGATGCTCACACCTAGAATTTCTGTATCAAGCTCTGCGAAATCAGCAGCAGCATCACTCAGGGCTGTGATTTCAGTTGGACATACGAAGGTGAAATCAAGCGGATAGAAGAAGAATACAAGCCATTTGCCGCGATAGTCGGACAAGCTTACCTTACCGAAATCCTTACCGTCGCCTGTTACTGTCTCCATGAAGAAGTCAGGAGCGGGTTTACCTACCAAACGTTCTGCCATTGCTTAAATCCTCCTTTTGATTATGTAAGAAAAACAGCTACCGGACCGTTGCCGGATGCAATATGCTTTTCTTGATTTTATTGGATGGTTACATTCTTACGGGTACAGACCAAATGTTATCATCGTACAAAATCAAAGTCAATATTACATTGATTACTTTTTTATAATAATTATAAATAAGCAACATTTTGTGAAGTTTTTCTTCAAAATAGAAGAACGTATAGGTTTCACGCTATACGTTCTCCTTCTATTTCTCGCTGAAACGGTACCGTCCTTAAAAGGACGGCAAAGCCGTTTCCACTTGTTCTGCGTCAAAAGGGATACATGTGGTAGAACTAGGCTGTGCGGATAGCGGCTACAATCAGGTCACCCATCTCTGTGGTGCTGATCGCCTTGCTCTTATCCACTGCGATATCGCTCGTCCGGTGACCGGCATCCAGTACCTCCGCAACTGCGGCTTCAATGGCAGCGGCTGCATTCTCGTAGCCGAAGGTCATGCGGAACATCAGTGCAAGCGACAGGATCGTAGCGATCGGGTTCGCCAGCCCCTGTCCGGCAATATCAGGCGCGGAGCCGTGAACCGGCTCATAGAGGCCGTAGCTGCCTTCTCCCAGTGAAGCGGAGGCCAGCATACCAATGGAGCCTGTCAGCATCGCTGCTTCATCGCTCAGGATATCACCGAACATATTCTCGGTCACGATGACATCGAAGCTCGAAGGACGGCGCAGCAGCTGCATCGCACAGTTATCCACCAGCACATGCTCAACTTCAACCTGCGGATATTCCGGTGCCAGTCTGTTCACCACTTCACGCCACAGACGGGAGGTCTCCAGGACGTTGGCTTTGTCGACACTCGCCAGCTTGCCCCGGCGCTTCCCGGCAATCTCGAACGCCTGGCGTACGATCCGCTCCACTTCAGTGACGTTGTAGACACAAGTATCTACCGCTTCTTCCCCATGCTCACCTTGACGGCGCAGCTTGTCCCCGAAGTAGATCCCGCCTGTCAGTTCACGCACGACCATCAGGTCTGTGCCTTCCAGAACCTCCGGCTTCAGCGTCGAAGCATCCTTCAGACAATCGAAGACCACCGCCGGACGCAGATTGGAGAATAGGCCAAGCGCCTTGCGGATACCGAGCAGTCCGGTCTCCGGACGCAGCTCCTTCGGATTGTTATCCCATTTCGGTCCGCCTACGGCTCCAAGCAATACAGCATCGGCGCTGCGGCAGATTGCAAGCGTATCCTCAGGCAGCGGAGTTCCGCGTTCATCAATGGCGATTCCGCCGAACAGGGCATGCTCTGTTTCAAATGTATACCCGAACAGCTCTTCCGTTCTTTTCAATACCTTTTCCGCTTCCGCCACAACTTCAGGTCCGATACCGTCCCCGGCAATTACGGCGATTTTTTTGACCTCGCTCATTCCTGTCACTCCTTAGGTAGTCCTGCTGGTCGCAGACATAGTTCTTCTGTATATTGTTGTATCATAACGAAGGACAAAGGACAAAGATATAGATTCTATCACGTTCATAGATATAGCCTATAAGTGAGACATATCCCTAATTTGCCCTTGTCCCGCCAATTGATTACAATTAATGGGCAGGTGAAATTATCGGATCTCTAATCATATGGAAGAGGAGTGATCTTAAGATGCAATACGCGAAGCTTGGCAAGTCTGGTATGAAGGTAAGCCGCCTCTGTCTGGGAACGATGAACTTCGGTCCCATCACCGACGAGAAGGAAGCCTTCCGGATTATGGATGCGGCGCTGGATGCGGGAGTCCAGTTTTTTGATACCGCCAATGTGTACGGATGGGGTGAGAACTCGGGTCTGACCGAGACTATTATCGGCCGCTGGTTCAAGCAGGGCGGCGGACGCCGTGAGAAGGTTGTCCTGGCGACCAAGGTCTACGGGGCGATGAGTGACAAGCTGGATGGACCCAATGATGAAGGCGGCCTCTCCTCCTACATTATCCGCCGCCATCTGGAGGGCTCCCTGCAGCGTCTGCAGACCGATCACATCGAACTCTACCAGATGCACCATATCGACCGTAACGTGTCCTGGGACGAGCTGTGGGGCGCCTTTGAGCTTGCAGTCAGCCAAGGCAAGATCGGCTACACCGGCTCCAGCAACTTCGCCGGCTGGGATATTGCCGTTGCCCAGCAGGAAGCGAAGGCCCGCGGGTTCCTTGGACTGGTATCCGAGCAGCATAAATACAGCCTGACCTGCCGTCTGCCGGAGCTTGAGGTTCTGCCCGCCGCGCAGCATCTGGGCCTCGGCATTATTCCGTGGAGTCCGCTTGACGGAGGGCTGCTGGGACGCAATGCGCTGAAGAAGATCGAGGGCAGCCGCAGCGGCGGCAACGCGGAGCGTGTGGAGCAGCACAAGAAGCAGCTTGAAGCCTTTGCGGAGCTGAGTCTGGAGCTGGGCGAGCCGCAGGATAATATCGCTCTGGCCTGGCTGCTGGCCAACCCTGCCGTAACAGCTCCAATCATCGGACCGCGTACGCTGGAGCAGTTCGAGAGCGCGCTGCGCAGCCTGGAGGTCGTCCTGGACGAATCCGTGCTGAAGCGTCTGGACGAGATTTTCCCCGGACCCGGCGGTGCGGCTCCGAAGGCTTATGCATGGTAATCAGGACTAACTGGCTGCAGCCCGCATAACCTCCCGATATCATTTCTTCTCTAACAATAAAGAGCTGTTCACCGGCATAACATATCCGGTGAACAGCTCTTTATGCTTCTATGTCCTTTATTGCGCCGTATCCACTGTTATAGAACCATTGCTCGTGGACAAGGTGACCTCATGGGTGCCTTTTCCAAGTACAGCCGTTCCATGGTCCTCATCGCCGCCGCCCCAGTCCACGTTGCCTTTAAGCGATCCGTTAGTGGTATCTGCCGTAATCTTGGCATCCGTTACCGCCGGAAGACCCAAGACAATCTTGCCGTTGCTCGATTTCAGCTCCCATGCACCTGTGATTGCCGAATTGACTGTAATCTTGCCGTTGCTGCTACTGGCCGACACCGCGCCGTCAATATTCCCCAGCGTAATCGCACCGTTCGAGCTAACCAGGTCTGCTCCGCCCTGTACATTCTTTACCGTCAGCGTGCCGTTGCTGCTATGAGCCTTCACACCTCCGGAGACATCATGAATATCCATCGTTCCGTTGCTCGTATCCACATTAATGCCTGCGGCCAGTCCCCCGGCTTCGATGGAACCGTCACTGGTCTCTACCTGAGCGGCCAGATTCTGCGGAATGCCGACATTCAGATATGGCGCATTGTTATTAAAGCCGATCTGGATATTGGAGAGCCAGCCTGAATCTCCCTCCAGCTCCATCACAAGCGTGTCGCCCTCGGTTGTCACCTTCCATTTACGCTCCAGAGCACTTGCCGCTTCATTGTCTGTATTGCCCGGCAGCTCCAGCTTTCCTTCATACGTCAGCGTGTTCCCATCCACACCCTGGAGCTTAACCTTGCCTTGGGGCAGATCAATCCGCACATTCTTAATATCCTGTTGCACTTCTACCTTCCCATTCACCGGCACCAGCTTGGTATTGCCGAAGATACTGCTCAGCGATCCTCCGACCAGCACCGTCTGTGCCCCGCTTGCCGCGATAAGCACAATGATCAGCAGAATGGCCCAGCCGCTTACGCGGCTTTTGACATCAGATTTAATGAAGAGCCTAAGCAGCATCTCCAGGCCGAACAGGATAAGCAGGGCCGGCCAGATATAACCCAGCACATCGTACGTGATTACACCATATTGAGCCATGACTACAATAACTCCTACTATTATGCACCCTATTGCGGCGGTAAAGCTGCCGATTTTCCATCTCCCCATCCTTCAATTCCCCATTTCACTATACTTTTGAATTATTCTTCAGCATTCTGAATCCATACCCGATCAGGGCAAGCGACAGCAGAATCGCTCCGATGTTCATATCGCTCAGCATCTCCCACAGAGAGGGAAATGCAGTGATGAGCAGCAGCAGGATGCCCGCGATAACACACCCTATACCGACCCACACCGGATTCACATCATCATGCGGGTACATCGGGGGCGCAGACATCCCCATCGACCAGGGCGCTCCAAAGCTATCCGGATGGAACATCATCCGCTCATGCTCGGCAGCCGACACCTTCATCCAAGCCGCCTTTTGCAGCGCATCGAATAATTGATAGAACCAGAGCGCAGCAAGCGCGAATGGAAACACGGCGGGCATGGACGGAATGAATATAATACAGAGCGATGCTCCAATCATATACTCCAGGCCCATTTTTTTAAAGCCCAGATACATGTGGCCCAGTCCTGGAACCATAGCCAGGAGAAACGTGAGCCAGCGTCTTTTCTTAATCATATGTTACCCTCCCAAAAGTTTTGTCGAAATAAATTAGATAACCGGCGAAGCCGCTATGGATTTATTTATTGTTACCTTACGGGCCGAACCAGGAGCTGACCGATGTGGACATATGCCCGTTGATTTCAGTGATGCCATAGGCCAAATTCTCAAATACGCCAAGCTGCAGCAGGAGAAACGTCAGACCGACCGCCACGCCGTAATGCATCCAGGATGTACCCCGGGCCGTACGCCGTCTGGACATGGTTGGTTTCACGATCCGTTCTCTGCGTCCATTCTCCAACTGGCCGATCCTTGCCATAACATCCCCGGTCAAATCAGGGAAGTCATGCGGCAACACGGGCTCCTGCCCGTTAAGATCCAGCCCGGCTTCCATCTCGCTCCACATCGCCGCAAGCTCCCGCGCCTCCTCCAGCCATTCCGCGCAGCCGGGACAGGTCTGGGTATGCAGATAGATCGCCTGCTGGGCCTCAGGTGACAACTGTCCATCTATATAATGCGGCATCCACTCTTTTACTGTTGAACAATTCATCGCCATTCCTCCCCGCTTTTGCGCATCATCTGTCTGGCCCGATAGAGCTGCGATTCAACCGTTTTAACCGAAATTCCTTTTTGCTCCGCGATCTCCTGATAGGAGTGGCGCTGAAAATAGTACAGTTGCACAACCGACCGGTACGGTTCCGCCAGACTATTCAGGTTCTCACCCAGCTCCCGGGAAGCCTCCTTGCGAAGCACTGCCTGTTCAGGTGTCTGTGAAGTCACCCAGTCATTCTCTGTGTAATCTGCTGCACTCCGGTGCCGCCATTCCCGGTCATTGGCCCGTTTCCAGTCCAGACAGGTGCGGTAAGCAATCCGGTACAGCCAGGTGGAGAAGGAAGATTGTCCTCTGAAGGTGGGAAGGGCTTTATAGGCTTTGATGAAGACTTCCTGAGCCATATCCTTGGCAGACTCGGCTTCTCCTGTAATTTTGATACATACGCTATATACCATGCCTTGATAACGGTTCACCAGATTCCCGAAGGCCTGATGCTCCCCGCTTAGCACAGCACTGATCCACTCCGTCTCTTCCAAGTCTTTCTTCCCTCCTTCAGCTACATAACGTTAGACGTCTGGCTTTAAGGTTCCCCTGCATAGTTTTTTAAATTATTTTAGAATAGCAGCATTTCTATTCAAAATCAGCCTCAAGTGCAACCTCAGAGGGAGGATAACCCGCATCCTTGTCGAATTATCCTTAAACAGCCTATGACAAGACAACATTCCTTAATGAAGTGGTGGGATAGACATGATTCAGGCCTTGCTGGTAGATGATGAACGGCTTGCTCTTATGAAGCTGAAAATGATGCTGGAGGAACTGACAACTATAAATGTAATCGCTATATTTACAGATCCCTCCGAGGCGGTTAATGCAGTGCCGCTGCTACGCCCTGATGTGATTTTCCTCGACATTGATATGCCTGAGATGAATGGCGTCCAGGCTGCGGAGGCTATGCAAAGGCTGTGCCCGCAGGCAAGCATCGTATTTGTGACTGCCCATAACAGCTACGCCATCGAGGCGTTCGAGCTGTATGCGCTTGATTATGTTCTTAAGCCTGTACAGCGTGGCCGTCTGCTGAAGACCATCGAGCGGCTGGAGGAGCGTGTCAGCCAGGCACAGGAGGATGCCCGCAAGCCTGACCAGACCGTCATGATCCGCAGCTTCCAGTCCTTAAGATTCGAACGCAGCGGCCAGCCGCTGCCCAATATCCGCTGGCGCACCTCCAAGGCACAGGAATTATTTGCTTATTTATTTCATAACCGCAACCGGTTCGTAAGCAAAGATACCCTAACCGATCTGCTGTGGCCCGATTTCAATCTCAAGAAGGCCTCCACTCATCTTTATACAACGATTTATCAGGTTCGGCAATGCCTGAAGCAGGCCGGAATCGATCTGCAGATCAGCAATGCCAGCGGAGGAGAAGGCTACACCCTGGAGACCGGCAGCCTGCTGATAGACAGCTACGAATGGGAGAAGGGCATTCTGACTCAAGATGCCATCAATAAGGACAACTATGAGGAGCATCAGCGGTTGTTCGATTTCTATTCGGGCGACTATCTGAACGATTACGATTACCTCTGGGCGGAAGGGGAACGGCAGCGTCTGCGGACCATCTGGCTGCATCACGCAATGAATATCGCCGAATTCTATGTCAGCAGCGGACGGATACCGGAAGCGGTGACTGTGTACCAAAGAGTGGTGCAGCTCCAGCCTTATTTTGAACAGGGGCATCTCGGGCTGATGAAGGTCTACGACAGCATTGGGGAGCGTTCAGCGGTAGAGGAACAATATCATACTCTGACGGATTTACTGAAGCGGGAACTCGGCGTGAAGCCGCCCGCGAGTATTAAGCGCTGGTATGAGGAATGGAAGCATCTTAACCTCAGAAGCATGTAATCCTTCGTCAATAGAAACGACTATGCTGTCCTTTGTAAGGACGGTTTTATTTCAGCGCCTTTATATTTCTAAAAGGAAAGACACCCGCAGCAGGCTGCGGGTGTCTTTCTGTATACTGCCATATTAGCTTGTTAATGCTTGATGAGTTGTACTTTCCTACATCTTCTTGCGGGCATTGAATCTTCTGGCCAGTACCGCTCCCAGAATAATCAATCCGCCGCCAGTCAGATACAGCGGGAGAGGACTTTCTTCTCCGGTCTGTGGAAGCTTGCCGGGAAGTCCGCTGTTGTTGCCTTTGTCAGTTGGTTCTGTAACCGTGCCCTTAGGCACTTCATCGACGCCAACTTCAATTGTAATCTCTTCCTCATTGCCGTCTTCATCTGTTATGACAATCGTGAATTTATCCTTGCCGGTGTAGCCTGGATCAGGAGTATACGTCCATTTGCCATCCGGTGTAATAGTTACCGTACCATGCGCCGGCTGTTCGCCGATGCTAGGAATACCTCCCAGCGGGATCTCGCCGTCGATAGGCACTTCTTCAATCGTAGTCACCTGTGTGGCTTGCGGCGTTGGAGTGCTAACCGTTCCAGGCTGGGCCGGTGTTGCTGCTGGCGTCACCTGTGGTGTTGCCGTTACTCCTGGCGTACTTGAAGCAGCCGGAGTCCCCGTTGGCGCTGGCGTTACCGATGGTGTCGGCGTTGGTGTACCGATAACTCCAGGAATGCTTGATGGTTCAGGTGTCGGTGTATAGTACACCGGCGGTGATGTTGGTACTGGTGTTGATGTTGGTACTGTAACTGGCGTCGGTGTTGGTGTTGGTGTCGCTGGTTGTTCTGTCGGCGGTGTCGTTATTTTTTGGTTAGTAATTGGTAACAGCACCTTTTGCACGCCGGAATCAATCGTTACAGAATGCTCTGTTGTGCTCAGAACATAACCTTCCGGAGCTGTAATTTCCTTCAGAATATAATTCCCCAGCTTCAGAGATGTGAATACCAGTTCACCATTTGCATCTGTTTTTCCGCTTACCACCAATTTCTTGGCGGAATCATACAGTCCGAACTCTGCTCCTGCAAGCTTTTTGTTCGTATCCTCCCCAGCAACCTTCGTTACTTTGAGTGAGCCGAGGATTTCAACAGGAATCAGTTTGTTCGTGATTGGGGCCAATACCTTCTGTACGCCTGAATCAATGGTTACGGTGTGCTCTGTTGCATCCAGCACATAACCAGCCGGAGCAGCAAGCTCCTTCAGTGTGTATGTTCCCAGCTTCAGCGATTTGAATTCCAATACGCCGTTAGTGTCTGTTTTACCACTTGCCACTAATTTCTTAGCGGAATCATACAGTCCGAACTCTGCACCTTCCAGCTTCTTGTTCGTATCCTCACCAGCAACCTTCGTCACTTTGAGCGAACCGAGGACTTCGACTGGAATCAGTTTGTTCGTGATTGGTAAAAGTACTTTTTGTACGCCTGAATCAATGGTTACGGTGTGCTCTGTTGCATCCAGCACATAACCAGCCGGAGCAGCAAGCTCCTTCAGTGTGTATGTTCCGAGCTTCAGCGATTTGAATTCCAATACGCCGTCTGCGTCTGTTTTACCGCTTGCCACCAGCTTCTTGGCGGAATCATACAGTCCGAACTCTGCGTCTTTAAGCTTCTTGCTGGCATCCTGCTCCGCAACCTTAGTCAACTTGAGCGAGCCGAAGACTTCGGCAGGAATCAGTGCGTTAGTTACTGTAACAGTTTTCTCTTGTGATGGATCAATGGTAACATTAATGACTTTGGTATCCAGGATATAACCGGCAGGAGCGGTTTTCTCCTTCAGGGTATACTCCCCGCCCTTAAGCTTAGTGAATTTCAGCTCACCATTCGCATCGGTTGTTTTCGTTCCCACCAGTGCGTTCTTGGAGTCGTACAGTTCGAATACTGCGCCTTCCAGCTTCTTGGAGGAATCATTCACATCCAACTTGGTCAGCTTGAGTGAACCGAAGAAATCATTCTTGACGGTTAGCTGTACGGCCGTAGACGAATTGATTGTCACCTTAATCTCTGAGCTGTCCAGCGAATAGCCTGCCGGAGCTTTAGTTTCTTTTAGTACATATTTACCAGCCTTAAGATTTGTGAAAGTCAGGGTTCCGTCTGCTGCAGAAGTCTGTTTTTGAGTCTCCTTCAGTTCAGTTCCAATCACCCGTGAGAGTGCGAACTCAGCGCCTTTAAGCTTCTCATCGCCGGCCTGATTCGTCTTGGTTACAATTAGCGAACCTTTTACACCACTACCTGTACCGGAGGTGTCTACAATTTGAATGCTCTTGTCAGATGTAATAGGTTTTGTAATCCGATTTACACCGTCGCCGCTAAACGATATAGCGTTTTTCACTTGTACATTATTTCCGGCTTCAGTGACGACAGTCTGATAAGCCAGAATGTACGGCTTGCTGATCGGGTTCGGGTTCAGGAAGACAAGCTCGAAGCTTTCTTTACCGTCAGTGCCGGTTTTGAAAGTAAGCGTATAATCTACATCCTTCTTCAGTTCATTCCCCGGGGTTCCTGCATTCCCATTCTGATCAACAGTCGTTTCAAAGAGATGGAAGCTGTCCGGCAGCAGCACCTGATTCGAGCTAGGATCATCTACCAGTTTAACGTTTTTGACAACGGACTGGTTGGCGTTGATGACCACTTTCCAGTTCAGAAGAGTCTGATCATTGTTATCCTGTGTAAACCCTTTGGCGACATATTCTCCACCCTTAGGAATCGTTACTGTGGCTTCCAGAGGCTTAGAAACCGGTTCGTTGTCCTTGTCATATAAGGTGGCTGTATTCTTAACTGTACCTTTATTAACATCACCATCAATGAACTCTGTACTGAAGACCACCTGGAAGGCATAATCAACCTGCTCTTTGAATTTCACTGTAAGTTGCTTGTCTGTGACAGTCAAATCGTATTTCGAAGCGTCTATCAAAGCACCTTTAACAGGGATTCCATCCGCAGCATAATCAAATTTATACACTACTGCAGTAACGCTAGTTGCTTTCTGACCTGCGGGAATCGTATCCACCAGCGTAGCTCCTGCAGCCAGCTCCCGTTTATTATAGTTGGCTCTTACTGTCCAAGTAAGCTGTTTGGTCTTTACATCGTATGAACCTGTTTTATTACCGTTGTTCTTGACTTCAGACCGCGGATCAAAGGTTGCATCACCCTTAATGCTTTGATCCTTGCCGTTAGCATCCTTCCAATCAAGCTGTGCGGTGTTCTTGAAGCTGGTCGCACCACTCTGCAATTTGTAATAGTCAAAACTGGTTGTATACGTCACCGTAAACGGCTTATTGATCGGCTTAGAGAATGTGATGGTGAACCCGTCACCCTTGGCATAATTCGAACCGTTTGGTGTAATCGTATAATCTGCGCTGTTCATAGCTGGTGTCAAAGTGATATTGATCGGCTCGCTTAATTTCAACCCGCCATTATCAAAGGTATCCTTCAGCACCAGATCGTTCATCACTCTACCATCTTTGTTTACCTCAATGGTCCACTTTACAGTTTTATTCAAATAGTCAACATCGGCAAAATTTTTCTTAACTATTTGCTGGAAAATATCCCGTTGATCTCCTTTAGTCTCACCATTGTAAGTAACATCATTACGGATCGTTTCTGTATTACCGTATACACGGTCTTTGACCTTTGTTTTATAGACAATTTTGTAAGCTGAGTTGATATCATTATTAAATTTCAGTTCGAACCCGGTCTTGCCTTCTGGGGTCGAAGTCGCAGTAGTAATTGTATAATCCGTTCCCTTAGTTAGGGTGCCGTCTTCACTAGCATTTCCATTCTGGTCCAGTTTGATCTTATAGACCACTACTGAATCTTCAACCAACACCTGGGAGTCGTTAAAATAATCCAGCAACACCGCATTCGCGGATGTAATGGTTTGTACGTTATAGTTGAATTGAATTTCCCAAGGAATTGTTTCGGTCACGGGATCGAAGTTTCCTGTTGCAATTTTCTTCAACGGTGCTCCGCGCACAATATCAACCGTCTTAGAAGAACTCTTATCGATTCCTTCACCCGTAAGTGTAGCTGTATTGGTGAAATTTTTAGCCGATGTATTTGTAATCTTGGTCGAGAATGTCACCCGGTACGCATCTTTAATCGTATTATTAAACTTCACGTTCAAGCTACTTGCCGTGCTGCCTGAAGCATCATATTGATCCAAACCGATCTGAGCTCCCTGCGATGCATTCCCTTGAACATCCACGGCAAGCTTGTAGACCTTAATTGAACTTGGGTCAAGCTCCAGGCCTGTCGGAATGGAGTCCGTAACGACCGCTTTGTATACTTCGTCCTGCACCGTGTTTACATCAACGGTCCAGAGGATACTGGACGGATTGTATTTTTGCGGCTGCGGAATTCCGTCCTTGGTAATGCTGGTGCCGCCCTTAGGATGGACTTTAATCACAATCGTATTATTCAGGTTCCCGGCGATCGGGAATAACAGCTCCTGAGTCGTGGTTCCTGTGACTTTGGTAGAGCTAAGTTTGGACGTCACATTGAAAGTACCGCCTACATCAAATAAGCCTTCGATTTCACTATTGAATGTAAGCACCACTTTGTTATCTGTACCTACTGTGTAGTCTCCGATACTGCCCGACTCCACTCCGTCGTAGAACAATTTTCCCGAGTAATTTTTATCGATGGCTAACTGGGAAGGCAACTGATACACGAACGTATCTCCACCCTTGTAGCCATGCGCTCCAGTCTCAGGGTCCGTTACCGGAAGCTTGAAGGTCAGCCCGACTTTAACCTCCGAATCAAGCTTATACACACTATCCGTGACCTGTGTGCCATTCTCATACACAGCCATCGTAACACTGGTAATGATATTCTCCGTCCCATCCGCCTTAACCTTCGTCATGAACCCGAAACCGTTGGCAAACTGTGTAATCAGCATGACAACAACCAACCAGGCGCCTATCGTCTTTTTCTTCATGATCACTATAACCTCTCTCTCTTTCTGCAAAATGATTGCTCCAGCGTCGCAATTACTCGTTCCAGCCTGCTTCTTCCCGATCGTCCCCCTGTCACTAATATGTATGTGGGCCTTCGATTTCGCTTGTACTGTACTTCCGTAACTTTACTTGCCGCCTCTGAACAATTTCTGAACAGATTATGAGATAAATCATAGATAACTTAAAAATAAAATATTTTTATCGACAAAAAAGTGGTTTCAAACGCTGAAAATGAGGAATCCGCCCTGAATTATGAACTATTTTTCATTTTTCCGACTCATCTTGTTCATTCTTTTTATGTAAAAGGTTGTTTCAAATCCTCCCCAGCTGGATTCTACCCCCGAATGCTCAGCGCAAAAAAATTTCAACAGATTTTTGAACAAAAAAAGAAGCCTCCCCGGACAAAATGAACTGGTCCGGTGAAGCTTCTTTTAAATAGTTGAATTAGAGATTGGCATGCTCCCGCTTGGTGTAGGTCTTGCGCTTCTCAATCAGCTTGTTCAGTGCATCCAGGTAGGCTCTGGCACTCGCTTCCAGAATATCGGTGCTAAGTCCGCGGCCCTGTGCAGCCACCTCACCTTGAGAGAGCACGACGTGCACCTCACCCTGAGCATCCTTCCCTCTGCTGACGGCTTTGATCGAATAATCGCCAAGTGTGACTTCTTCCCCTGTAGCTTGGTCAATGGCATTGTAGATCGCGTCTACCGATCCGTTGCCTTCGGCAACCGCCACAATCGGCTGCGGGTCCTGACCGTGTATAATCACCTTGGCGGTTGGAGTAGCCTCATTGCCATACGTAACATAAATTGTCTGCAGGCTGAAGGTCTCCGGCGTATCGATCAGCTTCTCTTCCAGAAGCGCAAGGATATCCTCGTCCGAGACTTCCTTCTTCTTATCTGCGAGATCCTTGAACTTGGCAAAAGCCGCATTGACCTCTTCCTCAGAAATGTCATAGCCCAGATCACTCAGCTTATCGCGGAAAGCGTGACGGCCCGAATGCTTGCCGAGCACCAGCTTGCTTTCTTTGAGGCCGATGGTTTCCGGTGTCATAATCTCGTAGGTCGTCTTCTCCTTCAGCATGCCATCCTGATGAATCCCGGATTCATGGGCGAAGGCATTTGCGCCGACAATCGCCTTGTTCCCCGGCACAACCATCCCTGTCAGCTTGCTGACGAGACGGCTGGTACGGGAGATTTCGGATAGGACCAGGGAGGTCTTGGCGCCGAAATACTCACTGCGGGTCTCAAGCGCCAGAGCCACCTCTTCAATCGCTGTATTACCGGCACGCTCCCCGATCCCGTTGATCGTACCCTCAATCTGGTCTGCGCCATTCTGAATGGCAGCCAGCGTATTGGCAGTAGCCATCCCCAGATCATTATGACAATGGGCGCTAAGCTGTACCCGCTCGATATCCGGCACCGTATCCTTCAGGAATTTGAAGATGGCACCGTATTCCGCCGGATTCAGGTAACCGACCGTATCTGGAATATTTACCACATTCGCACCCTCACGGATCGCCATGGATACCATTTCAGCCATGAAATCACGCTCGGTACGGCCGGCGTCCTCCAGGGAGAATTCCAGCTTGGGAAAATACTTCTTGGCATAGCGGATCGCCGATTGTGCCGTTTCCAGCACCTGTGACTTCTCCATGCGCAGCTTATGCTGACGGTGTATCGGCGATGTAGCCAGGAAAATATGAATGCATGGGTCCTGTGCTCCCTGCAGCGCTTCCTTGACCGCATCAATATCGCTCTCTCTGGAACGGGACAGACCGATTACGGTGACGTTCTTGACCGCTCTGGCCACTGCGTTCACCGCAGCCAGATCTCCCGGCGAAGCGGCTGGAAAGCCTGCCTCCATCCGGTCAATTCCCAGCTTCTCCAGCTGGTAAGCGATTTCTACCTTCTCACGTGTATTGAGGTTCACACCCGGCGACTGCTCTCCGTCACGCAGTGTCGTGTCGAACACATGAATTTTCCGCATGCTGAGCACCTCCTGAAGATTGTCCATAAACCCTCAAATGCGGCCCGCAAAATTACGGCCGCATCTGAGAATCACCTATGGTTCATTGTAATTGTAAGTATATGACCTATTTCTTAATCCAGTGCATCATTTCACGCAGCTGGCTGCCCACTACTTCTACCGGATGAGCGGCTTCATTGCGGCGGGTAGCTGTCAGGAAGGCACGGCCGGATTGGTTCTCAAGAATAAAGTCGCGGGCGAATTTACCCTGTTGAATGTCAGCCAGCACTTCTTTCATGGCTTTCTTGGTTTCGCTTGTAATGATGCGTGGTCCAGTTACATAGTCACCGTATTCAGCAGTGTTACTGATGGAATCGCGCATGCTGGACAATCCGCCTTCATATACCATGTCAACGATCAGCTTCAGCTCATGCAAGCACTCGAAGTAAGCCATCTCAGGCGCATATCCGGCTTCAGTCAATGTCTCGAAGCCAGCCTTGATCAGTTCGGACACACCGCCGCAGAGAACAGCCTGTTCACCGAACAGATCCGTTTCTGTCTCTTCACGGAAGGAGGTTTCGATGACTCCGGCACGGGTACAGCCGATGCCTTTGGCATACGCCAGACCAATAGCCTTGGCATTGCCGGTTGCATCCTGTTCAATAGCGATCAGGCCGGGAACTCCGAAGCCTTCAACATAAGTACGGCGTACCATGTGTCCCGGGGATTTAGGAGCTACCAACAGCACATCCGCATCCTTAGGAGCTACGATTTGTCCGAAATGCACGTTGAAACCGTGGGAGAACATCAGAGCAGCGCCGTTCTTAAGGTTCGGTTCGATATCGTTCTTATATACAGATGCCTGAGTTTCGTCCGGCATGAGGATTTGCACCACATCTGCACGGGATACCGCTTCTGCTACAGACAATACTTCAAAGCCGTCATTCTTGGCAGTATCAAATGATTTGCCTTCACGCAGACCGATAACCACCTGAAGACCACTGTCACGCAGGTTCTGTGCCTGGGCATGTCCTTGGCTACCGTACCCGATTACTGCAATTGTCTTTCCCTTCAATACGCTAAGCTCTGCATCCTGTTCATAGTACGTTGTAACTGCCATGTCAAAATCCTCCTTTAATTTGGGACCCATCGTAAAGAGCGGGTGCTTCAAGAACACGTTGCTTATTAGTCTTACTATATAAGGACGCGCTCCTCAAGCCCCCGCTCTTTCGCGGGCAACTCTAAGCTAATCTTAATAAATTAATGCACGCAAGCAGCAATTCGTTAAAGCTGTAAAATGTGACGATCAGGCATTCCCGCGAATCATTGCTGTTACGCCGGTTCGAGACAGCTCCTTGATGCCATATGGCTTCAGCAGCTCGATCATGGCATCAATCTTGGTAGTATCCCCAACGACCTGTACAAGCAGGCTGGTTGAACCAATATCTACTACAGAAGCACGGAAGGTTTCGACTACACCCATAATCTCCGGCCGTTCTGACGGCTCTGCCTTCACCTTAATCAGCGCCAGCTCCCGGGCCACCATTGGTTTTGCGCCCAGATCAACCACCTTGATTACATCGATCAGCTTGTACAGCTGCTTCTCAATCTGCTCCAGGGTATGCTGGTCACCCAGTGTTACAATTACCATCCGGGACAATCCGACCTCTTCGGATTGTCCTACCGTAATACTCTCAATATTGAAGCCGCGGCGGCCGAATAATCCGGATACCCGCTGCAGCACCCCAGGCTGGTCATTTACAAGCACAGCAATCGTATGTCTCATCACTGTTATTCATCCCCCATCAGCATTTGATCAATGGTAGAGCCTTGAGTTACCATCGGATAGACATTCTCATCCTTTGGAACAACGAATTCTACCAGGACGGGTCCAGGTGTTTCCATAGCTTCTTTCCAGGCAGCGCCGGCTTCTTCCTTGTTGGTGGCACGCAGGCCCTTCACCCCGTAAGCTTCAGCCAGCTTTACAAAATCCGGACTTCCCGCCAGATCGGTATAGCTGTAACGCTTCTCATAGATCAGGTTCTGCCACTGGCGGACCATTCCGAGCACCTGATTGTTAATAACCACAATTTTGACCGGGATATTATGAATCGCACAGATCGCCAGCTCCTGGGAGCACATCTGCATCCCGCCGTCACCATTAATGGAGACAACCAGCCGCTGCGGATGGGCCATCTGTGCCCCGATTGCCGAAGGGAAGCCGAAGCCCATTGTTCCAAGGCCGCCTGAAGTAATCCAGGAGCGCGGATGATTGAACTTGTAATATTGTGCAGCCCACATCTGGTGCTGACCTACATCCGTAGTTACAATAGCTTCGCCGTTAGTGGTGTCATTGATCATCTGGATGACCCATTGCGGCTTCAACTCTGTCTCCGAATCCTTATAGCGGTAGGGCTGGTCCAGCTTCCACTGGGCAATCTGCGTTCTCCAGGCATCAGCCTGGGAGGCACGCTTCACATCCGGGTTCAGCATTTCCAGAACCGTCTTCACATCGCCCACAATCGGGATATCGGTTGCTACATTCTTGCCGATCTCGGCCGGATCAATATCGATATGCACGATCTTCGCTTTCGGAGCGAAGCCGTCCAGCTTGCCGGTTACACGGTCGTCGAACCGGGCGCCGATGTTAATCAGCAGATCGCATTGCTGAATGGCATTGTTGGCCGTATAGGTGCCGTGCATTCCCGGCATGCCCATCCATAAATCTTCACCGCTCGGATAACATCCCAGACCCAGCAGGGTAGTCGTAATCGGAATCTCCGTACGCTTCACGAATTCATACATCGCCTCATGCGCTCCGGAGTAGATAACCCCGCCGCCTGCAATGATGATCGGACGCTCTGCAACAGCAATGGCCTTCACCAGCTTATCCAGCTGAAGCTTGTTAGGAACCGTGCGCGGATTGTAGCCGCGAAGGTTAACTCCCTGCTGCTGAACCGGCGTGAACAAGGTCTTGGCCGCCGATACATCCTTCGGAATATCAATCAGTACCGGACCCTTACGGCCCGTATTCGCAATATGGAAGGCTTCATGAATAATACGCGGCAGATCTTCAACATCCCGTACCAGATAGCTGTGCTTCGTAATCGGCATCGTGATCCCGGTAATATCTGCTTCCTGGAAAGCATCTGTACCGATCAGGCTGGAGAATACGTTCCCGGTGATCACCACCAGCGGAACGGAGTCCATAAAGGCCGTAGCAATTCCGGTTACCAGATTAGTTGCTCCCGGACCTGAAGTCGCAATACATACGCCAGGCTTACCGCTCGCTCTTGCATACCCGTCAGCCGCATGGATCGCTCCCTGCTCGTGGCGTGTCAGAATGTGTTTGAAATCCTCGAAGCCATAAAGCGCATCATAGATATAAAGTACAGCCCCGCCCGGATATCCGAATACCGTATCTACACCTTCAAGTACCAGGCTGCGAAGCAGGATCTCAGACCCCGATACCACCTCAGGATTCTTCCATTTCTCACGTAACTGCTCTATCGACCGCACTTCTTCCGGTAATTGCGCGCTCATCAGTATTCCTCCCTTCGTTCGTTCACATGCATTATTCAAATGACAGGACGTCAGTATCCAACCTTTAATATTAGCGAACAGGTCTGAATCCTTCCTGTTTCAACAAAAAAACCTTTCGCCTCCCACGCGCAGAAGAAGCGCGTGAGGGACGAAAGGTTTAGCTTCCGTGGTACCACCCATGTTTGCATAACATCTCACGATGATATGCCTTATCAGGATACAAAAATCCATCGATGTAGGCAGGGCCCAAATCTTCGTAACCTGAAGTCCCTAACGCGGACCAAACGATTCCCCCTAATAATTCCACCGCTCCTGCTGGTGGACCTTTCAGGGAAACAGCTCCGAGGTGAGCTCGTATATAAGGGATTCTGGTGGAGGTTGCAGCAATTCCTCTCACTCTCTGAACAAAAGAGCCCTTAAAACTTCGTCCTCATCATTGCCGATACATGTATGCTCGTTAAATGTTTAGACACATTATATGATTCCTCACACGGTTAGTCAATACCCATCTGCGGGTTATACCTTAAATTCTTCATAAAATCTTGTTCTATTGTTGCCGGAACGCCCACACCGCCCGGGGCATATGATGTACGACAATGCGTGGAAAGGGGGCAATATTTATGATTCGTTACCGCAGACCCAGGCAGGATGACACGATTATTTATGACTTGATTGAAAAGCAGCTTGTCCCGTTATCCCATCTTCCGCAGACCATCATTAATCAGGTCAGGAAGGATCTGCCCCGCCGCCTGGGACAGGGAGTCACACTTGTTGCTTGTCCCGACTACGACAGTGATCCGCTGGGGTTCGTGCATTTTCTGCTGCATGGCGATTTATTATACATTGATATGCTCGCCATTGCCCCGGACGCAAGGCGTAAGCGATACGGAAATATGCTTATGGACAGGGCGGAGCGGTTTGCACTATCCCGTGCATGCCACAGAGCAAAGGTCTCTGTAGATACCGGAAATACCGCCGGTCTGAACTTTTATGAAAAACTGGGCTACAGCGTAGCCCGTTATCAACCGCAAAATTACTGTTATGAGCTTGAAAAACAGTTCCGCTGATGGAGCAGGCAAGTTCTATAGCTTAAAAGAATCCAATCGGCGGTATTCCATAACCAGGACCTGGGCCGTAGCCGCCATAAGGGCCGGGAACAGGACCATGGCCATAACCATAACCGCCCCCGTAAGGAGCACCGCCATACCCGTAGCCTCCGCCATAACCGTAAGGAGCCGTACCAATGGCCAGCAAATCAAACAACACGAGCGGAATCAGTGCCTTGGTTTGTACTTTTTTACCACTGATACGCTGTAGAATCAGCTGGTTTCCTGAGATGCGGACCAGCTTGCCCGTCACTTTGGAACCGTCTTTTTTAACCGCCACGATATGTTTGCCAATCAGCTTGATCACTTGTTGCTTCGTAACCGGGTGCGCCATAATATCCCTCCTGTAGTTGTTTCTCAACAGTCTATTCGCCTCACCCGGTATTTGCCTGTACATCCGCCCGCCTCCGGGCTGAAGTATCCGCAGCTGCTGCCTGCAATGATTACAACCCCCCCCCCCCCACAAAGTGGGGTTTTAGCGTAGGTGATGACTCAGGTACTTTGCGGGGACCCCAAAACATATAAATTCTTATCTATCAAAAAAGCGCATTCCCGGAAATCCGGAAATGCGCTCTGTTGTGTTAAGCACTAGGAATGGTATACCTATAGCCTTAACGTTTGCTTGGGTCGTAAGGTTCACCAAGCGCCTTGGGTGCCGAAGAACGGCCCACTGCACTCACCAGTACGATAATGGTTAACACATAAGGAATCATGAAGATGAACTCCTGCGGAATGTTCTTGGACCATTCAAACAGCTGGACATAGTTGCGGATCGCCTGAGAGAAGCCGAAGAATACCGCAGCACCGAAGGCACCGAGCGGATTCCACTTCCCGAAGATCATCGCAGCAATGGCAATGAAGCCTTGTCCCGAGATCGTATTGTGCGCAAACGTACCTGTAGTAGTCAAGGTAATGGTAGCTCCGCCGATACCTGCCAGCAGTCCGCTCAGCATGACGCCGATATATCTCATCTTGTTGACATTGACACCCAAGGTATCAGCCGCACTCGGATGTTCACCGACTGCGCGCAGACGGAGTCCAAACGGAGTTTTGAACAGGATGAAATAAATAACAATGACTAAGATAATCGCCAGATAAGTGGTGGGATAGGAGTTAAATATCCCTTCTCCGATGACCGGAATCTTGGAGAGCCCGGGAATCGCCACTTTGCTGAATCCGTCGATCAGCGGAGTTTCGCCTGATCCTTCGAAGAACAGCTTAACCATGTACAGTGTGCTGCCTGCAGCCAGGAAGTTAATAACCGTACCGCTTATCGTCTGATCAGCCTTGAAGGTAATCGCAGCCACTGCATGGATCAGTGAACCGATTACTCCTACAGCCATGGCACAAAGCACACCGACCCAAGGGGCCCATTCGCCCATGCCTGCATCTTGAGCATAGTAGCCACCTACAGCAGCTGCAAAGGCACCAAACATCATTAAGCCTTCAAGTCCGATGTTCACGACGCCGGATCGTTCAGAGAAGATGCCGCCGAGGGAGGCAAATATTAGCGCTGTGGAAAAAACAAGCGTCGTATTGAGCAGTTGGCCTAAGACTACGAAGTCCATCTATAACACCTTCTCTTTCTTGCGCTTGAAGTAAAACGGTTTGAGCACCCAGCGTACAATGCCTTGCGCAGCAATGAAGAATATGATCGAACCGATTACAATACGGATCAGCTCCGGAGGCACATCCGCACCGAAGCTCATGCCTGCCGAACCGTATGTCAGCGTGCCGTATAGAATGGCAGCGAGAATGACACCCAGCGGATGGGTCAGTCCAAGCAGGGCAACAGCGATACCGTCAAATCCATAACCAGGTGAAGCTGCAAATACGGATTGATAATGGAAGACGCCAAGCACTTCACCAGCGCCTGCGAGGCCTGCGAACACGCCGCTGATGAACATAGCCTTAACAACGTTACGTCCAACATTCATTCCTGCATATTCGGCAGCATGCGGGTTCAAGCCTACTGCGCGCATCTCGTAACCCTGCTTGGTCTTCCACAGATAGACATAGAAGAAGGTAGCTGCTGCCAGGGCAATCACGGTTCCCCAGTGCAGGCGGGCATTATCAAAGGTGGAGAAGAGGAAGGTCATGGATAGAGAAGCCGGATTATCCTCCGACCGGTTCTGCCCTTGCAGAAGCAGGAACGTCCGGACAATATAATTCGACAGGAAGAGCGCAATCCAGTTCAACATGATCGTTGTGATAACTTCATTAATTCCGCGCTTGGCCTTCAGATATCCGGCAATACCAGCCCATAGCCCGCCGCACACAGCGGCTGCAATGACTGCAAGCGGGACTAACAGGAAGCCCGGCAATACCCCGCCAAGCTTAATGCCGACAACAGATGCAGCCGTCATTCCAATCATTACCTGCCCGTCCGCACCAATGTTAAACATCCCTGAGCGGAAGGCAAAGGCTACAGCCAGACCCGTCAGCATGAGCGGAGTCATCTCGCGGATCGCCTCACCGAAATCATACGGGCTGCCGAACACGCGCTTGAACAGCGCAGAGTAGGCTGCGATAGGATCGTAACCGCCAAACAGCATGACAATAGCACCCACCAGGAAGCCCATCAGAATCGCTACAAGCGGAACGATATAGCTGTCTGTTGCGAATATTTTCCGGAGTCTAGACATCCGCATGACCTCCCCGCTTCAAACTGCCCGCCATCATCAGACCCAGTTCCTGGTCATTCGTGTCCTGCGGGAATACTTCTCCGACAATCTGTCCTTCATAAATAACGGCAATCCGGTCAGATACATTCATAATTTCATCCAATTCAAAAGAAATCAGCAATACTGCCTTGCCTTGATCCCGCTGGGCAATGAGCTGCTTCTGCACAAATTCAATCGCCCCGACATCCAGACCGCGTGTTGGCTGTGCGGCAATAAGAAGAGTCGGATTCTTGTCTATTTCCCGCGCAATAATCGCTTTTTGTTGATTACCGCCGGATAAGGAGCGGGCTTTGTTCTCTATGGAAGGTGTGCGCACATCGAATTGTCTGACCAGATCTTCGGCATGCTTGTTAATCACATCTGTGTTCAAGAACCCGTTCTGGTTATATGGACTCTTATAATACGTCTCCAGAACCATGTTCTCGCTCACAGTGAAGTCCAGCACCAGACCATGCTTGTGACGGTCCTCCGGAATATGGGAGACATTCATTTCAGATACCTTGCGCGGTGACAGATTGGCAATCTCCTTGCCGGAGACCTGGATCGAACCAGAGTCAATCTTGCGCAGTCCGGTAATGGCCTGAATCAGCTCACTCTGGCCGTTACCGTCCACTCCGGCGATTCCGAGAATCTCTCCCGCCTTAACCTCGAAGCTCAGGCCGTTCAGCACAGGCACGCCATCCTTGCTCTTGCTGCTGACATTAGACAGCTTCAGAATGCTCTCGCCAATATGCGGCGGCTGCTTGTCCACTTTGAAGGTTACCCCGCGTCCGACCATCTTCTCAGCCAGCTCGTTAGGATTGGTCTCGGCGGTCTTCACCGTATCAATTACCTTACCACGCCGGATAATGGTGACACGGTCGGAAATCTGCATGATTTCTTTCAGCTTATGTGTGATCAGAATAATGGATTTACCTTCTGCAACGAGCCGCTTCATAATCGCCATCAGTTCTGTAATCTCCTGCGGCGTAAGTACAGCGGTAGGCTCGTCGAATATAAGTATATCCGCTCCGCGGTACAGGGTTTTCATAATTTCTACCCGTTGCTGCATGCCTACCGAAATGTCATGAATTTTGGCATTTGGATTGACTTGTAGCCCGTACTGCTCAGATAGCTTACGAACCTGCTCCGCAGCGGATTTATAGTCAATTTTAAGACCTTTCTTCGGTTCCATGCCCAGAACAATATTCTCGGTGACCGTAAAAGGATCAACAAGCTTGAAATGCTGGTGAACCATCCCAATGCCAAGCTCAATAGCTTTATTGGGGTTATCAATAATAACCGGTTTCCCGTCGATTTCGATGCTGCCTTCATCGGGCTGGTACAGTCCGAATACGATATTCATCAAGGTCGATTTGCCTGCCCCGTTCTCGCCCAGCAGCGCATGAATCTCCCCCTTTTCCAGCGTCAGACTAATAGAGTCGTTCGCAACGATACCGGGAAAGCGTTTTGTGATTTGCTTCAACTCTACGACAGGAGCCGCAGCACTCATGGAATCACCCTCATCACAGAATATATATAATATTGCCTTCAAGACACGGCTGTACCGCCCCAGACAGGACGGTACAGTTGTGATTGTCTATAACAGATGCTGACAGAGAACAAGGCCAGTACTTGAACCGGCCCTGCTTCGTCGTTATGTTAAATCGGGTTAAGCTGAAGCAATGAATTACTCGGAAGGAACAACGATTGTTCCATCAATGATTTGTTTGCTGTATTCGTCAACCTTAGCCAGAATATCTGCACTAACGTTAGCTTTGGAAGTTTCAGGGAGACCTACACCGTTGTCTTTCAGACTAAGAACAGTTGTAGTGCCGCCTTTGAATGTTCCGTCAACAACCTGCTGGGAAACCTTCTTAACTGCTTCGTCCACACGTTTGATCATGGAAGTCAGCGTTACGTCATCGCCAAATTCCAGAGACTGGTCTTTGTCAACGCCGATAACCCATACTTTACTGCCTCCGGCTTTGTTGCGGGATTTCGCTTCGTTGAATACACCGTTGCCTGTTGCGCCTGCAGCAGGGAAGATAATGTCGTTGCCATCATTATACAATGTTGCTGCCAAGGACTTACCGGTATCCGGCTTGTCATAAGCGCCTGCATAAGTGATTTTTACTGTTGCGTTAGGGTTAACCGCTTCTACGCCGGCTTTGAAGCCCACTTCGAAACGTTTGATAACCGGGCTTTCCATACCGCCGATGAAACCTACTTTGTTGGTTTTAGTTGTCATACCAGCAACAACCCCTACCAGGAACGAACCTTCATTCTCGGCAAAGGTTACAGATTCAACGTTAGGAGCGTCCACTACACTGTCGATGATCGCCAGGTTAGCATTCGGGTTCTCTTTGGCAACCTTCAGTACGGCATCGCCAAGGTCGAAGCCGATTCCCCAAGTCAGATCATAGCCGCCTTTAACGAACTGGTTAAGGTTAGGCTCATAGTCTGCATTGGATTTACTCTGCAGGTATTTGATCTCAGCGCCGAATTCCTTCTCCATAGCCTCCAGTGCTTCCCAGGAAGACTGGTTAAAGGACTTATCGTTAACTCCGCCTACGTCAGTTACGAGACCAAGCTTGACAGCCTTAGGAGCCTCTGTTGGTGCTGGTGCTTCTGTGGCAGCTGCGTCGGTTGGTGCAGTAGTTGCTGTTCCAGCGTTGGAGCCGGAATTAGCGCTGTTATTGTTACCGCAACCTGCCAGAATGACAGTGAAGGCCATAACCATAACCAATGATAGTTGGTAAAACTTCTTCATCGAAAGTGATCCCCCTTAGTAAATTGGATGTCTTCTGTGTTCTGCTTTGGACATACCATTAGTACAAATTATACCTGCAAAAAAAGCTAAAATCCAGTCTATTAATGACCTCAGGTCAATAATAATTTGCATTTTTCAACAAGAAATCGCTTACCTTGACACAAGCTGTTATCTTTATGTCCGATATATGTTAGAAAACCTCAAAATGTAACTTATGGCTCCAAGTGCATTAACATTATTATTGCACAGGGAAAGCTTTTCTATTATCATGTATGATTACATCTTGTACGCAAAGGGAGTTACTGAAAATGGAACAAGAACACACACCACAAGCTGCACCCGACTTCAAATACTGTCACGAATCCCGCGTATTCAAAACCGGCCGTGTCTTCCCGAATGATGTGAACAATCACAAGACCCTGTTCGGCGGCAAGCTGATGAGCACCATTGATGAAGTGGCCTCCATCTCGGCCATGCGCCACTGCCGGGTCAACGTGGTAACAGCATCCGCTGACTCTGTCGACTTCCTCCTGCCGATCCGGCCGACGGATTCCGTCTGCTTCGAATCCTTTGTCTCCTGGACGGGCCGCACCAGCATTGAGGTATTCGTCAAGATTATCTCCGAGAATCTCTACACAGGCGAACGCGCCGTTGCCGCAACTTCCTTCCTGACCTTCGTAGCTATGAATGAAGACGGCACTACAGCCCCTGTTCCGGCCATCGTGGCCCAGACCGACGAAGAGAAGCTGATCTGCCAGTCTGCTGACGAGCGGTCTGCGCTGCGCAAGCTGAGACGCTCCAGCAGCAAGAAACTCGCTTCGCTGCTTAGCACAACGAAATACTGGGAATAGCTGTCCATCCGGCGGTTCCCACCGCGCAAAAAAAGCACCGTCACACGGGAGAACCCGCAGGCGGTGCTTTTCGGTTTATAGCGTCTTACGCGTTGATCTTCTCTTTGGCAACAACAGCCAGGGAGTTGAAGGCGTTCAGATCATTCACTGCCAGATCAGCCAGCATCTTACGGTTCACTTCTACACCAGCCAATTTCAGGCCGTATACAAGCTTGCTGTAAGACAGACCGTTCAAGCGGGCTGCAGCGTTGATACGAACGATCCACAGTCTGCGGAAGTTACGTTTCGTCTGACGACGGTCACGGTATGCGTAAACCATCGATTTCATTACTTGCTCTTTAGCTGTTTTGAAAATGCGGTGCTTGGAACCGAAGTACCCCTTTGCCAGCTTCAATACTTTTTTATGTCTACGACGAACTACAAATCCGCCTTTAACTCTTGCCATATTAATAAACCTCCCAAAAATGTGTGATTAACTATTTCAAGTTAGCGAGTCCTTGTTTCAAACGTCTTACATCCCCAGGGGCCATTACCGGATTGCCGTTCAATACGCGTTTTGCACGTTTCGATTTGTGGGACAGCAAGTGGTTCTTGTGAGCTTTGTAACGCAATACTTTACCAGTTCCAGTGATCTTGAAGCGGCCTTTCAGGCTGCTATGTGTTTTCATTTTAGGCATGGTGTTTCCTCCTTGAATATTATGCGGCGCCAAATTGCTATGCAAGTGACTCCAGGATTATTGGGGCTTCGGAGCCAGAATCATAATCATGCTGCGGCCTTCCAGCTTAGGCTGGCGCTCTACAACAGCAATTTCTTCTACTTCGCTCTTCACGCGCTCCAGGATCTTCTGGCCGATACTAGCGTGGGTAATCTCACGGCCGCGGAAACGGACAGAGCACTTCACTTTATCGCCTTCGCCCAGGAACTTGATTACATTGCGGAACTTGGTCTGATAATCATGTTCCTCAATGTTTGCACGGAACCAGACTTCCTTGAGATCCACGATCTTCTGGTTCTTGCGGGCTTCCTTCTCTTTCTTCTGCGTTTCATAACGGAACTTGCCGTAATCCATGATGCGGCATACCGGCGGCTTCGCCTGCGGTGCTACGTTGACTAAATCCAGATTAAGATCGATCGCCATTTGTAACGCCTCGCGGATCGGCTTGATCCCGATTTGTTCACCCTCTGCTCCGACCAGCCGAACCTCTTTGGCACGAATTTCATCATTGATCATATGTTCCTTACTGATAATCCTCCACCTCCGAATAATTTTCAGATCATATATTACGGTTCTCCATAAAAAAGGGATGCCGGTAATTCCCCGACACCCCGTTTGATCAACGTTCATGAATTGTAACCATTCATAAAGCATTGAGATCAAAACCAGCAGGCTGTTAGCCAGTCAGGTGAGAAGCCGGTGCTTCTGCTTGCAATCCCTATGTTTTGCACACTTGAATACTATACATCATCAGACTGAAGATGTCAACATCCTCTGAAATTATTAATTTACAGTGCGGATTATGAAACCTGCTTGCTCTGCACTTCCTCCAGCCGGACTACGCGCGTATGCTTGGTATGACTCCACTGCTTGTTGTTCTGCGTGAAGAACGCATAGAACGTAATGGGATACCACGAGAGCAGATAGACCGGGAACACCAGCAGGTACAGATAGACCTTCTTGAACTTCACCCGCTCCAGCGCCATGGCCAGCAGGAAGGTCAGAATGTTCGCCCCTACGGC
Source organism: Paenibacillus sp. FSL M7-0420 (assembly GCF_038002345.1). Lineage (NCBI taxonomy): Bacteria > Bacillati > Bacillota > Bacilli > Caryophanales > Paenibacillaceae > Paenibacillus > Paenibacillus sp. FSL M7-0420. Next base: position 1,212,618 of record NZ_JBBOCJ010000001.1, on the reverse strand, counting down.
AAAGTACCCGAGCCACAGCGGCAGATGTCCGTAAATATTGGCAATATGCGGACCGCCAAACACAGCATTATCCACAAACATTACGGCAGTCATCAGGAACGTAAGCAACACAATGTATACATTCGCTCCATACAGTGCCAGGTCGAACTTCGTCAGGCTGCGTTCCTTGATCCCCTGCCACAGCAGCGGGAAGAAGTAACGGCGGGCTACGGTGAAATGACCCTGCATCCAGCGCAGACGCTGTCTGGAGGAAGCCTTGAAGGTAAGCGGCTTCTCATCGAATACTTTGGCATCATAATTAAATCTTGGATATACGCCCTTGGAGGCGCTGCGCATGGTGAATTCCAAATCCTCAACCAGACTGGTTGCCCCCCAGCCCATTTCCTTCAGCAGGTTCGTCTCGAAGCACATGCCTGTACCGCCGAGGAAGTTGGCCATCTTCAGATTATGGCGCGACAGCTGCCACAGCCGGTTGATGTACCAGTAGGATACGCCGTAAGCAGCCGTGATCCAGGAATCCTCCGGGTTCTTCGTATCAATGTAGCCTTGAATGACCCGTCCGCCTGAACACAGATCGTTGTTCATCTCTGTCAGGAACTCTGTATGTGCGAGGTTGTCGGCATCGAACATGACTACAGCGTCGTACTGGCGGGGCAGCGCCCACAGCTCCTTCAGCATCCACTCGATGGCATAGCCTTTACCGCGCAGGTTGCTGTTGGTACGTACACAGGCATTCATGCCGTGCTCCCGCACGATCGCAGCGGTATTATCCGTACAGTTGTCACAGATGACAAATACATCGTACAGTTCCTGGGGATAATTAAGCTGCTTCAGGTTCTCCATCAGAGCGCCAACCACTTCTTCCTCGTTGTGTGCGGCGACCAGTACGGCAAATGACTTTTGCGGCGCATGCCTAACCTTGTTCTTCTTCTTGCGCAGTCCAAACAGCGAAAATGCAAACTGATAAACTGCGATTGCCGCCAAGATCACTTGGAGCGTAACAAACAATGCGTCTGTCATGATCTTTAGATGCCCCCTTTTTCCAAATCTTGATGTTTTTTCTCTTTCTCTCTCTAACTTGCTAACGTTCTATCTGACCCTTTTGTTGCATCCCTTACTGTAGACAAGAATTTCCCCTTAGTTCCGGGCAGGATTCCGAATTGTGTTATGTCCCGTTTCACAAGATATGAATATGGATTCCAGTGTACTGGCTGGCTCCTTATTTCTCTGTTACCTTATAAACGCGATCTTCCTGCTTGAATCATTGTAGTCGCTTTGGGGCTCACAAGTCAAAAGAGACATTTTTCGAGCGGACCCGAGCTTTTTCTTGAACGGGCTACCTTAAAAAAGTATGATAAAGACAGCTTCAGGCCGTGAAATCTGCTGCTTAAGCTGCGCCAGAACTCTTTTAGCCGGACTATCGGAGGGACATGATATGAGACCTTTATTCAAGAAACTGCATCTCCTGGAGCAGCGGGTGTTTCAATGGATTAACGGACGGATGCACAATCCGTTTCTGAACTTCTGGCTCTTCTACCTCACTCATCTCGGAGGTGCAACAAGCGCGATCGGCATCAATCTCCTGGTCTGGGCAGTGTGCCCGCAGCCATGGAGAACTACAGGACTTCAGGCACTGGTCGCGCTGGCGATAAGCCATGTGCCCGTCGCTATCGCCAAAAAGCTCTACCCGCGCCTGCGGCCCTATCTGGCCCTGCCGGACACCAATACGTTCCGCAATCCGCTTAAGGATCATTCTTTTCCTTCAGGCCATACGACCGCTATCTTCGCCTCAACGGTTCCTTATATGATAGCCTTTCCTGTCCTGACTGCGGTCCTGCTTCCTCTGGCCTGCACAGTCGGCTTCTCCCGGATCTACCTCGGGCTGCATTATCCATCTGATGTCCTCGCAGGAGCGGTCATTGGGTCAGGAGTCGCAGCCGGTACGCTTGCCCTCTGGATATGATGCCTGAGGGGCGCCGGCCGGTCAATACCTCTAGGGAACAGGTGAACTATACATTGCGCAAAAAAAGAATATTATTGCTGTCAGAGGGCTTCGGTGCCGGGCATACCCAGGCTGCATATGCGCTGTCGAGCAGCCTGCGGAAGCTGTCTCCGGAGGTGCAGACCAAGGTGCTGGAGCTGGGGAGCTTCCTGAATCCCAAGGTGGCCCCGCTCATTGTCTCGGCATACCGCAAGACGGTTACCTCCCAGCCCCGGCTGATGGGCTATGTGTACCGTCACCAGAAATCATTCAATCGTCTTACCACACTTGCCCTGCACCGCTTGTTTTATACGCATGCCCAAAATATTGTGAAGCAGCTGAAGCCGGACATTATCGTCTGTACCCACTTCATTCCCGGTGCTGTTATCTCACGCCTGAAGCGGCTTCACCCGTCGCTGAAGGCTCCGTTGATTACGGTCATTACAGATTATGACGCCCATGCCAGCTGGATCAGCCCGCAGGTGGACCGCTATCTGGTATCCACCCCTGAGGTCAAGGCGAAGCTGCGCCGCCGGGGCGTTGCCGCCTTCAAGATCCGGGTAACCGGCATTCCTGTCCACCCGAGCTTCTGGGAGCAGCACGGCCGGGAAGACATTCAAGAGCAGTTCAAGCTGCTTGGTGTTCCGACGGTCATGGTCATGGGCGGTGGATGGGGCATGATGAATGACGAAGTAGTGAATGCGGCTCTGGCCGGATGGCGGGACAAGGTGCAGATTGTGTTCTGCCTCGGCCAGAATGACAAGCTGCTGCAGGAGATGATGCAAGACCCGCGGTTCAGGCATCCCAACATCCGGCTGCTGGGCTTCACCCGGGAGATTGACAAGCTGATGGAGGTGTCCGACCTGCTGGTCACCAAGCCGGGCGGCATGACCTGCAGCGAAGGCTTGGCCAAGGGCATTCCGATGCTCTTCCACTCTCCGCTGCCGGGCCAGGAAGAAGAGAACTGCCGGTACTTCACTGCCGCCGGACTGGGAGAGCCGATCAGCTCCCTCGATGTAGTTGACCGGTGGATGGAGCGGCTGCTGAATGATTACGGAAATGTCCGTGCGGCGCGCAAGGCCCATCTGGAGGCCATCTCCAGGTACAACCCGCTGCAAAGCGCCCAAAGCATTATTGATATGCTGGATAAACCGCGCGCAGAACATGGACAGTAGAGAACCAGGTTAGAACGCAAAAGGCAGTCCGGTATGAATGAACCGGACTGCCTTTTGCTGTAATTGCCGGTAATGCAGCCTAGAGGCGGTACTTGTCCAGACGGATGGCCTGATATTGCTTCAGCGCCTCATCTCCGACAATTGCCTCGCAGCGGTGAATGTTCACGCCCCGTCCATAGAACTTGGTCTCGTATTCGGTCATTACATGCTCTTCGTTGATCACGCCGCCCTCATGCAGGTCAAGCGAAATATTCTTCATCTGCAGGCCATAGTCCGCAAATGCATTAAGCGAAAATTCAAACAGGCTGCGGGAATCCGTCTTCAAATGGATCTCGCCCAGCGGACTGAGCAGTCCGCGGTATTTATCAAGAAAACGCGGATGCGTCAGACGGCGGCGGGCATGCTTACTTTTCGGCCAGGGATCACTGAAGTTGAGATAGATCCGTTCCAGCTCCCCTGGAGCGAACACTTCCTCCGCGTAATCGATATTGGCCAGGGCAACTCTCACGTTGGGCGGTGTCTCTTCACCTGCCGGCTCCCATACATTCCGGGCCTTCTCGGCTGCGCGCCGCACCAGCTCGTCATACATATCCACGCCGATGAAATTAATCTCCGGGTATTTGAAGCTCATTTGACTGATAAACTGTCCCTTGCCCATTCCGAACTCCACATGAATCGGATGATCATTGCCGAACAATTCGGACCAGCGCCCCTTCAGGCTGCGTGGTTCCAGGATGACCAGATCGGTCTGCTCCTCAAGACTTTCACGTATTCCTTTTCTTCCGCGTAAACGCATAGGTACTCCTCCGCTTATCTCTTTATTGCCTTATCTGTGAATAGGATAAATGCCACTTGCAATATTGTGCCGAACTTACCGGCAAAAGTAAAGGGATTTCAGCAAAAGAAAAGGAACCTCCATCCTGCCCCTGTTGGACTGGTCGAAAGTTCCGTGCGTGTTGTATCTGTAATACCGGCCCGCCATTCAGCGGACTGCCATTTATTTATCGAACTCGAAGGTCTTCTCGAACGCATTGCGGATCTTCCGCTGCGCTTCTGTCTTGATCTTGTGGTTGCCGTTGAATTCTACGCCTGTCAGGGCGAGAGCTTCATCGGGAGTCAGCTGCACATCAATCGAACCTTTGTTATCAGCAAATACCGTTGGAGAATTCATCGTTATCACCTCTAAGGTTTAGTATGGACCAGACGACACGAAATTATGAATTCAAGCATAAGATTGTGGTTGCTGCAGCGGCTTTTTTAACACTTTAAATATAACATAATGTGTAAGCATTTTCAAGCCGAATGGCGGTAATTCACAGCCTATTTTTAGTTTTTTTTCGGCGGATTTCCGGGAGGGATTGTTACGTTCATCACGGATTTTTGATACAATGGGAAGGTTAATGAAAGGAGCTGCACATGTCTAATCTTTTACAGGCCTCCTCTCCGCTTCTGTGGGGGGATAAACGGTTCCATACCTGGAACTACGAAATGCGCGGGCAGATGGATACCAAGGTGTTCAAGGTCATGCTCGATGCGGGCTTCACCTGTCCGAACCGTGACGGTTCCATCGCCAAAGGAGGCTGTACATTCTGCAGTGCCAGAGGGTCAGGCGATTTCGCCGGAAGCCGCCGGGATGATCTGGTCACCCAGTTCAACCATATCCGCGACCGCCAGCATCAGAAATGGCCGAATGCCAAATATATCGGCTATTTCCAGGCCTATACCAATACGTATGCTCCTGTCGAGGAGCTAAGGGAATATTATGAAGTCATTTTGCAGCAGCCCGGGGTTGTCGGCCTCGCCATTGCCACCCGCCCCGACTGCCTGCCGGATGATGTAGTGGAGTATCTCGCGGAGTTGAACCAGCGCACCTATCTATGGGTGGAAATGGGGCTTCAGACCATTCATCAGTCCACTTCGGATCTGATTAACCGCGCGCATGATACCGCCTGCTATACTGAAGCTGTTGCGAAGCTCCGCCGTCACGGCATCCGGGTGTGTACCCATATCATTCACGGGCTTCCGCAGGAAACGCATGAGATGATGCTGGAGACTGTAGCTGCTGTAGCGAATATGGGGGTTCAGGGGATCAAAATCCACCTGCTTCATCTCATGCGCAAAACGCCGATGGTGAAGCAGTATGAAGCCGGGCTGCTGCGGTTCCTGGAGCAGGATGAATATGTGAAGCTCATTGCCGACTCGCTGGAAATTCTGCCGCCGGACATGATCGTCCACCGCCTGACCGGCGATGCCCCGCGCGATGCCCTGATCGGCCCGATGTGGAGCCTCAAGAAGTGGGAAGTGCTGAATGCCATTGACCAGGAGCTGGTTGCCAGGGACACCTGGCAGGGTAAGTACTGGAGGAAGGGCTGATGGGCTTCCTGTCTGTCCTTAGCTTCGCCCATAAGCTGACCGCTGAGCGGCTCCCGCCGGGCGGACTGGCTATCGACGCCACCGTGGGGACCGGCGCCGACACTCTGTTCCTCGCCAAGGCGGCCGGGCCGCGCGGCGGGGTGTACGGGTTCGACATTCAGCCGCAGGCGCTGGCTCTTGCCGGCGAGCGCCTGCGGCTGGCCCGGGAGGAAGCGCCTGCTGCGCTGGCTCCCGTGACGCTGCTGCAGCAGAGCCATGCAGCCATGGCTGAAGCCGTTCCGCCCGCTTGGCGCGGAACGGTCTCGGCGGTGATGTTCAACCTCGGCTATCTGCCCGCAGGCGATGCCGATAAGACCATCATCACCGAGCCGGGAAGCACGCTGGCCGCGCTGGAGGCGGCGCTGCTGCTGCTTCGCCCGGGCGGGATCATCACGGCCGTGCTGTATCCCGGCCACGAAGGCGGCGGCCGCGAAGCCGCCGCTGTCGAAGCCTGGGCCGCCAGCCTGGCCCAGCAGGACGCGCAGACCATCGTGTACCGGCAGCTTCAGCGCGGGTCTGCCCCGTATGTTGTAGCTGTAGAGAAGAGAAGAAGCTGAGCACAGATGATGGCAGCCGCCACTTGTTCACACCTTCAATCGAAGGATCATTCTATTATCAGGAAGGAAGATGTTGTAATGACGAAACCATATCCTCTGAAATTTCAGCCGGAATTCAAAGAACGTGTCTGGGGAGGCCGGGCGCTGGAGAAATTCGGCCTGGATCTGCCGGAAGGCCACATCGGTGAAGGCTGGATGATTGCCGATCATCCGAACGGCACCTCCTCTGTAGTCAACGGCGAGCTGGCCGGACAAGGCCTGGATGCCATCCGTGAGCAGTTCGGGCACGAGTGGTTCGGCAGCAAGGGCATCACGGAAGAAGGCGGAAGATTCCCGCTGCTGATCAAGCTGCTGGATTGCAACGACAACCTCTCTGTGCAGGTGCACCCTACGGATGATTATGCCGGACTGCCTAAGGGCGAGCTGGGCAAAACCGAAATGTGGTACGTGCTGGACGCCAAGCCAGGAGCCAAAATCATCTACGGCCTGAAGGAAGGCGTCACCCGCGAGATGCTGAAGGCCGCGCTGGAGAACGGAACGGTGATGGACAGCCTGCAGGAAGTGACTGTAGCTGCAGGTGACTCCTTCTATATCCCTGCCGGGACTGTACATGCGTTGTGTGCAGGTGTCGTTGTAGCGGAGATTCAGCAGAACTCTGACACTACATACCGGATTTATGATTACGACCGTCCGGGTCTGGACGGGAAGCCGCGGGAGCTGCATATCGAGGATTCCCTGAATGTTACCGCCTATGAGGGAGCAGGCGCGACTTCGATGAAGACAGATGGTGCTGTGGCCGGAGAATGGCTTAGAATCGCCTCCTCTCCTTATTTTATTGTGGAAAAAGGAATCGTCTCCGGCGAATGGCAGCTCGCCACCACGAGTGACAGCTTCACCATCCTGGTGATCTGCGAGGGCAGCGGCCACCTGATCTGGGACGGCGGCTCCCAGCCTTATGCGGCTGGCGAATGTTATCTGCTCCCTTCCAGCCTGGGCGCTTACAGCATTGAAGGACAATCTACCGTACTGCGCTCTTATCTGCCTTAAGCAGCCGGACTGTATCTCACTTGGATCAGGGTAGCACCAGGTACTCTTTACGCTAGGAATGCTGAATTTCACTTTCAGGAGGACAGGCGATGACTGAGAACACTTTTTCCATGACTGATCCCTTAGATGTCAAAATTCATGTCTATGAATGGCTGCCGGACGCGGGAACGGAGATCCGGGGGATTGTGCAGATTGCTCACGGTATGTGTGAGACGGCTGCGCGGTATGCCCGGTTCGCTTCGGCGCTCACCGCAGCCGGTTATGCCGTGTATGCCAATGACCACCGGGGGCATGGGCTTACCGCCGGCAGAGTCAACCTGCTCGGTGACAGCGGGGAGAACGGCTTCTACTGGATGCGGCGCAATCTCCTTCAGCTTGCAGACCTTGCCTGCTCCCGGCATAAGCATAAGCCTATCTTCCTGTTCGCGCACAGCATGGGCTCATTTCTGGCTCAGAAGCTGATGTGCGAGGAGGGTAATGAGATCTACAGCGGCTTCATCCTCAGCGGCACCAATGGTCCCAGGGGCATGCTGCGGCTGGCGGAGTCCCTCTCCGCAATGCAGTTAAGACTACAGGGAGACCATCACCGCAGCGTGCTGCTGAACGGAATTGTGTTTGGCGCATACAACCGCTCCTTTTCTCCGGTCCGGACGGCTTTTGACTGGCTCAGTAGCGACCCTGAAGAGGTCGATCACTTCATTTCCGACCCCTACTGCGGGGCGATTTGCACTACCCGCTTCTTCCGTGATTTCTTCCATATGCTGCGTGAGCTTCATACCAGGTCTACTCTTCAGCACTTATGCAGCGACAAGCCGATCTATCTGTTCGCGGGCGAGAAGGACCCTGTGGGGATGAACGGTCAAGGGGTGATGCGTCTGGCTGAGTTATACCGGAAGCAGGGGCTTCAGGATGTAGAATGCAAGCTCTATCCGGGAGGTCGGCATGAGATGCTGAACGAGGTCAACCGGGACGAGGTCACGGCCGATGTGCTGGACTGGCTCGCCCGCCACCTGCCTGCCGAATCCATGCGGCTTCAGCCTACGGCGGATTAGCCTATTGATGCAGACGCACGTACTGGTCTGGTGCTGACGTTGGTCTGATGCTTACGGTGGTGTAGCACAGTGCAGACCTATGTCGCCACTGCGCTGTGATCCGCAGGTACGTTACAAAAAGAGAGGCACTCCGCCCGGACGGAGTGCCTCTCTTTCGATTATTTTGCCGTAACAGTAAGTTAAAATTCTCCTCTTAGCTGCAACGTAAGGTATGCCGCTGATCCGGCAGCAGCAATTGTTGTAATTTTTGCAGGATCTCCACCCTATCGGCACCGTCTCAGTAACAATTGTTGCACTTTAGGCATTATTTTTAACAAATTAACACTCTTTGGAGCACCAGTTGTTGCACTTTGTACAGGATTTCGCCATATTGACGCTCCAGAAGCAGCGAATGTTGTAATTTATGCAGGATTTCCAGGCTTCTTCTTAGGCCCCACTTTCCGCGCCAACATCCTAATGATCATATCAGGTATTCCGCAGCTATTAACAGTAACTCTACAAAGACGCGTTATTCACGCTCTAAATATCCTGCCAGTCTCCCCGCTAAATCTTGCTTATACGCCGGAAGATCATACGAAGAATTATTGACTTTGATCTTGTGCATGTTTATGCGGTTATATATGATTTTCTCCAATTTCAGTCTGGCCTCAAGCACCCTCAGAGTTCCGTCTAAGCCCTGGTGCCCCTGTTTAAAGCCATACCCCTGTTTGGTGTAATATTCAATGAACCCCTCTGACCACTCCAGGGGTCTGTCGCGGACAGCTTTGCGGAAAGAACGCTCCAGATCGTCCTGATCAATATACATCAGCAGCGGATTCAATCTGGCCGTAATGGCCTCCAGCTCCAACGTGTAGCTTACAATGTCTTCCTCAGCTGCACCATGCTTGATCATCCCCACAGTTACCGGGTTCTGGATAAAGCAGCAATCAAACACATACGTGTCCGCCCCCTGCAAGGCCTTCTCCGCGAACTGTCTCCATCTTGCTGTAATCAGCTCCCTGTTCTGCGCGAGCGGCAATTCATACACATCGTTCCGGGTAAGCAAATCCAGCGCTTCCTTTGGAATAAGGGGCCCGTGTTCATCTATGATTTTGCGGTATTCCACCAGGTAATGGCTGTCATGAACAGTAGTCCGCGGACTTAATATATGCCTTGAATCGGCCCACATCCCCAGCAGCTCATCGTACTCTGCTTCCGCAAGACAAGCGACGCCGTCATAATCCGCCGGATGATTCAGATTCCCCTCCAGGAATAGCTGAGCTCTAATGCCCGTCTCCGTAAGAATGTCATAAACCAGCTGTGCCGTAGTGGATTTTCCGAAGCCGGGTAAGCCCTCGATTAAAATCAGTTTTGGATACATATAGTAGTTCCCCCATTCATGATTTAGGAGGATAAGCAGGCAAGGAGCCATAGAGATGCGGTGTCCCGGCAACAAAAAAGGATACCCTAAGGTATCCGCAGAAGCCGGTCTATGAACCAAGCTTACCCTGCATACCCTGTAAGATTAAAGAAAGACATGCCGAATAGCATAGTGTTCTGCACTATTGCTGGCATTCTTCCGGTTAATTAATCCTTACAGAGTAATCCACATGATAAGGTGTAGGCTCCTTTATTTGCATCTTATGACTGATCGTAACACTTAGGATGTGTAAATACAATTAGGTGTTGTGAAAGACCAAGGGACCACCGTAAGCTCCGGCCATTTACGCTTCCATTTCTGCGTTTTGGTACGGTATACCTCTTCGGTAATCAGCGCTTTGTTGGGCCGCAGAACCAGTTGAAACAAATCCTCCAGACCAAATGGAGCATAAATCTTCCATTCACCGTTCAGCTCAAGCCTTGCTCCCAGCGAGGTTACTGTAGTCGGCCAGCTGTCGATTGCAGCTTCCAGGGAGAGGTAGGGGCTGATCTCCACACCGAACTTTTGGGGGTACCACAGATGAACTCTGGCCTGATTCTTGAGGTCGACCGGAAGGGCAATACCATCAAAAAGCTCCCTGCCCTTGGCAACCACCTCATCCTCAGCAGCATAGCTCAGATCCGACGCATCGTAGTAAATAATATCGATGTCACTGATTCCATACCCTGGCGTCCGCCCGGTCAGCTCGTTCCACACCGTCTGGACTAGACAACCGGCACCTATGTAATAAGGAATCAGGGAAAGACCTTGAGCACGCCTGAAAATATCCATCAGCAACGTACTGCGGGAGAAGACCTCTGTCAAACGCTTCTGTAATACATCCCCATTATCCATGGACTGATGAACCCGCAGATCTGGAAGACAGCTCATACTGCAAAATCAGCTGCAGTCCCTTGCTTCCGCTCCGCCGCAGGCCGTGATCCTGAAATCCGGTGCGGAGATATAGCTGACTGGCGGCGGTATTGCGTTCATTCACAGCAAGCACAATCTGCCGGGCTTCAGGGTAGTGGCGGCGGACAAAATCCGGCAGCTGCAACATCGCTGCTATAGCGAACCCACGGCCCTGGCTGGCGTAGTCCATCAGGAAAGCGCGCAGCAGAACTGCATCGCCATAGTCTGGAAAGAAATCGGATATGCCTTCACCGGTATGGAGGATGAAGAAGCCCACCGCCCTTTCTCCATGAGCAATAACCACTCCCTCCTTACCGGCATCCTCCTTGATATCCTGAAGCGTCTCCTCCGGCATTCCGGTGAACTGCAACTGCTCCGCCGGAAGCTGAAAGCCAAGTAACTGGTCCCTGAATTGTTCCACATGCTGGTCTGCGTACCTCAACAATGATATGTGCTGATTCAGACTCATCTGTATCCCCCATTAGGTAACTGACTCGGAAGTCCTTATTTCCCGCAAAAGTTCAGATTGTGCAGGTTAGATCCGTAATGCGGCCGCTTATTGTGTTCAGTTTTTGGCATACATTCCGCATAGGCCTGTGTCCGGTGAGAATAGGTTTACTCGTCTCTATAAAGACAAAGCGTAATACTGCGCCCGCTGGCTCTCATCCTGCTGATACAGGACGACCAGCAGCGTTCGGCCGTCCCTTGCACCAGGGTGCGGATTGTTATGGAGCTCCCCAGCCCCAGCCTCGGCTACAGCCACCGCAAGCTCCGCCGGTTCTCCTTCGGCTACCGTTCCACGAAGCTCCCGGCCGTCCCCGGCATCGGCACCAGCCTCAGGCTGTGCCCCCGCCTCAGCGCCAAGCTCCCCGTCATAGCGCAGCCCACTGATCGACTCCAGCACCGGCGCAAGCCGGAACGGCAGCTCGTCGAGCACGATGAACTTCTGGAGCTCCCGCTCGCTAAGTCCGGCCTCCGCCAGCTTGGCCGAGATCCGCTCCGGCTGACTGGCGATCTGCTTCAGATGCTTCGCCCACTCTGCTTTATCAAGGACGTCATCCCACCAGATTTTGCGGGGCTTGTACTTGTGGGCGAGGAAATAGTCCAGCTTCATCAGGCCGGTGACAATGTCCATGGAGGCCGTGCCCCGGTCCGTCAGGAAGTCATGCAGCCGGGTGAACAGATCCTCCAGCTGATGCCCGATCTTCTGCCAGCCCCGCGCTTCCCAGTAGTCGCCGAACTCCTGGAAGAAGTCGAACGGGGACGGGAACACATGGCGGATCAGATACTTGACCGAATGAACCAGCCGCTGGCTGTTCCAGTACTTCTCCAGCACATCCTCCAGCCGCTTGAGCCGGATGATATCGGCGAACGGCATGACATGGCTGCTGAGAATCTCGTACGGCGCATGCTCCATGTACGTGTAGTCATATTTGGCTGCCTGGGCGCGCAGCCCGGTGCCGCGCAGCATTTTGAGGAACCCTAATTGCAGCTCCTCCGGCTCCATGGCGAAGACGTCATTGAAGGTCTTGCGGAAGGTCGCGTAATCCTCCATCGGCAGTCCGGCGATCAGATCGAGATGCTGGTCGATATTGCCGCTGGCCTTGATCTTCATCACGGTGCGGGACAGCTTGGTGAAGTTCTGGCGGCGCTTGACCAGCTCATTCGTCTCATCATTCGTCGACTGGACGCCGATCTCGAAGCGGAAGACGCCCGGAGGGGCGTTCTGCGCCAGGAAATCCAGCACCTCGGGACGCATAATATCGGCGGTAATCTCGAACTGGAACACGCAGCCCTGATGATTGTCGATCAGGAACTGGAACATCTCCATCGCATAATTGCGGTTGATATTGAACGTGCGGTCCAGGAACTTGATCACCTTGGCTCCGCCCTCAATCAGATAGAGCAGATCAGACTTCACCCGTTCAATATCATAATAACGCACGCCCACCTCAATGCTGGACAGGCAGAATTGGCAGTTGAAGGGACAGCCCCGGCTCGTCTCAAAATACACAATCCGCTTGCTCAGCTCCGGCAGATCCTCCGCGAAGCGGTGCGGGGTCGGCAGGGTGTTAAGATCGCTTTTGGGACGGGGAGGGTTAACGATCAGCTCTTCGCCCTTGCGGTAAGCCGCACCGTATACGAAATGGTACTTGTGTTCATCCCGGATCTCCTGCAGCAGATGGTGAAAGGTCTCTTCCCCGTCACCGTTCACGACAAAGTCCACTCCGGCCTCCCGCTTCATCCAGTAGAGCGGCTCATAAGATACCTCCGGCCCGCCCAGCACAATCTTGACCTCCGGCATGACCTGCTTGAGAATGCCGACCAGCTTGATGGTCTCCTCGATGTTCCAGATGTAACAGGAGAAGCCAATCACATCCGGCTGCTTCTGAAAAAGGTCAGACACGATGTTCATCGCAGGGTCTTTGATGGTATATTCCGCCAAAAGGATATCCTTGAACTCATGCTCGCTATACGCCTTCAGCAGCCGGATCGCAAGCGACGTGTGAATATATTTGGCATTTAATGTGGCCAGGATGATTCTCATGCCTTATAACCTTCTTTACATGTCATTTTGAAAAAACTCCAGGAAGGCCTTGCCGTACTTCCGGTACTTCACTTCCCCGACACCCTTCACCCTCAGCATCTCGCTTTCCGTCTGCGGACAGACCACGCTCATCTCGCGCAGCGTTGCATCATTGAAAATGATGTATGACGGCACATGCTCGCGCCCCGCCAGCTCGCGGCGGATCAGGCGCAGCTGCTCGAACACCGTCTCGTTGACCGCAGACGGCGAAGTGTCGCGCGAACGGCTGCGGTCCCGCGTGCCGGAGGTGACCAGCGTGCGGGCCACGCGCTGATGCACCTGGCGCTGGCCGCGCAGCACCTCGGCTGCCAGCGGCTGCAGCCGGACCACCGGATACTGGCCTTCGGACAAGGCCAGATATCCTTCCGAGATCAGCATATTGATGATCTCGGTAATCTCCTTCTCGCTGCGGCTGGACATAGCGCCGTGGGTCGGCAGCTTCTCGAAGCCGTATTGCAGCACCTTCTGGTTACGCGAGCCTTTCAGCACGGATGAGACCAGCGCCACGCCGTAACGCTCACGCATCCGGTGGATGCAGGAGAAGATCTTCTGCGCTTCAACCGTGATATCGACCAGCTCACGCTCGTCGGTACAGGAGCTGCAAATCCCGCAGTGATCATCGTCATGGCTCTCGCCGAAATAGTCGAGCTGCGCACTGCGCAGGCAGCGGGTAGTGTAGCAGTATTCAATCATCTGCTGGAGCTTGCGGTATTCGTTGGCTTTGCGTTCCGGGTCCTGCGGGTTCTGCTCAATCAGGAATTTCTGGGTCATGATATCCTGCGCACTGAACAGCAGGATACAATCGCTCGGCTCCCCGTCACGCCCGGCACGGCCCGCCTCTTGAACATAGGCCTCCATGTTCTTCGGCATATTGTAATGGATGACATAACGCACGTTAGACTTGTCGATCCCCATCCCGAAGGCATTAGTGGCGACCATGACACGGATATCGTCATAGAGGAAGCCTTCCTGGCTGTCCGCCCGCTCCTGATCGTTCATTCCGGCATGATAGCGCCCGGCGGTGATGCCTGCGGCCTGGAGGCGCTGATAGAGATCATCCACCTCCTTGCGGGTGGCGGCATACACGATACCCGGCTGATGGGCATGCTGAGCCGCGTAATCCAGCACGAACTCGCGCTTGTTCTCTCCGCGCAGCACGGACATCGCCAGGTTGTCGCGGCCAAGTCCGGTCATGAAGACGCCCGGCTCGCGCAGGCGCAGCAGCCGGACCATATCCTCCATGACCTCCGGGGTAGCCGTAGCGGTGAAGGCCGCCAGAATCGGACGCTGCGGCAGCTGCTCCACGAACGGGGACACTGCCAGATAACTGGTGCGGAAGTCATGGCCCCACTGCGAGACGCAGTGTGCCTCATCGACAGCCACGCAAGAGATATTCAGTCCGGCCATCTCCAGGCGGAACCAGTCCAGCTCCAGACGCTCGGGAGCTACATAGAGCAGCTTCAAATCGCCGCGGCGGGCCGCGCGGATGCGCTCATTCACTTCCTTGCCGCTCAGGGTGCTGTTGATATAAGCAGCGGGAATCCCTGCGGTCGTCAGAGCATCCACCTGGTCCTTCATCAGGGAGATCAGCGGTGAGACGACCAGGGTAAGCCCCGGCTGCAGCAGCGCCGGAACCTGATAGCAGATGGATTTGCCGCCTCCGGTAGGCAGAATGCCCAGCGTATCGCGGCCTTCCAGCAGATTGTTCACAATTTTTTTCTGGCCGTCCCGGAAATCGGGATAACCGTAATATTTTTGCAGCTCGGCCTGGGCCTGCTCCATTAATGATCCTTGCATCTCCATATCTCTTCATACTCCTTAAGGCTTTCTACCTTTTAGTTTACCGGGCAACCGGCTGCCAAGCAACCGCCTGAAGCAGATATCATAGCACTCCTTCCGGGCCTTACACATAGAAATTACATAAAAACCTTACGATCAAGCAACACTTTAGATAGATTCATCCATCTGCCCATGAAGGAGATCGCCCGTTTGCAAGATTGGAAAGATAAATATGCCTCCTACATAGATAAGCAACAGTCTTCTCCTCCAGAGCCGAAGCCGGCCAGCGGCAGCAGGCTGACAGGAGAGCTGAAGACCGATCTGCCGGAGCTTCAGGCCAGGCTCGGGGAGAACGGCGACCTGGTCGTGCGCGACTTCCTGCTCTTCGGGGCTTATCCTGCCGTAATGCTCTTCTTCTCCTCACTCGTGAATATGGAGCAGGTGCGTGAGCATGTATTGAAACCGTTAATGGCCCCGCCTTCAGGCCAGCCCGAAATCCTGGAGAATGCGGGCGGAATGATTCATTACATCTGGAGTACTGCCGTCCAGGTCACTCAAGGCACCACAACTGCCGATCTGTCCGCTCTCCCTCAAGCGGCTGTGAAGGGTGACCTGATTCTGCTGATCGACGGGATTCCCGAGGCGCTACGCATGGAGATGCGCCAGATTGAGATGCGTGGGGTCGAGCAGCCGCAGACGGAGCAGGTTATCCGCGGGCCGCGTGAAGGCTATGTGGAGAAGCTGGAGAACAACCTCTCCCTGCTGCGCTACCGGCTGCAGAGCACGGACTTCCGGATTGAAATTAGCCCGCTCGGTGCACGTACTCAGTCGAGGGTGGCTCTATGTTACATTGACAGCGTCACTGACAGCAGTCTGGTCGCTGAAGTCATGCGCAGAATCTCGCTGATTCATACGGACGGCATCCTTGATGCGGGATACATCGAGCAGTTCATCGAAGACCAGCCGCTGTCACCCTTCCCTCAGGTTCAGAGCACTGAGCGGCCGGACAAAACTGTGGCCGCCCTTCTGGAAGGACGGGTCGCCATTCTTGTGGATGGCTCCCCGTTTGCCCTGATTGTTCCCGCCCTCTTCAACCAGTTCTTCCAGACGGTGGATGACTATACGGAACGCTTCATTATGGGCAGCCTAATCCGGATCATCCGGCTGATTGCTTTGGCCTGCTCGCTGTTTTTCCCGGCGTTATATGTGTCTGTCATCTCGTACAACCCCGAGCTGCTGCCTACAGATTTCGCTGTGGCAATCTCGGGCGGCCGGGCGGGTGTGCCGTTTCCGGCTGTGCTGGAGGTGCTGATCATGGAGGTATCTATGGAGGTGCTGCGGGAAGCGACGATCCGGCTGCCGCAGATGATCGGCGGGGCATTATCTATTGTAGGCGTCCTCGTCATCGGACAGGCGGCAGTGGGCGCGGGACTTGCCAGCCCGATCACTGTTGTCATTGTGGCTCTGACGACCATCGGCTCGTTCGCCACTCCGGCCTATAATGCGGCAATCGCCCTGCGGATGCTGCGGTTTCCGCTGATCCTTCTGGCGGGCATGTTCGGCCTCTACGGCGTGATGACAGGTACGATTCTGATTCTGAACCATCTGCTCTACCTGGAGTCCTTCGGAGTTCCCTATATGTCCCCCTACATTCCCGGCAAGTGGCGTGATCTGAAGGATACGCTGGTGCGGGTGCCGCTCTGGTGGATGCGCCGCCGCCCCAGCTTCCTGCATGCCCGGGATACGGACAGACTGCCCCGCAGCGTGCCAGCCGCAGAGATTGATCAGATTCTCAGGCAGGGAGATGAGACCGATGAATAATCCGCGCCAGATTACGAGTCTGCGCGCAGCAGCCGTGATCAGCAGCACCATTATCGGAGTGGGCATCCTCAGCTTCCCGCGCTATATGACCGAAGCAGGCAACAGCAGCGCTCCGCTTGTTGCATTCTGCGGCGTACTTTTCTCCTTCATCAGCTACTGGCTGCTGGCCTCCCTGTGCCAGCGGTTTCCGCAGGAGACCCTGTTTGTGTTCAGCCGCCGCCTGATCGGACGCCCGCTTGCTGCTATTTTCACTGTGGTGATTATGCTGCTGTTCATTGTACTCACCGGCCTCACTGTACGCCAGTTCGGGGATGTCGCCACAACCGTGCTGTACAAAAAAACACCGATCGAAGCAACCATCTTCCTGATGCTGCTCATCAGTCTGCTGTCCTCCAGGCGCAACGTTGTGAAGTTCTCCTATATCCACTTCTTCTATCTGCCGCTGATTGTCGGCTCTATTCTGGTTACCATTCTGCTCTCGCTCAAAAATGTGGAGATGCTCAATCTGCAGCCTGTCCTGATGGCTCCCGGCCTCCAGTTCTGGAAAGGGACGCGGGAGGCCACCTATCTGTTCCAAAGCTCCTTCGTCATCGTGCTGCTGATTCCATTCATGGAGAAGCCTGGGCATGCCGTCCGTGCGGGGGCCTGGGCCATCTTCCTGTCGGGTGCAATCTACGTGCTGATCGTCATTGCCTCTGTAGGGATATTCGGTGCCGAGGAGACCAAGCTGCTGATCTACCCTACTCTGGAGATGGCCCGTTCGGCGGCCTTTGGCGAAGGATTCCTGGAGCGGCTGGATGCTATCTTCATTATTATCTGGGTCATCTCTGTCTACACGACGATTTACACTACTTATTACATCTCTGCCTATCTGCTGCACAAGCTGCTGCGATTCCGCGACCAGCGGATGGCCTCCACGGTCCTGCTGCCGGTGATGTTCATCCTGGCCATGCTGCCCTCCAATGTGTTCGAATCTTACCAGTGGGCCCTTCACCTCGGCAATGCCGGCATGATGCTGATGTTCGGCTATCCTCTGCTGTTATGGACGGTCTATCTGCTCAGACGCCACAAGAAGAAGGTGACCTCATGAAAATACAGCTTCCGCGCACGCTCGCCCTGCTCCTGCTGCTCACTATAGCTGCCCCGCTGCTCAGCGGATGCTGGGATCAGGTGGAGATTGAGGACCGCGCGCTGGTTCTCGGCCTATCCATTGACAAGATCCCTGCAGACGATACGCAAAATGAAGACCGGGTGACTCACATCCATGATAACTCTCTGCCTACGGAGATGATCAGTGTCACCGCTCAGATTGCCGTTCCGGGCAGAGTCCCGCTGGGCCCTGGCACCGGCGGCAGCGCAGGGGAAGGCAAGACCAGTCCTGTCTGGGTAGTCAGCGTGCGCGGCATCTCGCTCGATGACGCCATGAATAATCTGCAGCAGCAGATTGCCGACCCGCGTTATCTGGTTCACCTGCGGATCATCATCATCAGCGAGGAGATTGCCCGGGGCAGCCTTGCCGAGCTGAATGATTATCTGCGGCGCAACCCGGAAATCCGGCGCAGAACCTGGCTGCTCGTCTCCGAGGGCCGTGCTTCGGCATTTATGGATGTGAATCCGCCGCTGCAGCGCGTGCCTACGCTCTATATTTTGTCCATGATGGAGAAATCGGTCTCTTCCGGCAAGTTCCCCCGCGACTATATCGGCACCTTCTGGTCAGCGGACTCCAAGTGGGGACAAAGCGCCTATCTGCCTTATGTCGCACTGCGCAACAGGGACAATATTCTGATCAAAGGGCTGGCTTATTTCAGCGGCGGCAAGATGGCGGGCAAGACTGCCCCTATAGAAATCGGCGGGTTCATGGCGATGCAAGGGATGGACCCCGGCGGCTATTCCACTCTGCTCCCTACGCAGGAGCTCGGGATTGTCATGACCAAGATCAATGAACGATTCACCCGGACCCGGAGCTATATCAAGGACGGCAAGCCCTGTTTGTCCTATGAGATCTTCCTGGAGGGGGATTTGGACGAGCATTACAGCAGCGATGTTCCCGTCAATTCCCCACAGAAGCTGCATGAGATCGAGCGGGAGTTCGAGCAGCAGATTCAGACGGTGCTGACCGGACTGGTGAAGCAGACCCAGCAGGACCACTCTGATATTTTTGGCATGGGCGAACAGATCCGAAGCCATCATCCCGCCTACTGGAGGGAGCATATCCGCGGCAAAAACGACTGGGAGAGCCTGTACAGCAGTGTTGGTGTAGATATCAGACTGACCCTGCATATCCGCAGAGTGGGCCTCAAGCATGATTAAGTACCAGCCTGTGCAGGTAACCGCCTATGGAGGAGGAAGCGTATGATCCGATTGCTGGGAAGTCTAGCCGGGATACTGTTGTTCTCGGCCCTGCTTCTGCTGGTGGTGGATATCCGAATTTACAGTAACCGGGGCTGGCTCCGGGAGAAAAAGTACGCAAAGGTCATAGCCTGGAGCTATATCCTGCTCTCCCTGATGATCTGTATCGGCCTGCTCCTCTATATCTAGCTGCCCGCTTCCCTTCCGTAGTATTTCTTCACGGCCCATGGTATATTGAGGAGTAACCTACTTAAAGGACGGAGAATGCAGCATGAATACAAGAAGAACCAGAAATCAGGGGAACAGAACCTCTAACCATAAACAGGGAACAAGATCCGGGGCCCCTGCCAAGCCGGCAGCTGCACCCAAATCCTATACGGTGGCCGAGCCGGCGGAGCTGCTTGCTTGGCTGCTGAAGACGATTACGAACAAGGGGCGCAACTCGATCAAATCCATGCTCTCCCGCGGGCAGGTTGCTGTGAACGGCAAGCCGGTGACGAAGCATAACCATCAGCTCCATCCCGGCCAGACCGTAACGATTGACCAGGAGAAGCCTGCCGAAGCCAAGGAGCTGCTCGGGCTGACCATTGTCCATGAGGATGACGATATTATCGTGATTCAGAAGGATGCGGGGCTCCTGTCCATCGCAACCGGAGAAGATAATGAACTGACGGCTTACCGCCAGCTGATGGAGCATGTCCGCCTGAGCAACCCGAAGAACCGCGTCTATGTCGTGCACCGGCTGGACCGTGATACCTCGGGTGTCATGATGTTTGCCCGCAGCGAGGCGATTCAGCAGTCCCTTCAGAACAGCTGGAAGGAGACCGTCAAGGAACGCTCCTACGTGGCTCTGGTGGAAGGTGCCGTTAAGAAATCCGAAGGCACGATCAGCTCCTGGCTGAAGGAGACCTCCACGCTGAAGATGTACTCCAGTCCGCATGAGGGAGACGGGCTGCATGCCGTAACCCGCTATAAGCTGATCCAGGCGAACCGCCACTTCTCCCTGCTGGAGGTGCATCTGGAGACCGGACGGAAGAATCAGATCCGTGTCCACATGGCCGACATCGGCCATCCGATTGCCGGAGACAAGAAGTACGGCGCAGAGACCAAGGCGGTCGGCCGTCTCGGCCTGCATGCCCGAGTGCTCTCGTTCGTTCATCCAACCACAGGCGAAATCCTGACGTTTGAGAGCGCGATTCCGAAGACTTTTCTGAAATACACGGCACCGGCACCTACGAACTAATTCCTAAGCTGTGCGTGCCGACAGCAGATCATAATATAATATAGAGAAACGAATAGAAGGTGTTGCTCTTGTTCCACCCTACTGTTTTTGACAATATTAAAATCGCCCTGGAGAACCAGATCTACGACTACGATAATCTGGATGGGGTTCTGGTTGTAACAGACCGGTCCGATTCTCTCAATCTCGCGCTGATGTCGCGTGAATTCAGCCTTGCGTTCAAGCTGACCGAAGGCTTTAACGTAACGTCCGAGATTCTGCTGCAATCCACAGTGAAGGACCTCAGCGATGAGATTCTGGAGACACCGGGCAGCGATCCGGGGTGCAGTCTTTTCTTACGCTTTTATATGGAGATAGAAGATGTGAATGTGCAGTGCCCGGCGATTGAAGAGATTCTGACCCGAATCTGGGGACCCGAATTCCAGCCTGTGCAATCGCTCAGCTTCCGCTATGGACAGACGGACGATACGTACAATAACTGTGTTGAACTGCAATTCAAACGACAAATTACCGAGGAGCAAATGGAAGACCTTCCGAACCTCCTGAAGTTCATGCTGCAGAGCGCAGAGGAACTGGAAGAGGTATAACGCTATACATGGGGTGAGCTGATAATGAATTTCCTGCCTCCTGCCCGGACGGGCCGCTGGCTGGCATGGTCTGCCGGTTACGCGCTGCTGCTGTGGCTATTGCTGATTCTGCACCGGTATATGTGGTTAGGTGAGCCTTTCAACTTTATTCTTGCCCTACGCTGGGCCATCCTTGCCCTTGTCATCTCCGGTATTGTCAACGGGTTCGGCTGGCTGGGTGCGCAGCTTGTGTGGATCTTCTCAACCGCTGGAACTGTGGCGGGGCTCTTCCTGATGTACCTGTACACTTACCGTGAGATGTCGGGCTTCGAGGATCTTGCGGGCTTTCTGTCCTTCGGCCTGTTTACAGCAGGCGGCTTCGCTCTGGGTCTGATCGCCGAGGGCGGCCGGCTGCTGATACACTATTGGCGCACACGCTGATTCCTGTTAGGAGCTGATGACCCTTATGTCCAATTCCCTGCTCACCAAAAATGCGCTCGCCCGCTCGCTCAAAGACCTGATGGCCCATCATCCGCTGAACAAAATCTCCGTCCGGCATCTGGTCGAGGATTGCGGCGTGAACCGGCAGACCTTTTATTATCATTTTCAGGATATCTATGATCTGCTGGGCTGGATCTACAGGACGGAGGCTGTCGAGAGCATTGCCGAGTACCGCAGCTACAGCACGTGGACAGACGGATTCTACCGGATATTCTGCTATATTGAGAATAATAAGGCGTTCTGCTGCAATACGCTGGACTCCCTCGGACGGACGCATCTGGATGCTTATCTGTATGAGGTGACGAATGATCTCGTCATGGGCGTCATCAACGAGCTGGCCGCCGGACTGGATGTCGGAACGCCGGATAAGCAGTTCATCGCTAACTTTTACACGCTGGCCTTCACCGGACTGGTCATTCAATGGATGCAGGACGGGATGAAGGAGCCGCCGGAGCAGATGATCGGGAAGCTGAGCGTCCTGATTGAAGGGAACTTTCTGAAGGCACTGCATAAATATGAGAACATTGTGTCGTAGCCTTAGGGGCTGCGGCTTTTTTTCTGCTCGAAAATGTTACACTTTGTTCCATATGTCCAAATTTTATACAGATCAAGTGCTTTGATGATACCCTCCAGGGCGGGACTGGATTACACTCGGGTCAGGTCCAGTATTCAAGCAAACCTATGGAGGCGGTAATCAGTGAAAAAAGAGTACGGTAACGAGCAGGTATATTTCGTAGGCGGTGGCATTGCTTCCCTTGCGGGTGCAGCCTATCTGGTTAGAGACTGTGGTTTTCCCGGACAGAACATTCACATTATTGAAGAAATGAAGATCCTTGGCGGCAGCAATGACGGAGCCGGCGATGCAGAGCACGGGTATGTCATTCGCGGCGGCCGGATGCTGAACGATGAGACCTATGAGAATCTGTGGGAGCTATTAAATACCATTCCGTCCATTGACCAGCCGGGGCTGACGCTGCGGGAAGAAATCATTCAATTCGACGAATCCAATCCGACCCGCGGCCAGGCCCGGCTGATCAACAGCAAGGGTGAGGTTCAGGATGTAACCTCAATGGGCTTCGATATGGCAGACCGCCTGGCCCTGGGCAAGCTGGTCATTACCCCGGAATCAGCCATGGGCACCTTGCGGATTAACGACTGGTTCGGGCCGCATTTCTTCACGACGAACTTCTGGTACATGTGGGCAACGACCTTTGCTTTCCAGCCTTGGCATAGTGCGGTTGAGTTCAAGCGTTATATGCTCCGCTTCATGCACGAATTCCCGAGAATTCAAACGCTTGAAGGCGTAACCCGCACCCCATATAACCAATATGATTCCATTATTCTGCCGCTGCATCAATATCTGGAGCCGCTGGGCGTAGATTTCAACTTGAAATGTACGGTCACTGATCTGGAATTCAAAGAAGGCGACGGCATCACAGTGACCGGGATGAAGGTCATCCGCGATGGCGTGGAGGACACGATCCAGGTTCATGAAGGTGACCGCGTCATTGTGACTAACGGCTCGATGACCGAAGGCGCAAGCCTCGGATCAATGACCTCCGCTCCCGGGCTGAACGGTAAGGGCAGCTCGTGGAAGCTGTGGGAGAATATCGCCGCGAAGAAGCCGGGTCTCGGCAATCCCTCCTCCTTCGATGATCATGTGGATGAATCCAAATGGGAATCCTTCACGGTAACCTTCCAGGACTCGAAGTTCT
Organism: Paenibacillus sp. FSL M7-0420; assembly: GCF_038002345.1. Taxonomy (NCBI): domain Bacteria; kingdom Bacillati; phylum Bacillota; class Bacilli; order Caryophanales; family Paenibacillaceae; genus Paenibacillus; species Paenibacillus sp. FSL M7-0420. Next base: position 1,189,525 of record NZ_JBBOCJ010000001.1, on the reverse strand, counting down.
TCGACCTTATGGAGAAGTTCACCCGCAACCGGGCCGGAACCGGCGCACTCGTCACCTTCAAGGATTCCAGCTGGCTGATGTCTGTCGTGCTGGCCTTCCAGCCGCATTTCCGCAACCAGCCGGAGCATGTCAGGGTCTTCTGGGGATATGGCCTCTACCCGGACAAGCTCGGCGATTATGTACACAAAAAAATGTGCGACTGTACCGGCGAGGAGATTATGGAGGAGCTGATCGGACATCTGCACTTCGAGGCGCATAAGGAAGAGATCATGGCTACCGCCAACTGTATTCCTTGCATGATGCCGTATATCACCTCCCAGTTCATGCCGCGCCTGAACAGCGACCGGCCGCAGGTGGTGCCTGAAGGCTCAACCAACCTGGCCTTTATCGGCCAATACTGCGAGATCCCGGACGATATCGTTTTCACGGAAGAATATTCAGTCCGTGCCGCCCGCATCGCTGTCTACACCCTGTTCGGCCTGAACCGTCCGGTGGAGCCGATCAATGCGTACCAGAACGATGTCCGCACACTGTTCTCCAGTCTGGTGACCTCGTTCCGGTAACGGAACGATTCGGTTTCCCGCTCCAGGCCAGTGGTCTCTGTAAGGAACAAAAACCCCCGCTGCAGGAATTTCATGCGGCGGGGGTTTGGTGCGTCCATTTGTTGCAGACTTGCCAGTCCGCCGCGCCGCTCCAAATGGCCTTTTGGCGCAATTAGCGGAACTGTAGTCCGTAACCAGAATGAATCGTACGTCCCGTCCAGGCACAGCATGCTGCAACGCTTATCTCAAGTCTGCCACTGATAATAATCAGATGCTGCAAGAACCGTCATCGCAGCCGTCAGCAGACGGTGCAGCCCCGGACTTCGGCTGGCCGACCACCTGAAGCTCTGGACCCTTCTGTTCCTCCGCCCATACCGTGTCCAGCACTTCAGTAAAGACCGGACCCGGCTGCGCACCGGATACGGCGTACTTATTATTGAAGACGAAGAACGGAACGCCGGTGATGTTCAGCTGCCGGGCAGCTTCAATGTCAGCCTCGACCCGGTCGCCGTAAGTCTCACTGTCGAGCACTGCAGCCACTTCAGCCTGATCCAGTCCGGCCTCCGCAGCCAGCTCAGCCAGCACTTTACGGTCACCCACATTCAGTGAATCGGTGAAATAAGCACGCAGCAGCCGTTCGGTCATCTGCGGAGCCTTGCCCTGAGTAGCGGCATAGTGGCTCAAGCGGTGAGCGTCAAAGGTATTCGTGGACTGAATCGTATCGAAATTGAACTCCAGACCTACACCCTGCGCCTGCTCGGCCAGCTGTGCGTTCATCTCCTTGGCCTTGTCACGGGTCATGCCGTATTTGCCGGCCAGCAGCTCATGGATATCTCTCGTCTCATCGGTGCGTGCATTCGGGTCCAGCTGGAAGCTGCGGAACACGACCTCCACCTGGTCACGGCCGGGGAATTGGCTCAGCGCGTGCTCCAGCCGTCTTTTGCCGATATAGCAGAACGGGCAGGCATAATCAGACCATATATCTATTCTCATGGGAATTCCTCCTGAATGGTAATGTTATTGGTATTGCAATTTACTTACTATTATATAGTTAAAAACCGAAAATTACAAACAAACTTTCTGAACGGCCCCTTCCCATTGAATGTCCCGTACACTCTCTTCCCTGCTGGCTTCCTTGAGAAAAGTAAACGAAAGAGGTATATACGTATGCCCGGCCGGGCAGGTAAAATTAGAGCAACTAATTCAAAGCGGACGGTCTATGGCGTCCCGAAAGGAGTCAGCGGCATGCATGACCTGTCTATAGTCATTCCCACTCGTAACCGGATCAGCGATCTGACTCTCTGCATTGAATCCATCGGTGCCCAGACCGGGCTGGAGAATGTCTCCATCGAACTGCTGATCGTGGACGACGGTGAGATCGAAGAACAGGTGCTGGATGATTTCCGCGAGGTGCTCGGGCGTCTTCCGGATGCCAGCCTGCGCTATTACCGCAAAACCAAGCCCGGCGTCTGGCTCTCCCGCTATGAGGCCCTCGGGCTCATCGACGGAGAGATTCTGCTCAGCTTCGATGACGATGCGGAGCTGGACGATCCGCTCTATATCCGCCGGATGCTCGATACCTACGCCTCAGATCCGTCCATTGTCGGAGTAGGCGGAATCGCCAAGGGTCTCTCCAGCAGTAAATCAGGCAAGCTGCTTGGCCGGCTGACCTGCCAAATGTCGGCTTCGCCAGGTAGACTGTCGGCAAGCACACTGGCTGGGTCTCTTCTTTTGTGGGGGGAGACGGAGGATATTTTTGAGACGGATTTCTTCCATGGCTGCAACATGTCCTTCCGCAGCTCAGCGCTGCAGGACATGAAGCCGTACCCCTGGATGACCAGCTACGCGGTGGCGGACGATATCTATATGTGCCATCTGGCAAGCAGATACGGCAAGCTGGTGATTAACCCGGAGCTGAAAATCATGCACCATGAATCGCCCAGCTCGCGCGACAAGGCAGGCCGGGTTGCCCGGGCGACAGCAGTCAATCATTATTATCTGCTGAATCTGCGCAAAGCACCCGTGAAGAATTATGCGGCGCTGCTCTGGACACTGACCTATCTGACGGCAAAAGCTACCCTGAAACGGAATTTCAATGCCGTCTCAGGCTACACCAGCGGCATTCTGTTCGTGCTTAATCCCCGCAAGAATAAATACAGGGAATTCATGCTTGACTAAGCACAGAATTCCGCGCTACCCAGAAGTCCTGAGCCACAAGCTGAAACGCCGTCCTGTTCATGAACGGTACAAAAAGGGTGTCACCGGAAGCAGCTTCGTGCTGCCACGGTGACACCCTTTTCTACCCGCTCGATTCTTAAGCCGTATAGCCAAAGCCCAGGATGGTGAAGCTCTTCTCCTGATCCTCAGGCACCATCCGGATCTCCACCACATGCTCCTCGCTCTGCTCATTGTTGTATAGAATCACAGCGTTGCAGTGCGTCCAGCTATTCACATGCGGATCTGCCGTCAGAACCAGCTTGCCGTCCACATGAACCTCCGCCTTGCCTACATCCGGGCTGCCCGAATCCTTGAAGACCAGGATCAGATTCTTGCTGGTGATTGTCAGCCTGAAGCGATCCTCACCGGACGCAGCCGTGTGCATCCAGTTATGCGGGAATTGCGGAGTGCCGAACGGATTGGCATCCAGCTCCACCTGCTGCAGCTCCTCATCCGTACCGTGGAAGCCGCCTGCTTCAATAGCAACCGCAGTACCTGCGCTGCCCAGATCACTTATACGGTCCAGCAGCCGGACATGGGCAAAATCATTGCCGAGCACAGGCGGTCCCGCCAGAGTATCCTGCTCCTTTTCATCCAATCCCATCCGGGCGGTCTCGGAGAAAAGGTAGCCCAGGGAGTCCGCCATTACGCGGTGCCCGTCATTCGTGGGGTGATAGATATCGTAGAAAAATTGCCGTTTGGAGATGATATTCCCTTCGGCCTTGCTCAGCCGGAACTGCTCTGTTACTGCATCTTTGACACTAACCATAGGGAGATTATAGCGTCTGCCTACCGGGGAGAGGCGGTCCTGCAGGTTCCAGTCATTCACGAAGACACTGAACAGCAGAATGACGGCAGGCTGATTCGGCGCAGACAGGATTTTGAGACAAAGACTCTCGAAGCAGTTGCCCTTCGTCTCGTCCCCTTCATCATTCACGGCAAATTCCACCACTACGATGTCGGGAGCGGCTGCACCATCCCTCAGCACATCCCGCTCATAGCGGATCATCCCAAGCTCAGAGGGCGTCCCGCCAACCCCGGCCTTGATGAAATGAATATTCTCTCCACCCTCCTTGCCGAATAGCTCCTTAAATCTCAAGTACGACTGATAGGCATAGCATTCTGTATGAATGGGTTTAGCTCCAGCCCCCTGAGTGATGGACCCGCCAATATAAGCAATCGTCACATCTTCGCCGCTAGCAGCCTTGTCCATAGCCCGCTTCAGCCGCCGGTTATTGCCCGAATATAACAGAGACTTCGCAATCATCGCGCGGTAAGCAGACGAATCGAAGTCTACGGAAGGTTCCGCTGTCAGCTCAGGCGCGGTGTACCCGTCATTCAGGTAGAGAACGATGCTCGCTGTCCCCAGTTCCCCCTCATTGTTGAATTCAAAGGCATATTTGCCGGGAGCCACATCCTCCTCAGACCACTCATGCTCCTCCAGCTTCACTAGGATTTCCGTTCCGTCGCCCGGGCAGGGGACCCGCAGCTGCGTGCCGGTCTCATACTTGCTGGTTCTGCCCCAATTCTGCATAAGAAAAGTGACTGCTGCCCCCTCTTCCGCCGTCTTCACGGACACTCCAATGCTGTGCACCAGCTTGCGGAAGCCGCTCCAGTCTCTAAGCATCGCCAGCATCTGCTCATCCGTGACCCCGCCTATGTATTTGGCCTTATCGATCAGATAATTGCCTTCCAGATAGACCTCCTGCGAGGGCTTGCCCTCCGCCCGGGCGGTTGCCTCAACCGCCGTCTCGAACATGACGAAGAAGCCGTTACGGCGCTCCACTGGATCTTGGGGTGCCGCCGGACCCTCCTGCCCGCCAAGCCCGATACCGCTGTTATACTCTTCCATAACCATCAGCCTCACTTTGTCTGAAGGCGCTCTCATCCATCTGGAACAGGACAGCAGTCCCCCGCCGCCATGCCAGCTCTAGACTTCAGCTGCGCCATAATCGTCTTCATTAACGCTTTCATTATAGCCCGGGGTGCCGGAACAGCTCAACGTACAATCTGAAGCTCTGTTTAGTCATTACAACAATTCGCTAGTTTGCCTCTATTGCAGCATTCCGGTGGAGATGAACAGAATCATATGCTCTTTGATCTTGTCCTGATCCAGCGGCTCATGGGATTTGTTCCATTCCGTGGTCAGCGCCAGATACATCCGCAGAATCATAAACGCCGCCACACTGGCATCGCAGGGCTTCACTTCTCCACTCCCGATGGCCTCTCCGATCTGCTGCTGCAGGAAGTCCAGCGCGTAGCCCTCCATCCGCTTCACTCCTTCGAGCGCCTGGGCCGTACCGATGTCCCGTACCTCCTGGGCCAGCTTGACGAACAGCTCATGGTCCAGGCGGAATTCCAGAATGGAGTCCAGCAGATTAAGCAGCTTATGCACGAAGGAAGTTCGCTGCGCAGCCACACGGTTCAGCACCGATGTTAATTCGGAGGTGGCCTTGTCCAGAATTTCCTCGAACAGTTCTTCCTTGGTTTTGAAAAAGGTATAGATCGTGCCTTTGCCCACATTGGCAATTCTGGATACCTGATCCATCGTCGTAGCCTTATAGCCAAATTGAACAAAGGACAGGGTGGCTGCCTGCAGGATTAATGCTTTACGGTCAATGGACATGGGTAACACTCCATTCTCTAGAATACATATTGACTAGAATTTATTTCCGGTCATTAATTATCACCCAATTTACCACGCCACCGGGAAGAAGACAATATTTTCATCAAAATATCACCGGATTCGGCACTCGGCAAGCTGCTCTTCTGCACAAAATGTCACCAAATGAGTATCCATTGCCGTTCTTTCTGGGGTATGATAGTAAAGATGCAACCACGAAACTAATTGTATGGATGGTGGAATATGTCTGAAATCAAAAAAAAATCTAAGAACAAAAAAACCCTTGTCATTCTGGCCGCTCTAGTCGTTGTTATCGCTGCGGCTGTGGTAATCTGGCTTACAATGGGCAACAAGAGTGAAGACAGCCCTGCTGCTACCGGAACCCCTGGCGCTGCTGCCTCCAAAGACGGCGATACGAAATCCCTGGAGCAGACGTTTTATATTTATGATACGGTCGTCACTATCAAGGTGTTCGGCGATACGGTGGAACAGAAGAATATGGACGACATTCAGGCTATGCTGGAACGGATGGATATCGAGTTCAGCCGCACCAAGACGAACGGGGAATTGTACGCGGTGAATCAAGCCGCCGGCAAAGAAGCCGTTGCTGTGTCTGATGAAACGCTGGATATCGTGAAGCTCTCCCTCAAATATGCTGAGGAAATGGACGGGCTGTATGATCCGACGGTTGGCCCGCTTGTGGATCTATGGGCGATCGGCGAAGGCGGGGAGCATGTGCCTGACCAGGCGGCGATCGACAAGGCCCGGAGTCTGGTCAATTACAAGGATGTAATTGTCGATGAGGCTGCGAAGACGGTCAAGCTGGCCAAAGAGGGTATGGTGCTGGACATGGGCGGAATCGGCAAAGGCTATGCGGCTGACCGGATCGCCGACTATCTCAAGGCTCAGGGCCTGAACAGCGCGATGATCAATCTCGGCGGCAGCAGCATTATCGCCCTTGGCAACAAGCCAAACGGCTCCCAGTGGAATATCGGCCTGCAGGACCCCGATCAGAGCCGGGGCACCCAGCTGGGCACGATTAAGATTACCGATGAGGTCATTGATGCTTCCGGGGTGTATGAGCGCTTCTTCATGCAGGACGGGGTGCGTTACCACCATATCCTCGATCCGCGTACAGGCTTCCCTTCCCAGAACGGATTGAAGAGCATCACCATCATGAGCCCGAATGCAACCGATGCGGATGCACTGTCTACCGGTGTGTTCCTGATGGGCCTTGAAGACGGCATGAAGTATCTTGAGGCACTGCCGGAGAAGGTGGAGGCCTTCTTCATTACAGACGACAACAAGATCTACGCCACCTCTGAGCTGAAGAAACGGCTGAATCTGACCGATTCGACTTATAGCTTCGCTAATTAGCAGAGCTTAGTGCTGATGCGGCTAAGTAGCTTCCAGGTAAAATACAAAACAAGGTGCCTTCCACTCACGGAGGGCACCTTTTCTGTATGAATATCACACCAGCGGCAGCTCGCTGAACTCCTTATAATTCGTGAAAATATAGCTCGGCGCATGAGCCGTGCCCGGCTTCCGCCCGCGCGGATTGTACCAGCACACCTGCCAGCCTGCCGTAAGCGCGCCGACCACATCGTTGGCCCAGGTATCGCCCACATAAAGGCTGTTCTCCGGTGCCGTTCCCGTCACCCTGTTGACATGAGCGAAGATGGCCGGGTCCGGCTTCGCCAGACCGACTGCATCCGAGATGAAGATCATCTCCGGGGGAATGATCCGGTCGATGCCCAGCCCGCGCAGCTTGCCCATCTGGTGATCCTGCGGGCCGTTGGTGATAATGCCTACCGGATGGCCCTGGCTAATGAAGCGCTGCAGCTGCTCCGCTACGCCTTCAATCATCTCAATCGTGTACTGGCGGGCAATATAGGAGGCCTGTATCTGCACCGCCTGCTCCCGGTTGAGCGGCAACCCGTACTCGACAAAAGCCAGCTCCAGCCGCAGCACCCGCGTCTCCTCCAGCTCCATTTCCCCGCGCAGATACTTCGGCCACAGCAGGTCACTGTGATGCCGTACAGTATAGAACAGCTCCGCATAATCCAGCTTGCCCTCATCAGGTGCCAGTACCTCACGAACGGCTTCCCTGAACGGGACCAGATGGTCATACAGCGTATCATCCAGATCAAAAAATACAGCCAGCTTACTGCTTGTCTCCACCACTATAACTCTCCTAACTATATCTTCAGAAATATAAATGATAAGTATAAAAGCTCTCGTCCCGCTCATAACCTTGGGCTTCGTATAGTCGCTGTGCACCGGTATTGGTGATCATGGTGGACAGCGTCAAACCCTTGGCGCCTGTCCCCTGCGCGAAGCCCTTCACGCCTTCAAGCAGTAGCGAACCCAATCCTTGCCCGCGCTGCTCCTGCGTCACGAACAGATCGTTCAGAATCCATACGGGCTGAACCGTGATGGAAGAGAACGAGGGATACAGCTGCGCCAGCCCATAGATCCGTCTGTCCTCTCCCTCACCGGCAACGGCCATGAAGACAACCGATTCGTCATGTTGCAGCCTTGCCGTCAGGAACTCCCGGGCAGCTTCCAGGTCCGAGGCTTGCCCGTAGAAGCTGCGATATTCATCAAATACCGGCGCAAGCTCCTCCACATCCTCAAGACCCGCCCGTTCAAAGCGAAAATTCAGCATAGCTGCGCCCCCTTATTCCCTGGAATCGTAAAAGACATGACGGGCCGTGATTTTACCATCTTCAATATCCATCAGGCCGAAGGAATACTGCTTCTCCCGGCGTTTGTCCGTTGGCGATCCGGGGTTGAACAGCAGAATCCCGTTCTCCCGGCGCATCAGCGGCTGATGGGAATGCCCGAAGAGGATGCAATCTACGTCCTGGCCTTCAAAAGCGAGCAGCGCATTACCATCCGTACCCTTGCGGGAATACGGAGCGTGTCCGTGAATCATTCCGATGCGCATGCCTTCCAGCGTAAGGATCTTGCTCTCGCCGAAGCGCTCAATAATCTCATAGCCATCGTTGTTCCCGGCAATCCCCTCTACCGGAGCAAGCTCGGCGAGCATATCGTAAATCTCCGGCGACACCCAGTCACCCAAATGCAGAATGATATCCACCTGACGGAATTCTTCTATAAGCACGGACGGCAGCCCTTTGGCCCGGCTTGAGAGATGTGTATCCGAGACCACTCCAATCTTCATCTGCATCCACTCCCTGTTCCTATTGTCACCCTAACCGGCATTCCAAACCGCAAATGGCCGAGAAGCGCTGTAAACTGCGACTCTCAGCCATTTCATGTTCAAAGCCCAGGTTTACGTTCTTTCATTGTACGATGCCCTAAAGAGGGAATGCAAGCGGGAGGCCCGGCTTCCGCTGCCTCTTCCCCTTGGCCGGCTAGGCGGCTTTTCTTCTGCATACGCGAACCTTGCAAGTAAACGGCGGCTCCTGCCCAATCTCCTATTGTAGTCCTCACTCCCTCCAGTTCCACAGCCGTACTTCCCCTACCTGGAGGTGGCTTACCCATGAAGCCTCGCGCAGCTTCAGCAGCTCCTTGACCGGTCCGGTGACAACGGCTCCATAGAGCTTCACTCCGTTGTGCTCCAGATAGGCCACGGAGGTATCTAACTGGTTGATATGCACCGCTCTGCCCGCGAGTGTCTGATGCTGCTGCAACAGCTTAAGAGTCTTGATAAAGTTGGCATCCCGCAGCGCACCGCTCCCGTATTCTTCAACAGAAGGCGATACACTGCTGTAGCTTGATACGGAGCTGAACCAGCCTGTTTTTTCCTTGGTAACTTGGGTTGTCTTCATATCGTCCTTGTGCCAAATGGGCTGATAGGGGAAGCCAAGCGGATATACAACCACATCGTCATTCCTCGTTGAAGGTCCGGTATCGGCACCGAACCAGACAGGCTGAAGGTTCAGCGGCTCCAACTGCTTCAGGAGTTCATCTGTGGTATATAAATGGCCGAGTGACAGAAACGCCTCAGCAACCGTACCTTCAGGAAGCTTCGCCAGCCTCTTCCACTGGTCATTATCATCCCCTCCAACGGCGCCGCCCTCCTCAGACGGATAATAGAACACTTTTCCAGACCCATTCCGCTCATCCGTCCAATTAAACTCACCAATATTGGCCAGGCCCAGATGGAGATCCTGGGTATAGCTGCCCACCTGAATGCTCTCGCTGCCCACCTGCTTCAGCAGATTCCCGGATAACTCCAACCGGAAAAAATAATGCGCATCCGATGAAAGGCGCACCGTGGTGTTAGGGCGGGTAACGGCAATCGCTGATTCTACCACATCACGGTAAGTGTCGCCGCGGTCTCCGGTGTTGTAGAAGACTATTGTGATAATGCTGCTAATGACCGTAAAGATCAGGAACGCCGAAAATACAGTAAGTGTATTGTTAATCCGCGCCTTCCATTTACCCCGGCGAATAACGGACTTCTCTCTTCGCTTCTTCTTCGCCTTTTTGAACCCTGGAGCTGCGCTTCCTTGCGCATCCGTCTTGGTCCAACTCCCGGTAGCCTGCCCGTCCTGCTCCTCCCGTTCCATCTGCTCCTCCAGATACTGCTGATACGCCTCAAGCTTCACAAGCTCGCTCTCAAGCTCCTCACGCTCTTCCTCCGGGAGGGTGCCCTCGCTATATTGGCGCAGCTTCTCTTTGAATTCCTCACTCATGCTCATTCCTCCTCCGATCCGCCTCACGCAGCTTCTGCCTGGCGCGGAATACGAGTATCTTGTATTGAGACAAGCCCACTTCCATAATGTCAGCGGCTTCCTTATAGCTCAGCCCGTGCACATCGTGCAGCAGCAGGGCATGGCGCTGCCCCTCCGGCAACAGGCTAAGTGCCCGCGCCGCTTCCTCCCAGCGTTCCTGCTTCAGCAGAGTGCCCTCCGTTGTCTCCGGGTGGGGCAGGCTGCTGAAATAAGCACCCTCCTTCGCCACACTCCGCTTCTCCTTGCGCGTATAATCCACGAATGCATTATACGCGACCCGGAACAGCCACGGCTTCACCCGTTCCTCCCGGCAATCCTCTAGATACAGATACGCCCGGTAAAAGGTATCCTGCATCAAATCTTCGGCCGCATGATGGTCCTGGCAGAGGGAGCGCAGATAACGGTAGATGTCGTCCACATATTGTTCATATAGTTCATCCAGCGAATTCGGCTCCATCTCCTCCCCCCTTACTGCATCCACGTATGAGAATGCGAAAAGTTACACCTCTGTACGAAATTTCCTGAAACCATCCATTTTGTTCGCAAGCAAAGTCCTTCTTCCCCGGAGGGGCGGTGGGGCGGGATCCGCTAGGGTGCAATGGGCCGAGATGCGATGGTGCGGGGTGCGATGTGCGGGGGAGCGAACCCCGCCACTCCCGTTGCGGACTGGAGATCCCTTATTTGGCCGGAACACAGCATTTCGCATGCCTGGCGGACTCAGATGTCGTTAAGTCCCCTCTCCGGCCTCCGTTTACGCTCCACAATACAATATAGGGGCTCCTGAGTCCGATACGAGCAGAAAAGGCGTCTTTTTCGCCAAATAACGTCCTCTGTGTCCGCAGAACTCCCCAGATGACCCCGAAACCTCTAATTTGTAAACACCGAAGGCTAGCAGCCAGCAACGGCGGAGGAGCCCAAATTCAGCACAAAGGGAGCCTCCCGGCTCCCTGCATGCTAACTCTGGCGATTCATTCCCCAGCCTCATTCGCGCTGGCAGCCTGCTCTCCACGTATTTTATTCAATAAAAACCGATACTGGCCGAAGCATCCTTCATCCATTCCCGTTTGCGGCCCTTGTCCAGCTCGCCGCGCATGCCGCGCACAAGCAGCTCCACATCTGCCGTGCCGTTCTCATGCCATTCCAGTGCGGCACTGACATACAGCTCGCCGAGCTGGGTCAGGGAGAAATCCCCGGTCAGACGCGCAGCGGTGGCCGTGCCTTCCTCACCTGCGAAGGCGGAGAAGCCGCGCAGCTGCAGATATTCAAGGCGCAGCGCCTCGCTTGGCATCTTGATCTCATAGGCCCGGTCGAAGCGCCCGGCGCGGTTCATGAGACCCGGGTCGATTTTATCCGGATAATTGGTCGTGCCGATCAGGAAGATCCCCTCCTTGGAGGTGGCCCCGTCCAGCGTGTTCAGGAAGAAGGAGCGCACCTCCTGCGGCATGGAGTCGATATCCTCAATCACCAGCACCATCGGCGCCAGCCGGGCCGCAGCCTCGAACACCTCATTCACCGATTCGCTGCTCGTATACTCCGTAATCTGCCAATAGAGCACCGGTCCCGGCACGCTTCCGGCAATGGATTTGACCAGGGTGGTCTTGCCGTTGCCCGGATGCCCGTAGAGCAGAATCCCCCGCTTGTACGGGATATCGTAGGTGACATAGAAGCTGCGGTCGCTGTCGAAGAACTGGTCGAGCGAGCGGTAGATCTCTTTTTTGATCGCAGCGTCCAAAATCACCTCTTCGCGCCTAACCGCACGCGTAATCGGCTCATCCTCCCGGGAAATTCCGTTGCGCCGGTCGGTGAACACTGTCACCTTGTTGATATTCTGCTCCCGCTGACGCTTACGCACATTACCAAGGAAGAACTGCAATTGCTGATCCGATGCGGCAAACACATAATCCTGGAAGTTAATCCCGTTCTCCTGAAACACCGGAACCCGCGCCAGCGCAATACCCATCGCCGGATAAGCGAGCACATTATTACGGACCGACAGATGGATATGATACTCCGGCTGCTCCTTCTCATCATCGAACACGAAGGTCCGGTCCTCCAGACGGTCAAAAATCCGCGCCACATGCTCCACTCCGGCATTCCCGCTCTGCACATCGTTCTCCAGCAGCTTCCAATACTCACTGTTGGGATCATCGCTGGCATACAGCTCGTAACGGACACCGTAGCGGGTGTAGAGGGCTTCAAGGATGCCGTCCACCAGACGGGCGTACACATCATAGCCTTTGATAATGCCGGCTCTCTCTTCATCATATTCATAGATTACAGCCGGTTTCTTGTTCTCCTGCTCCATCCTTATTTCGTCCCCTTTATCGCTGCGAGCGGCTTGCATTTGGCCACCACGGCAGCCAGGCCGGCGCCCGTAACGCTTTCTATGATCTCATCTACATTCTTATAGGCTTGGGGGGATTCGTCAATGATAGATTCCAGGGAATGCTGGTTCACGACAATCTCGTCTTCTGTTCCCACCTTCATCGACCGGGAGAACTCCTGGACACTCACCAGCCGCTTCGTGGCCGAGCGGGAGCGGATACGTCCTGCACCATGGCAGATGGAATAATAATTCTCTTCCCCTCCGGGCTGGCCGACCATGATATAGGAAGCGGTGCCCATCGAGCCGGGAATCAGCGCCGGATGTCCGGTCGCTGCATAAGGACGCGGATTATCCGCATGCTCTGCCGGCAGAGCGCGGGTAGCCCCCTTACGGTGTACGAACTTGCTGCCTGAGGAAGTCTTCTCTTCCCAGGCGTAATTGTGCATCAGATCGTAGAGAGTGCGCAATTCGCACTTCGTGCCGAAGACGTCACGGAAGCCCTCGCGGACCCCATAAGCAATTAAATGGCGGTTCACGACCGCATAGTTCAGTGCCGAATACATCAGATTGACGTAACGCTGAGCCTGCGGATGCGCCAGAGGCGCATAGATCAGGCGCGGATCAGCGCTGCCCAGCCCCAGCTGGCCCATGACCTTGGCGAAGGCCGGGGTGCAGAACTGATTGACCATGCCGCCCCAGGCCCGTGAGCCGGAGTGGATCATGACAGCAATCTGCCCGTCCTGAAGCCCCCAGGCTTCCGCCACCTCCCGCTGCTCCTCCGCGATCTCAATCGCCTGAATCTCGACGAAATGGTTGCCGCCCCCAAGGGTCCCGAGCTGGCGGTGGCCCCGGTGCCAGGCCATGTCCGGCAGCTCATTCAGAATCTCCTCGTCGAAGCCCAGCTTGCTGATCTCAACGTGGGATAGCGCACTTGACTTCTTCGGCGTGTAGCTGTCCGGGATATATTTATTCGGCAGGCCGTGCAACCCTTTACGCACAACATTCTCCAGCCGGATATCACTGTAATGGCCGCGCTGCTGGGCCTCCATCGGCAGATACTTCTCAATAGCGCGGACCAGCTTGCGGCGCAGCTTCACTTCACGCAGATCATCCATATGCAGGTTGGTCAGATGCACTCGCATCCCGCAGCCGATATCGCTGCCGACAATGGACGGCGAGACGTAACCGGATTCGGCATCCCAGACGGCGGTAGTGCCGATGCAGGTTCCGACGCCTACATGCACATCGGGCGTGTAGCTCATATATTCGATGCCGGGAATCTGCAGATTATTGTTAGCCATCTCCAAGACCTTGTAATCCAGCGTGCCGAATAATTGCTCACTGGCGTAGATTTTGAGATCGCCGCCCGGAAGGGCCACCTCGTGTTTATAGCGGGACATCTCTTCCGCTTGTTGCTTCATGCTATTCATGTCTATTTTCATTTCCTCTCAGGTTGGGTTTCTGGTTCGGTTCCATAGGGGGTTCAGTGAATTTCGAGTTTCCAGGTACACAAAAAAGAGCCGCAGACCAGTTCTGATCATGCGGCTCCCGGCGCGCTTAGTGCAGCTTCCCGTTGAAGCTTGCACCCGTTCAAAGCACACCCGTATTCAGTTCAGACATCAGCAGCAATACCCTGCGCATTATGTCTTCCGGACGAAGGCGATGAGATCAGATCGTACATATGCGGTTGTCATGTGATCCTGCTGTCTGTTCCGTTCATTTGTTCCAATCATGACCCGTCAGCCTCCCTTCTCTAAATGATAAACCCAATAATATATGGCCTTGCAGCAGATTGTCAACCCTTTTTCTGGTAAAGATTTATTTTATTTAAATTTGGACCAGTCCTGATTGCTGTTCTCCAGCAGATGGCCGAAATCATTCTCCAGCCGCTTCTGCTCCGCCTTGCGCTTGTCTTCCGCCGCCTTCAGAGCCGCGTCCTTCTTACCTTGCTCTTCAGCCTTCAGCGCATCGGACTGCGCCTTCAGCTTATCCAGCACCTCGCGGCTGAGCATGTCTTTAAGGGTTGCGGGAGCATCCGCCTGCGCAGGACGCGGAGCCGGCGTATTTTTCTTCTTTTTAGCCAAGAGAAATCATCCTTTCAAGCCGTGCTTTTCGTTCAAATTTGTTTTAGGCACAGGGCTTTTCGTTTATAATGTACAGTAAGAGGTGAGCCTAATGAAATCCACAGAGTTATGTCCAAGATTACAAAAAAGCATGGATATTATCGGCAGACGCTGGACGGGCTTAATCATCTATCAGCTTTTGCAGGGCCCCCAGCGCTTCGGGGAAATCGAGTCCTCGCTGCCTGTCAGCGGCCGGCTGCTGTCGGAACGGCTGAAGGAGCTGGAGCAGGAAGGCATCGTGCTGCGCGAGGTATTCCCTGAGACCCCCGTCCGCATCCAGTATTCGCTTACAGGCAAAGGCCGGGCGCTGGAATCCGTCATCCGCGATCTCCAGGTCTGGTCGGAATCATGGATTACGGAAGAGGAATGCCGTTCCGCCTTCAGCGCTCCTCCGCAACCTCAATAACGCCTGTCGATTTATATATTTACAGCTTGCGGCCGATGATGACCAGATCGCGCGGGATGCCGTCAAGCACCGCGACTCCCGGCAAAAGCCCCCATTCTTTGAATTCGAACTTCCGCAGCAGGGCGAGGCTGGGCTCATTATGGCCGAAGACGAACCCGACCAGATTCTGCAGCCCAAGGCGCGGACATTCCTCCACCGCCTTGGCCAGCAGAATGCTTCCCGCACCGCTGCCACGGAATTTCTCATTTACATAGACACTAATCTCTGCTGTTCCATTGTAAGCCGGGCGTCCGTAGAACGACTGGAAGCTGAACCAGGCGGCGATCTCGCCCCCCTGTCTCAGTACCCACAGCGGCCGGTGATGGCTGTTATGCTCATGGAACCACCCTACCCGCTCCTCTACGCTTACCGGTTCAAGATCCGCAGTCACCACTCTTCCGGCAACCGTCGAATTATAAATCTCCACAATCGCTTCCAAATCCTCAATTACTGCATCCTCTATGCTGTAAGCCTGCCAATCCATCCAAAGTATCCCCCTAGTTGTGGTATAAACATCCGTTACAGTGATTATACTCCAAGCCGGTCTTATTACGCAGCAGTTCTACAGTTTCAGTAAAGCTGAAGCAACCTCACTGAAACAGCATTATTCAAGCCCGGTCTGCTCCAGACTCCATTTCCATAATCGTGCGGCCGCTTCAGCATCCTCCGCCCGTGGCGTCAGTTCCTTGATCTTGCGGCGGTAATAATATTGCCCGCTTACCCCATCCAGCTCCGGCGCAGTCGCCAGCAGGATGGCCGTATCCGCCCCCTGCTCAGGCGTCAGGAAAAAGCGGGACAGCAGCTTCAGCACTCCGCGCCCGAAGCCGGTCTCCCGGTTCACCCCGATACTCGTTCCCACCGCGCCCGGATGCAGACAATTCACAGTAACCCGGGTGTCCTTCAGACGCGAAGCCAGCTCACGGGTGAACAGAATATTCGCCAGCTTGGAGCGGGCATACGCCTTCGCCGGATTGAAGCCGCGGGATAATGTATGATCCTCCAGATACAGCTTGCCGAGCTTATATGCTCCTGAAGCTACAACCACAATCCGGCCCTGTTCAGCAGCCTTGAGATTATCCAGCAGCAAGCGGGTCAGCAGGAAGTGTCCCAGATGATTCACGCCCAGATCCAGCTCGTAGCCGTCTGCTGTCAGCTCACGCTTCAGCGCGACTACCCCTGCATTATTGATCAGAACATCCAGCACAGGATATTCGGCAGTGAACTCCCCGGCAAAAGCGCGAATGCTATCGAAGGAAGCAAGATCGCACAGCATCAGCCGGATCTGGCTGGAGCCGCTCTGCCGCACCGCTTCGGCAAGAGCCTCTTCCCCCCGCTTAAGGCTGCGGCAGGCCATAATGACAGTTGCTCCCCTGCGGGCCATTTCCACGGTTGTAGCCAGCCCCATCCCGGAGTTTGCACCGGTGACCAGCACGGTTTTGCCTTGCATGGACATCCTCCCCTTCCTCGCCGGCCGGTACAGCTCAAGCACCGGCCTAACCTTACTCCATCTCCGAGTATATGCGATAAGCTCATGTTACATCATTTCCGAGGGTTAACATAGTCAAAGACCCGCCAATTCTTCACTTCCAGTCCGGCCGGAGCGCAATCAGCTGATCATCCTGCGCCTGCGGGTCGCCTCTGCCGTCGCGGTTGTTGGTCATAAGGTACAGGGTACCATCCGGCCCTTCCGCCACATTACGGATTCGCCCGTACTTGTCCTTGAACAGGCTGGTCATTGAAGGCGTTCCGCCCGCAGGAGCCAGCGATACCTTTAGGAGCTGCTGTCCCGCCAGATTGGCAACCAGCAGCTTACCTGCCCAGGGCCCTTGCGTAATGAAGGTCATTCCTGACGGAGCCCAGGTCTCCTTCCCGCTGTGAACCAGCGGAGTCACAAGCTTGGGCTGGCTGTCTTCGGTCTCATCGCCTTCGATCAGCGGCCAGCCATAATTGGCTCCGGCCTCGATAAGGTTCAGCTCATCGTGACTGGACTGGCCATGCTCGGAGCTGTAGAGCGCCCCGCTCTCCGGCTGCCAGGCCAGACCCTGGGCATTGCGGTGGCCCATGCTGTAGACCGGCGATCCGGGCCACGGGTTGTCTTCGGGGATAGAGCCGCTAGGCATAATCCGCAGGATTTTGCCGCCCAGACTATTCTTGTCCTGCGCCAGCTCCGGTTCATAGCGGTCACCTGTGGTGATGTACAAATTCCCGTCCGGCCCGATCTTGATCCGTCCGCCGTTATGATTCGTATCGCCCGGTATGTTATCCAGCAGGACGCGGTCGATCTCAGCTGTGCTGCTTCCAACCACGATCCGCAGCACCCGGTTCGCCGTCCCGCCCTCTTCGGTGCGGTATGTGTGATAGACATATGCCCGTCCATTCTGCTCAAAATCAGCATCAAGCGCGAGGCCCAAGAGCCCGCCTTCTCCCTTGCCGACAAAAGAATCAGAGAGCTTCAGCAGCGGAGCATCGCGCAGCTTGCCGTTCTCCATGACACGCAGGCTGCCGGTACGCTCCGTAATGAAAATCCGTCCGTCCGGTGCAAATGCCATCTCCCAGGGAACCTCCAGCCCGCTGGCCAGCGTCTGAGCAGTATAGGGAAAGTCCGGGGATGCACCCGGAGCTTCGTCAGGCTGCGCATTAACCTGCGGACTGCCTTCTGCTCCATTCTCCTCTAGCTTATCCTCCTTTGCAGCGGAAGTGCAGGCTGACAGCAACGTCATCAGCAAGACCAGTGTTACACGCAGCAGACAGGTACGGGAGAGCAGCCTTATTTTGGCTCCAGTCATATTCCTTAACCTCCTTCAGATATTATCAGATCCTGATTGTGGCAACTATTACCCTGTGCTTCTCTTCCTCAAACGACTGAGGCTGCAGCGATAACAGGAGGTGCAGCATCCATTTGTATGAATTATAATGGGAACATTGCTGTTCAAGCGTGTAGACGAAAGGGGAACTAATGAAATGAATGCAGCTCTGCAACAACTGGAGCAGGACATGGCAGCTAGTAAGCTGGATGCCCTGCTCGTAACCGATCCCAAGCATGTGTACTATTTGACGGGCTTTGCCAGCAACCCGCATGAACGTTTTCTGGGCCTGCTGCTGATCCGGGGCGAGAACCCGGTGCTGATCGTTCCGGCGCTGGACGCCGAAGCCGCGCATGCCGCCTCCTCGGTGAAGACGATTCTGACACACAGCGACACGGACAACCCGTACGCTCTGCTGAAGTCACGCTTCGGCAGTGTTAGTCCGGGCAACATCGGTATCGAGAAGGAACACTTCTCCGTCAGCCGGTATGAACTCCTCACAGAAGCGGTCGCCGCCGGTTCCTACCAGGATATCGGCCATCTGCTACGGGCGATGCGCGCGGTCAAGACCCCGGAGGAAGTGCGCAGCATGCAGCATGCCGCCGAGCTGGTGGAGGAAGTTCTCCGTCAGGGTCTGGCGCATGTCAAAGCCGGAGTCAGCGAGATTGAACTGGTAGCGGAGCTGGAGTATCTGATGAAAAAAGTCGGTGCCTCCGGCCCCTCCTTCGACACGATGGTGCTGTCCGGTCCGAAAACGGCCCTCCCGCACGGCGTACCGGGCGAACGCCTTATTCAGCCGGGCGATCTGCTGATGTTCGACCTCGGTGTGTATGCCGGAGGCTACGCTTCCGATATTACCCGCACCTTCGCGGTAGGCGAAGTGGACAGCAGACTGCGTGATATATACAATGCTGTGCTTGCTGCCAATGAAGCGGGCATTGCCGCCTCCGTGGCCGGAGCGTCCTTCGGTTCTGTCGACAAGGCGGCACGTGATGTGATTGAAGCCGCAGGTTACGGGGAGTACTTCATGCACCGTGTCGGACACGGGCTGGGCATGGACACCCATGAATATCCTTCGCTGCACGGGCTGAATACGGATATCATCCAGAACGGCAACGTCTTCACCGTAGAGCCGGGAATTTATGTGCCGGGTCTCGGCGGTGTGCGCATTGAGGACGATGTGCGGGTCACCGCCGAAGGTCCGCAGACGCTGACCAGCTTCCCTAAAGAATGGACCGTGCTTAACCTGTAATTCTGCTGAGCGTTCAGGAAGCCTCAAACTTAGCGCGCGAGCCCACTATACATCACGGCACACAAAAGCCCCAGCTCCCGGATCTTCGGGGGCTGGGGCTTTAATCATCTGGAGGCTTAGTCCCGGCTAACAGGCTTCTGCTCTTCTTCGGCAAATTTGAAGGAACGGCCCAGATAGAGCACCGGCGTGCCGGCGGCCGTGAGGATGAACTTGGACAGGTAGGTGGTCAGCAGAATCTCGGTCCACACCTTCATGTCATAGGTTCCGGCAAAAGCAATCGTGCAGAAGATCAGCGTATCAACAAAGGAGCTGATCATCGTGCTGCCGTTCGAGCGGATCCATAGCTGCTTAGAGCTGCCGTAATATTTTCGTATCCAGGCGTAGAGCCGTACATCCAGGAACTGGCTGATAAAATAAGCGGTCAGACTGCCCAGCGCCAGTCTCGGCATCAGGCCGAATATCGTCTGCAGCGCGGATTGGGCAATGTCCGTCTCCTGCGGCTTGAACACCAGCACCATCTGCATAATGACGGTCGTCATCAGCAGCGTGAAAAAGCCGAACCACACAGCGCTCCGCGCTTCAGCCCGGCCGTACCGCTCATTGAGCAGGTCACTGGTCATATAAAGCGTGACATACATCGTATTGCCCAGCGTCATCACGATGTCGAACGGCATCGCAATGGTCTTGGCGACCTGGATATTAGCGACTACGGTCGCCATGCCGACCCAGGCGTAGAGCCCTTTTTTACCGAATAAGCGGTAGCACAGCAGAAAAAAACCAAAATTAACGACGACAAAACAAACGCCCCACAACAAATTAAACATAATGCCTGGTATTCCTCCTAGTTTTGGTTACGCGGGATGGTTACGAACCGCGGATCGCAGTAGTCATGAAAACAAAACATTATTACTTTATCACATGCAAAGCTAACATGCTATGAAATTTTAAATTTTCAGAAAAACGGCATTTCTTTGCATCTTTTTGGCGAAATGGTGATAGAGTCATTAAATATTCAGTTATTTCTGAAAATAATGCAGCATATTGCAAATTTTCACTATTCAACCGGAGGTTAATTCTATAGAATAATGAGATTAAGATGCATTTCACGTAAAAAGGAGCGAATGCCATGTTTGGCTTCAAAAAATCAATTAGTCGCAAGTTTACGCTGTTGCTGTTCGTCGTTCTGCTACTCACTTCTCTTACGTTGAGTATCAGCTTCTACATTATATCTATCGGCACCATTAACAGCTATGTCATTCCGCAGATCGACAAGTCTCTGACTGCCGCCGCCCAGGATACCTATAAGAACCTGAATGCTACCAGTGCGCAGCAGACCCTGAACAAGAACGAGCAGGCCAGGACCAATGTCGAATTCTATTTGGAGGACAAGCGTAAAAAGCTGGATGTGGATACCCTTTTCCTCATCAATCTGAAGGATGGCCAGGCCACTGTCCTGACTGCAGATCATGGCGCCAAGCTCCAGCCGGATGAAGCCATCGAAGTATCCCCTGCCATGGAGCAGGCCTCCAAAGGAAAGACAGGGCTTAGTGAAATTTATAGTGATAGCCACGGTATACATAAAAGTGCCTATGTCGGCGTTCCCGGAACGACCATGATTGTAGCCGCAAGCGCAGATATGGACTTCGTCCAAGACAAAATGAGCAGCATCCTGTGGACAAGCGCAGGAATCACCCTGCTGGCGCTGGTGGTAGGCGTCACTGCCGCTGGCTTCATGAGCCGCAGAATCACCCGTCCGATCTCCAAGCTTGCAGCCTACAGCAACAAGCTGGCGGGCGGCGACTTCACCGAAGCGCTCACGCTTAAGGGTACCGATGAAGTCGGACAGCTCTCCGAGAGCTTCCGCATCATGAGTGAGCGCCTGAAGGAGATGATCGGACATGTGCTGGATACCTCCGGGACCGTAGTGGCCGATTCCAATGATCTGAAGACGCGTGTCCAGATCCTTAATGAGATGGCTGAACATTCAGCGGCCTCTGTGGAGGAGATCGGCAAGGGCAGCACCATGATCGCCAGCAGTGCCATGGATAACTCCCGCGCGATGGATGAGATCAATATGGGCATCCAGCATATTGCCTCCGCCGCCGGTGAGGTCACCGAGCAGATCAGCGAGGCGTCCACCGAAGCCCAGAGCGGCAATGATATTGCCCAGAGTGCAGTGGAGCAGATGCGCCAGGTAGAGCAGGCCTCCGAACAGTCGCTGGAGCAGTTCCGCTTGATGAACGAACGCTCGCTGATGATCGGTGAGGTCGTGCAGGGCATTACCGAGATTACCAAGCAGATTCAGATGCTGTCGCTGAATGCTTCCATTGAGGCTGCCCGTGCCGGGGAGCATGGCCGCGGATTCGCTGTGGTGGCCGGTGAAGTGCGCAAGCTGTCCGAGCAGTCTAAGGAATCCAATGAGCAGATCCGCGAATTCCTGCTGAGTCTGCAGGAGGATATGAACCAGTCCGTATCTGAAATGAATCATGTCAACGCTGAAGTGGCCTCCGGGATGAACAAGGTAGTCGAAGCCGGCAATGCCTTCAACCACCTGCTGATCCTCATTCAGAGCATCAATCACAGCATCCAGTCCGTCTCTGCCGCAACCCAGCAGATCTCGGCAGGCACCGAGGAAGTCAGTGCCTCTGTAGAAGAAACGGCGCAGATTACCGCCAAGTCGCAGCAGAACGCAGACACGCTTGCCGGCAACTCGGCACGCCAGCATGAAGAGCTGGAGGGCCACGCCCTAACTGTCGAGCACCTCTACCAGCAGGCCGTGAAGCTGCAGAAGGCCGCTCAGCAGTTTAAGATTTGAGGGGCTGAGACAACAGTTACGTGGAGATAGAGGGAGCGCTTATAGTGTGAATTGATTTTCAAACGCTATCTTGTTTAGTGGAAGGGAGTGCTGGGACTATTGGGGGGTCCTGCGACCTCTGTGAATGCTGCTGCCGTTAGCGTGATGCAGGATTTAGTTGGATAAATGTATCTTAATTCGGCAATTTTGGAACGTTAGAGGATTTTAGTTGGAAAAGTGTAACTTATATTCGGATGAATTCTCTTTTTTCGGTAATTCCAGCTTTTTCAAGTGCCTTTTTTCCAACTATTGCTTGGTAAGGTGCCGGTGGTGCATGAACAAGTGCCGAAAATCCAACTATTTTTGACGCTGATACTGATGCTGATACAGAGCTTGAAGATCCGCCGGACCAGCTAATACAATAGAAAAGCAGTTCCCGAGGCGATGCGGCCTTTGGAACTGCTTTTTTTGGAAAAGTGAAGGTTGTTGCTCAGTGCCTTGGCGCCCATAAAATTACGGATACCCCGATGACGCAGATGCCCGCTCCGACCCAGTCGTAGAGATCCGGCGTCTTGCGGTCCACCAGCCAGCCCCATAGTACAGCCAGCACGATGAATACTCCGCCATAAGCGGCGTATACCCGGCCAAACGAAGGGAACTTCTGCAGGGTCGGGATGATGCCATAGGCGATCAGGATAACCGAGCCTGTTAATCCGTACCATAACGGGCGCGATTCCCGCAGCCAGAGCCAGACGAGGTATCCGCCGCCGATCTCGGCGAGACCAGCTACGACAAACAGCAGCACGGCAAGCAGCATCGCTATTCTCCCCCTCCCGGCAGGCCCATGATTGCATATACCGCAGCCATATTCAAATGGGACGCTACGGCATCTGCCAGCCGGTCGAATTCCTGCTCACGAAGTGCAGCCGCCGAGAAGGTGGCGCTTAGCGGTGCCAGTCCCTTGGAGCTACGCAGTCCGTTCAGCCAGCTCAGGCGCAGGGCATCGTTATGGAACAGCCCGTGCAGATAGCTGCCCCAGACTCTGCCGTCCCGGGTTCCCCAACCCTCCGGCACAGCCTGTCCTTCCGGTCCGGCCAGCGTAAACAGGCTGAGTACAGAAGACGGATCGTGGTTCGTGGTTGTTCCCATATGTATCTCATACCCGGCAACAGGCAATGCTTCCGGTGTTACACCAGTGGCTGTGGTGCTTAACCGCAGGGGGTGATCCGCAGCCATTCCGCCGCTCACCCGCACCGTAGTCTTGTGCTGGAGAAAAGCTGTCGAGAGCGGCAGATAGCCCAGCCCCTCGCTCTCTCCCGGCTCCGCACTCTCTACGGCATGGGGATCTAGCAGCTTCAAGCCCAGCATCTGATACCCGCCGCAGATTCCGGCAAGCTGTTGCGTTCCCCGCTCCAGCGCACGCTCGATTGCAGCAGGGAAACCCTGCTCGCGCAGATAGTGCAGGTCAGCAGCGGTGTTCTTCGTGCCCGGCAGGATAATTACATCGGGCGTTCCCAGCTCATCTGCCGACTGCACGTAGCGTAAGACGGTATCCGGCTCCTCCTCCAGCGGATCGAAGTCGGTGAAGTTGGAGATCCGCGGATAACGGATGACCGCGATATCAAGCTCCTTCGCGGACTCCTCCCGCTGGCGGCGGGACGTTCCTTCCAGTACTACGGAATCCTCTGCCTCAATCCGCAGCTGCGGCAGGAACGGCAGCACTCCCAGCACCGGAATGCCTGTCCGCTCCTCCAGCCAGTCCAGTCCGGGCTGTAACAGGGAGACATCCCCGCGGAATTTATTGATGATGATGCCCTTGACCCGGGCGCGTTCATGCGGTTCCAGCAGCTCCAGGGTGCCGACGATGAAGGCGAAGACGCCGCCCCGGTCAATGTCGGCGACCAGCAGCACCGGCGCATCTGCCCAGCCGGCCAGATTCATATTGACGATATCCCGGCTCTTAAGATTGATCTCCGCCGGACTGCCCGCACCTTCCATCAGCACAATATCATAAGCCTCCCGCAGCCTCCCGAGCGCATCCATTACGGTGTCCTTAGCTTCGGGAAGGAACTTCTCGCGGTATTCCCTCGCGCTGAGGGCGGCATGCGGCACCCCGTGCACGACAATCTGCGCACTCATCTCCCCGGAGGGCTTCAGCAGAATTGGATTCATATCGCTGGTAGCCGTAATACCGAAGGCTTCCGCCTGCATCCCCTGGGCACGGCCGATTTCCTTGCCGTCCGCTGTGACATAGGAATTCAGCGCCATATTCTGCGACTTGAACGGGGCCGTCCGGTAGCCGTCCCGGGTCATAATCCGCCCGATGGCGGCGGTGACCAGGCTTTTGCCGACATCGGAGGCCGTCCCCTGGATCATCAGCACGGCGCCGGGCCGCCGCAGCCCGGCTTCCGCTGCCCGGGCTGCGCTTGTGTGTGCGGCTGTATCTTCCATGTTCATCTTCCTCGCTTTCTTGCTGCTCCCGGCGCTTGGCGGCGGTGCAGGTGTTGGTCGCCGGGCGTGCTGCGGCGTATAGGTGTAGGGCTGGCGCAGCCGGTTCTTGCGCCGGCGAAGCGGCGCACATGGGCTGGACGCCGCAACTAGGACCACTGGTACAGCACCTGCTCATGTATTCGGTGTTTCGCATACATCGGGGCCCTTACCTTCGCGCCAGCACATTGTGTTCGGATTTCCGCATACATCCAGGCCGCGCACACCTCTACCTGCAAATTGTATGCTGTTTTTCGTATACATTCGGGCTACAAACACCCCAACCTCCAAATTGTATGCTGTTTTTCGCATACATTCGGGCTACAAACACCCCAAACTCCAAATTGTATGCTGTTTTTCGCATACATTCGAGCCACAAATACCCCAACCTGCAAATTGTATGCTGTAATTCGCATACATTGGCCCAAGGATTTCACATCTAGTCCTTTTAGGGTTCATCATGCCCACCCGCAAGTGTAAATCTGATTATGCATTAGTAATCATCAGATTTATACTTGTGAGCACCGCTTTAACTTATCGCTGGCTGCGAATTCGCCGTGCCCCGGTTAGGGTGCATGGGTGGCTTAATTGCAATTTGTACAACTAAATCGCCTTGTCTGCCGCCGAATCTCCGGTTAGCTGCATTTCGTGCAATTAAACCGCCTCTATATCTCGATTTTCGCCCATTCAGGCAAATTTAGTTGTATAGACTACAGTTAGAAGAAGACTGCCTGCCGTTTCATTGTTTTTAGTTGCACAGAATACATGTATCACTGATTGTTCGCTACGAACGCGGCGCGAAGCGGCGCATAAATGCTGCGTAGGCACGGCGCATCATTCAGAGGGACACGGGCAGTTGCCGCGCAGCCCGCTAAGGTAAGCTGTGCTGGACCAGCACCAGCACAAGCAGGACCACCGTCTCCAGCAGTTCGCCCAGCGCGCCGTAGACGTCGCCGGTGAGCCCGCCGAGCCGGCTGCCAATCCGCCGCGCCGCGAGCCGGCCGCAGGCCGCCGCAGCCAGCGGCGCCAGGATGGCCGCAGCCGCCAGCAGCGGCCAGGCCCCGCTGCCCGCGCCCAGCGCCAGAGGCGCAGCGGCAGCGGCCAGCGTCAGCAGTGCGGCGCTCAGGCCCGCGCGCCGCTCCTGCCGGGCAGGCAGCCCGCCGAAGGTGGCGGCCAGCCCTTCATTGCCGCGGGCCAGGGGATAGCGGGCCATCGCCCGCACCATGTACCAGCGGCCCCAGACCGGCGGCAGCAGGAGCAGCGGCAGCAGGCTGAAGCTGCCGCCTTCGAGCCATGCCGCCAGCAGCGAGGCCTTCAGCAGCAGGAGCAGCACGCAGGCCAGCACACCCATAGCGCCGACACGGCTGTCCTTCATGATCTCCAGCATCCGCTCCCTGGAGCGGTAGCTGAGCAGCGCATCGGCGCTGTCCATCCAGCCGTCCAAATGCAGCCCGCCGGTCAGCCCCACCCACAGGATGAGGGTGACGACAGCGGCAGGCCAAGCCGGCAGCAGCCAGCCTGCCGCTGCGGCACCGAGCGCCGTGCTAAGGCCGATGGCTGCCCCGACGAGCGGATAATAGACCACGCTCGCGCGCAGCAGCTCCGGCGAGAACTCCCCGCTGCTTCTAACCGGAAACCGCGTCAGGAACTGAAACGCAGCCGCGGCATTTCCCCGCGCACTCACAGAAGATACTCCCGGCTTCTCAGCTCAACCGGGATTCCGGCGGTAACAAGAAATACCTGCCCGCACCGGGCAGCAAGCCGGGCGTTCATCCTTCCGGCCAGATCACGGTACAGCCGGCCCAACGGATACTCCGGCACAATGCCGCCGCCGACCTCATTGGTAACCAGGATCAGCGTGCCCTCGAAGCCGGAGACGGCTTGCTCCAGTTCGGCAATTGCAGCCTCTGCTAATTCCTGCCTGTCGCTCTTCTCCTCCACAGCCAGCAGCTGATTCGACAGCCAGAGCGTGAGACAGTCCACCAGCACAGTCTGGCCGCTGCCGGAGAGCTGCTCCAGCAGCGCTGCGAGCTTAAGCGGCTCCTCCAGTGTCTCCCACTGGAAGCCGTCCGCGTCCGCCTGCCGCTGCTGCCGGTGCAACGCAATCCGCGCTTCCATCTCCGCATCAAAAGCCTGTCCGGTTGCCACATAGACCGCCTGCCGCGAGTCAGCCAGCTTGCGGGTCAGACGCTCGGCGAAGCCGCTTTTGCCGCTGCGTGCCCCGCCTGTGACCAGAATGCTCATACGCTCTCCGATCCGGAGACGCCCGCACTCTCGAAGGTTGCCATCTCACGCATAATCCGGCAGACCGCTTCGATGAAATGCAGACACAGCGCGCCCCCGGTGCCTTCGCCCAGCCGCAGGCCCATATCAATCAGCGCTTCCAGACCGAGGCGGTCCAGCATCAGCTTATGCCCCTGCTCACCAGAGACATGGGAAGCGATCATGTAAGCTGTAGATTCCGGCGCCAGTGCCCGGGCGATCAGGGCTGCCGCCCCGGAGATGAAGCCGTCCAGAATGACCGGAATCCGCAGGGCCGCCGCTCCGAGAATCAGCCCGGCCAGCCCGGCAATCTCAAGCCCCCCGACCTTAGCGAGCACATCAACCGGATCTGCAGGGTCGGGGTTATTCACCTGGAGGGCACGTTCGATTACCGAGATTTTGTGCTGGAGCCGCTCATCGTTAATGCCTGTCCCCCGTCCAGCCGCCGTCTCTGCCGGAATGCCTTCGAGTGCGCACAAGACCGCCGCACTGGCTGTCGTATTCCCGATGCCCATCTCCCCGGTAATAAAAATCTCCGTTCCGTTCTTCACCGCCTCCTGCGCCACATGAACTCCGGCCAGAATCGCGCGCAGCGCATCCTCCCGGCTCATCGCCGGGCCTGCTGCCATATTGTCTGTGCCCCGGCGGACCTTACGGTTAATCAGCTGCGGATGCTTGATATCGCCGTTAATCCCGATGTCCACGAACTGCACCTCTGCACCGCCCTGGCGGGCCAGCACATTCACAGCCGCCCCGCCGCTGAGGAAGTTATAGGCCATCTGCATGGTGACCTCCTGCGGAAAAGCACTGACGCCTTCACAGCAGACCCCATGGTCTGCGGCCATAACCACTACCGTTCGTTTGCTGTAACAGGGCTGCTCTACTTTGGAGATTCCGGCCAGCCGGACAGCCAGCGCCTCCAGCCGCCCGAGGCTTCCGGGCGGCTTGGTCAGACTGTTCAGGCGGAGTACCGCGCGCAGCGTAGCTTTTTCGTCAGGCGGGGCGATCCGTCCGGTTACTTCTTGAATGGCTGAGATCATTAATAATGCCTCCTATTAGATAGTGCGGAAGCGGACTCCCGCTGCAAGAATACATCTGTGTCTGCTGATCAGGTTACGTTGAAGTTGTGTAACACTCGTTGAAGTTAAATTCGCAAGTATTGCAGGTCATGCCGCTCATTAGCGCACTGAAGAGTATAAGCCTGTATAAGAAGGAAAATTTAGTCCAATTGCTGCCATGGAGTTGGTGCAGTGTATAAGCATGCACTGTAAAAGTTGCAGGGTGCGGGTGTGCGGGGTGGTGGAGTGGTGCGGCGTGTGGCAGGTCAAGTTAGCTGAAATCAAGTGCACTAATACCCCTCATTCGACCGCCTAGCCCCATTTCGCTGAAATCAGGTGCACTAATACCCCTCATTCGACCGCCTGGCCCCATTTCGCCGAAATCAGGTGCACTTGTGCACCTCATTTGACCGCCTAGCCCCATTTCAGCAAATTCAGGTGCACTTATGCACCTCAGCACTGTAGGATCAAAGGGATTTCCTCCTCCCATCTCCTTCACCAGCCTACTTTCCACCACAATCAAAGGGATTTCTCCCTCTCTTTGCTCCCCCGCCTGCTTTGCTATCTCCTGCCAGCTTACATCCCGCCATAATTACCTAGTTACCTGCCAACCGTCTCTCCGCCCGACAACTTCCAGCACCATCCAGCTCCCACTGGCCCCCCAACCTCCCCCTAATACAAGCCCAAAAGCCCCCCTCCAAATGAAGAAGGGGGCTTCCTGATCCGGCGGCGGGCCGGAATGCTGTTACAATATCCCTATTTCTTCCTTTAAGGATTATAGGTGATATGAAATCATCTTACAATTACATTTTTACCTTCAACACTATGCAGCATTGTCACCCTCATGAAATCTTCGAGCCGCTCCAGCGCTTCGGTCAGCTTCGCCGTAGAAGCGGCGTAGGAGCAGCGGATATAGCCTTCCCCTCCGGCTCCGAACACATGGCCCGGCACCACGGCAACCCCTGCCTCCTGAAGCAGGCGCATGGCGAACTCTTCTGACCCGAGCCCGGTGCGGCTGATTGAAGCGAAGGCATAGAAGGCCCCCTGCGGCATATGGCAGGACAATCCGGCGGAACGCAGGCCCTCCACCAGCAGCGAGCGTCGTTCTTTGAAGCATGCCTTCATCCGTTCCATATCCGGCAACGCACTGCGCAGGGCTTCGGCAGCAGCAATCTGTCCCGGTACAGGGGCGCACATGGCGGTGTATTGATGGATTTTGAGCATGGCCGAGAGCAGCTCACGGTTTCCGCAGGCATAACCCACCCGCCAGCCCGTCATGGCAAAAGCCTTCGAGAACCCGCTGATCACCACCGTCCGCTCCTGCATCCCGGGCAGGGAAGCGATGCTCACATGCTTGCTGTCGTAGGTCAGCTCGGCATAGATCTCATCGGAAATGACGATCAGGCCCAGCTCCTTCACCACTTCAGCCACAGGCAGCCAGTCTTCATAAGTCATAACCGCCCCCGTAGGATTGCTTGGAAAATTCACCATCAGCAGCTTCGTACGCGGCGTTACCGCCTTACGCAGTGCTTCGGCAGTGAGCTTAAACCCTTCCTCCACCTTCGTCTCCACCGGTGCCAGTGTCCCGCCGTTCAGGTAGGCGATAGGCGCGTAAGCAACATAACCCGGAGAAGGAATCAGAATCTCATCCCCGGGAGCCACGAAGGCCCGCAGCGCCAGATCCACCGCTTCACTGCTGCCCACCGTAACCAAGATCTCATCCGCAGGATCGTAACGCAATCCGAAGCCGGTCTGCATATAGCCCGCAATCTCCTCCCGCAGCTCCGGCAGTCCGCTGTTAGAGGTGTACCCCGTCTCCCCGCGATCCAGCGCACGGATGCAGGCAGCCCGAACCTGCGCGGGTGTTGCGAAGTCCGGCTCGCCTACTCCCAATGAGATAATATCGTTGTTACCCGCAGCCAGATCAAAAAAAGCCCGGATGCCCGAAGGCGGAATCTCTTGTAACCGCGGATTAATGATAAGACTGTGCTGAGGGCTGTTGCTTCTAGCCGCAGGCAGGACGGCATTGTCCCTTCTCACCGTGTTCATAGCCTGACACCTCCATATTCTACAGTCTGCGCTTGAGGGGGTTGATGGGTATGATTGGCTTGCTGCGCCTCCTTAACCTGCCCCTTCTGCTTCATTCCAGCATCCATAGCCATCCGCGCTCCCTCTCCAGATGCACCTTGCAGCCCCCCGCGCTCCCGCAGTGATCTGGTAATAATCTCATCCAGCAGGCTGCTGAAGTCCATCCCGGCTGCCGCTGCACTCTGGGGCAACAGACTGGTTGCTGTCATTCCGGGCAAGGTGTTCACCTCCAGCACATAAGGGATGCCATCCTTCAACAGCATATCCACCCGTGCATACACTGCGCATTTGAGCGCCCGGTAGCTGGTTAACGCCGCCGTCTGCACCTGTTCCTGCAACGCATCCGGCAACCGGATGATCCGCTCCTCCGCGCCGCCACGCTCGTATTTAGCCTCATAATCGAACCAGTCCGCACTCAGCGATTGGATGCCGATGACCGGCAGCATTTCTCCCCCCAGGATAGAGCAGGTAATCTCCTGTCCCGGGATATAGTGTTCAATGAGCACAGAGCCTTCTTCAGCGCAGGCAAAAGCCTTCTCAACCGCGCCCGCCAGCTCCTGCGGATGATTCACCTTGGTCATGCCGATGCTGGACCCGCCGGAATTCGGCTTCACCATCACCGGATAACCGAGCCGCTGCACGGCTTCCGGGGCATATTCGTCCATGCTGTCCCAGCACAGCCAATCGGGTGTGGGGATGCTTTTACTGCGGATGACCGTCTTGGCCAGCCCTTTATCCATACATAAGCTGCTTGCGAGCACCCCGCTCCCGGAATACGGAATTCCGAGCGTCTCCAGGGCTCCCTGCACCGTACCATCTTCCCCGTAGGCCCCATGCAGGGCAAGCAGCGCGAAGTCCAGTCCCGCTACCCGTTCCAGCAGCTCTTTGCGCGAGGTAATGTGTACCGGAACCGCTGTGTATTTTGCCGGATCAAGCGCCTTCAGCATCTCCCTGCCGGTCTTCAGCGATACCTCATATTCGGACGACACCCCGCCCATAATAACCCCTACTCTAAGCATATCCGCACCTCATTCTCCCATGATTTGCCGTGCTGTCTTCCCGATGATTGCAATGCCACTCATGATATCTTCATCCTCCACCCTGGAGAAGCCCAGCCGCAGCGTGTTCTGCCCTGCACCGTCGGTGAAGAAGATGTCTCCCGCCGTAAAAATAACCCCCTGCGCATGGCAAGCCGCCAGCAATTCCCTTGTGTTGAAGCCTTCCGCGAACGTTACGAACAGATGCAGCCCCCCATCACCCGACAAGGTGGCATATGGAATATGCTCCTTACAGCAGGCCAGGGTCAGCTCGTATTTGCGTTTATACTCCAGCCGGGCTTTTTTGAGATACTTCTCCAGATTGCCGCCCAGCAGATATTGATACAGAATGGACTGGTCCAGCGTCGAGGTATGAATGGTCCGCGCCCGCTTGACGCTCTCCAGATAATAGATCAGCTCCTGATCCGCCAGCACCCAGCCCACCCGCAGCCCGGGGAACAGAACCTTGGAAAAGCTGCCGAGATACACCACGCCGTTCCCGCCGCCCGCCGCCGCAATTAACGGAGCCACATGGGCGCCGGAATACCGCAGCTCCTCGTTGAACCCGTCCTCAATCACCGGCACGTTGTAGTCCTGCATCAGCTTCATCAGCCCTTGTCTTTTCTCGGGAGACATGACGATGCCGGTGGGATTATGGTAGGAGGGAACCAGATAAGCACAGTCGTATTGCTGCGCCTCCAGCGCCTGCTTCAGCTCCCCGAGGTGGATGCCGTCCCGCTCCATCGTGACTCCGTGAATTCCGAAGCCGTGCAGCCTCAGATTCTTGATCGCCGTATGATGCGTCGGATTCTCGCAGACCACTGTGCCGTGACGCTTGCCGAGAGCCGACAGCACCAGGTCGAAGCCCTCTGTGAACCCGTTCGTAATCAGCAGATCCTTGCCGCGCAGATCTACTCCTTTATGCTCCATATATTGTTTGAGATAGTCTATTAATGGCTTATAGCCTTTGGCATATCCATAATTCAGCAGAACATTGCCCTCTACGGACATACGCTCCAGGAACGCTCTACGCACATGGTCCAGATCGAAGAGACGCTCATCCGGGGCGATGCTGGTAAAAGAAATCGTGCCCTTCTCCGCGCGTATCCCCCGCTTCATAATGTCCAGCTCCTCCGCGAGCAGCGCCTGGCTGCTGAGCCGCTCTGTCCAGTCCATGCTCCAGGTTGCCGCTTCCGGTTCACCCTGCCCCGCTGCTGCGCCCTGTGCGACGTAACTGCCCTGGCCCTGTACGGTATAGGCGAAGCCATCGTCTTCCAGACCTTCATAAGCGGAGATTACCGAGTTCCGGCTGACCTTCAGCAAGGTGCTCAGCTCACGTGTCGAGGGCAGCTTCTGCCCGCCTTGGAGCGCGCTTTTGATGATGAGATGCTTCATGTAATCCTTCACCTGGATCGATACCGGACGCCCGGCAATGAGCTTGAAATCCTTAAACATCCTGTGATCGCCTCCATAGCTATCATGGCACAGACTTTGCCGTAAAAAAAGAACCACCGCCCCGGGATTTTCTTCCGGGCGTGGTTCTGTGGGTGAGCTCAAGACACCATTCGGGCGCCCCCGTGAGGGTTCTATTGTATTTTGTACAGTCAGATTAAAGTATATTGGCCCTATTTCGTGTTCTGCTGCATTATGTACATCAGAAATTTGGATTTTGCCTATTATGGGGGCAATTGCTGATATTCTGTTGCAGGAAATACAGCAGAACGGGTTTTGGCACGTTTTTTAGATCAATCTGATGTACATAGTGCAATCACCCGTCAGCATTCTCCGCTGCCATCCGCCAGCTTCCTCCAACCTTCCGCAGATGCAGGACTGTAATCTCACCTGGAGCTGGTGCTACAGCGGTATAGAAGGTCATGTCTTCGATGATCTGCGCCAGCAGCTGCCGGATGACACCGCCGTGGGTCACCAGTAATATACGAGATACTTCGGGAGCCTGCGCCTCCCACTGAAGCTGCGTCCAGAAATGATCAACCCGGGCGGCGAATTCCTCCCACGCCTCCCCTCCCGGCGGCGTGGCCGACCCGGGGTTGTCAATCCAGCTCCGGTACAGCGCATGATCCTTAAGTTGCTCATACGTGCAGCCTTCCCACGCCCCGAAGTCCATCTCCCGCAGCCGGGAATCATAGATGGCCTGCGGCATCAGGTGCGGAACCAAGGCTGCCAGAGTCTCTCTGCATCGGCACAGGTCGCTGCAATAGACACGGCGGAATTCCCCGGTGAGCGGCGGCTGTGTCCGGAGCTCCTTCAACCGCTCCGCCTCCCCCGGCATAAGCGGCACATCGGTCCTCCCCAGATAACGCCGTTCCTGATTCCACTGCGTATAGCCATGGCGGACTAACACCACCTCAAGCTCCGGCTGCGCAGGCTGGGTCAGAAGCGACTGTATCCCCTGCAACTTTTGAGCTTCCTCCGCATTCTGGTCAACCGGAGAAGAATCCCCCGCCCCTCCTGCTTGAACTCTCTCCATTCCGCTTTAGCCCCCGATCCCGTGCCATAGCAGGGCAACGGCTGCACAGATGCAGACAAATATTGCGGATGACCACATCATCATCCGCGAGGTCACAATAATATCCTCCGGCTCCATCGTCCGCAGCGGATCACCCATGTACGCGCGGAAGGAGACGATGCCATGGTATACATTCTCGCCGCCCAGCCGGATGCCGAGGGCCCCGGCAACTGCCGATTCCGGGTAGCCGCTGTTCGGACTGGGATGAAGGCGGGCATCCCGGCGCACGGTGCGCCAGCATCTCCGCCAGTCCAGCCGCAGAAGCGCAGCACATAAGGTTAAGAGCAGCGCGGTCAACCGTGCCGGTATGTAGTTGGCGACATCGTCCAAGCGGGCCGATGCCCAGCCGAGGTCGCGGTATTTCTCGTTCTTGTAGCCGACCATGGAATCCAGCGTGTTCACCGCACGGTAAGCCATGGCCAGCGGCGACCCGCCCAGCAGGGCGAAGAACAGCGGCGAGATGATCGCATCGACGATATTCTCCGCAACCGTCTCCACCGTACCGCGCACAATCTCCGGGCTGTCCAGATGAGCCGTATCCCGGCCTACGATCATCCCCAGCGCCCGGCGTGCGGCGGGAATATCCCCAGAACGCAGCTCGGCGTATACGGCCATACCTGCATCCTTCAATCCCTTGGAGGCGATGGTGGTCGAGATCAGCCAGACTTCGGCAAGCCCGGCAAGCCAGGGAGACAGGCGGGCGAGCAACACAACAAGCAGCGCGGTCAGCGCCCAAGCGCCGCCCGCCACCAGCAGCGGAAGAAGAATACCGGCACGCTTCAGAGCACTGGGAGCTGCGGCGAAGCGGCGAATCCCCCGCTCCAGAGCACTAATGACCTTCCCTATGTAAATAACCGGATGGGGCAGGCTGTGCGGATCACCAACCACCCGGTCCACAATATAAGCAGAGAGCAGGATGATAGCAAGCTTCACCTTTGCTCACCCCGCCGCTCTGTATAGCAGTCCGTGTTCATCATTCCCGGCCGCCATCCTGAGAGACACGGGGCTGTGGAGAATGTGATGCCTGTAACGCTCCCGCGTCTACTCCGTGCTCAACATGTGACACTTCCGCGTCTACTTCTCGCGCAGCCTGCGATTCTTCCGCGTGTACCCCGTGCACAGCTCGTAACGACTCCGCGTCTACTCCTCGCGCAGCCTGCGATGCTTCCGCCTCTGCTCTACTCATGGATTTCGCTGCTTCCACTGAGCGCAGGCTCTCCGTCACCGCGCTGTACACCAGTCTGCCGATGGCTCCGCCGAGGTCAGTCGCCGTTCCGGCATACACATGCTCCGCAGCATAGCGGCGGCTCCCGCTCACCGCAATCACAATGGCATCCGTAGTGGTTCCCGTTGCGCCAAGCCCATTCTCGGAATCCGTGATTCCGAGGTCTGCCAGCGCCGCAGCCTTCGCTTCCGTGGCCGTCATCACAGCATTGACCATGGCCGACTGGGACAGCCAGCCATCGATGCCGAGCATAATATTGATTGTGCCCGGACGGTAGGCCGTCAGCACACTGCGCACCGACCCGGCCCGGGCCGCGTTGCCCGCCGCCGCTGTTACGCAGCAGAATATGCCCGCTGATCCCGTATCCTCCTCGGCAACAGCAGCGTGCTCCAGCGGAACGGCCGTCATTAGCCCGGCGCAGCCTTCCAGCGGGTAGCCCCACTCCTGAAGCTTGTTTTCAAGATCCTGCACCGGATTGCTGCACTCGTAGTCCCGGCTGACGTATTGGTTCACCGCACGCTTCAGACGTCCCACGCCTCCGCCATATACCGCACTTGATATACTGTCCGCTTCAGCCGGAAATTCCAGCAGCAGATGGCCTTCCCGCCATTCCAGCGTCAGCCCGGGCCACACCTTACTGCGGTACGTCTTCTCCCCGTCTTCGGCCTTAAAGGGCAGCTTTACCTTCGCTACCTTCGCTTCCTGCACTTCCTTTGCTTCCTTCATATCCTTCGCTCCTCTCCGTTCGCTCCCATTAGCCCTATTCGCGCGCTCGCAGCCTGCACTGCCGCCGTTCTTGCTCACATCCCCGCCCGCAGCAGCTCCCCCATCTGCCGCAGCAGACGGTCGTTGTCCGCACGGCCCTTGACCGCGACGCGGATGTGTCCCGGCTCAAGGCCGGGGTACATCGCGCAGCTGCGGACGAGGATGCCACCCGCACCCAAGCGCTGCTGCATCTCCTGCGCGCTCCACGGAGCGGGCAGCCGCAGCAGCAGGAAGTTCGCTTCGCCCGGCGGCACGCCGCAGCCGAGCTCAAGCAAGCCCTCCCGCAGCCGCTGCCGCTCAGCTGCGATCAGCGCACGCGTCTCCTGCCTGTAGCCGTCGCCGCAGCGCAGGCAGGCTTCCCCGGCCAGCAGCGCCAGGCCGTTCACGCTCCAGGTCACCTGCTTGCCGGTCATGGCTGCGGCAAGCGCCGGATGCGCGGCAGTGAAGCCCAGCCGCAGCCCCGGAATGGCAAAGAACTTCGTCATCGAGCGCACCAGCACCGTATGACGGTAAGCCCCCAGCTCCGGCAGCAGGGATTGCCGGTCCGCCTCCGGGATGAAGTCGATGAACGCTTCATCCACCGCCAGTACCGTCCCGCAGGCCTCTGCCTGCTGCGCGAGCTGCCGCAGCTCGTCCAGCGGATACTGGACGCCGTTCGGATTATTCGGCTGGCCGAGGAACAGCAGATCGACCTGCTCCAGCAGGGCGGAGACGCTGTCCACGGCAGCCCGGTAATCCATCCGGCTGGTCCCCTGAACGGACAAGACCTCCGCGCCGAACTGCTCCGCGAGCTGGCGGTACTCGGAGAAGCACGGCTCCACGATGCCCACCCGGCGCGGAGCCACCGCCAGCAGCAGCAGCGCCATCGACTCTGCCGCCCCGTTCGCCACGGTAATCCACTCCGTGCCGAGACCCAGCTCCTCCGCCAGCAGCGCCTTGAGCCTGCGGTGGCCCGGATCAGGGTAAGCGGTGACCGCTGCGCCCGCATCCCGCAGCTGCGCCAGCACGCCCGGCGGCGGCCCCAGCGGGTTAATATTGGCGCTGAAATCCAGAAATCCGCCGCTGCTGTCCCCGTATAACTCGGCTGCGGTCAGCAGATCACCGCCGTGGCCGTATTTTTCAAGCATAGGTACACTCCCTTTACGTTACATCTGTCTCCCAATTATTGGCCTAAGGGCGGAAGTACGTCAACGTCATATTGCCTATGCATCCGGTCTTGAACCCGTAAACTTTCTATACATGCCGCACCTGTTCATGCTGCACACGCACTCATCAATCGTTTCTATCCGCCACACGCGCCAGTTAACCCTATTCCCTCATCCTATCCGCCAATAGCCCCTCCCCCGCCGTTCCCCCCTTTTTTGAAGAAATCTCTCTTTTAGTTTAGAATAAGTACAGCAGTTTACTATGGTCACGCGGAGGAATCACGAATGCTTTTTATCGATAATACCGGAATTACAGACGCATCGATCAATCTCGCCATTGAGGAGTTTGCGCTCAAAAACCTGCCGATGGACGAGAGCTACCTGCTCTTCTATATCAACAGCCCGTCAATCATTATTGGCAAGCATCAGAATACGATTGAGGAGATCAACCAGGAGTACGTGAAGGAGCACAATATCCAGGTCGTTCGGCGGTTGTCCGGCGGCGGCGCGGTGTATCATGATCTCGGCAACCTCAACTTCAGCTTCATTACCAAGGATGACGGCCAGTCCTTCCATAACTTCCTGAAATTCACCCAGCCGGTCATCGACTATCTGCAATCTATGGGCGTGAACGCCGAGCTGAGCGGACGCAATGATCTTCAGGTCGGGGAGCAGAAAATCTCCGGCAACGCCCAGTTCTCCACACGCGGACGCATGTTCAGCCACGGCACCCTGATGTTCGATCTGAATCTGGATGATGTCCAGGCTTCCCTGAACGTGAATCCCGAGAAGTTCAAGTCGAAGAGCACCAAGTCCGTGCGCAGCCGTGTCGCCAATATCAAGGAGCTGCTGGGCAATCCTGACATGACGATTGAACAATTCCGTGAGGGCCTGCTGCGCTCAATCTTCGGCATGGAAGCCTCCGAGGTTCCGCAGTACAAGCTGACCATGGACGACTGGGTGCGGATCAATGAAATCTCCAAGGAGCATTACCAGAATTGGGACTGGAACTATGGTCTGTCGCCGAAGAGCAACGTGAAGCACACCCGCAAATTCCCGGCAGGGCTCGTGGATATCCGCATGGATATTGAAGATTCGGTCATCCGGGAGATCAAAATCTACGGCGACTTCTTCGGCGTCGGCGATGTGGCAGATGTGGAGAATGCGCTGCGCGGCAAGCGTTATGAGGAAGCCGAGGTCCGCCAGGCGCTGGCTGATCTCGATCTGAAGCATTACTTCGGCCGTATTGAGCCGGAGGATTTCATCGGACTTGTGTTTCTTGAGGAATAGCTTTATAGCAAGTCGAATTTTATATTTTAAAAAGAACCCCGCTAACCTGCCGCATCCTGCGCAGAGCTAGTGGGGTTCTTTGCCTCCGTATGCTTGCCGGGTTCGCTGCTATACAAGCACGAACACATACAACACCAGCGCCAGCGTAAGCATCACGCATACTTTCTCCACCGCGTTGCCCTTCTTCGTGCCGGTGCTCATCAGCTTCAGCCGCAGCTTGAAGGGAATCGGAGGCAGCGGGGTGATCCCGCGCTGGGTCAGGGAGTCGGCGAGCAAATGCAGTCCGTAGGACAGGCTCCCGGCAATCCACAGACTGCCGCCGTCATTCATGTCAAGGGAGACGAAGTACAGCAGCGCGCCCCATCCGGCAACGGCATATAGCGTATGCGTGATTCCCCGGTGAGGAACTATGGAAGCAACGACCAGCACACAGGCGGCGATATAGTTCCATGGATCATAAGCATCGGCAAAAGCAAACAAGGCCAGCGCAATCAGCAGCATCACCAGATGCCGCAGCCTGCGGCTGGGCAGGAAGGATACGCTGCCCACCAGCAGCGCCAGTGCGATATTCCAGGGCGGCTCCGCTATCCCGGCAAAATAAAGATAAATGCCCGCTCCAATCAGCGCTACCTGCAGAATACGCAGCAAAAACTCCGGCACGGCCTTGCGTACCAGCATGGAATTCGGCTCGTCGATATCGGGCAGCAGCGAGCTGACCACAGCGACGGCAACAGCCGGAAGGGTAATAGCATGCCCTAGCAGGCTCATGGCGGACAGGGTAACCCCGGTGCTGATAACTAAATGGGATTTGCCCATCATGGTGAATCCGCTCCTTAGATGAAAGTATAAATGCTTCTGGATGTCCCGAAATAAGAACAGGTGTGCGGTTACCGAAGTATACCAAGGCTTTCCTTTTTTGTCCAGCTTGTATGTAGTTTCCAGGCTATTCACGCCCACGGGGCCAAGGATGCCGCAGAGTTTCGGCTTGTCCTGCCCCCTGTTTTAGGATACAATTTGGACAACTCAACTGGCCCTGAAAGGATGAACCCTGTGAATCGCTCCCGAATCGCCGATCTAAGTCTGCTACTGGTGGCGATGATGTGGGGATGCACGTTTCTGATCGTGCAGTCCGCCGTACGGGTGCTGCCGCCGCTTGCCTTTAACAGCATCCGGTTTACAGGTGCCGCCGTGCTGCTGGCCTTGATTACCGCTGTCTTCTACCGCCAGGAATGGCGCAAGCTAAGCTTGCGCATGGTGATGCATGCCCTGCTGCTGGGCCTCTTCCTGTTCCTTGGCTACGGCTTCCAGACCGTGGGGCTGCTGTACACCACCACCTCCAACACGGGATTTATCACCGGGCTGTCGGTGGTGCTGGTCCCGTTCCTGTCTCTGGCACTGCTGAAGACGGCCATCTCCAGATATACCTGGGTGAGTGCCGGGCTTGCAGCGGGGGGCTTGTATCTGCTGACCTTTACCGGCTCTGCCTTCTCCCTGAATAAGGGCGATGGCCTGATTCTGCTCTGCGCCGTGGCTTTTGCGCTGCAGATCGCGTATACCGGCAGATACGCACCGCGTTATCCGGCCCTGCCGCTGGCGGCGCTTCAGCTCGGCTTCGTAGGCCTGCTCAGCATCGCCGCCTCCCTGCTTGTGGACGGAAGCGGCCCGCTGCTGCATAGCGGAGAGCTGCTCCGCCAGCCGGAGGTGCTCTCTGCTATGCTGATCTCCATCGGCCCGACCAGCGCCTTCGCCTTCTGGATTCAGACGGCTTGCCAGAAGTACACCACCCCGTCCAGGGTGGCGATCATCTATGCCATGGAGCCGGTGTTCGCTGCCGTCACCGGCCTGCTCTTCGGCGGAGAGACGCTGGGCGTATCCGCGCTGCTCGGCTGCGGCTGCATTCTGGCCGCTATGCTGCTGGCAGAGCTCAGCCCCGCGCCGTCCGGGACGCAGGCGGAGGGCTGAGCCGGAGTCCGCGGCCCCTTTTGCCAGACTTCACGTTAATAAGTTCCATTGCTACAGACAGAGAGCCGTGCTTCCGCTACCCTTCCTATAGAGGATTCAGCGGACAGCCGGACTACTAACCACGCTTAGGAGAGAACCCAAATGTACAAATTGATTGCCATCGATATTGACGACACCCTGATTAACGACGATAAGGAAGTTACCCCGGCCACGCAGACCGCGCTGGAGCAGGCTGTAGCCGCAGGCGTTGTGGTCACCCTCGCTACCGGACGCGCTTATGCTTCCGCTCAGGCGATTGCCCGCCAGACCGGACTGAATGTGCCAATCATCACCTATCAGGGAGCGCTGGTGAAGAACCTGCTCGATGAAGAGGTCCTGTATGAGCGTTATGTGCCGCAGGACGCGGTGCGCAAGCTTTTCCAATATTGTGTAGAGCATGATCTGCACCTGCAGACTTATATTGACGACAAGCTGTACGCCCGGGAAGAGAACCAGAAGCTGATTGACTATTCGACTCTGAACGGAACGCAGTACTATATCGAGCCGGACTGGGAAGCCAAGCTGGTTCCGCAAAAAACACCAAAAATGCTCATTATCGACGATCCCGACTTCCTCGATGAGCTGTCCCCGATCCTGCGCAGCCTGCTCGGCGATTCGGTTCATATCACGAAGTCCAAGCCGCATTTCCTGGAGATTATGCATCATGAAGGCACCAAGGGTCTGGCCCTGGAATTCCTGGCTGCACACTTTGGCTGCGAGCTGTCCGAGACGATGGCTGTCGGCGATTCCTGGAATGATCATGAGATGCTTGAAGCTGCGGGTCTCGGTGTAGCAATGGCGAATGCCATTCCTGCGCTGAAGGAAATCGCTGATTTCGTTACACTTAGCAACAATGAGGACGGCGTGAAATACGCCATTGATAAGTTCATTCTTAACGCAGGTCAAGAAGCATAAGCTGCTGCAACAACAGCAGAACATCTTATGCTAAATAACCCCACAAAGTGGGGCTTTAGCTTCGATGTATATTCAGGTACTTTGCGGGGACCCCAGAACATCTAAATTATCTTTCCAAAAAAGGGTGGCCCCCCGCAGGTTCATGGTACGAACTGCGGTGCGCCACCCTTGAATACTAAATAGAGAGGAAGATCCTTCATGGAAGAGATATCAAATGAGGAACAACTGCAATCCATAGCCTCGATGCAATCGACCATCCGTAAGCTTGAGAGCGCCCTAACCCAGATGACAAGCAGCGGCTCCAATACGACTCTGGTCCAGAAACGCTTGAATGCCATGCAGATCGGGTTAGCTGTTCTGGACAACGTCTGGAATCAGAAGCCGCTCTCTTATACCCCTGCCGAGCTGGCAGAAGCCCGCCATGTTCTGCTCGGGTTAACCCCATCCGTAGAATCCAGTTATGCCAAGTCTAAGGCCGGCAGCCCGCAGCGGACGCTTCTTGAAAGAAGACTCCAGGCGCTGGGACAGGTGATCCAGGCCATGGATAGTTTTTAGCAGGCTAGACTATAGGGGCTAACAATTCCTCCGCCGCCTCCTGCTCAAGCTGTGAATGATACAGATCCGAGTACCGCCCCTCCGCCGCAAGCAGCTCCTCATGTCCGCCCCGCTCCACAATCTCCCCGTTCTCCATCACCAGGATGACATCGGCATTCTGGATGGTCGAGAGCCGGTGGGCAATCACAAGCGTTGTCTTATCCTTCATCAGCTTACGGATCGCCTGCTGGACCATTCGCTCCGACTCATTGTCGAGGGCAGCCGTAGCTTCATCCAGCAGCAGAATCGGTGCATCCTTAAGCATCGCTCTGGCAATGGACAGCCGCTGCCTCTGACCGCCGGACAACCGGGAGCCATGCTCGCCAATGTCCGTGTGTATGCCTTCCGGCAGCTCCGTCACGAACTCGTACGCATTCGCCTGCCGCAGCGCCTCAACAATCTCCTCGTCTGACACACCGGGCTTGCCGCTCTCGATATTGTCCCGGATGCTCCCGGAATATAGGCCCGACTCCTGAGGCACATAGGCAAAGTAGCTACGAAGCTCTGCCAGCGGTATTCCGCTGATCGGACGGCCGTTGATCGCAGCCTCACCTGCATCCGTCTGGTAGAAGCCCAGCAGCAGCTTGAACAAGGTGGATTTCCCGCCGCCGCTCGGACCTACTACGGCCATTTGCTGGCCGCGTGCCAGCTCCAGACTGACCTTGTTAAGGCTCTGCTTCTCACTGCCCGGATAGCTAAATGACACCTCTGCGAGCCGAAGCTCCCCGAACCCCGGCAGCTCCGCCCGGACCTCAGGCAGCACCTCAACCTCAGCAGGCGCATCCATCACCTCGAAGATCCGCTCCGCCGCACCCAGCGACTGCTGCATGGAAGCGACCAGGCCCGGCAGAGACGAGAACGGCCCAACCAGATAATTCATCAGCTGAATGAAGGCAATCATCGCCCCGACCTCAAGCCGTCCATTCGCCACGAACCACCCGGCAATCACCAGAGCCAGCAGGAAGGTCAGATTCCCCAGCAAGGAGGAGATCGCTCCGGTTGCCCCTTCGATTCTCGCTTTCTTTTTCTCCCCTGAGGCAATATCCTCACTGTAGCCCACATATTGCTTCTGCAGCCTGCGCTCCATGGAGAATGCCTTGAACACCATACTGCTGCCCAGAATATCGTTCAGAAAAGCCGTAGTCCGGCTCATACTTTCCTGCACCCGCACACTGTTGATGCGCATCGCATTGCCGAAGATTTTACCGGTCAGGAACAGCAGCGGCCCGATGGACAGGCAGATCAGCGCCAGCAGCCAGTTAATATAGAGCAGATAACCGAAGGAGGCTATCGCCAGCAGCGGGTTGCGCAGCAGATCCAGCATCACCTGCCCGCAGGCTTCTCCGACCGATTGATTGTCATTCGTGAACCGGGACAACAAATCACCGGAATGATTGCGGTCGAAATAAGACTGCGGCAAGGCCAGCGTATGCCCCATCATGTCCTGACGCAGCTCATTTCTGATTTTGGCCGATACATTGGTCTTGAGATACGCACTGACGAAGGTATTCAATCCCGTGACCAGCAAGAATAGAATCCCGAACCAGGTAAGCCCCTTGAACGCTTCCACATCAAGACGTACAGCTGCATCCGTAATCCTGGCCAGGAACCAGGCCATGGTCAGATCCAGCACAATACTAAATAACGTCACCAAGAGCAGTACAGCATAGATTAGCTTATGTCTTAGCATATATGTACTTAATCTGGCAAAAGCACCTTTCTTCTTCACATCATCAGCTCCCCTTTAGAATTCCGCACCCCGTACCTTGGCATATACCTTGCAGTCATGGAGTTCCCCGTCCGACTCACGGGTGCTTTTGCGGAGAATACCATCCCCACCGGCACATCGTTATAGTATAGTACCTCCTTCCCTTTTTGAAAATAAAGAAAAATACGCATCATATACATAAAAATGGAAGTCGGGCTCGTAGTGGGCTCACTCTCTGCGGCTCCAATGCCTATAGTTTACTAGCCCCCTGGCAAGGGACCCAGCGCCGGGGGGCGGATTCCCGGATCGGTCTTGGGAATGAAAAGCATAATAAAAACTCCCCATACAGCAGCAGTAATCAAACCTGTCTGCTCTATGAGGAGCGTATTTCGGCATTATTTCTCCCAAAGCTCAACCAGCCGCCCGTCAGGGTCTGTAATCCAAACAAATTGTCCGAATTCGCTGCTCTCTTTGTTCTTGGCAAGCGGTACGCCTATCTGCTCCAGATGCTTGATAACCTCGTCCAGATCATGGACCTGGAAATTCAACATCATCTGTTGCTCTGCCGGGAAATAAGGATCATCCTCAGTGAAGAAGGACAAGATCGTCTCATTGCCTGACCCGGGTCTGATTACAGTCCCGTTCCAACTGTCAATTTCAAGCTTCAGTGCCTCACTGTACCATTTCTTCACCGCTTCAAGATTTCCGGTTCTCCAGAAAATTCCTCCGAAACCTTTGATCATCACAACCAGCTCCTCCCGGGAATCGAACTCACTGCTTCAAATTGCACATACCCTAAGTGACACACACAAGTCCCGGACTACTATGCTGCTCAGATCTCCTCCCGGCACAGCGGAAGCCTCATGCCCGTAACGGCCAGCGTAACCTTCTCCGGCAGAATATAATCCTTGTCCAGATTGATATCATGCGACATATGCGTGTATACCGCACGGCTCGGCTGAACGGTCTCCAGCAGATCGGCGGCTTCGGTCATATCATACACAGAGCGGGTAGACAACTCAGCTGCCTCGTAATAAAAGCTGGTTCCCAGCACCAGCAGGTCCGCTCCATGCATCTGCCTGGTTTCCTCCGTGGTCAGAGAGATCGAGTCCGGGCAGTACACCCAGACATATTCCTCCTTCTCCAGCCTGTAGGCATAGGAGTAACCATTCTTGCCATGGTTCACCCGCCATGTGCTAATCTGCCAGCCATCCAGCGTAATGCCGTCATCGCAAGGGATCATGTCGATATGCCCGGTAAGCCACGGGTATTGCCGCTGGATGACGGGAATGACCTCCGCCGGAGCGTACAGCTCTCCCCGGAAGCCCATCCAGCGGCAGCTGTCCGCCCATTCCGGCAGCCCGCCAATATGATCGAAATGCGCATGTGTCACGAGCAGACGCTTCATGGTGCGGTGCCCCTGCAGCTCCATCTGCCGCCGCCAGTCCGGTCCGCAGTCAATCGCCAGGAAGCCGCTGCCGTTATCTATAAGCACAGAAGAACGCAGGCGGTTATTGCGCCCGGTGGTTCTTGCTTCCGTACAGGTCTCACAATCACAGTAGACCCGGGGGACGCCCATGGCATCCCCTGTTCCGAGGAACACTAATGTATCCATATGCATGCCCACCTCATCGTCTTTTTTCTCGAATATCCGTCAGTTCATTATAGAACAGCAGCCGGCCCTTTGCATACTGGCCCATAA
This sequence comes from Paenibacillus sp. FSL M7-0420, assembly GCF_038002345.1. Classification (NCBI taxonomy): domain Bacteria; kingdom Bacillati; phylum Bacillota; class Bacilli; order Caryophanales; family Paenibacillaceae; genus Paenibacillus; species Paenibacillus sp. FSL M7-0420. The sequence goes on along the minus strand of NZ_JBBOCJ010000001.1, from coordinate 1,144,889 downwards.
GAACGGCAAAAAGCCGTCCTTCAGCCTCATCCGGCCGGAGAACAGCTCCCTTAATCCTTCGCACTCCACACTAAGCAAGTGTCTTCTAATCCTATTCCACCTCATCTACCGCCTAGATCCCGGCCAGCACCTGATACCATATGCCCCGCTTGGAGTATAACGTGGTGCGGACTTCCTCCCAGCCGCCAAGATAGCTGATATCGAACAGCCCGGCAGGAACCGGATACTGGCTCTCATGTGCCGCATAGACCTGCTGGTTCACGGGACGGAAGCCGAACTTGGCGAATATCTCCTGTGCCTCAGGCGTCGTCAGATAATCGACCAGCGCTTCTGCGGCCGCACGGGTACCATGCTTATCCGCGTATTTATCCACTACGGCCGCAGGATTCTCGATCAGAATCGTATTCTTCGGGATGACTACCTCATACTTCACACCCTCGGCAATCCGCGCCAGCAGCTCATTCTCATAAGTGACGATCACATCGCCCACCCCGTACTCGAAGGCAGCCATGGATGCCCGCCCGCTTTTATCCAGAGATTCGACGTTGCTGTGTATGCTCTCCAGGAATGCCTTGGCCGCCGCAGGGTCCTTCGCCCCCTCCTGCTCCTCAGAACGCTTCAGGCCGGCCCCGTAGATCGCGTTGATGTCCCACTGGGCACCGCCGGAGGTCTTCGGATTAGGGTAGAGCACCTTCACCCCCGGCTTCGCCAGATCGGCAAAATCATGAATTCCCTTCGGATTGCCCTCCCGCGTTCCCAGGGCCACAACCGACCGTGTCACCATGCCCGCCTCGCCGCCGCGCTGCTTCCAGTCCTTCTCCACAAGACCCGCCTTGACCAGCTTCCCGACATCGCCTTCCATGGCAAGCAGCGTGACATCCGCCTCGAAGCCGCCGGCGATCGCCCGCGCCTGGGTTCCGGAAGCCTCATAGGACTGCTGGAATACGATAGTTTGACCGGTATCCGCCTTCCACTTCTCCGCGAACCTGGGGAGAATCTCGCCCATGGCATCCTTCACCACGCTGTAGGCACCCACCACAAGCGTTAGATCTCCCTGCGGCGGTGCACCTGCCTCTCCTGCATCCGGCTGCTCATTCCCGCAGCCCGATGCGGTCAGGGTGAACACCACCAGCAGTAAGACCGTCAGCCATCCGTGCAGTTGTCTGCTCCTTCTGATAAGCCTCATACCGGCGACACATCCCACATCATTTATTTTTTAGATAAATACAGGCATCGGATCTTTCTTAAGTCCATTCTCCTGAATCCAGCTCCGCTCCTCATTAAACAGGTAAGCACGGTGTACCAGCACGGATATTTCCTGGCCCGGAGTCAGCGTTTCTTTTTCCAGGGAGCGGTAGGTGACCAGCTTATGTCCCTTTACCTCAACCTCCACGAGCCATTCACTTCCGCGGAAATGCAGATGCTTGACCGTACCTTGCTCCGTAGCGGAAGCCATTTTGAATTCATGCAGATGGCCTACCTCAATGTACTCGGGACGGATCAGCGCCTTGGTCGGCTTACCGTCACCTGCGCCCTCGAAGCCCTTCAGCTCGGAAGCACTCTCGATCAGCGTAGATTCCCCGATGAAGGTGGCCACGAACGGTGTCTTCGGCTCTTTATAGATATCCCAAGGCGTACCCTTCTGCTCCAGCCGCCCCTGGTTAATGATCATTATCTCATCCGCTACTTCAATCGCCTCATCCTGGTCGTGGGTGACGAAGATCGAGGTGATCCCGACACGTTCGATCAGCTCCCGCAGCCAGGAACGGAGCTCCTGGCGGATCTTCGCATCAATCGCGGCGAACGGTTCATCCAGCAGCAGCAGCTGCGGCTCAGGGGCCAGCGCCCGGGCAAAAGCCACCCGCTGGCGCTGCCCCCCGGACAGCTGATGCGGATACCGGTTCTCGAAGCCCTTCAGACCGGTCAGCTCCACCAGCTCGGTGACACGGTCACGGATGACAGCCTTACTGGCTTTCTTCACTTTCAGGCCAAAGGCGATATTCTCGAACACCGTCATATGCTTGAACAGCGCATAATTCTGGAAGACGAAGCCGATCTCACGCTCCTGCGGCGGAAGATGGTTCACCGCCCGGCCGTGGAAGATAATCTCGCCGCTATCCGGCGTCTCAAGGCCCGCCAGCATCCGCAGGATGGAGGTTTTGCCACCGCCGCTTGGGCCGAGCAGCCCGATCAGATGGCCTTTGGTAATGCCGAAATGGACATCCTTCACCGCATGAAAATCGCCAAAATGCTTATCGAGTCCACGGACCTCTACATGCATAATTAGTGCCCTCCCTTTCTTCTCTTGCTCCATTCCATAAGCAGCAGCAGTCCTGCGGAGAATGCGGCCAGCACCAGTGCTATCCCGCCCGCAGCCGTAACATTGAAATTCTCGACATCCTGATAGACCAGTGTGGTAGCCGTCTGGGTCCGGTTCATAATATTGCCTGAGACGACGAGCACCGCACCGAACTCACCCAGCGAACGGGCCACCGTCAGAATCACTCCATAGATGACCGCCCAGCGGATAGACGGCCAGGTCACCTTCCAGAAGGTCGTCCAGCCATATGCGCCGAGTGTGGACGCGGCCTCTTCCTGCTGGGACCCGATCTCTTGCAGTACCGGCATCACCTCACGCACCATTAGCGGGAACGTCACGAACAGCGTAGCAATCACCATTCCCGGAAAAGCATACACAATCTTCACTCCGATTTGCTCAAACAACGCACCCAGCGCACTGTCCGGCCCGAGCAGCAGAACGATCATCAGCCCGCCGATAACCGGCGATACCGCATAAGGCAGATCCACGATGCTGTTCAGCAGGCTTTTGAGGCGCCGGCCCAGCCAATTCGCCCGTACCAGATACAGGGCCGTCATGATCCCAAACAGCGTATTCAGCAGCGTCACAACCACTACAACGTATCCGGTCATCAGCAGTGCATGCAGTGCCTCGGGCCGGGTCAGGGCGTTCCAGAAGCCGCTCCAGCCTTCGCTGAAGGCCCCCATTGTCATCCTGCCAAGCGGAGCTGCGATCAGGACGAAGAACACGAGGTAGGTCAGTCCAATCCACAATCTTCTCATGATCTTTTCCCCCGCATCTGCATGAGGCTGATCAGCCAGAGGATCAGGAAGGATAAGGTCAACAGAATGATCGACACCGCAGCGGCTCCCGCCGGGTTATCACTTTCGACCTCACCGAAAATATAAACAGAAGACACTAGCGTGCGCCCCGGAATATTGCCTGCCACGAGGACAACCGCACCGAATTCAGCAAGCGCTCGCGAGAAGGCCAGCATCCCGCCGCCGATCATGCCAGGTGCCATAGACGGTAAGATGACCTGGAGGAAGACTCTGCTCGGCTTCGCTCCCATCGTATAGGCTGCCTCTTCTTCCGAAGCGTCCAACTCCTCCAGCAGCGGCTGCACTGCCCGGATGACGAAGGGGAATGTGACGAAGACCATCGCAATCACAATCGCAGGCTGGTGAAAAACAATTGTGAATCCCAGTGATTCCGCAAGATCCCCGATCAGGCTTCCCGGACCCAGCAGCAGCAGAATCATCAGTCCGCCCACCGCAGTAGGCAGGGCAAAGGGGAGATCGACGAGGCTGTTCAGCAGCGCCCTGCCCCGGAACTTATAACGGATAAGGACCCAGGCGATCATCGTGCCCAGCAGCACATTCGTAAGAGCCGCAATGACCGCCAGCTTGAGTGTTAACAGGACCGACTTCCAGGCAATCGGATCGCTCACACTTTCAGTGAAGCTTCCCAGCCCGGATGAGAATGAATTGTAATAGACCCCGAGGATCGGCAGCACAATCAGAATGACAAAATACAGTACAACTGTTGATCTAAATCCCCAGGTCCAGCCCTTGTGCCTGATCAGCGAATTCAATGGTCAACCTCCCACCTCCGGATAACCGGTCGGTATACTCAACTTTAAGGTTTGATTATTCCTATTAATATACTTGGTTTAAAGTTATTCCTACTTTACCAAATACCGCTTGCTGCCGTCAATTACTTTGTTAGTTTTTGGGTTAAAGTATAAGTAGCACTCGTTGCATCCAAATCAGAGAGGGGCTGTTCATGATGCTGCATACTATGGAGATCACCACCAGCAAACGGGATGAAATGCGGGATATTACCCGCGAGGTTCAGGCTTATGTGAAGAATAGCGGGGTACTTAACGGACTGCTGATTGTCTATTGCCCGCACACCACCGCAGGGATTGCGATTAACGAGAACGCCGATCCTGATGTGAAGCGTGATGTGTTGATGCGTCTGGATGAGGTCTATCCCTGGGAGCATCCTAAATACCGCCATGCGGAGGGCAATACGGCTTCCCACCTGAAATCCATTACGGCCGGTCCTTCGCAGACCCTTATAATTCATGAAGGAGCTGTGCTGCTGGGCCGCTGGCAGGGCATCTATTTTTGCGAGTTCGATGGTCCAAGGCAACGCCAGTGCCACCTCAAAATTATGGAAGGCTAGCACTGCCTGCCCTTGTAGAAGAGCAGCTGCGCATGAACCGCGAAGCTGCTCTCTATACATTTTATAGTTCCTGTAACACTTTCACCATGCAAAGTTATACCAATGCAACGCTCTAAAGTACGAGCTGTTAAAAAAAACAGCTTTTTATAAACTGCGGCTTAATACCTTGACATGTGTCAGGGCAGCTTGCTTCACATCCTCGAACAACACTTTATCCTGAATATAATACGAAATGAATCCGTGAGCAGATAAGAATAAGGTCAACGGCACGTTCTGCCAGTCCTCCGATACATATCCCTCTTCCTTCATATGACGGCGGACAATGCTTGCAAATAACTCGAAACATCGGCCCTGTTCTGCCCGGCAATAAGCCAGCAGCTCTTCGTCGCGGATCATGAACATGATCTCATACTGATACGGATGGTTCAGCCCGAACCGGATGAACTCCATAATCAGCTGCTCCACCCGGGTCATTCCCTCTTCAGGCGGAGTGGTCATAGCTTGATTCAGCAGCGAAGCCACATGATTGAAATCCTCAACTACAATGGCGTAGAAAAGTTCGGCCTTCTCTTTGAAATGGTAATATAGGGAGCCGTGGCTGTAACCCAGGTGCTGGCCAATGCTGCGCATCGAAATGGCACGGTACCCTTTGGTGATGAAAAGATGCCTCGCCGCCTCCAGAATTCTTTCTCTCGACAACTCCTGTTCCACTGCTCTTCTTGCCATAATCTATTCCCCTTCGCTGTAGTAAAGCCGCCGCCCTTCCGTAATCAGGGATTGCCCCTCCGTAAGATCGGTTATCCATGCGATAAATGCGTCACCTTCATCATTGCGCGGAAGACACAGCAGTGTAACTTTATCCGTAAACAAAGTCTCTCCGGTCTGAATATTCCGGCCCCGCAGTGCATTCTCCACCTTGCCCAGCCAAGTGTACTCGATTTCCACGAATACCTCCCGCCTCAGCACACGTGTAATGACCTCTCCGGCCGCAAGCGCCAGTACAGCGCCATCGGTATAAGCCCGGATCAGCCCGCCTGCACCCAGCATAATGCCTCCGAAATAACGGGTAACTACAATAGCGACATTCTTCACCTGTTGGCTGCGGATTACTTCCAAAATCGGTTTCCCGGCCGTTCCACTCGGTTCCCCGTCATCCGACTGTCTCTGGATCTCATCCCTCTCTCCGATCATATAAGCAGAGCAGTTATGCGTTGCATTCCAGTGCTGCTTCTTGATCGAATCGATAAATTGCACAGCTTCTTCCTCGTTCTCCACCGGCATAACATGCCCGATAAAGCGTGATTTACGGATTACGACCTCCCGCGAGCCGGGGGTACGTACCGTCCGGTATTGTTCCAGCATTGTTGTCCATTCCTTACTCTACATGTGATGACTTGATATATATTAGGAGCAGCCCTGGTAGTGGTTACCTATGGACTGCTCCCTGATGACTTACATTAGGTTGAATGATCTGCGGTTAGAGTGGGACTATTCGGTAAGTCTTGCTTCAAGCTCTGCCTTTTCTTTCTCGTAGCCTGGTTTGCCCAGCAGTGCGAACATGTTCTTCTTGTAGGCTTCAACACCCGGCTGGTCGAACGGATTCACACCCAGCAGGTATCCGCTGATCCCGCAAGCCTTCTCGAAGAAGTACACCAGATAGCCGAAAGTATACGGCGTCTGGTCAGGAATGGTAACGATCAGGTTCGGCACCTGTCCATCGGTATGCGCCAGCATAGTTCCCTGGAACGCCTTCTTGTTCACGAAGTCCATGGTCTGGCCAGTCAGGAAGTTGAGGCCGTCCAGATCGTCCGGATCATTCTCGATCGTTACATGGTGCTGTACCTTCTCCACTTGAATAACCGTCTCGAAGATGTTGCGGTTACCCTCCTGAATGAATTGGCCCATGGAGTGCAGGTCAGTCGAGAAGTCCACCGAAGACGGATAGATTCCCTTGAAGTCCTTGCCTTCGCTTTCGCCGTACAGCTGCTTCCACCATTCAGAGACAAAGTGCAGGGACGGCTCGTAGTTCACGAGGATTTCCGTTGTTTTGCCTTTGCGGTAGAGCGCGTTACGTACTGCAGCATATTGATAGCTCTGGTTCGTAGCCACATCGGGGTTGTTGAACTCATCGGCTGCGGCTGCGGCCCCTTGCATCATTTCTTCAATGTTAATTCCCGCTACGGCGATAGGCAGAAGGCCTACCGGTGTCAGTACGGAATAACGTCCGCCTACATCATCAGGGATGATGAACGACTCATAGCCTTCTTCGTTAGCCAGCTTCTTAAGTGCGCCCTTCTCCTTGTCTGTTGTAGCGTAGATCCGTTTGCGTGCTTCTTCCTTACCGTATTTCTTCTCCAGTGCTGCACGGAAGATACGGAAGGCAATAGCCGGCTCGGTAGTTGTACCAGATTTGGAGATTACGTTCACGGAGAAGTCTTTGCCTTCTACCAGATCAAGCAGATGCGTGATGTAGGTAGAGCTGATGTTATTACCGGCAAAATAAACCTCCGGTGTCTTGCGCTTGTCCTTGGACAGGTTATTGTAGAAGGAATGCGAAAGCGCCTCAATAGCTGCGCGTGCCCCCAGATAAGAGCCGCCGATACCAATCACGATCAGCACTTCGGAATCACTCTGAATCTTCTTGGCGGCCTGCTGAATGCGGGCGAACTCTTCCTTGTCATACGCTGTAGGGAGATCAATCCAGCCCAGGTAATCGGAGCCTGCTCCGCTCTTGTTATGCAATTGTTCGTGGGCCAGCTTCACCGGAGCGGCGAAGTAGTCGATCTCGGTCTGGCTGAAGAAGGAAAGGGCTTTGGTGTAGTCAAAATTAATCTTCTTGGACATCGGTAATGGTAGCCTCCTGTTTATCTCTTTAGATTTGACACCGTGTGTTGCAACATTATAATCTAGAATACTTTAATTTGCCTTGACTGGCAAGGTCTTAAGGCATATCCCCGGCTTTGGAGCCCTGTTTATGAAAAATAACTGAAAGCGGTTACTAAGCAGACAAGCAGACCTGTTCTGTGGAACAGGCCGTAACCTTCTGATAGAATGAAGGCAAACTTAGTTTCTATAATATGATCTCAGGAAAGCAAAGGTGGAATTGAAATGAAGCACATCGGCTTTATCGGACTCGGAACAATGGGAGCACCTATGGCGTCGAACCTGCTGCGAAGCGGCTTTGAGGTTACGGTGTACAACCGTACAGCAGAGAAATGCAAACCTTTGGAACAGGAAGGTGCGAAGACAGCCGCCACACCGCAGGCAGCAGCGGAAGGCAAGGATGTTATTATTACCATGATCAGCAACGATGATTCGATCCGTGAAGTCTTCTACGGTGATCATGGCTTTCTCGCCACCCTTCAGCCGGGAACAACCGTAATCGATTCCAGCACCATCTCCCCCGGCCTTGCCAAGGAGATCGCTGCTGAAGTTGAAGCACGGGGCGGCAGCTTCCTTGATGCTCCTGTAACCGGCAGCAAGCCGGCAGCTATCGACGGCACACTGGTCTTCATGGTCGGCGGACATGCCGAAGTGATTGAGAAGCACCGGGATCTCTTCGACTCCATGGGCCGTCTGCTGCTGCATATGGGTGCTAACGGCAGCGGCGCTGTAGCCAAGCTGGCTCACAATGCCATGGTCGGCATTCACAATGTCGCGCTCGCCGAGGGCTTCTCCATTGCGGTGAAGTCCGGGGTACCCGCAGATAAGTTCCTGGAGCTGGTGAAGAACGGATCAGCAGGCAGCAAACAGGCCGAGCTGAAGGGCCAGAAGATCATTGATAACGACTTCAGCAACCAGTTCTCCCTTGCCCTGATGCTCAAGGATCTCAAGCTGGCGTCCTCGCTCAGTGATTCCACCGGCGTCCCTTCCCCTATGCTCGGCGTAGCCAAGAGCATGTTCCAGGCAGGCTTCAACCACGGCTATGGCGACGAGGACCTGTCCGCTGTGGTCAAATCCTACGAGGACTGGATCGGCCGGAAGATCGGCGAAGGTAACTAATGTAACGGCGACTTTTCCAGAATCTGTTTATGATTATTGGCAAAGTACCCTAGGGCCAAGCGCTGGACGCTGGATACCCCTTCGTGGGCCGTCCGGAATCATCACTTCTATGAGAAGCACGGATTCATCCGTACCGGAGAGATCTATGATGCAGAGAGCAGCCAGAGCATTTGGGAATATGAGCGGACAAGTCCGCTCACAGAAGCGGGCCGTTTAGAGCAGAATTAGCCTATCGGGTGAACCACCCGATATGTTATGCCACATCTAAGAATGTACTCGCATACATTTGGGCCATGTGCCGATGCACAGCCTATTGTGTTCGGTTTTTCGCATACACTCTGCCCTCACCCCATAGATAAGGTGCCCTGGAATTCCAGGGCACCTTTCTGCATATGTAACTCGTAATCAGGGCGCAGCCAGGCAGTATCGGCTGCGCCCTTTTACTATGCGAGCACGGCCTTCTTGTCAGGAGTGAGAACGCAAAAATACCGGTGATTTCATCACCGGTACGAGAAGTTTATTTTACAGAACGTATACAAAAAAACATACGTTTTCCTTGCGTTAACTATAAAATTAATATAGCACAGAAATGTCAACATAACAAGCATTTTTATGGAAAATGAAGAAAACAAATGCTTCTCCCCCTGTCAGCCTGGCAGCAAGGATCAACAAGGCGCCCGACGCGGCTGTCCCCCTCTCCTCCTCTGATGATATGATCTTCTGCGCGAAGGAGGCGACTGAAATGCAAATTAGACTGAGAGATATCCGCAAAAGCTTCAGGGTGTACAAACGGCCCGAAGGAAGATGGGGACTGCTGAGAGGAGCGTTCGTGCGCAATGTTACCCAGGTGGACGCACTCGGCGGCATCAGCTTTGATATTGAAGAGGGTGAACTGGTAGGTTACATTGGCCCGAACGGCGCCGGCAAATCCACCTCCGTCAAGGTAATGAGCGGCATCCTGACACCCGACAGCGGAGAATGCACCATCTTGGGCAAGATTCCATGGAAGCACCGCATAGAGCATGTATCCCGGATCGGCGTCGTGTTTGGCCAGCGCTCACAGTTATGGTGGGATGTTCCGGTGGCAGACTCTTTTGACGTGCTGAAGGATATTTATGCCATTCCTCCAGGCGACTACCGCTTAAGATTATCCGAGCTATCGGCAACACTTGGTGTGGAAGCCCTCTTAAGGACCCCGGTGAGACAGCTTTCGCTCGGACAGCGGATGCGCTGTGAGCTGGTAGCAGCGCTGCTGCACCGGCCGAAGCTTCTCTTTCTGGATGAGCCAACCATCGGACTTGATGCGGTATCCAAGCTCGCGCTGCGCAATTTTCTGAAGGAAGAGAACCGTAAGTACGGGATTACGATGCTGCTGACCACACATGATATGGACGATATTGAGGCATTATGCCAGCGGGTCATGGTGATCGGGCACGGCCAACTGCTCTATGACGGGCAGCTCTCAGGTCTGCAGCAGAAATATGCGCCGGAGGTCGTCAAGAAAGTGAACACGGATGCGATGATTGCGGCTATGTACAATGACTTGGCTTTGGGTTAAGCCTATCAGGAGGTGCACAATGAATTTTAGAAATACATGGCGGGCCTGCAGCTCCCTCTTCCGAATCCGCATGGCAGAAGGGCTCCAGTACCGGGTGTCCGCCATATCTGGCACGATGGTCGGTGTGTTCTGGGCGCTTATAGAATGTGTGCTGTTCACCGTGTTCTATACATACAGCGAGAATGGCTTCTGGAACAATAACGGACTCAGCCTTCCTCAGGCCATATCCTATGTTTGGTTGGCTCAGGGGCTGTTTGTACTCCAGAGTATGAACATCGACAGCGAAATTATGGGCAAAATCAACAACGGTGACGTCGGCATCGAGCTGTGCCGGCCCATGAACCTGTACACCCACTGGTTTGTCAAAAGCTCGGCCGGCAAGCTCGGCACCAGTTGGATCAGGGGGCTGGCCACCGTACTCGCCGGGCTACTGATGCCTGCCGGATATGCCCTAGGGGGCCCCGCCTCATTGCCTGCATTATTCTATTTCCTTCTGTCGGCGGTTATGGCGTTTGTGCTGTGCTCGGCCTTCGCTATGCTTGTAACTGCGATCCGGCTGAATATCACTTGGGGGGACGGACCGACCTATATGCTTCTACTGCTAAGCGGCATATTGTCCGGCACCTACCTCCCCCTGCGGCTGTGGCCTGATTTCATGCAGACCTTCCTGTACCTGCAGCCGTTTGGCGGATTCGCCGACATCCCTCTGCAGCTATATATAGGTAGCGTAGCTCCTGCCGCCGCATTGCCCGGTATCGGCTTACAGCTCCTCTGGAGCCTTATCTTTATCTCGGCGGGCCGGATGATCATGAAACGCAGATTGCACAGCATTATCGTCCAGGGAGGGTGAGAGTACCGTATGCTTGCTGAAGGTAAAATTTATTGCAAATACTTGCGGATGCATCTCCTGTCCGGCATGGAATACAAGGGCTGGTGGCTGATGCTGATTCAGGTGCTTACTGTGGTGGTCTCCGATCCCATAGCCACCGTCCTGCTGTTCTCCCGCTTTGGCAATATCGGCGAATGGACCGTCGCCCATATCATTCTGGTGTACTCGCTGGCGATGGCTTCCTTCGGACTTGCCGAGAGCGTATGCCGCGGCTTTGATTATTTCCCGTGGCATCTGCTGCGCTCCGGTGATTTCGACCGGCTGCTGCTCCGCCCGCGGTCCCTGTTCGTGCAGGTCGCCGCTTCCAGATTCCATCTGCACCGGCTGGTCCGGCCGTTTACAGGGATCTGTGCTGCGGGCTGGGCGCTGGGACAGCTCGGCGTTCCCTTGACGCCCGGCAGACTCGGCATTCTGGCGATGGCGCTGGCCGGAGGCTGTCTGATGTACTGCGGAGTGTTCGTGCTAACCTCAGGTCTTGCTTTTTTCACGATTAAAGGGCTGGACTGGATCTTTCTGCTGACCAACGCCAGCTACCAGATTACCCGCTGCCCGGAGCCCTATATGCCCCGTGTCCTGAAATCTGTGTTCAGCTTCCTGCTCCCCATGCTGTTCATCAGCTTCTATCCGGCGGCCACTGTCTGCGGCTGGGATTATCCCCGCTGGCTGGGCTTCCTCTCGCTTCCCTCCGGAGCTGCCTTCCTCGGAGCGTCTCTGCTGGTATGGCGCATAGGCGTGAGGCATTACAAAAGCACGGGGAGCTAAGCTCCGCTGAAGCTGACAATACAAAAAAAAAGCACCCCGGGACCATGAATCTTCCAGGGGTGCTTTTTTCTATCACTTTTTTTACACAATCGGGTAAGAACAGCAATAATCAGTTAAAGCGAATACTTCCAGGGCAAACTTGGAGTTGCCGGGAACATGGAAAGTTTCCGCTCCGTCAATGTCCTTCCACACTTCAGTGCCGGGAAGCAGCACCTTGAGCTTGCCGGAGAGAATCTCCATCGTCTCGGGGCCATCGGTGCCGAATTCGTATACGCCAGGCAGCATAATGCCGAGTGTCACCTTAGTGCCGTCTTCCAGTGTAACTGTACGGCTGGTCACTTTTCCGTCGTAATAAATATTGGCTGCTTTTTGAATTGTCGCGTTGGTGAACTGACTCATATGCTTATTCTCCCCTTTGTTCAAAACTTGTTAGATCCGTCTATTATAGCAGCGCTTTTACGCGGCTGACTACATTTTCTACAGTGAAGCCATATTCTCTGATTACGGTGTCGCCAGGGGCGGAAGCGCCAAATGTAGTGATTCCCAGAATGTCGCCCTGATCGCCTGTATAACGTTCCCAGCCGAAGGTTTGCGCCATTTCGATAGCCAGACGGGCTTTCACTTCAGGCAGGATAACGGAATCGCGGTATGCTTTATCCTGCTTCTCGAACAGATCCCAGCTCGGCAAGCTGATGACACGAACATCAATGCCTTCTTCGGCAAGCGCAGCCTGAGCCTTAACCGCCAGCTGTACTTCAGAGCCTGTAGCAATGATCTGTGCCTGTGGAGTGCCGTTCTTGGAGTCGGAGACCACATACCCGCCGCGTTTGATGTTATCGCGTACACCGTCTACGGTTCCAGCCAGGATCGGCAGGTTCTGACGGGTCAGGACCAGTGCTACCGGATTGGCGGTATTCTCCATAGCGTATGCCCAAGCTGCAGAGGTTTCGTTGGCATCAGCCGGACGAATGACCGTAAGACCCGGAATGATACGCAGGGAAGCAAGCTGTTCAATCGGCTCATGGGTAGGACCGTCTTCCCCGACAGCGATACTGTCATGGGTAAGCACATAGGTTACCGGCAGCTTCATGATGGAAGCCAGACGGACAGCCGGACGCAAGTAATCTGTGAAGACGAAGAACGTACCGCCGAATACCTTAAGACCGGTGTGAAGTGCAATCCCGTTCATAGCTGCAGCCATTCCGAATTCACGTACGCCGAAGTAGATATTACGGCCGTCATAGGATTCGGAGGTGAATTGGGACAGACCGTTCAAGTGCGTCATGGTCGAGCTCTCCAGGTCGGCAGAACCCCCAACCAGTTGCGGGATACCGCCAGTCAAGCCGTTCAGTGCATTACCGGAAGCCACACGGGTAGATACAGCTTTGTCTTCTGCTTTGTAGAATGGCAGATTAGCATCCCAGCCTGCAGGAAGCTCACCGTTCAGTGCAGTTTCGAGCTGTGCAGCAAGCTCAGGGTATGCTTTTTTGTAGGCTGCAAATTTCTCATCCCATGCTTTGTTAGCGGCGATTCCTTTGGCCTTCACTTCAGCGAAGCTGGCACGGACTTCATCCGGTACATAGAAATCTTCTTCATATACCCATTTGTAGTATTCCTTCGTCAGCTTCGTTTCATCAGCACCCAGCGGAGAGCCGTGGGTACCGCCGTGGCCGCCTTTACCTTGCTTGTTCGGGCTGCCGTAGCCGATGACCGTCTTCACTTCGATCAGCGTAGGCTTGCTGCTGTCTGCTTGAGCCTCTTCAAGAGCCTTAGCCAGTGCAGGAAGATCGTTACCGTCTTCTACGCGCAGAACCTGCCAGCCGTAAGCTTCAAAACGCTTAGCAACATTCTCGGAGAATGCAAGGTTCAGCTTGCCGTCCAGGGAGATATCATTCGAATCGTACATTACAATCAGCTTGCCCAGCTTCAGGTGTCCGGCAAGTGAAGCAGACTCGGAAGAGATCCCTTCCATCAAATCGCCGTCGCCGCAGATGGCGTACGTATAATGGTCAATCACGTTATGTTCATCTTTATTGTAAGTGGCACCCAGCTGCGCTTCAGCCATTGCCATACCTACAGCCATACCGATACCTTGTCCAAGCGGTCCGGTTGTTGCATCTACACCGGCCGTGTGGCCGACTTCCGGATGTCCCGGAGTTAAGCTGCCCCATTGGCGGAACTGCTTCAATTCTTCCATAGGCAGATCATAGCCGCTGAGGTGCAGCAGGCTGTAGAGGAGCATGGAGCCATGTCCGGCAGACAACACGAAGCGGTCACGGTTGACCCAAGTCGGGTGGTCCGGGTTATGATTCATCGTCTTGGCGAACAATTGGTATCCCATAGGTGCGGAGCCCATCGGCATACCCGGATGTCCGGAGTTTGCCTTTTCAATGGCATCAATGGCAAGTGTACGGATTGTAGTGATGGCCAGGTTGTCCACCGTTGAGTTTTCTGCTTTATGAATGGCTTGATCTTTTGCTTGTTCAGTCATTACAATAATCCTCCTCGAATCAAGAATGTCATTTTGACTATTATTGTATCACGGAAGTGGAAGCATTTCCAATTGTTTTTGCCGCAGCTTATATTTAGCGGCTTCTGCCGGGTCTATGCACGCCTGTGCCAGATTCACGGTGCTTCAGGAGGTTCTTTTTGGAGATACGGAGGGGAATCCAGAAACTTAGCCTTAAGTCTAGTTTCTAATTAAGACTAAAGTTTGTTTTACAAAGCAGGTTTATACAGTAAGATGGAGGTACCTCAGCGGAATTTTAGCCGGATTATCCATAACTTCCAGCAGAAAGGAATTCAGAAGATGACTGCAAACAGAGATATTTATATTGTGCTCACCGGAACAGGCACGGCCTTCAGCGGAATTATTAAATGGTTCACCAAAGCAGAGCTGAACCATGCCTCGATTGCCTTTGACAGTGAGCTGCGTGAGGTCTACAGCTTCGGCCGGAAAAAAGTGTACAACCCGTTCATCGCCGGACTTATTCATGAGAACTTCATTCACCCGTTCTACAGCAGTGCAGACTGTGCCATCTACCAGCTCAGAGTCAGTGAAGACGAATATAATACCATGTATAATCATGTCCAGGGCATGATGCAGAATCAGGAGCGTTATAAATATCATCTGCTCGGTCTGGTCGGTGTACTGCTAAACGTCCGGATTGACCGGGAGAACGCCTTTTTCTGCTCCCAGTTCGTCGCCTCTGTATTGGAGGAAACTACTGTTCATCCGGTAGCCAAGCCCTCCTGCTTCGTAACTCCGGAGGATTTCGCTTTATCTCTATGCGCTCACAAAATATTCAGCGGCAAACTCTCCTACTATATGCACCGGAGTCATTCTGCGGCCCTCCGAGGTTCCAGTCTACATAACCCCCAAGCTACTAATCCGGCAGATTTTGCGGCTCCGAGACTGCGGCTGCATGAAGAACGGACCGAGGGAATCGTCTGAACGATCACCCTCCGCCCGCTTGATGCCAAGTAAAACAAAATTACAGTAGCGCATAAGGCATAAGGATTGCGTCCCGCGTTATTTTACACGATGGCTCTGATAATATTCTGTCCAATCTCCGAGAATCGTTACCGCCACTGTATCCACCTTGGTCTGATACTCATTGGTTGCGGTAAAGGTAAAAGTAACCGGACCATCCGGCAGCTGTTCGAACGATGGGTCGGCCAGCTCACCCGTCCATAAGGTCTTGTCACTCCCGGTCGGACTCAGCGCAGCCGTGTATCCTCCAGTCATTGTGACTTGCACGGTATCCGGCAGTCCGGTAGCTGTCCCCTGCAGCACAAATTTCTCGCCAGCCCAATAGACACTATACCCCCGCGGACTTTCAGGCGAGCCGCTCTGCTTCATATTGTACGCCTGACGATTGCCATTCCACTCCTCTGTATGACGGACAGCCCCCTTGATGCTAAGCAGGTTAACCATAAAGTACTTTCTTGCGGACACAACACTCCAATCAAATCCATCGAAGACCTCAACTTCTACAGCATATTTTTCGTACTCTGCTAAGGCTCCATCCGGTACCTTCCATTGTTTTGAACTTGAACCCTGGTCACCGGACTGTACCTTAACCGCACCTGTGGCCAGATTAATTATCCGCACCCGGAAGCGCTGCTGCTGATCCCCGTCCTCATCCTGATAATCCCACTTGATGATTGGTGTCAGCGTGCTGGCAATAGTAGGCTTGTTGGGGCTGTCACTTGTCGGATAGGTAATTGAGACCTTGGGCAACCGGTTCAACACGGTAATGCTATGGGACAGCTCTCTGAACAGTCCCAGAGAGTCCGTAACAAGCTGCCGATACGTAAAGGTACCGTTTGTAGTAAACTTTTTGTTAAAATCGCCTTCTGTGCTCACAAGCCCCTCTACACCAGCCGCCGGTTTCAAGAAATACTGATGACTTATGGTGTCTCCTTTCGGAATATCTGCATCTGTTGCTGTGCTTTGAATGTTCAGAACATCCGTCCGGTAGATCGGTACCTTCGCCGCATCCTTTCCGGTATCCGTAATGAGGGTGAATCCCGGCTGGGGCGGATTGTCGATGATGAAGGCTTTTTCGTTGGAGATTTCAGACCAGGAGCCTTTGGAGTAGGATCGTCCCAACACTGTAAAATACTCGAAGCGATTAAATGTCAGGTTAGGCATTTGATACTGACGGATCGATCCGCTGCCATCTGCATTCTCTACCGTTTTTTCCGATAACCCTTCTTTGGTGAAAAATTCAAGCCTGTACTTTTCCTGAGGATCATTCTCCGGATCGGAGTAGGTCCACTGAATCAACGGGTCCCCCTGCTTTTCTGCATCCAGGACCGTTGGGCTCGCGACTGTACCTGGAGGAGAAGTAATTGTCATGGACGGGGCTTCGTTTTTGATTACATTCACTTTTAGCGTGTCGATGTTGGACTTCGCTCCGATCTGGTCCACCGCCCAATGCTCCAGGGTATATATCCCCGGTTCCGGGAAGCTGATTTCGATGCTGGGCGTCTTATATAATTTGGTGGTGCTGTCGCTGTCTGTCACCTTCCAAAAATATTGAAGACTGGCGATATCCGATGGATCTCCATCATTATCAGATGATGTGAACTGCTTCGTATCAAACTGATACGCCGTTGCAGGACCATTAATGGCGGCCGTAGGCACATGGTTTAGGACTTTGAACGTCCGTGTCGCATTAGAGGAAAGCGACCCGTCTGAAGCTGTCAGGCGCATTTCCCAGCCATCTGAAATAGCTTGTTGTGGTGCAATGCCGCTACGCGCGATCAGATCCCGGATGGTCATCACCTGGTTTCGGTTACCTCCGGCATAATAGTACGGGCTGCTATTGATCCGGGCGTTCCAGGCATAGCTTAGCCAATCCCCATCCTCATCCGGGTCTGGTGTCATATTCTCCATCGTAATGACCGTATCCCGGTACACTTCCACCGGCATATTGAAGGCAGCTGCTGGCGGGTGATTCAGGACTTGTACCGTTTGGCTGTAGGGCTGCGACCATAGCCCGCGGTTATCATGGACCTGAAGGGTTAACTGATACGTCCCCACGCCATAGGCTGCGATATTCGGCGGCACCGCCGCACCACCCGAATGACTCCATACCTGTTGCCAGCCATCTTTGATCACCGTCCAGTTATACACATCGAGTGGATCATTATCCGGGTCGAAGGACTTATCAGTGATGGTGGTAACTTTGCGGTACGATACGATGTTGGGCTCTACGGTAAACAGCGCTACCGGCGGCAGATTGCCGGCCGCACCCACCGTTTGCTGTGACCAGTCACTCCAGACGCCAACCCCGTTCTCGCCATCGATGTCCCGCACTCTTAGCCGGATATCGTACTGGTCATTGGTCGGTAGCTGTGCCGGCGGATATCCATCCGTCCAGACTTGCCCTTCCGTCTTCTTATATTGCCATTGCCAGTCCATGATCCCTTTATTAGAGGCGGTGACATGATCCAAGTCGTAGGAGCTGTCCGTGATCTGCAGCCATCCGCCTGACAGCCTGGCACTGAACAAAGCAATCGGCTTCCGGTGTACATGGAAGGTCATCGAAGACAGGTTATTCCGGCTCCATTTCCGGTACACATCGAACCGGTCGTCATCCTTGGGATTGTCACGCCCCTGGAACGTGGCCACGTAGGAACCGCTAAACGGGAAGGTCGTGTAGGATGAACTTCGCCATAATCCGGAATCCCAAATGATCCCCATCGAATTGTCAAAGAAGTAGGGGTCATGATCAAATCTGTACCGCTCTTCCCGTTTAGGGTCCCATTCCGAGTCAAAGAATTTCGTTCTGGTTTCTACAGGGGTATTGACCAGGACAAAGGACTTGTTCCTCATCTGCTGTCTGACATTGATCGTAAGCGCAGCCTTCGCGGTCATCCCCGACGGGTCGGAGGCTGTGATGTTCATGGTGTAGGTTCCCGGCGGTATCGAGTCTTGCAGCACATCCAGCGGGATATTGAATGGTTTGGACATCTTGGCTTGAGGGACCACCGTCTTCTTGTAGAAGACACCAGGGATCTCAGCCGTGACGGTAACGTCCTCGTTATCTGGATCGCTGACATACCCCTCTATGTTGATTCCGCTGAGGCCCGGAGCATTAACCAGGGTAATTCCATTTGCTGTTCCTACCGACAGGCTAGGGGCATAATTGGGTATCAATTGAGCTACTCTAGTCATGTACGGCGACCACCAATAGGTTTTTGTCCAAGCCAACACTCGAATGCGGAACATTTCTGGATCTTTATCCAGTCCTGGAGTATAATCACTTGGCTGATAATAGTTATATCCTTGTGCATATTCATTAGGATAGGGGTTCGCCATTAAGTTCCGTAGGTTGGACATATCTAAATCGAGAACTGCAGGCATGTAAAATCCCGGAGAGGCTACTGCATTGATGTGTAACTTTCCCCAATCTGCTGACCAGTTATAATACATACCATAATAGTCAGGTGTTCTAGGATCATTACAGCTCCAGTTATTATCATCACCATAAGCATTTCTGTTTAATTCATACTGGTACGCCTCTTTGGTATAAATGGAACTACACATTTCGATTTCCATGGGCTCAGTATATCCGCCACCGTCAGGTCTTCCCGTTGTATAGGTGACATGTAAGTTAGATCCTGGAACAATATCATAGGTCATTCTTTTGGTCGTTTTATTAAATTTAAGATTGGTCACCTTCAGCGCAGGGAAGTCGATAACAACCCTATCTTGTTGATTGCCATGTCCCCCTCGCCCGGCTTCAAAGATAATATCCCGGTAATAAATGAAATTGTCCTCTGCAGCCTGCACTGTACTAACCAGCCCTGTCATTTCGACTGCAGGCTGCGGAAGTGCGGGAATCAGCAGCAGATAGGTCATAAGTAATATGATGCTTCTTTTGAAAAAATGAATCCTCTTCATGGTCTGCGTGTCTCCCCCTTACAAATCCCAATCGACTTCCGGCGCGCGGTTATCGATCTCTATCGTCCGCTCCACCAATGCTTGCTTGATGGGATCGGTATACGAATCTGCAGAGCGCCGGTCCGCTTCCGTCACGTAATCCTCAATGGTCGGCTGGCCAAACTCTTCAAAGACCGTCAGCCGGATTTCATATCTCCCTACCTGAGTCAATTCCAGCTTAGGATTAATCTCATTTCCATTATTGAAGATCTCCCAATTCTCATCGGTAAACCGCCCGTCATTATTGGAGTCATAACGGTACTCCCAGATTCGCCGGTTCAGGTCGTCCTTGTCTGTTGAGAAGGATCTGTCCATAATTTGTAGGATTGCTTTGTTCCCCTTCTCCGGGTCGCGATACATTTTTTGGGGAATGTCAAAATACACACTTGGTACTTCATCCGGTGCAATATCGAACGTGATTTCACCATCTGCACCATAGCCGGCTGTATTCTCTACGTGAATGGTCGCTTTGTATTTGCCCGGCTTCCGGAAGAGTACATCCTTACTCTCCAGTTCGGCCAGACTACCACTGTATTTGATGTCTGCATTGGTTCCGCCGCTGACGGCGCTGATCGTGACCTGGGTTTTGGACTTAATGATCGGGAACCGGTTCGGGCTGGTACTGCTGTTGGTGAGCGTGGTTTTGCGATTCTGCTTCAGCGCCCCGGTGATCTCCAGGCTTGCGGATGGGGTCGGCTCAATGACCGTTACCTCGGTGCTGGTGCTCCCGATCAACCCGTCATTATCGACAACGGTAAGCATTATGGGGAATGTCTGTCCAACCTTATCCCGTGTGTACCACACATAGCCTCTGGCTGTATTTTCAATCCCGCCCTCTGCTCCAGGAGTTCCCCAGGCATAGTCCGTAATGTAGCCGTCCGGATCGGAGGAAGCTCCCCCGTAGATCATCATGTCAGAACCAGCCTTGACGTACTTGGGTGCGCTGATGCGGGCAATCGGTGGTTTGCCTTCCGGCTTGCTCGGTGTGCCCGGTATGGATGGATAGGTAATGGGGTTGTCCTTCTTATACACCCCGGCCGAGACTTCCATTTTCTGTTCCAGGGAGGTTATCGAACCGGACTTGGTAACCACCGGATTCTTGAACCGAATAATCACTGTCAGCGCGTAATCCTGCTTGAAGCTGTCACCGGTCACCCGGCTGGCCGGGATCTGGAAGTCAAAGCTTTTCGATGCGGTGAGCATTTTACCGTATTCTTTCTTCATATCAGCTTTAGCGGACCCATCCTTTTCACGGGCATAGAATACCCATTCCTCGATGTTAGAGGAATTCGTGTAACCCAGCAGCTCGCCTTTAACGTTGATCTTCACATCGACCTTGCTGCCCTCCAGTTTGATTGGATTCGGGCTTGGCTTCTCTAGGGTGGCCGTGCCGTTTAAAGTTGCTTGGTCTGGTGGGGCGTAATCGAAGGTGACCGAACCGGCGTAGCTGTAGGATGTGACTTTGGCTTCGGCGTCGAAGTAATACGGGAGGGTTACGTAATACAACCGTCCCTCTACCCACTGTCCTTTAGGAAAGTTATCAGACACTTGTTCGGGATTTTTATTTCTAGAAGGAACCTCATACGTAACTACGAATTTACCGTTCTTAACACTGACTTTTCCAGTATCGCCTAAAAGATCACCAGGATGAAGCTTGATGCTAGATTGAATCACACTACTATATGGAACCGGAGTTTGATCCAGCTTATACCAAGTTGCTGCACTAGGACTCTTGGGATCAGACTTCGTTGAAACCGTTGTTTTAGGTGGATTAGCAGAGGGCATTCCGTAATCTTCTGCGTTTTTGTTGTAGCTTTCGTTGTACCCCTTGTCCTCTTTGTAATCATTGATCTGCCAACGCCGTCCATCTGCATAGCGCCAGATTGAATTGCCAGGGGTGCTCACAAAAGGATCTTCAAATCCACTCTTTGTCCCCTTCACAGGAAAGCTCTCATCCTTCACGTTACCCTTCAGCGTAACCTTGATCTTCCCGTTCTCGATAGTGAGGGCCCCTACAACACTATTGTTTCCTGAATATTTCAATGTCCCTGCCTTAATCGCGGGGCCAGTAACCCCGCTGGGCATATCCAGATAGAACGTCTTCGCGCTATTTCCTGAGCCGGTTAACCCGGTTGTCACCGGTATGCTGACGCTGCCTTGCTTGGCCCCTGTACTCTCTGCAGAATAGGTGAGAGTTGGCACAAGTAGCCCAAAAGCTAACAGGATAGCCAATGCAGCAATCCAAAGTTGTTTAGTTTTCATCTACTTGTCCCCTTACGCTTCCGGCTCTACAATGTATTTTGAAACAAATTGACCATTGTAATCTGCACTCAATTTAAAATAGTTGAACTTGCCACTGTATAAATACCCCTGGTACGAACTCAACTTTTCCCCTGGTTTCAATACCCATGTCCAAAGCGCATTTTTATTGTTCACACTGTAGTAACTACTTTCTGGCAAAATGCTAAATGCTTCTCCTGTGGAAAGATCTCCGAAGTTCAAACGCCACTTTTCACTCAAATCCTTTGAGTTTCTTTGAATAACTTTCGTGCTTTTATTCTCTACAGTGATTTTCGTCCAAACAAAATACTGAAATCCATCTAAGTTGTAACCATATTGTTTAGCCAGTGCCTGAGCATCCTTCGACTTGGAATCAAAGATCATAATCTTCTCCAGCGTATAGCTCAGCCCCCCGGCCGTAACTGTAACCGGCAGCTCCACATCCTTCACCAACCCATACTTAGAAAGGTTGTCTCTCATAATTGGGGCTGCCGGCTTCGCCGCAGCAGCTGCCTGTGCAGATCCCACTTGCCCTAGAATCGAACCCGCCAACAGTGTGGTTGCTAACATTGCTTTCATCATTATCTTTTTCATGTAAATCTCTCCTTTAGTAGTTTGTGCGGCCTGCTAAGGTTCGCCTAAGGGCTGGCCGCAATTATCCTGATTTACATATTAAATTTATACTCCTGAACCGCCGGTACCGTGATCGCCTCTTGAACCTTGCTTCTGGAGATCAGCACCGGGTGCTGCGTTTGAATCACGGCAATGACCGAAGGACCTTGTATGTATTTGGTGATGCCGTAAGTACTGTCCTCATAGAGCAGCGGAAAAGTATCGCCCGTAGATTCATCCACGATGTCGAACTTGACGATCTTCACTTGAGCCTGAAGCCGGCTCCCCGCTATGGGGGATAAGCCGTCATCCAGTCCCAGATTACTCTGCAGGGTGTGGCGGAAGGTGGCATAAGCCTCAGCGGGGTCAATGACCAGACGGCCTTGGGCCTTCGCTGCTTCGTTCAACTCCTGTGATGCGTCATGGACGGCCATATTATTGGCATCCTTAAGCATGCTGCGCACCTGGTCCCATTCCTGATTCTGAATCTGAAAAAACCAGGAATAAATAAAGATCAAGAGGACAAAGGCCAGTTTGATAATATAATCCATAGGTTAGCTTCATCCCTTAATTAATCGAGATATTCACTCATGATCGAGCCATGTCCATAGTACTGTGTCGGCTGGGATACGCCGGAGAAATTGTAGGGGAACAGGTTCACCCGCGGTGCGGTTACATACACATCAATCCGCTGTTTGCGCTCTAGGATCACTTCTGTTCCACTGGTTATTTTGATCGAGCCTTCGGGAAATCCTACAGCCTTCAGGTTAGAGATGACCTCAGCCTTCATGGAGGCAGTGACCATCCCTTCTGTTGCTGCCTTTTGCGTGATATACGAGGTGTTGGCTTTGACCTGCAGGTCGAGCAAATAATCGATGTACGTAAAAATCGGCTGCAGGATAATGAACAACACCAGCCACATGAACAAGGCCCGGAGGACGGTTGCCTTCAAGCGCAGCGCCTCCTTTTAATACTTCTCGACAGCTTTGACATGGGTAATAATATCATCCTGGCTGCCGCCGATCATGCTTGTAGCCCCAGCGATAAAAATTCCGGCAACCACAAAGCCAATAGCCAGAAACAGCGCGACGGAAATCGAGTCCTTCTTCATCTCTGTTACACCAACGGACTGGCGATCGTATACGTTACTGCCGCTTCCACAGAAACTGCGGGCTGAATCATACTAACCGCCGGAATATCAGGTCTGTTGTCATCTGCTTTATCGATTACGTCCCGTACCACAGGAATCAATACGGCAATTACGATAGCCACACACAGAAATCCGATAGCGATAAATAACCCGGTAGAAATAGCGTCTTTTTTCATTGTTAATATCTCCCTTTTGATTGTATATTTTAAAATGATTCTTGAATATAACAAAAATTTCACTTCGTTCATTTTCTTGCTGCCAGCTTGCCTAAATTGATCATTGGAACATCCCTACGCCGTTAAAATTCCCTTTGATCAGCATAATGTACTGCATCGCCAGCGACACAATCATCAGAAAGGTGGCGATCGACGGAATGACATTGATGATCGTGGAAATGTCCCCGATAAAGGACCACTTCTTCAGATATTGATCACTTGAGATTTTGGTAATAATTTTGCCCTGCTCCTGCAGATACTTCGCTGCTTCATGGTCATCATCCATCCCTTCTGTCGCAAGCAGAATCGAGCGGATATCGTTGATAAACATGTGGTTCTCCGGGAATTTGCTGCAAAACCATTCAATGGCCCGCTCCGTCCCCTCATCCACCGCCCGCTCCGACAACTCATACAGATCCTGGCGGATGTAACTGAAATGGTTGGCCGTCCCGGCGCAGAAGGCGCCAAATTCCACATACCCCCGCTTGCGCAGACGGTTGTTCTCATAGAGACGAATGAAGGAGATCAGCTCCCCGTCTTTTTGAATCAGTGTCTTCTGATGCAGCCAGCTCAGCACCCAACCGAACGGCAGCGCCCGCTGCGGGCTGGTAATTACGAGAATCAGCAGAGCAATCAGAGGATCGTATATGGACATCGGCTCTGAACGTAAGAAGTCTCCCGTTACCTGGGCCAGCAGATAGAGGAAAGCCGCCGCATATCGGAACAGGGTGATTCTGGCTGCGGATATAGAGAGTCCGCTCTGATTGAGCAATTGCTGCAGCCGCTCATTGTGCACACGTTCCCCTAAAGCCTTCCACTGCTGGCCCAGACGGAGCACATACCGTTCCTGACGGCTGCTGCTGCTGACAAAGACCAGTAAGGCAAGATACACAATACCTGTTACAGCTATCAAAAGTAGTAATCTATCCATCATTCATCACCTTAATGGTAGTCCAGTCTGGGTCTGGCGAGGATGGTACTGATCATGAACGAGATGAATAGGCCCGTCAGGATCACCATCATAAATGTAAGTCCAATCGTTGTCTCGAACTGCAATTTGAAATACACATCCGGCTTCAGCATGTACATGAACGTTCCCACAGAAGATACCAGCACTATCAGATTACCGTACAGTCCCAGGCTGATTGTATCCCGGCTGCTGGCCTTCACCGTCAGAATAGTCTCCCGTTGCAGCTCCATGGAGCGGTTAAGCGTCATGAGCGAGCTTTTGAGATAACGGGTGCCCTCCTTCTCGCAATAGAGCAGGTCCGATACGAATTCTACGGCAAACGTCGTGCCAATCGCTCCGGCAAAACGCCCGGCTTCCTCGTTCAGCTCCCGTTCATTGCTATAGCCAGCGAACGCTGCCCCCAGCAGCCTCAAGGGCGTCTTCAGCACATTCTCCACCGGCAGCAAGTCACTGGTCTTGGACAAAATGGAATCCGCAGACAAATGCGTGAATTTGGTGGCGATTTTGATCACATCGAGCAGATCGTAGCTCCCCCGCACCTTGCGCTGGGCATAGGAATATCTCATTCGCAGATAAGGAATACAGGCGGAGAGCACTGCCAGAAACAGCGGAAGCCGCCAGGCATTCGCCACAGGTACGCCGTCATTCAACACCATGCCTTCCAGAAAAGGATTGCTGAAGCTCATCTGCCCCGGCAGCTCTTTAAGAGTCAGCAGGCTCGATAGGAATACCCCGAGGAACAGCATCCCCGAACGGGTGACGAAGCGCAGCACACTGATCCCCGGCTCATATCGCTTATGGGCAAAATACAGCAGATCATCCAGATGGCGGTACAGCCACATTTTCCTCTTCGCGCTGCTGACCTTGTGGCCGAACAAGCTCATTCGTAGATTCATCCGCAGATCCAGCTTCTGACCCCACTGCCATAGATGCCGCTCAATCAGCGGCTTGACCAGCAGCCAGAGTCCGCCTGCAACGAGTAAGTGAAGCACAAACTGGATGATATAGAACAGCAGCCCCACAGGCTCTCCCTCCTCTCATTCGTTCAAAACGATTTTGGACTTCAGACTTTCCTTCAGCGGGTCAATCATCGGCTTCTGCGCAGCGAGATGTCCAAGCTCCTGCAGCAGCATCCGTGCCGCTCTGGCATTCTTCTTCTTCATCTTATCGATCAGCGCCTGGGTCAGCTTGTCATTATAGGTCCAGTCCGCCTGCTCCGGTTCCCAGCGCATCAGATCATTGGCGAAGACTGAATTACTGGCCTCTTCATAAAAGACCTCGGAGATACGCGCCAGCCGTTTCTTCCCATCCGGGACACTCTCCAGAATGAATACCAGCTCACAGGATTTCAGCGCTGAGATTAAATGCCCTTTCAGGCTGCCGCCGATCCGTGTAGATACAGCGAACGCGCCCTGATAGGGAATATCCTCTGAATCTACGGTATGAAAGGTACCCGTAATGCCGTCATAGCCCTTCTCCCCGCTCCACAGATAGAATTCCCACTCGATATAACGCATCTCCGTCATATAGAGAATGTTCGGGTCATGCCGCAGCGATTCCACTCCGACCTCCATCAATTCTTCGTTGGAAGCTTGGATGGGAATAATCCGGTGACCTTTGATCTGATACGGTAAAATCGACTCCGGATGCTTCTCGATCATCACGACGCCCATGCAGGAAGAGGAGCCGAGCAGCTGCTCGCCGACGATCGTGTTGGCAAAAGTGGTTTTGCCTGAGCCTACCGCCCCCGCGATAATCGTGTTGCGAAACGTCCCGGTAAGTGCACGGATCAGCTCAATCGCTTCCGCAGGAATACATTCCGTGCCAGCCTGCTCATCCAGATCCAGAAATTCAACGACCTGCCGCCGCAGTGAGATAGTAGTGAAGCCCTCCCATACCCGCGGGGAGACCCAGATGGCTAGACGAATGAACCGGCCGGGCCAGAGAGGATCATCCATTTTGAATTCAACAGAAGGATTATCCTTGTTAAGCTTCTTGCCCGGATCACTTTTGAGAAGAGAACGCTTAAGCTGCTCCACCCGGTCCAGCGAAGGCATCTCATAGGGATACGCCACGAACCTGCCTTGATGGTTATAAAAAATTTGCCGCCCGATCATCTGCAGTCCGGTGGATTCGCTATAGGCTCGGTCTGTGAACCAGCGGTAGGCGGGGCCGAAGCCCTTCCATTCATGAAACAGCGCTTCAGCGGCTGTGCGGTAAGCCTCCGGCACTTTTCCGGTAAACGGGGTCCGGCGCAGGTATTTCTCAATCTCGTTCATGAAAAAGCTGACCGCCTGCGGATCACCAACCAGCGCCTTCGCATTCAGTTCGAAATAGCCGTCATCCTCACGCTCCAGCCCGGCGTTCATTTCACTTTTCATGGTGTGCAGGAAGCTGTAGAAGTCCTCTTTGCCGGGCTTGCTGGTACGCAGTACACTCTGCTTCAGTGAGAATAGCCGTCTGCTCTGCGTTCCGTCCGCGAGTCCAGGCACCGCCTGTAAGCTCTCATCCTGTTGTTCCTGCCGCCTGCCCTGCTCAGGGTCCAGCGGAGTCCATCCGGACAGCACCCGCCTCTGCTGTAACGGCAAGCTGTCATCCTTGTTGTTCATCATTGAAATATCCCCTTCTTGCGGGTTTCCTGGGCGAGGCCCAGTGATACAAGCAATGCGTGGACCTTATCGTCCACTTGCTGAAGCTCTTTTTTGCCCAGTGGCAGGCTCTCCGGAAAAGATGGATAATACGGAAGCTCCAGCAGAAGCTCGCTGCCAAAACGCAGGGCCAGGCTCTTCGGTGATGTTAGCTCCTCCACATTGCTGCGGTTGATTATCCACTGGAAGTCCTGCGGATGCAGGTCCATATGTCCGGCCAGCTCCATCAGGGGCTGCAGCCTGTGTTCATGCCGCGGGTGTGTAACGATCATGCGCAGCACCGACTTCTGCATCCCCACATACCACGCGGCACTCTCGGGAATCGAACCGAAATCCGCGATCACCACATCAGCACTTTCACTTGCTCTCGCCAGCAGATATTCGATTTCCTCCTCCTGATAATCCTGGGCGCTTAGATAATCGAAGTTCCCGGGCAGATAGGCATAGCCTTCCTGCTTCACCAGCGCGCTGAAGTCCTCATCATGCAGCATTTTACCGGTAATTCGCGGCCGCAGCCTGTCCAGACTAACCGCTGCCTTCCGGTCATAGCCCGGATCGTACAGGTCGAGACCGAGCATAATCACCCGCAGCCCTGAAGCGGCAATCCTCCTGGCGAACAGCTTGGCAATACTCGTGCAGCCAATCCCTGGCCCCGAGCCGAAGAAGCCTACCAGATTACCGCTCTCCTTGTGCTCATCTTCAAGCATATAGCGCAGCTTATCGATGATTGCCGCTGAGGTGCAGCGCGGAGGCATGAAGAATATGCCCAGACTCTCACACTGCATATGTATGGCCTGGTAACCCCGCACCCCCTTTTGCAGATAGATGTACAAAATTGAAGAGTCTGGATACCTCCCTCTCAGCTCTCTTAATTCTGCTACCGGCACCTGCTCGCTCGTTACCATTAACAGATGCCCTCCGGCATGCACAGGCTCCGGCAGCACACTTTGGGCAATAACGGTGAAGCCTGCCAGCTTAATCTCATTAATCGTCAACTGATCTATACCCAGACTGAATATTCTCAAGTTTATTCCTCCTCCTTTCTGTCTGCTCTTCTACTCCACCCGGACAATCCATAGCTTCTTGCCCTGCTCGAGATAAGCTCCCAGCAGCTCACCGTCGCTCTTCTTCAGCTTCAGCTCCGGGGCTGCCACCTTCCCGGTTGAAGTAAAACGGTTATTGTTATTGCCGTTCTCCGAGTCGAGTACGTCGTTGTTATCTTCCGTACGCACGTAGTTTACGGTCACTCCGCTTAAGAATACTTTGCGCGCAGGTACCTCGGGCGGAACCTCTGCTTCCAACAGGGAGGAAGCGTCTGTGGCCTTTTCCCCTCCGGGAGTAGCTACAGATGCAGCAGCAGCCGGACTGTATCCTCTGCGTTCTTTTGCGCGTAAGTCTCCTTCTACCAAATAGATATCTACCTTATCCCTGCTGCGGAGAGAACCGTTGATGGCATAGATCGCGTCTTTGGGAATCGGGAAAATCCCCTCGTCCTGCTGTGGCTCCAGCTCGCTTACATCCACCAGCGACTCGGTCAGAATGCTGCCATCCGTCAGATTAACATTCGTAATCTTCTGTTCCACCTGCTCCAGCCTACGGACGACCCCTGCCGGGATGTCTTTGGTCTGTACGGAATCCAGATAGAGATTCTCCGCTGTCAGCTCATGGTTCTTCGGCAGGAAGCCCCCGCCTTCCACCTTGATTTTGACGACGGTCTGTGACAGTACATAAGGCTTGAAATACAGATCATAGCCGAGTAGTCCGCCGAAGCCGATGAGCAGGATGAGTCCGGCGAAGAAATAATTGCGTTTTAATAGACGTCCGCGTTTTGTTGACAAGCCCTTTACCCCCTTTGAATGTGATTTCTGCACATAGCAAAATACACTTTGGCGCGTGTGTCCAAAATGCCGGTAAAATGCTTTTTTACCTTAGTGGTTGAGAAGTGTATTAGATTATCCTTGTGAGGTTGTGAAGCCTGAGGCTGCGGGAAGCTCCCGCTGAAGATGAATGCCGGTAAAAGCCAGGCCAGAACGATGTTCCATATCCCCTGCGTTACGCAGGATTGCTGACTTTTACCGGAGTGGTTGTAATGGTTAAGGCAAGATTAGCTGATTAATTAAATACTACTGTTTTATTGTGATGCACGAGGATTCTGTCCTCAATATGCCATTTGACGGCACGGGCCAGAACCACCCGCTCAATGGTACGTCCAATGCGCTTCAGCTCATTCACATCATCACTGTGGCTGACCCGCTGAACGTCCTGCTCGATAATCGGCCCGCCGTCCAGCTCCTCGGTCACGTAATGGGCAGTCGCCCCGATGATCTTGACTCCGCGCTGATAGGCCTGTGCGTACGGCTTACCACCGACGAAGGCAGGCAGGAACGAATGATGGATATTGATGATCCGGTGCCGGTAATGCTCGATGAATGAAGGGGAAATAATCTGCATGTACCGGGCCAGTATAATGACATCGATATCTTCACCGATAACCTCCAGTTGACGCGCTTCAGCTTCAGCCTTCGTCTCTGCGGTAACCGGAATGTGATGGAACGGAATGCCGAAAGATTCCACATAACCCTGCATATCAGTGTGGTTGCTGACCACAAGCGCGATATCTGCATCCAGGTCACCCGCCTGCCACTGCCAGAGCAGCTCCACCAGACAATGGTCCTCCTTGGAGACGAAGATCGCCAGCCGCTTCTTATGGCTTACCTTGAAAATCTGCCAGTTCATCTTGAAGCGTTCGGCAACACCGCCGAAGATGTTACGTACCTCTTCCAGCCGCTCATCCAGCTTAGGCAGATCAAACTCTACTCTCATGAAGAACATTCCGCCGTCCGGGTCCATCGTATATTGGTCCGACTGCACAATGTTCGCGCCATGCTGATACAAAAAATGCGATACCGCCGCTACAATCCCAGGTCCGTCAGGACAAGATATGAGCATACGCGCCCGCTCCGGGTAGGGTCTGCCTGTTGAATGCTCTCTCTTCACATGTAATTCCATAGTTCTCGGTTCATCCTCTCATCTGCTTGCGTTATCTATGCGGGTCTATGCCTTCACGAGCAGTTGTTTGCCTGCCAGCCAGGCGATCAGCCGGTGATTAACGGCTTCCTCACTAAGCTGAGGGAATAGTCCGGCAGCTATGACTTGATCATAGAGACGCTCCAGCGGTTCACGGGGATCTGCCTTCTTAGCCTTGGCGTCATTCTTGAGCAGCTCCCACACATCCAGCACATAACGGCGGGAATCCAGCTCCTGCTTGGCAAAAAAGGCATGCAGCTCTTCCAGCTCCTGCAGGAATTCCGCTCCGAAGCGTTCAGCAACATTGCCTCGCAGCAGGGCGATTTCTACTTCATACATGGGACGGAGCTTCTTGGCATCCTTGCCGATCCAGGGTGTCTCCAGAATAAACGGCAGACCTGCGAGTGCTTCATGCTGGACTACATTGTTGATCGTCTCGAATCCTATGTAGCCGGAGCCAATCGGTGTATGACGGTCTTTGCCCGCTCCGCGCGGGTTCTTGCTGTCATTAAGATGGATCACGCCGAGCCGCTCCAAGCCGATGGTATCATCGAACTTCTTCAGCACCCCATCCAGATCGTTCACGATGTCATATCCGGCATCATGAATGTGACAGGTGTCAAGACAGATCGATAGCCGCTGATTAAATTCGACCTTATCTATAATGGAGGCAAGCTCCTCGAAGGTGCGGCCGATCTCTGTGCCTTTACCAGCCATCGTCTCCAGTGCGATATGCACATCGGTCTCATTCGTACCGCCCAGCACCTCATTCAGGCCGTCTGCAATACGCTGAATGCCGTAATCAGCATCCTTATCAGTGAATGCACCCGGATGCAGGACGATATGCTTAACCTCAAGCGCATGGGTCCGGCGGATCTCCTCCTGCAGGAAATCTACTGCCAGCTGGTAGGTATTCTCCTTATAGGAGCCCAGGTTAATAATGTAAGGGGCGTGAACCACAATCTCTCCGACGCCATTCTCCCGCATCTTCTGCTTGCCTTCCTCGGGGAACATCGATTCAATCGGCTTCCGGCGCGTATTTTGCGGCGCTCCCGTATATATCATAAACGAGGTAGATCCGTACTCATTTGCTTCATTGGCCGCGCTCAGGAGACCCTTGTCCGCGCAGGACACATGTGAACCTATTTTCAGCATGCTTAATTTCCCTCTTTCCTTCACGAATTAACCCTTATTCTACCGTGATCGGAAGAATAAATCTAGGCAAGCCCCGAAAGGCCGCTTCCGCTTCGCAAACCTAAGGAAATACGCTATACTCAAGAGGAGCAAAAGGAAAGTGACAATCATCATTGTCAAAGGCGGTGTATTCATGCATTTCCATTTACCCTCAAGCTTATTGTCCACGTCTCCAAGCAACTGGTTTATGAACTCCATCGCATTTTGGACTTTTTTACTGCTGGGCTGCATGTGTATCGGCGGCTACTTTATGTTCCGCAAATTTCTGAAGGTGCTGCCCAAGGCTGACGGCAAATCCAAGCTGGACTGGCAGAACTACTGGGTGGAACGCAGCCGTCCGCTGTGGAGCGACGAGATGAAGTCTTTTCTGGACCAGCTTGTACAGCCGGTGCCTAGTCCATTCCGCGACATTGCCAAGCATTCTATCGCTGCCGAGATCGGCAAGCTGGCTGTAGAGAGCCATGCAACGGAGGTTACCCGTGAGCACTGTATCCAAGGGTACATTATTGCCACGCCCCGGCGTGACAACAGGTTCCTGATCACCTTCCTGGAGAAGAACGGTATTGATTATGCGCCTTACAAGCACCTGGTCAAATGAATTTATCTACTCACGCCGCCACAGGCGTCCAGAATAGGAGCAAGCCCTATGAAATATATCATTTGCGGAGGCAGCGGATTCATTGGCAGCGAGCTTACCGGATATTGGCTGCACAGCGGACATCAGATCATCAGTGTCGGCCGCAAGAACCCCGAGAACAAGCTGGATCATCCGGGGCTTAGCTATCTCACCTGGGACAGCCTGGCAGCCCATCCTGAAGCGGCAGAAGGCGCAGATGCGCTGATTAATCTTGCCGGAGCTTCGCTTAGCCAGCGCTGGACCCCTAAGGGGAAGCAGGCGATTATGGAATCGCGTCTTGAAACCGTTACCGCTGCCGGGAAGCTGCTAAATTCACTCCAGCATAAGCCAAGCGTGATCGTCCAGTCCTCAGCCGTCGCCATTTATGGTACATCTGTGCAGGACACCTACACCGAAGCTTCCGAGACCCGGGTGATCGATTTCCCTTCCGAGGTGGTCAAGACCTGGGAGGAGGCTGCAGATGAGGCCTATGCCGGTATCCGAATGGTCAAGCTGCGCACAGGGATTGTGCTTGGCAATGAGAGCGGTGCTTTTCCCAAAATGAAGCTGCCTTACTCGCTTGGCTTCGGCGGCAAAATCGGCACCGGCAAGCAGTGGATGTCCTGGATTCACCTTACAGACATTGTGCGCCTGATCGAATTCTGCATCCTTCAGCCTGAGATTGAGGGTCCCGTTAATGCCACCGCTCCACAGCCGGTCACCAATGAACAGTTCGGACGGATGATCGGCAAAGTCTACCATCGTCCGCATTGGTTCCCGATTCCGGCGTTTCTGCTAAAAACCGCTGTTGGCGAGCTGTCAGAGATTCTGCTGGAAGGCCAGCGTGTGCTTCCTTCCAAAGCAATTAACCACGGCTTCACCTTCAACTATCCCACCCTACAGCCTGCACTGGAGCAGCTGAAAAATCAGTAGGCTGCTGGAAACGCACCCGTCTATCCATCCCATCTGTCTCTGCTAAGCTGTGCGAAAGGTGTAGGTACCCTTAACAATGGTGAATACGGTGCCTTCGGTCAGCGGGTATTCTTTGTAGGGAACCATAGCTTCGCCTGCAAGCAGCGTCCCGTTCCTGGAATCCAGATCCTTCAGAATGTATCCTCCTGAGGCTCTGGAGATTTCAGCATGAACCCGTGAAGCACCCTCCGATTTCTCAATGTACTGGGCCACTTCAGAGGAGCGTCCAATAATGAAGCTGGGCCGGTTCAGCTCAATTCTCTCAATAGCTCCAACGTCATCCGGGTCGCTTCTTTCCAGATAAGGCACTGTCCTTCCGGCCTGGGGAAGACTGCTGCCTGTAGCCTGAACGGGTTCCCGGGTCAGCAGCGCTGTAGCCATCGCCGCTTCCTTCTTCTGCGGACTGCTGGCGGCCATCCCCGGCTGAGCCTGTTGTCTGCCAGCCGGTGTGGCTGTGAAGCCGTTGACTGCCGCAGTTGCTTCTTGTTGCTTAGGAGTGTAGACCGGGGCAGGAGGACAATGCCGATCTACCGGATTCCTGCCGAAATCCCACTCCAGATCGCTTCTCTGCTTACGGTTCCAGGCTGTACTGTTATAATCCTCTGCCCCCTCCTCCAGAGTGTCCATCTCTTCCTCAGCTTCGCCCCAAGCCAGCCTTCCACTCCATACCAGCCAGCATACAGCCGCAAGTATCAGAGTTACCGCAGCACAAACCGCCAGCCAGAGTGTCCGGGGGTCATTCAGATAGAGAAACTTCCATAGTAACGCATCACCTAATAATGCCCCCAGCAATATATATGTCCTGTAAGGACTCTGCTTGTCCTCAGCCTGAACAGGTCCAAGTGTTGCATCCATTGTTGTCTGAATCCCTGATAATCCATCCTTTCGCTTCAACGGTGGTGAAGCACCCATCCAAGGCGTGGGATTAAGCATCGAACCCGAAGGCTGCGCCTCCTTATCTCCAATTACATGGGAGAACGATGCGGCTGCGGACCTTTCCCTGCCCGGGCCCTCCAGCCTGCGAGCCGTAGACTGCGCCCAGTCTATCCTTGTTCCTGGTACAGCGGCAGAAGTGCCTGGGCCAGCAACCGGACTTACATGTGCAGGCTCCGCTCCTTCAGCATGGGCCTTATGGGGTGTAACCTCCGTAAGCATTTCTGCGAGCAGCGCCTTCAGCCCCGCCGGGCTAAAAGCGTCTTCACCGCAATATTGCAGCAGCCGCTGAATCCCGTCACCCGATAACTCCTGAATGGCTCCCATGAAGACCATGATCAGCGATTTCAAGGCTTCTCCCGGCTTCTGTGCAGGCTCTGTGAGTTCCAACGGAATATAAGTGAGGAAGACTTTGCCGCTGCTGAGCGTACCTTCGATAAAGATAAAGTCCTCATGAAGCGCATACTGCTCTGTACGCAGCATATAGAGCTGCCCCTCCTCCATCCCGGCAGCGATCTGCAGCATCAGCCCGAAGAATTCCGTCATGCTCAGCTTCCCGCTCTTAAGTAGGGCTCCCAGCATTTTACGTCTTGCCACCGTGTATTCCAGTGTGACCTTCAGATCTATTTCTCTAAGCAGCAAGCGTAAATGATGCGGTATCCCGCTGGTCATCAGCATCCGGGCCTGCACCATATTCAGCTCTCCTGCGCTCAGTCCCCCGGATCTGCCCAGCAGCATCGTTATTCCATCCTGCTGGATGAAATCCCGTTCCAGTCCATACAAGTCTCTTCACCTCCTAAGCGTCAACGATAAGCTCCAAGTCAGAAATAAATATAAGCACAGATGAAGCCCGGGAATACGGCCAGCATAAAGGGAAACCGGAGCAACTCCCCCTCCCGGCCCTTGGCCAGACTCATATTACGAAGCAGCAGGAACCCCGCTGTTCTGCTTATCATGCTGCGCAGCCTACGCCCTGTCTCCCTTCTGTAGAGAATGATAATCCAGCCTACAACTGCCCCCAAGAGCACCGAATAGACAATAACCTGAAGCGAGAAAAGCACTCCTGTCCAAGCGCCGATAGCCGCAAAGAGCTTCACATCACCAGCCCCCACCGCTCCGATAAAATACATAATCAGCAGGAGCAGGAAGCCTGCTCCGCTGCCGCAAAGTGAAAACAGCAGCCCCTGCCAGCCATTGATCATCCACTGCAGGAGCAGTCCGCCAATCAGCGCGGGCAGTGTAATCCAGTTAGGAATTCTCATCCAGCGTATATCTGTGAATAATGCCGCTGTCAGGAACGGCATGCAGCCCCATAGCGCCCATTCCGTCATCTGCCTTCCCCTTTTCTCTACTCTATTATTTGTTCACCACTGTAAAAGTCGCCTGAAGCGTAGCTCCATCAGCCAGACTAACCACAAAGGGCCAGGTGCCCGGCGTAGTATTCACACCGATCTTCCATTCCCATTCGATGTACCCTTGTTCATCTGCCTGCTTCCAGCCCAGATACTTGGCAGTACTCTGGCCGCTCTTGTAAAAGATCGACAGATTGGCCGATGCCCCGGGAGGCACCTTCACCTTGATAATGCCCTGGTGATTCGCTACTCCCGGATTCGGCTTCTCCAGGATCATAATGGTCCCGGTCTCCTCAGCAGGCTCAGCCGGATCACCTTCCCCGGAAGAATCGGTGTTGCCGACCCATAAGCGTTCAACTGCGCTGGCCTCCAGCACGATTTTTTCATTCAGGAACGGGACTCTCATGGGCAGCTCATAGCTGACTACCATACCGAAATACGGATGCATCCCTTGCCTCAGATCAGGTACAGTGACATTAGATACATGAATTCTGCTATATTCAAGCCAATCCGATGATAGATATGGCCGGAGCATCGGCTTAAGCACCAGATCCAGTGCAGCCTCGGATGCTCCCGCCTGCACCTTCTGCAGCGGCCCTTCTCCCTCCCGGACCACAGCCTTGACCCAGGATTCCATCGGCTGCGGAAGCTTCTCCACGTAATCCTCACTCCATTCCGTTATCGACAGGCGCGGTATGCTCCAGATGGTGGAGGAGTCCGCATCATCTGAGTGCTCAGCCTCACCTGCTTCTCCGGCTTCCTCCCCACCTCCCCCCTCCTGCTGCTGCATTGCCAGAGCTGCTGGATACATATGGGTTGAGATTATTTTGACAGTGTCAGAAGCCGTACTCTGCAGCGCTGTTGAATACAAGGTCATTTGAATAATAAAGATGAGGAACAGGACAAATAGCAGGAACACAGGCAGAATCAGTGCCGCCTCCACAACCATGCTGCCTTCATCATTAGGGTCCGGCGATTTCCTCAGCCACCGCTTCATTCTACCCTCCCCCTTAGTAAGAAAAGTCAGCCGCTGCTTGTCTGAAATAAACTTTGCCCCGTACATCTCCTGGCAGTCCGGCACTGTAATTCACCAGCTTCACTACACCCGGCAGAAACCAAAGCTGCATCCCCATCGTGATCCCGGCAGAGGCATATGTATATTTCTCTGCCGGATTGATTCCGGTATTCAGACGGATCAGCGCAAGCATCCGGGACAACTGTTCTTCCCCTCCCCCATGCAGCAGAAGGAACAGCCGAAGATAGTCACGATAGCTGAGCTGTGCGGTTATGTATTTGGATAAGGGAATCTCCCCCTTGGTGCAGAGCTGTATCATATCCAGGATAGCCTGCTCAATGCCGTACAGCAGTGCAGCAGCCAGGACGACAAGCGGATTACCCATACCGGCTTTCTCAATCAGGCCTTCCATCGTCCGCACAGCCAGCCGCAGAGCAAAGATCTCTCCATAAGCTGCTGCCACGTTGCCTGCAGGATTATAGAATCCGTACAAAATATATTCAAGCTCTTGCGCCTGCGGCTTCAGCTGCTCTCCCAGCTGCTCGCCGAATCCATCAGCAGACCCGGAAGCCAAGGAGGTTAGCGCAGACAGATCGAAATGCCGGAAATACATCGCAGAGTACTCCGTCTGGTACAGCCGGTCTCTTGCTCCTGCCAGCACACTGCCCACTTCTGCATAGATCCCATCCATATCTTTCATGGACGACTTGCCTGCAGCGTATTGATCGCCAGTATTCACAGCAGCCCCCGGCTCCTGCTCCAGACCTTCGTTAAAGACGACAGTCTGCTGGTAGTATTGACGCAGACTACCATACTGCTCCATCGCTTCCTGTGCGCTGCTTCCCAGCGCGCGGATCTGATCCAGCAGCTTCATCGCATCGCCAAGCTTCTTCTTTGCCTGCCCTTCTATCTGCTTGCGCTGGCTGTCAGCAGTGCGGCGGCTCTCAATCTGTTCCGCTTCCTGTGTTATAACAGTACCGTGTTGCCCGTAGCTGCTTATATAGCCGTGCACTGCCCGGGAAGCATTAAGAACCCCTGCGCTCATAAGAGAATAGTCAGCATACAGCCCGGATGCTGTACTTAATAAAGCCGGCAAGCCGGAGACCAGCGGCTCCAAGGGAAGCGCGGCACTTCGCTGTACCCCGATGTTATTCCCCAGCCCGCTAAGCTCAGCTGGAGGAAGGATAAGTCCCTCCACCTGTGCTCTCAGCTTCTTAAGAGGTTCTGAGCTAAGCTCTCCGGCCGTGTCCGGAATGTCCCAGTTATGGGCAGGATCATCCCCCGCAGCACTGGCATCCGCCTCTGCCTGATCAATGACATTCTGCATCTGAAGATTCAGCGCATTCACCTGCTTAAGGGCAGCCTCTGCTTCATCCAGCAGACGGCTGTTTTTCTCCTGGAAGTCAGCCAGAACTACTGGTATCTTGCCTGTTATTTCGCCAATCTGAACCTGATACTGTGATAGCACTGCCGTGTACTTTGGCCATGTCTTGGGGGGACGGTAATAATCGTCATAATACTTGTTCACATAATCCCCGTACATCGCCGGGATATCGGAGCTTGCGGCCAAGGATGCAAGCGAACGCGCCGGAATACTGTCACCCGGAGGACTCATCAGCAGCTTCTGCAGGTTCTGTGCACTGTCAGCAGCTTCCTTGCGCTTCTTCAGCATGAGATCCAGCGCTTCCTCACGCTGATCATATAAAGGCTGCAAATCACCCAGTATCTCTGTTGTCCGTGAAGCCTCAGTCATCGCTGCCGATAACGGCTTAAGCTTGCCTGCCAGCTCCAGGGCGAAATCAACCGGCGCTTTGTATTTCATCTCTTCTATAATCTGCCGCCGGAAGACCTCATAGGTGCCCAGCGGGCGGCTCCAGTCCAGCGAAGAGGAATCCACCATCACGGGCAGCAGGTTAAAGGCATCTCCCCGTCCGCTCTCGTACAGATTGTCGTTAAGCACCTTCGACAGCAGCTGATTGCCGTCCCCGCCGCCGTAGGCGAATAAGCCGTAGTTCTCGCGCAGCTCAATGTCATATGCCGACATTACAGAGCGTATAGCGGCTCTCGCCAGACGTTCCTCTTGCACATTCACCGCCGCCATCCGTGCGTAATCGATCAGCACAGCATTAAACAGAAACACAAACGCCAGCACCATAATAAGAAAGACCGATACCGAACCTTCCGCTGAGCGAAGACATCTGACAATATATTCCGGTGACCATTTGCCTATTCCTTGGGATGTACTACTGCTAATAGGATCACCACTGTAATCCATGCAGCGGCTCCCGCCAGGAGATTTGCTTAAGAACCTGCTGTGACTGAAAATACGCATCCGAACTTCCCCCTTACCCTCGTTCCCTCAACACCCCCGGCACTGGATGCCTTCTCACCGGCAGCTCTTACCTCAGCTTATCCAGCATAAGGGCTGCCTGCTTTTTCTCCATGCCGCTGCCCTCCTTACCGGCGGAGGAATGCTGTTTGAACTTCGACCCGTAGTAACGCATAAGATCTACTGTTCTTATGAATTCAACAGGCTCCGTAACGTAGGAGCGGGCATATACCTCAGGTGCGGCTCTATCGGCCAGGAGATTGTCCAGAACAGGCAGATGTAGCACTTTCTTCAGCTCCGTACTGATTCTGCGGCCAGTCAATCCGTAGACATAGCTCATTTCTCCCTGTAATCCGGCAGGCACCATCTGAGATGCCCGGCGCAGCTTCACTACCGGCAGGGGCCCTCCTTCTTCAGCATTACCAGGCAGCGTAATGGCCGTACTGCCATTGTCTGCTTCTGAACCAAATAGCGAAGCCAACAGTCCATCCTCACCGATTCTCCAGTACAGCGGATCAACATTTCCAGTCTGGAATTCTCCGCTTACCGCCCGGTTACTATTCTCCCAGTTATAAGCAGCCCGCTCCGCAGTAACTGAGGCAATCTGCAGCAGCATCGACTTCTGATAGCTGTACAGGGAGAAGAATAGCAGCACCATCGTAATCCCCATAAGAATCGGCAGCAGAAGCGAAGCCTCGATAGTGAAGCTCCCCTCATCCTCCCGCAGCGGAATCACTCAAAGACTTCCTGGCTCTTATCTCCGGCAGTACCGATCAGATCCTTAACCACCTTTACAATCTCCTCACGGAATACCAGAACGACCGCAATTAGTACAGCAATGATCAGGATCATCTCGAGCGTCCCCAGCCCCTCCTCATCTCTCCAAAAGCTTTTTGCTCCTTCTGCCATCTGTGTTAACATACACCTCTACCTCCTACATTTTTAACATCATAATCGCCGGTGTTCCCACCAGCACAATCACAATCAAGAAGATAACCACCATCGGAAAAACCAGCTTCGACGATGCCTGTTCGCCGCGTGTGCGGCTGATCGCCTTGCGCTTCTCCCAGAGCATCCGTGACAGATCCCGCAGCGACAGAACAAAGTCGGCCCCGCCTCTGCGGTAATTAAGCAGCACTGTAGTTGTGAAGATGGAGACCTCCTGTACAGCACAACGTTTACTGAAGTTCTCGAACGCCTGCTGGAAGGAGTAACCGCCGTCCCATTCAGCTGTCATCTTCATTAATTCAGCGTAGAGCGGATGAGCGCTATCCCCATGACGGCTGTTCACACAGCGGACAATCGCCCGCTGAACGGTCTCACCTGCGCCGACCAGCAGAACAATACTGTTCAGCAGCTCAGGAAGCTCCAGCATAATATTCTGCTCCCGTACACGCACCTTTTTGTGCAGATCGCTAACCATCGCCACCGGGAGTGCAACTGCCAAGAGCCCTCCGAGGATGATTCCCGCCTGCTCTCCCGTAAAGCTTGTCAGTGCACTTCCGCCTGCGGCAAGCAGCCAGCTGTAGCTAAGCATCTCCCCCATGAACAGTAAGGTCCGTTCTGCACTGTAGCGCATACCATAGATCCGCTGCAGCGAACGTTGTATCCTGAACATCACGGACGGGAGATAACTGGCGATTCTTCCCTTCTCGACTACTAACAATAGAGGCTCACCCAGCCGCCGCAGCCGCAGGCCTTCCATAGGCAGCTCCCGCAGTGCAGCGTAGCGGCTGCCGCATCTCATCCTTAGAATGAGCCAGCCCGCTGCGAGCAGAAGCAGAATCGCACCGCAGATCAATGACATCCCCTTCACTCCCCCTCCCTCACAGCGGAATATCCATGATCTTGTTGGTCCAGAGGTAACAGAGGAATAGTGCAATCAGCGCCAGTGTGGACACCGCTATTCCTGCACCAGTATACATAGGTTCCATATAGTCTCCGGCGCTCAGACTCATGAACATCACCATCATCAGCGGAGAGACCAGCAGCGCCTTCGCCTCGAATTTCTTCTGGGAGATACTGACGGCTATATCCTGCTGGATATCCAGCTTCTCGCCGATGATCGATGAGGTGCGGCGTACGATCTCAACCAGATCCCCGCCGGTACGCTTGCAGACCATGAACACATCTGCGAAGCGCTCCACATCCTCCATTCCTGCTCTTTTGCTGAATTCATAGAGCGCATCTTCAATCGGCTCCCCGTTCTCCATCCGGGCACAGATAATATTCAGCTCGGAGATCATGTCACTTGCGCCCTCCGGGTCAAGCATCCGCAGATCCTGCACAGCCTCACGGAAGGCATTCTCCACCGAACGTCCGGCGGAGAGCGACGAAGAGAGCGAGAATAGCATTTGCTTGAATTGCAGATTCAGCGCAGCCCGGCGGCGCTGCAGCAGATATTCGTGCAGCAGCCGCGGCCCATAGGCGCTTCCGGGGACAAGCAGTGCCGCCAGGAGCAGCCGGTGATAGAACAGGTAACCAATACCGAACAACAGGACTCCGGCACCCAGAATGACCAGCATTCTTTGCAGGGAGGTCAACTCGTATACGGTATAATCCGGCAACAGTACCTGCTCTCCCCCTTGAGATGCGCTAACCGGCAGCACGGGCGGTGTCCTCTTCATGAACCCTTTGTTCTGCCTTACAGGGGGATGCCG
This sequence comes from Paenibacillus sp. FSL M7-0420, assembly GCF_038002345.1. Taxonomy (NCBI): domain Bacteria; kingdom Bacillati; phylum Bacillota; class Bacilli; order Caryophanales; family Paenibacillaceae; genus Paenibacillus; species Paenibacillus sp. FSL M7-0420. Next base: position 1,103,760 of record NZ_JBBOCJ010000001.1, on the reverse strand, counting down.
GTCTCTCTTCTTCATGACGTTCAAGGTACATTCTCCTCCTCAGCAGAGCTTCTACTCTCATACTGCTTGAGCGGATAATCAAGGATTCCGGCCATCCGCAGCTTGTCTGTATGCAGAAGAGGGTTGCCGCACACCTCAAGCCTCCCCTGCACCCGGCCATCCTGTTCGCCTGATTCCCGAAATTCATATAGAGGATTCAGGATGACCTCACCACTGCGGATACCAGCAACTTCACTGATCTCCATCACCCGGCGTGAACGGTCACGCAGCCGCGACAGATGCACGAATATATTGATCGCTGAGCTGATCTGCTGACGGACGACGGTTACTGGCAGATCAGCAGCGCTAAGCACCATGGTCTCCAGGCGGCTGAGCATGTCCAGCGCACTGTTCGAATGCCCCGTTGACAAGCTCCCGTCATGGCCGGTGTTCATCGCCTGAAGCATATCCAGACACTCCGCTCCCCGCACCTCGCCGACGACAATACGGTTCGGGCGCATCCGCAGCGAAGTGCGGATCAGATCACGGATCGTGATCTCACCCCGCCTCTCTGTGTTAGCATTCCGGGTCTCCAGGGAGACCAGATTCGGAACCGTAACGATCTGCAGCTCTGCCGAATCCTCCACCGTAATGACACGCTCCTGCGGCGGGATGAACTGCGACAGGGCATTCAGGAAGGTTGTTTTGCCCGAGCCTGTACCCCCGCTGATAAAAATATTGTATTTGGCAGCAACCAGAATCCGCAGCAGCTCAGCCGCTTCCTCCGAGAGCGCTTCACGCCGCACCAGCTCCGCCATCGTCATCGGTGTCTCCGGAAATTTGCGGATGGTCATGGCTGGGCCCTTCAGCGCCGCAGGCGGCAGTACGATATTGACACGTGAGCCGTCCTGCAGCCGCGCATCCACAATCGGCGAGGATTCATTAACCACACGGTTGACGCCGGAGACAATAATCTGAATGATATCCTCCAGCCTACTCCCCGATTCAAAAGCCAGCGGCAGCCTGCGGATCATCCCCTCTTCCTCAATAAAGATCTCCTCGTGGCTGTTGATCATAATCTCGGTGATCGCCGGATTATCCACCAGCGGCTGGAGAATATCCAGCCCCCGGAAGGAATCGAACAGCTTCTTCACCAGCTCGTGTTTCTCCTGAGCAGTCAGGAGGCGTAATTGTTCCCGCTCCAGAATGATCCGTTCGATATAAGCAGCCAGCTCATCATTCCCGATGACCGAGGTCACATCCAGCCCTGCCCGGATGTCGCTGCGCAGAGCGCGGAACATCTCTTCATTCATACAGGAATCCCGGTGAACACCCCAGGCAACTCAGGCTCTACTATAGCTCTGGAGAGCTGCTGAATTCCGTCGATGAATTGGGGAGAGCTTAGACAGAGTTCTCCATAGTGCTGTAACCCCCAGGATGGAATATACGGAAGTACAGCATCCAGCCTGAGTGCTGCGGATAGCGGCCCTTCATTCTCAGCTCCGGTGCAGCCGTTCATGACGAATCGGCTCCTGTTCACCAGCTCCGGCTGCATGCCGGAGTGCGGACTTGCAATATAATCGAGCCAGCGTTCGGTTTTGCGGATATTTGCCTGATCATTCTTCAGCACCCACAGCAGAATGCCGCACCTGTTCAGAACAGCCTGGGCCCGTTCTTCCTCAATAGCGCCGGTGTCTACAATAACCACATCATAGCTTCCGGCTCCGGCCAGCCCCTCCAGTAGATCCAGCGTGTCCTGCCGGGACATCTGGAGCATCTCCTTGAAATTCTCCACAGGCCGGAAGGCATCACACCGCAGACTGTCATGTCTGAACGCATAATCAGTCCATTTCGGTTGCCCTCTTCCCCCCTTATTCTCTGGCCCTCCGGCCTTAAGCTCATACAAGAGCCGCTCCAGACCGGGAACATGGCTCCCCGGCATACGCAGGATGAAGCCGCTGCTGTCCACACTCTCCAGGTTCAAATAGAACACGGACAGGCCCACCGCTCCAAGCTGCTTCGCCATGTTCAACGCTACCGTGGTTTTGCCGCTGCCGCCGCTGGCTGAGACGATCCCGAGCAGCAGCGTTGCTTCCTTAGGCAGAGAAGCTGTCCGGACCCGCTTCAGATCACTCAGCTGGAGAATCGCTTCCAGCAGCGATGGCAGTGCCTGATACTTGGCAATATGCCTTCCCCCAGCCAGGTCCCGGCCATTCGGCAATTCTCCGCCTTCACTTAAGACAGCCCAAGGAACCGTACTTCTCCCTTCCACCAGCCAGGCTTCAATGAAGGACGGGTCACCAGCAACCGCATCCGGCAGCTCGTCACCTGTCATAAATTCCATAAAAGCGTCCAGTCTGCTGAAAGCCGTAATCCGCAGCATCTCCCCATATTCGCTATGATGCAGGTAATGAAGCAGCGGTTCAATATACTGGCTCTCCCGGACTGCAAGCACGATTCTTGCCGTCATGAATTCCTCCTCCTCTCTTAAATACATGGGAAAAAGAACAGCAAAAAAGCACCGCCAATAACCGTGAATACGGTCATTGAACGGTGCTTCCGTTACTGTTCCTGTAATTTACTGCTATAGTAGCATATATATAAGAAGTCAGCAATATCTTTTTCACCACTATTTGAGAGAATCCCTCAGAATCCCCCTTACCGGCTACAGAAATCTGCGCTTCATATCCGGTGTCGGCAGCAGACACTGCTCATCCCGGCCGAACCAGCGGTAGCGGTTCCTGGCCACAATCCTGTACATAGCATTACGCAGCGGCCCCGGAATCAGGATGAACACATAGGCGGCGGGCCACGGGAACCGGAGTCTGCGGGCAATCCGCAGCACTGCAGCCGATTTCGTATAATACTTGCCGTCCTCTATCAGCACCACAGTGTCTAATTGCTGCTCAGGCAGACCACCGGCCTTAAGCAGTTCCCGGGCCGCTTCACTCTGCAAGGAGGCGAATTTGAAGTGCGCCTTGGGATCACGCGGAATAATGAACCGGACAATTCTCTGGCACAGATGACAGACCCCATCGATCAGCACAATAGATTGGCCCTGCATTTCCCCACGCTCCTCAGCCACATCACCGCCCCCTTCCTCTTAAGCATAGTGTAACATTCCTATCCCCTTTTGAAAAAAAAACAAAAAACGCGGGATAGCTCCCGCGCCTACAACGTCCGTTCGTCTAATTATTCAGCAATAGCCTTGTTGATCCATTCGTCCCCGGTCATTTGCTCTTCGAAATCAGCAGTGAAGGATTCCATGCATTTGCAGATGAAATCTTTGCGGCATACCGGACAAGGAGTCTTGAGCAGGCGACTGATGTTCGTCATTTTCCATTCCGGAAACCGGTTGTAGAACGCGCGGCACTCCGTTCCGTCAGCAAGCTTGATAATGAACTCGTACAATCCTTCCTTATCATTGCTGCTGGCTTTGGTCACATTCGTAATACTCGGTTTGTAAGACATCTCATCACCCATTATTTAAATTTTTGGTAGTTAATAGCACGCGCGACATTAACAGATACTTAGACATATTAAAGAATTTCCGGGGTGATGTCAACCAAAGTACAGGCTCCTGCACGCTATTTACAACACTTCCGGCCTTCTCAGACTCTATTTAGCCATTATTCCCAGCTTTGTCCATTCCTACCCGTGGTTCTGCACTCAACATAATGAAAGACCAGACATCCAATGTCTGGTCTTTCAGATAAGCATGCTATTCAATCGAACATTGCTATCTATCTCTACAGAACGTTCAGTTCAACCTCGATATTTCCCCGGGTCGCCTTGGAATACGGGCAGAAATCATGGGCTTTCTTAGCCAGATCCTCTGCCACAGAGCGCTCAATACCCGGCAGCTTCACATCAAGCTTCACGGCCAGCTTGAAGCCTCCGTCGCTCTCGTCCTTGCCGATCAGCACATTCGAGGTAATCTCGACATCCTGCAGCTTTACGCCTTCTTTACGGGCAATATTAGCAAGGGCACTCTCATAGCATGCACCATAACCTGCCGCGAACAGCTGCTCCGGATTTGTCCCTGCACCGCCAGGACCTCCAAGCTCCTTCGGAATTTTGAGATCATGCTTCAGCGCTCCGTCGGACGATTCCACCGAACCTTCACGGCCTCCGCGAACCTTGGCTGTAGCAGTATATAGGGGTTTCAGTTTCACTGTACTCATCTTTAATCTTCTCCTTTTTTAACACAAATTTTGTAAGAACACTTATCCTTAACTTAAACAACCTCACATTTTTGAAACGATCAGGCACATTATTACCTTTTAAAACTTGCTTCCGGCGGTGAATAGTGTACAATTAAATTGTGATAAATCAATGTTCGGGAGGAATCATTCATGAATGTCCATGATTTTGAAGCCAACACCCTGCGGGGCCAGGAAGAATCACTCTCCAAGTACAAAGGCAAGGTTCTGCTCGTCGTGAATACAGCCAGCAAGTGCGGACTCACCCCGCAATATAAGGGTCTCCAGGAAGTGTACGATAAATTCAAAGACCGTGGTTTTGAGATTCTGGGCTTCCCCAGCAATCAGTTTGCCGGACAGGAGCCGGGTGAGAGCGAGGATATTGCCGAGTTCTGCGAGATTAATTACGGTGTATCCTTCCCGATGTACGAGAAAATCAACGTCAAAGGCGCCGACGCCCATCCCCTGTTCAAGTATCTGTCCAAAGAGGCACCGGGAGTACTCGGCTCGAAGAGTATCAAATGGAACTTCACCAAGTTCCTGGTGGACCAGGAAGGCCGTGTGCTGAAGCGGTTCGCCCCGCAGACAACACCGGATCAGATTGAAGAGGATATCGAGAAGCTGCTGCGCTAGAGCGGATTCAACAAAAACACCCTTCTAACCCGGATTAACTCCGTACGAAGGGTGTTTTTGTGTTCAAAAAAAGCCGAAACCCTTGAATGATCAAGGATCTCAGCTTTTATGAAAAAATATGCGGTAGAGAGGACTCGAACCTCCACGGGTATACACCCACTACCCCCTCAAGATAGCGTGTCTGCCATTCCACCACTACCGCGCGGTGTGTCTAACGTTGAAGCATTGTTTGAGGCCAACATTCAATATTATAAATCGGTTGCGCTCAAAAGTAAAGATACCCGCTTAAGAATTTTCGCCTTTCGTATCCTGATCCTTGTCCTGATCCTTGCGGTACTTGGTGAAGGCCAGATATTCCTTAATAAAGTTCTTTTCCTCCGGCAGCAATTCCTCGGTTTGGCAATTCAATTGCCGCATTTGGCCAAAAAAATAATCCTCGCCGCTTTCCTGAATCGTTTGGGGCTGTTTGCCCAGGATCAGCCAATCTAAGCTCACATGAAAAAATGCAGCAATCTCAATCAGCTTATGTGTGCCAGGCGTAGATTTGCCACGCTTCCAGTCTCCCATATTGCCGGTGCTGATTCCGAGCTGTGCACAGAAGGATTTCTTCGTAATTCCTTGCCGTTTAATCAATAGTTCAATACGTTCATAGATGGATTGCATCAGTCAACTGCCTCCCCCAAAAAATATAATACGCAAAAACGTTATTTTTTATTGAAAAATGACGTAAAAAAGTATATAATTAACTATTATTATATCTTTACCTATTTTATATCATACCGGCTGGATAGTCGATACGAGGTGAGCAATCTGAACAGCAAACGCCCTATTACTGCCTACGGCTGGGCCATTAAGCAGCGTCTGGCAGAACTGCACTTGGATCAGAAGAAATTCTGTGAATTACATGACATCCCACCCTATCGGCTGTCCAACCTGATTCACGGTACACGCAAGGCAGACAGATACCGCCGTCAAGTCGCTGAATTATTGAATCTGCCGCCATCTTAGTTCCAGTTGGTGCAGCAGTTCTCCATGTTTAGGCCGACCGGCAATTATTCTTCTTGTAGCTACTGTTATTCTACCTTATCTTGGCAAAATCCTTCTTTTCCCGCGCACTCTATTCATACACAAAAAAACCTCTCCGGTGAAATGGCTGAGTGTACTCCATTTCACCACTAGAGAGGTTTCTTTCCTGTTATTTCCGATTGATTACCGATTCATTGTGTTCAACCTTTAACCGCTCCGCCGGTAAGTCCTCTGACCAGGGTCTTCGAGCCGAACAGGAAGAGAATAATCAGCGGAAGCGTACCGAGGGTCAGACCCAAGATACTGGCTGAATAATCCGTGCGGAAGACGGTGGACAGATTGGCAATGCCCAGCGGCAGCGTGTACAGCTCCGGCTTGTTGATCGTGACCAGCGGCAGCAGATAACCGTTCCAGGACCCGAGGAAGGAGATCAGTCCCAGGGTGCTGATGGCCGGCATGAGGAACGGAACAACAATTCTTGTGAGAATAGCCGGTTCCGAGCAGCCGTCGATCCGCGCGCTCTCAATGACTTCTGTCGGGACGGAGGAGCGGATGAACTGGGTCATGAAGAATACGCCGAAGGCATTATTCAGTCCGGCCAGAATCAGCGGCGCATGGGTGTTGTTCAGGTGGAACCACTTCATCTCCATGACATAAGCAATCAGGCCCAGGTGTCCGGGAATCATCATCGTCAGCAGAATGAAGCCGTACAGCGCATTTTTACCCTTGAATTCATATTTGGCAAAAGCAAACCCGGTAATCGAGGCCACCCCAACCGTCACCAGGGTGAACAACACGGCAACATAGAAGCTGTTCCAATAATTCCGCAGGAAGCTGGCGGACATGATCGTCTGCAGATTCTCCAGCAGATAGCCGCTGGGCAGAATCGGAAGCTGCTTGAACAGGTCCTCGGAATAGTAGGTTCCCATCACAATCATCATATAGAACGGGAACAGGAACGCGATCGCGATCAGACTAAGCAGCAATACGGTAAAAAATTTCTTCGCTCTCATTTGTCGTCACCGTCCCTGTTGATCCATTTCATGCCAACTACTGAGAACAAGGCGATGAACAGGAAGGTGCCGTAAGCAATCGCTGCCCCTTTACCATACTTGAACGCACTGCCGTTGAAGGAAGCATCGAACATGTACCAGATCGGTGTGAAGGTGGACCCGTCTGGCCCCCCTACCATACTGGAGCCGGAAGCCCAGCCGCTGAACAGCAGCATCGGTTCTTCCACCAGCTGCAGGCCGCTGATAATAGAGGTAATAATCAGGAACAGGTTGATCGGCTTCAGCAGCGGAATCGTAATGCGCGTGAACACATCTTTGGAAGAGGCTCCGTCAATGACTGCGGCCTCATAGATGGAAGTATCAATACTGGCCATCCCCGCCGTGTAGAACATGACGAAATACCCGAGGTTTTTCCAGAAGACCATCAGAATGACTACCCAGCGGGAGGAACTGGCCGAGCCCAGCCAATTGATCTTCTCCTGAATGAGGCCCAGCTCCATCAGCATATTATTGAAGAATCCGCCCTGCCAGTCGAACAACAGGGAGAAGATAATCCCGACCGCGACCGGCGTCGTCATATAGGCACTGAATACGCTGAGCCGGAACAAGGTTTTGCGGCGGATCAGCTTGCTCTCGATGAGGCTGGCTACCAGCATGCCCATAAGGACAAGGGCCGGAAGGTATACCGCCATGAAGATCATGACATTGAGCAGGGATTTCCAGAAGAAGGCATCATGGAAAAATAACTGCGTGTAGTTGCTGAATCCGATGAAATTCCGGTTGCCGTACAAATCCCAGTCTGTAAGACTGATATATAGAGTGAAGAGGATTGGGAACAAGCTCAGTACGGCGTAGGATAAGAAATAAGGCGTGATGAACAGATACGGCCATTTATTTTTACTGCTGATTCCTTTAGATTTCTGCATCATTATTCAAATGTCAGCTCAGGGTGGTTCTTCTTCAGCTGCTCTTCCCACTTATCCAGGGCCTGCTTGGCATCGAAGCTGTTATCCTGCGCCATAACCTGCAGCACCAGCTCAGAGGAGCTATAGATATCCTGGTCGTATTTGGTCACCGCTTTGGACTTCATGTTCGGGAACACCTTCTCTACCCAGAACTTGCCGAGATCCTGCCCGCCGAAATATTCATCTGCCCCGGAAGACAGCTTGGAGGTATCCTTGAAGAAGGATTTCAGCGGCAAAATGTAATCGGAGACGGCGAAGTTGGCTTCAGCGCCTTCGTCCGTGCCTAACAGCCAGTTAAGATACGCCCAGGCTGCATCTTTATTCTTGCTGTCCTTCCAAATACCGATAGTAGTACCGCCGTATGGATATCCGCCTTCCGGAGGCACCATCAGACCCCAGCGGCCATTACTGGCCTTGTCGTTAGGCTTGATTACGAATTCTGGCGACCAGTTCGCCGACGGATAAAAGATTACATTGTCCTGCGAATACGAAGCATTCCAGGTGGGTGACCACATTGCCAGCTTGCCCTCTGCGTTATTGTCGCGGATGGACTGCAGCTGAGTGAAGATCCTAAGCAGCTCTTGAGTATTCACCTTGGTTCCGTCTACAACTGCGGTTGTACCCTGGTTGGAGAGGATGGTATACGCATCCATCAGGCTTCCCAGCATGAATGTCTTACCGCCGCTCTTCTCATAGACTTCTTTGCCCTTGGCAATGAAGGTATCCCAATCAGGGAACATTGCAGTCAATGCATCAGGATCATCTGTCCCGAAGTATTCTTTAGCCAGATCACGCTTGTAAGCCAGTGCTCCAGGCGAGCCGGATTGCTCCAGACCGACAAGCTCTCCCTTGCTGTTCGTCAGCAGCGGAAGCTCGAAGTCGAGCAGATTGGAGGTATCGAAATTGTAGGGCTCTTCGGACAAGCTTTGCAGTACGTTAAGCTCATAGAGAGCGCCGCGGAAGGCCGCTTCTCCCCAGATAATATCCGGCAGTCCCGATCCGGCAGCGATGGAGGTCTGGATTTTTTTCAGATAATCCCCCGCCGAGACTTCGACGAATTCCAGCTTGATATTCGGGAACTTCTCGTTGAACTTCGCTCCTGTGCCTTCGAACCAGGCCTTGTCCCAGCCCCATACGGTCAATTTACCGGAAGCATTCGCAGGATCACTTGAGTGATCCGCACTGTTTGTACTGCTGGAGTCTCCCGAAGCGTTGTTGTTGCCATTGCCGCAGCCGGCCAGCACCAAGGTGAAGCATAACGTTAGAACAAGCGCTATAACCGATGCTTTTTTACTGAATAGATTGTGCAAATTAAGATCCCCCTTGCATCTGTTGTGACAGCGGGCGGTTCCTGTAATGTCTTCCGTCCGTCTGTATAGTAGAACTATAAGCTTGAAGGGATCACCCAACAATTAGACGATCTGATGATTTTGTATAAATAATGATAGTGCTTTTCACTCGGACGGTTGCTGCCGGACGGGCAGGAGAACAGACACCTTGGTGCCACCCTGCTCACTTGACCGGATGACGAGGCGGCCTTCCTGCCCGTACAAATACTCGATTCGTTCCCGGATATTCCATAATCCAATCTGCTTCATAGCCCCTGAAGGAAGGCGTGCGGGCGGCAGGGTTCCATTCATAATAGACCGGGCCTTCTCTCGGCTCATGCCGCAGCCGTCATCTCTGACCGAGACCAGCAGCCTTCCGCTGCGCTTGCGGATAATGATCTCTATATGGCCTACAGTCTCTTTCTCTGAGAATCCATGAAAAATAGCATTTTCCACCAGCGGTTGGATCAGGCTTTTCGGAATATAGTCACCCTTCGCTTCCTCTTCTACGCTCCAGATTACCTCAAACCGGTCTGCATACCGGTACTTCTGAATCGTTACGAAGTGATTGATAATGTTCATCTCCTGCTCCACCGTGATATACAGACTGGTATCACCGATATTGACAGCATCATGCAGAATGCCAATGAAGGATTCAACCATCTCTTCGATAGCCGGGTAATTCTTTTTGCGGGCCAGATACACAACCGTATTTAGAGTATTGTAGATAAAATGGGGGTTGATCTGGGCGAACAGCAGCTCGGCCGTCATTTTACGCTTCCAGCGCTCCTGCTCTACCCTTTCGCTCATCTGCCGCTCAATATCCCCAAGCATCGTCTCAAACCCATTCTTCAGCACAGACAGCTCATCATTGCTGCGGAACGAGAGCTGAACATTATAGTTGCCCATAGACACCTGCTTCATCGCTTTGGTCATCTGCAGGATCGGCCGGATAATATTCGAGATGATGGGAAGGAACAACAGGAAGCAGAGCACCAGACACAAGGCGAGGAAGATGGCCCAGTAGCGGACAATATAACCCACCCATTCATAGAACCGTTCATTGGAGGTAAACGTGGAGACAGACCAGTCCGATTTCTCAAAAGCGCTGGCCAGATAATACCCCTTATCATGCTTAACAACTTGAATTCCCGGGCTGTCTGCGCTCAGCGTGTGGGCCGGAAGCTCTGTAGCGGTGCCTTGCTGATAGAGCAATGATTGACCCGGGCCGATCCAGGCTACCTGGTCGAAGGACTGGCCCAAATACTGGAACAGACTCTCAAAAGCTGCATAATCAATATTCAGAAGCAGCACTCCGCCATACTGGGGATCAAAACGGATAAAGAAGCTGACGATTTTTTTGCTGTCAGGGTCCTGGATGATATGGGGGGCTGTGAACCCGCTTTTGCTATTGTTCTTCAAAGCATCCTGATACCAATCCTCTTGCAGCAGCCGTTCAAAATACGGGTCAATATACAGGGAGGACCAGAAAATCTTACCGTCCGAGCGGACGATGGCCGAGCTCTCAAGGTAGTCCCGCAGTACATTGAATTTGGTTAGCTGAGTGACCACATCGCGGTATGCACTAAGCTCGTCATACGTAGAGGAATACTTCAACCTTGCAGCAAACTGCTGAAGCAGCTCATCATTGACCATATTGGCGGCATATTTCTGCACATCGTCAATCAGGTGATTCATCTGATTCGTGGTCTGCTCCAGATGGATGGTATCCTCACGCAGGGCCTGCGCTTCGAGAATCGAAGAGAACTGCTCATACGCCAGAGCACTGATGGCCGTTACCGACAGCGTAACGATCAGAATCACGCTGCCGAGAATTTTATTCTTAATTTTTCGCATAGCTATTCCCTGCCCCTCTGTTGCAGGAAATCCTTGGGCTGTATACCCGTGGTTTTTTTGAAGACCTGGCTGAAGTATTGGCTGGTTTTGTACCCTACCTTCTCCGATACCTCGTAGATCTTGTACTCACCGGTCTGCAGGAGCTGCTTCGCCAGCCCGATCCGATATTCCGTCGTGTAGTCGAGCAGCGACTGGCCGGTCTCCCGCTTGAAGGTTGTCCGCAGATGGATGCTGCTGATCTGCAGATGGCCTGCGACCGTCTCCAGGGACAGATCGGGATCGGCGTAATTTCCGGCAACATACTCCATCGCTTTGTTCACCCAGCGGGAATACTGCTTCGGACTCTGCGGCTGCTGCAAGCAGTCTTCGAGAATCCGGTACAAGCTGTTAACTACTTGCCGCGCGTCTGTACCCAGCACTTGATCAGGGCTGGGGCTTCCGTCCTTACGGCATGCGTCATGAATCTCACCCATGACGGCGCGCAAATCTCCCAAGTAGGCCTGGGTGGCGATGTGGTCCAGACCGGTCTTCAGCCGTTCCAGCAGGCCGCGTTCCGGGGATAGCAGGTATGCTCTGACCTCTTGGGCAATACCGGTAGCTTCTCCGGCAGAAGCAGCCTGCTCCAGCAGAAATACACCGCCCGGCGGCAGAAATATGGAAAAATCATATGCCTGTCTCATCGCCGCATACCGGCGGTCCGGCAATTCTGCACCATTGCCTGCGGAGAGGATCACTCTGGGAAGGTTGCCCCGATAATAAGACTCCAGGCAGACCTGGATTTGGGCCGCGAGCTGCCGCAGGTTATAATGCTGGAGCAGCAGACTGCTGGAAGAGGTTAACTTCAGCAGCACGATGTATCCGCCTTCATCCATCTCCAGAAGTTGAAGCTCCTCCAAGTCCGTTGTCTGACGGCGGATCTCTTCTTCGATATTCTTCCATACCAGAGCAGTGGTACTGCGTGCATTACTCCGGCTACCGTCCAGCTTCAATGCGGCCTCCAGCTCGAAATACAGCAGTCCGGGCTGACCCTGCTGATAATCTGCCACGAGACGGTGCAGCCGGGATTCCTGATTTCCTGCAGGAGCCTGATACTTGCCTGCTAACATATCCTTAAGCAGGATATGGAGCGCATGTCCGTGCCCTTCTTCCTCAGCGGCCTCCGCTGCCAGACCTTCCTTCAGCAGCTTTAACTGTTCCAGCAGACGGTTACGGCTGATCTCATGCTTAAGCAGATAATGGGCCGCTCGCAGCTCCAGCGCTTGCCGGGCATAGTCAAAGTCACGGTAAGCGGTGAGAAAGATCAGCCGGGTCCTGGGAGCAAGCTGAACCACATGACGTCCCAGCTCCAGCCCGTCCATAGGGGACATGGAGATGTCGGTAATCACAATCTGCGGCTGCAGCTCCTCGAATTTCCGCAGTGCCATGCGCCCGCTGGTCGCCTGGGCGACCACTTGGAAGCCATTCTCCTCCCACGGAACCGAGTGGTACACATGATCTAGTGCAAGCGGCTCATCATCTACGAGCATGACTGAAATTAATGAATTCACTGTAGAAATCCCCCGTCCCTGTCCAATCCTGATATATATGCAGGTATAACGGAACATGGAGGCGCTGTCAATGGAAAGGCTTCCCTGACGGACAGCCGCTTCGGCAGGAAAATAAAAAAACTCACAGGCGGGTTATCCCATAACTCCATCCTGTGAGCCACTATAATCTTGCTTTTGATTAAAATATGTGTCAGAGCACCAACTGATCAGACCGTCCCGCTCTTTCTCACGAATCTTGACTAACTGGTTCAGCACAAAAATCCGCTGCACCATATCTTCCGCCAAACGCAGCTGATTCGTGTAGTAATCGATCTCCCTCTGATAAGCCGAATACTCTCCATTGTTATGAGCAGCATAAGCTTTAAGCAACTGAAGGTGAAGATCATAAATCTCGGAGTAATTCATTACCGTAGACTACCTCCTAATCAGGCGTTTACTAGTATTGTTTCCAAGATTGATAGAATTATACGGCAGAACTCCACTCTTCATTTAAAATCGCATATTGGTACGCATCATGCCACACAGGCTGCCTGCCTTCTCTCATCGGCCGCTTGTATGGAGAATTGTTGCACTTTTTGCAAGATTCCTCTATATCTATGACTGGCTGAAGCACAATGTTGCATTATTTGCACAATTTCCGGTGCAGAGAGCAAGTTAGCACTGGATTTGTTGCATTTCGTGCATGATTTCAGCATAGACCTTCTCTATGGATCAGTATTGTTGCAATTCTTGCAGGATTCCTCTATAAATGTTACTGGCTGTGGGGCAGGGGAACCATCCTTCGGCGCAGCAGCACCATTGTATTCGGGTTTTCGCATAGACGAAAACTATAATTCCTATATCAAAAAAAACAGAGACCCTTGAATCATCAAAGGTCTCTGCTCATTCCATGTTATGCGGTAGAGAGGACTCGAACCTCCACGGGTATACACCCACTACCCCCTCAAGATAGCGTGTCTGCCATTCCACCACTACCGCATATTGGTGACTCGTATGGGATACTCTCCACTCCGTTACGAGATTGCGAAGTATTCCTTACGAAGCCTATGCTTCAACGAACCCAGGGAATTCTCATCCCATAATCCATAGAAGAATTTGGTGACTCGTATGGGATTCGAACCCATGTTACCTCCGTGAAAGGGAGGTGTCTTAACCCCTTGACCAACGAGCCAAATTTTAAGTTTTTCTTCGTGACAACAAAAATGAGTATATCAAACGCTGGTGGATTTGACAAGCCTTTTTCAAAAAAATCAGTTCAACTCGAAGCTTGGTCGTCACTGCGGTGAACATTTGGACTTCCGGCCGCTGTTGTGTTTGGATTTCCTGATTAATACCACTCTCGTGGTAGAAATCCAAACACAAAGGCGGTCGCTACCGCTCCTACAGTTCCAAATTTCCCCTCCGCTTCTTTTTGCTTTTCATTATTTTATATAGATCGGTTCTCCTCACCCGCAGCCAGCACCTGGATTCCATCCGCGTATTCATACCCCAGACTCTTCGCCACCGCAGCATTGGTCACCTGTCCAGCTACCACATTCAGGCCGCGCGCAAGCGCCGCGTTCTTCACCGCAGCCTCGCGGATGCCCAGATTGGCAATCTGTAGCGCGTAGGGGATCGTCACGTTGGTTAGTGCCAGTGTCGAGGTTCGGGCGACCGCTCCGGGCATATTAGCTACAGCGTAATGGACCACGCCGTGCTTCACATAGGTCGGGTTCTCATGGGTGGTGATCCGGTCAATGGTCTCGATCGACCCGCCCTGGTCAATCGCAACATCTACGATAACAGAGCCTTCCTCCATCTGCTTCACCATGTCCTCTGTAACCAGTTTCGGGGCACGGGCACCGGGAATCAGCACCGCCCCGATCAGCAGATCCGCCCGGCGCACAGCCTGCTCCAGATGATAGGAATCCGACATCACGGTCACCAGCCGTCCGCCAAAAATATCATCCAGCGCGCGCAGACGGCCCGCATTCAGATCCAGCACGGTGACGCGCGCGCCCATGCCCAGCGCGATCTTCGCCGCATTGGTGCCAACGATGCCGCCGCCGACAATGACGACCTCTCCCGGCTGCACGCCAGGCACACCGCCCAGCAGAACGCCTTTGCCGCCATGCGGCTTCTCCAGCAGTCCGGCACCGATCTGGACCGCCATGCGTCCGGCGACCTCACTCATCGGAATCAGCAGCGGCAGCGAGCCGTCTTCAAGCTGAATCGTCTCATAGCCCACAGCGGTCACACCGCTATCCACCAGTGCTTTGGTCAGCTCTGCTTCAGGTGCCAAGTGCAGATAGGTGAAGAGGATCAGCCCTTTGCGGAAATAACCGTACTCCTCCGGCAGCGGCTCCTTCACTTTGATAATCATCTCCGCCTTGCTCCAGACCTCAGCAGCCGTATCGAGTATCACTGCACCTTTATCTGAGTACTCCTTGTCACCCATGCCGCTGCCCGCTCCAGCAGAAGCTTGAATATACACTTCATGACCTGCCTTCCGGAGCGCTTCCACCCCGGCCGGGGTGATGGCGACGCGGTTCTCGTTATTCTTGATTTCTGCGGGTACGCCAATAATCATGCCGATTCCCCCTCAAAGTTGTTCTATTATAGTCAATATTGTATCCCTGTAAGATGCGAAAAGAAAGGCTCCCATTCGGGGCCTTCCTCTTCACGGTTAAGGTGAGGCAAGAGGCTCCCTGGCCTCCTGCGGACCGGCTCCCCGTTCCCTTCACCTCAGTATATGCAATTTCGCCGCTTAAGGATTAACCTTGGTCTCAAAGGTTTGCTTCCCGTCCACGAATTTCAGGACAACTGCTGCTTTGACCGGGTCATGCTTGTCGTTCAGGGTGATTTTGCCTGTAGCGAGCTGCAGATCCTTAGTCGCTGCCAGTGCTTCTGTAATCTTGGCCGGATCAGCTTCACCCGCACGGGTAATCGCATCAGCTACCAGCTTCAAGGCATCATAGCCCAGGGCCGCCATACCATCGGGAACCGCTCCGCCGTTAGCCGCCTTGTAGGCGTCTACGAAGCTGGTTACTTCAGGAGCTGTATCTTCAGGCGAGTAGTGATTGGACATGAACGTGTTCTCCAGCGCTTTGGCACCGGCGATTTCCGCCAGCTGCGGGGAATCCCAGCCATCGCCGCCGAGGAACGGAACGGTGATGCCCATCTCACGGGCCTGCTTCACAATTTTACCTACTTCTTCATAATAACCAGGCAGGTAGATGACATCCGGGTTCGCTGCTTTGATCCGGGTCAGAACTGCTTTGAAGTCCGAATCCTTCTGCTGGTAGGACTCCTGGCTCAGCACCTCGCCGCCTTTGGCCTTGAAGGTCTCTTCGAAGAACTTCTGCAGACCCTTGGAATAGTCGGACGAAGTGTCGGTATAGATGACAGCCGTCTTAGCCTTCAGGGAATCGAGCGCAAAGTTAGCCATTACCTCCCCCTGGAACGGATCGATGAACGCCGCGCGGAACACGAATTCATTCACATTGCCGCTGCGCTCATCCACAGTAACCTTCGGATTGGTAGCTCCTACCGAGACAAGCGGAATCTTTTTCTCCGTAGCTACCGGAACGATCCCCAGCGTGTTGGTCGAAGTGGATGCGCCGATAATGGTCACGACCTTATCATTGGTGATCAGCTTCTGTGCCGCCTGGGTAGCTTCTTCAGACTTCGATGCATTGTCTGCAACGACCAGCTCCAGCTGCTTGCCGAGTACACCGCCTGCGGCGTTGATCTGGTCAACCGCCAGCTTTGCGCCCTTGGATGCGGAGTCGCCGAAAGAAGCCTGACCGCCTGTGAGCTCAAGGTCAGCCCCGATTTTGATGGTGCCTCCGGCAGTATTTCCGCCGCTTGCAGAGTTACCGCTGTTCTCTGTGTTGTTGCCGCAGCCGGATGCTAATACCGCAGTCAATACTGTTGACAAGATAATGGCCCCAAGTTTCTTCATAGTTTCTCCCAGCCTCCTGATTATTTAGTTTATATATGTTGTTTCTGTGATGCTGCTGTAGTATGGATAGCCTGCTAGTGCCCGAGATAAGCCATTTTGATCTCATCGGAATCGGCCATTTCCTTGGCATCCCCTTCAAGCACGACCCGGCCTGTCTCCAGTACATAGGCACGGTCGGCGATTTTGAGCGCCTGGTGCGCATTCTGCTCGACCAGCAGGACAGTGGTTCCGGCATCGTTGACTTCCTTGATAATCTTGAAAATATCCTGGACCAGCAGCGGCGCCAGCCCCATCGACGGCTCATCCAGCAGCAGCAGCTTCGGGTGGCCCATCAGGGCGCGCCCCATCGCCAGCATCTGCTGCTCCCCGCCTGACAGCGTTCCGGCTTGCTGCTTTTTGCGCTCCAGGAGACGCGGGAAGGTACGGTAGACATGCTCGAAGTCCGCAGCCAGGCTGCTTCCATCCTGCAGATAAGCGCCTAATTCGAGATTCTCCTCGACGGACATATTGGCGAATACACGCCGTCCTTCGGGGCAGTGGATCAGCCCTTCTTTGACAATCGCCTGAACGCTTTGATTCGCTATCGATTTATTCAAGAATTCAATACTTCCTGTCTTAGGCTTCAGCAGCCCCGAGAGCGTCTTAAGCAGCGTAGATTTGCCGGCGCCATTGGCACCGATCAAGGTCACGATCTCCCCCTGCTTCACGGTGATGCTCAGATCCTTCAAGGCATGAATTGCTCCGTAATATACGTTGATTCCCTGTACTGTAAGCATGGCGCTACGCCTCCTGTCCCAGATACGCTTCGATGACCTTCGGATTGTTGCGGATCTCCGCCGGCGTTCCGTCAGCGATAAGGATTCCGCGGTCCAGAACGTAGATGCGGCTGCAGACCCCCATTACCAGTGACATATCATGCTCGATCAGCAGAATGGTCAGGTCGAATTCCTCCCGGATCCAGGCAATCAGATTCATCAGATCACGCGTCTCATTCGGGTTCATCCCGGCTGCCGGCTCATCAAGCAGCAGCAGCTTGGGTCCAGCCGCAAGCGCCCGGGCAATCTCCAGACGCCGCTGATTCCCATAGCTCAGGTTGCTCGCCACCTCGTCACTCTGGTCAGCCAAATTGAAGATTTTGAGAATATCCATCGCCTTCCGGGTAATCTCCTCTTCGCCCCGGAAATGCTTCGGCAGACGTAGCATCGAAGAGAACAACGAGTGCTTCGCATGCTGATGGAAGGCAATCTTAACGTTCTCCAGCACGGTCATAGCCGTGAACAGGCGGATATTCTGGAACGTACGCGCAGCGCCTTTATGATTGATCTTGTAGGGCTTCATCCCGCCGATAGACTCATTGTTCAAAAGAATGCTGCCCGACGATGGCGGGTACACTCCGGTCAACAGGTTGAACAGTGTCGTTTTACCGGCACCGTTGGGTCCGATTAGGCCGATCAGCTCGCCCTTATCAATATGAAGAGAGACCTCGCTGACCGCCTTCAGTCCGCCGAAGGCCCGGCTGGCCGCTTTCACATCAAGGAGTACCGCTGCTCTCGATTGCGTCATTTGCCTTTGCCTCCTTTTTGCTGAACTTGAAGAATGAGAATTTGCTTACGCCAAGCAGGCCGCTCGGACGGAAGATCATCATCAGAATGAGCACGATGGAGTAGATAATCATGCGCCATTCCGGGAATTCACGTAAGTAGGTGTACAGCAGGGTAACGAACACCGCACCCACGATAGAGCCTGCCGTACTGCCCAGCCCCCCGAGCACCACCATAACGATGATTTCAAAAGACTTCAGGAAGTTGAAGCTCCCCGGCGTAATGACATAGAACGTATGGGCCGACAGTCCGCCCGCCATACCTGCAAACAGCGCACCGATGGTGAAGGCGATGATTTTGTAGCGTGTTGTATTAATCCCCATCGCCTCAGCGGCAATCTCATTCTCGCGGATCGCAATACAGGCCCGGCCGTGAGTAGATCTAATGAAGTTATTAATCAGGACGACTGAGAGCAGAGTGAAGAAGAAGAGCATGGTCCAGGTGGTCTTGGCTGGAATCCCGCTAAGCCCTGAAGCTCCGCCGACATATTCCGTATTCAGCATAATGATGCGGATAATCTCACCGAAGCCCAGCGTCGCAATAGCCAGATAGTCCCCGTTAAGCCGGAGCGTAGGCATCCCGATTAATACACCGAATACCGCTGCCAGCAGTCCGCCCGCAAGAATCGCCGGAATGAACGGCACATTATAGTCAAGGGTAAGAATCGCCGAGGTATACGCGCCCACCGACATGAATCCGGCATGACCAATGGAGAACTGTCCGGTAATCCCGGTGATCAGGTTCAGCGACACGGCCAGCATGATATTAACTCCGATGAGCAGCAGCATAGACTGATTCACATCACTAAGTATTCCTGTTGTTAGAAGAACTTTTACAATTCCATAGAACGCAAGGGCAATAACAATGCCCAGCCAGAATTTTTTATTTATCTTTTTCACGGCAGCTTCCCCCTACACTTTCTCCCGGACATTCTTGCCGAACAGCCCGGATGGTTTGAAGATAAGGATTAGAATCAGTACCGCAAAGGCTACGCCGTCACGCCAGGACGAGAACCCGAGGGAAGAAATCTCTGTCTCAACGGTTCCCAGCAGCAATCCGCCAACAAGCGCACCCGGTATACTGCCAATCCCTCCAAGCACTGCCGCGACAAAAGCCTTCAGCCCGGGCATTACGCCCATGAGAGGATCAACCGAATTGTACGTCATGCCGAAAATCACGCCCGCTGCAGCGGCAAGCGCTGAACCGATGGCGAAGGTGGCGGAAATGGTGCGGTCTACGTTGATGCCCATCAGCCGCGCCGCTTCTACATCGAAGGATACGGCCCGCATGGCTTTGCCCGTTCGGGTGTACCTGACGATATATTGCAGCACCAGCATAAGAATTATCGTTGTTAGCAGAATCATAATCTGATTGGATTCGACCTGGATGGAGGAACCAAACAGGTGATACTGCTTCTTATCCATAATATCCGGGAAGCCCTTGGCCTGCGGCCCAAGGATCAGCACCCCCGTATATTCAAGCAGGAAGGATACACCAATGGCTGTGATCAGCGCCGCGATCCGTGTGGATTTACGAAGCGGCTTATACGCCAGACGTTCAATGCTGATACCTAGCAGTGCACTGATCGTCATCGAGATCATCAGCGACAAGAGCAGTACAACGATAGGCGGCAATCCGGCATTCGCCAGGTATTTGGCACTGTACAGACCGATGAACGACCCTACCATGAATACATCGCCATGCGCAAAATTAATCAGCTTGATGATACCGTACACCATTGTGTAACCAAGGGCGATCAGAGCGTAAATGCTGCCTACGGATATTCCGTTTATTAGTTGCTGAATGAAGTACTCCATCGCCATCCCCTTCTCCCCGTGTTCATCTTGTATACCCCTTTCTCTGTGCTGCTTCTCTTTTCTTGGATTATGATGTCATTTATATTAACACATGGTCAGAGAATCGTCACTAATAATTGTGGGAATTAATACAAAATTCAATAGTTGGTGTTATATTACATAACATGATATATGTAGGATTCAGTAGGTTATTGTAGGTTTGCGAAAAATGCGCAGAAAACAGGAGAAAAACAGAGGATTTTCAAGCAGGAACGTTTTAGAAGTTGTTTCCTTTTCTTATACAATACTTTTTTTCTGCGTAATTAATATAACATTTGTCTCTTTACAGCATCATTCCTTCAATTAATTAAAGGGGTAACGGATTGAACCAGCAGTGTATGGAGGTGGAGGTCAGGCTGAAGGGTAGAATAGTCTCCCTACATCTACAGTCTCATTGATGACTGGGCCAAGGTCCCAAGGGGCTGCTAGGCTCCAGATTGTTCCTCGCATTTCCGTTCGTTGCTATACTCTACCAAGCATTACACACATTCAAAGGAGTGAAATTGAAATGAGCACCATTGAAAAAAAGGAGACCGTCCAATCTGCCAGGAGAGGCTTGCTAGTATTCTTCCTGTTACTCATTCCTCTTACGGCTATTAGTTACATACTGGCTCTTACTGTAACGCCTGTGTATGGCTTGCTGCTGATGTGGGCGCCCGGAATATCCTCCATACTAACCCGTATTCTGCTGCGTGAGGGCTTCGCGGATATCTCCCTGAGATTCGGGGGACGGCGCACGCTCAGGACGATTCCATTCATCTTGTTGTTGCCGGTGGCGGTTGGCTTGGTGGCCTACGGGACCGCTTGGATCACAGGACTGGCAGAGTATACCGGACACAATGGCAACGTTATCGGTTCGCTGGTCTGGGCAATCCTTATTCAAATGTCCATCGGGACCGCGATGGGAATCATCAGCAGTGCAGGCGAGGAATTAGGGTGGAGAGGCTACATGCTGACCCGGCTCATAGAGGCCCGCGTCCCGAAGCCTATTCTCATGAGCGGACTGATCTGGGGCGTGTGGCATATCCCGGCGATTCTAATCGGCAGCTACTATTCAGGCCCTTCTCTGGCCTTATCGGTCGTATTGTTCATGGTAACCATCAGCTCATTCAACATCATTATTAGTCTATTGCGCTTAAGCACGGGGAGCCTATGGCCGGCAGTTCTGCTCCACGCCTCATGGAATGCTATCATTCAGGACGCTTTCGACCGGTTCACCAGCGGGAAGAATGCCTATCTCTGGACGGGTGAGTCTGGGATACTAGTGGCTGTTACGCTTGTGATTGCAGCGTGGTTCTTCTACAGAAGATCTGCGCTAGATGTCAGATTGTAAATGGAAATTCGGCAAATACAATACAGCTGGCTTTTTTGAGCAGGATCAACGTTAGCACTTGGGTGGACGCTCCGCAAACGGAACGTTGTTACAATCGCTGTTGTGTCCAGATTTTTTTCATTCCCCTTAGCGGTGAAAATCCGGACACAAAGGCGACCGCTGCCGCTTTTCCACAATCGTTCCGTCCTCTCCGCTGTTTAAGCGGGATGCGAAAACACATTTTTTCAACACAAGAAAACCACCCAAGCATCAAGGGACCAAAAACAGAAAGCAGCAATTCTCCTATAAGAGAATCGCTGCTTTTTTAACATTTGAAGCTTTTACGAAATTTGAGATCTGACCTGACAATGATCGCCTAGTCTAAATATACAGCCTTACCCGTCTGGGCCGATTCATAGATGGCCTCCAGAATTCGGGAGACCACATAAGCCTGTTCAGGAGTCACAACCGGATCTTTATCCTGTTCGATCGCTTCGATCCACTTTCTTAATTCGATATCCGTAGATTTCTCCTCTTTGCCGTCATAGAAGGCCACTCCCCCGGCACCTAGCTCAATTTTATTCGTGTATAGCTTGCTGTGCTTCTCCCCGTTAATCCGGAGACCATCTTTCATGTCCGCACCCGCTTCGGTTCCACTTAAGCTGCACTTGGCTTCATCCACGTCAAGCGAATTCAGCGCCCAGCTTGCTTCCAGCGTAATCGTTGCGCCGTTCTCCATTACAATCATCCCGAACGCAGAGTCTTCCACGGTGAATTTCTTCGGGTCCCAGGGCCCCCAGGCGTTGGCAGCATCTTCTTTTTGGGAGAGCTCGTGGTATTTGGTCCCCAGCACAACCTTCGGTTTGTAGTTGTCCATCATCCAGAGCGTCAGATCCAGCGCATGGGTTCCAATATCAATAAGCGGGCCGCCCCCCTGCTTCTCCTCATCCAGGAACACCCCCCAGGTAGGGACTGCTCTGCGCCGGATAGCATGTGCTTTCGCATAATAGATATGACCGAGCTCGCCTGCTTCACAGACTTTTTTCAGATACAAGCTGTCTTGCCGGAACCGGTTGTCATACCCTATAGTCAGCTTCTTCCCTGTACGTTTCGCTGCTTCAGCCATACGTTTGGCGTCGGCTGCTGTTTTGGCCATGGGCTTCTCACACATCACATGCTTGCCCGCTTCCAAGCCCGCAATGGATATTTCCGCATGCGCATCATTGGGAGTAAGCACATGAACAATATCAATGGAAGCATCCTTCAATAATTCCTGGTAATCCGTATAGACAGCCGCATCCGCACTGCCGTATTGTTCAGCAGCCGCTTCAGCCCGTTCCTTGATAATATCGCAAAAGGCCACCACTTCAACCTTATCCTGTCTGCTTAAGGCAGGCAGATGCTTCCCGTTCGCAATTCCTCCACAGCCGATCACGCCAACACGATACACTTTGCTCATAGCCATCTCATCCTCACTGTTCAAGTATTTTTCGGGCCTTGCGGTAAGCAGCCGGGGTCATGCCCAGCCGCTTGCGGAATACCGAATGCAGATAGGTTGCATTGGTGAACCCCTCAGACTCCGCGATGTGTTCGATCGACAGGTTGCTGGCTTCAAGCTTGCTGCACACCGCCTGCAACCGGATGTCTTCAAGAATCCGGCTGAAGGTGTGATCCGGATCAACCTGCTTAAATATCCGCTGTAGCTGCCTCGGACTAATATTCAGCTTCTCCGCAACATTCTCCAGCGTCACGGCTGCTGAATAATTCGCTTCCATGTACTGAACAGCATATTGATAGCGGTAGGTCACCATATCCCGTACGGGTGCCGCAGCTCCCATCCCGCCTGCATCATATGCTCTGGTTACCTTCAGCAGGATACTGATCACGAGATGCTTGATAGAGGTGTAATATCCCGCAAGCTTGCCGTCACAGGCCTCATAGGCTTCCAGAAAACACTTCATCGCCCTGTGATAATCCTGCGCTGGGATCAGCGGCAGCCTCTTCAGCTTCTCCACGCATTCCTCTGCTTCCGCAACCTCCCATGGGTCTGCATCGTCTCTCTGCTTCTCCGCAATGTTGACATGCAGACATAACTCCTCCATCGACTCTTCCGCATCCGCTTCCTGACGGTGCATCACTCCCGGTCCGGTCAAATAGAGCATTCCCTCCGATAAAGGATACTGCTGATCCCCAAGAATGACCGTTCCCTTGCCCCGCGGGATGAAATGAAATTCAAATTCAGCATGGTTATGGAAATCAATGACCTTCCCCGGCGGAAAAGAGGTCAAATGAAACCGGAGAACAGAAATTTCATAATGTCCCCACAGGATGGAAATATCCAGTCTTTCCAGCAGATCCATCTTCTCAAACATAATCTCGAAGGGAAAAGGGCTCATGTTAACCTCCTGCTTGAGCTGCGCTAGGTACCCGGGTAAACGATCAGGACTTCAGTTCCGCTAAGCGGACCACCCGTCCTGCCTTCGCCGAGAGATTCGCCGCCTCCATTAACCGGGTAAGCTCCGTTGCCGCTTGAATATTGTCAGAAGCAAGCGTGTTGCTCTGGATGTGGGCCACCCACTGCTCAAAAGCGCTGTCACGGTTGGCCCGCACAGGCGTATCGTTCCAGGCAGCCCCTTGATCTGCTGCTTTATTACTTCTAACCAGCAGCTTCGCTTCAGGCGTTCCATAGAGCAGAGTTCCTTCCGTTCCATGCACTTCTATGGTAAAAGGGGAATAGCTGTTCACGAAGCCGGCTTCCACCACACCGATTGCTCCCGAATCCGTATAGAGCGTCGCAACTGCGTTGTCTTCCACTTCCTTGCCCGTCACATATCCGAAGCTCGCGCTGACCCCGGTCACCTCTTGACCCAGAAACAGCCTGGTCAGGTACATGGGATGACATCCCAGATCAATCAAAGCCCCGCCCTGGCATTGCTCCAGGCTATAGAAATGCTCGGGAAGCCAGTTGGCCGTTGCACCGTTATGCGATAAGCGGACTCTGACATACGTAATCTCCCCTAGCAGTCCCTGGCTTAGAATGTCTTGAACCGATAACGTATAACCATCATTCAGCCGCGGCAGGGATACGGTTAGCTTCACTCCATGAGTCTCGACCTCTGAGAGGATTTCGTTAACCTCACTCAGCGTTGCAGCTACAACCTTTTCGGTGAAGATATGCTTACCCGCTCTGGCCGCCGCAATCATGACCTCCCGGTGCATCTGGGTTGGCGCATCGACAATAACGGCATCTATATCCTTCCGGGCAAGCATGTCATCCAAAGAATCATAGAACGGGACATTCAAGCTCTCTGCCGCCTTCCTGCCCCGCTCCGCATCCTCGTCCCATACCGCAGCAATTTCCGTATCTCCATGCTCCTGGGCCTGCTTCGTATAATCCCAGGCATGTACATGCCAAAAGCTGATCTTGCCAATCCTAATGCTCACTCACCTGCACCTCCATATACATTATTCTGACATCATCTATAAAGTATCACATAATAAGCAGGATTTTTAGTAGATAAATGCGACATCAATTATATGGAATTACGACATCAGACAGGGAGATCGTATCATCCAGAGATTCAGCTACTCCCGCTGGGTGAACGCAAAAAAGGAGCTCAATATGAGCTCCTTATGTGTTAATTGAAGAACGGAGAGAGAGGGATACTCTCGCTACGCGAGAGATTGCGAAGAGTTCCTCACGAAGCTTATGCTCCAACGAACCACCGAGGGTTCTCATCCCTAGCAGGGAAGTTTAATCAAAACGGAGAGAGAGGGATTCGAACCCTCGCACCGCTTACGCAGTCTAACCCCTTAGCAGAGGGTCCCCTTATAGCCACTTGGGTATCTCTCCAAGTAATGGCTCCCCGAACAGGACTCGAACCTGTGACAACTCGATTAACAGTCGAGTGCTCTACCAACTGAGCTATCAGGGAACATTAACATGAACAAGGATTAATTTATCATGATTCTACAGGTTAGTCAAGCGCGTAGCGAGAGATTATGAGATCGTTTACAATTACTCCACATCCCGCTTGGCTCTTACACTTCATCCCGCCTGACTCTCCTGCATCAGATCCACTCACCGTCCAGCGGTACCGCAACACGGCCGGACAAGCCTTCCTGCTCAAGGCGTTGCTTCAATAGCTCCCTCGTCACATGGCAGTGGTTAATCGTATCCATATGCACAGCAATCACGGAGGCGGACGGAGCGGCATGACACACCTCTACAATATCCTGTTCGTTCATGGTAATGGGGCCTCCGCTGAGGAAGCTGGCACCTCCGGCGTTGACAATAATCACCTCCGGCGCTTCCCCGGCTATCACCTGCTGAACCTCTTCGCACCAGATGGAATCTCCCGCCAGGTACAGCACAGGTTCGCCCTCCGCCCGGAAGACGAAGCCGGAGACCTTGCCCATTAATTCTCCTATCTCCCCTGTCCCGTGATGCCCGCCTGTACGTGTCAGGGTCACACCGCCGACGGACACAGAGCCGATATCCATAATTTCTGTAACACGCCCAAAGCCTTGGGCAGCAATTCGCTCCCCATCACCTTCCTGGCAATACACCGGCAGTGCCTTGGACAGTGCTTCTGCCGCTGCTGCATCCCAGTGATCCTGATGAAGATGTGTAATCAGCACAGTATCCGGCTCCAGCCACTGCTGAACCGGACCAGGCAGGGATACCAGGGGATTCCGGCGTTCATCGCCCGAATTCATAATCGGCGGATTCACACCCTGCGCACTCAGCATGGGATCGATCAGAAACGTCGTACCGCCGTATTCCAGCCATAGGGTGGCGTGGCGGATCAGCTTTATTTTCATCATATGCACCTCTTCCCGGATCTCTTCCTTAAGATCAAATTCTGATACAATAAGTATAGATCAGCGCAAGAACAGAAGACATTGTGCCGCGAAAGAGATTCTTACGTTCTGCTTTCAGCCGGAAAGGAAATCACGAATATGTCCCCTTATCTCATCGACAACACCGATTACCGCATCCTTCAGCTCCTGATCGAAGATTCCACCTTAAGCCATAAGGATATCGGGGCGATGGTCCATCTGACCGGCCAGGCTGTAGGCGCACGTGTCCGCAGAATGCGGGAGCTTGGCATCATTGAAGGCTACACCATCCGTTATAACCCGCTGCGGATGGGTCAGAACATTCATGCCTTTATAACGGTTTTTCTCAGCAGCAACAAGGATCATCCGCCTTTTCAGGCTTTTGCGAAGACCCATGAGAGTGTCACTGAGCTGTACCGCATCAGCGGGGAAGGCTGTTACTTAATGCGGGTACGCACTGTGGATCAGGACGCGCTGACTGCTTTCTTGGACGAACTGCTGAAGTACGGCAATTACCGGGTCAACCTGGACATGGGCCAGATCAAATAGCATTAAGCATAAGAAATGCCAAGGAGGCCGACATGAATAACAAGATAGAACCACCCAGAATCCCAGATCCCGGGCTGCTTACGCCACAGGATATTCATACCCTTGCTTCCAAAGACGAATTTAGCCGCTGTCTCATCGAAGGAGCGCTCATTGAATATCAGGAGGCTACCCGGGTAGCTTTCGACAAGACTATTTTCAAAAACGTCACCATCACGGAATCCTCGCTCCAGCGCATTGAGCTTACCGATGTGATCTTCGATCATTGCGACCTGTCCAATGTGGATTTCAGCGACGCCTTCATACACCGGACCGAGTTCAGGGATTGC
Organism: Paenibacillus sp. FSL M7-0420; assembly: GCF_038002345.1. Taxonomy (NCBI): domain Bacteria; kingdom Bacillati; phylum Bacillota; class Bacilli; order Caryophanales; family Paenibacillaceae; genus Paenibacillus; species Paenibacillus sp. FSL M7-0420. The sequence continues at coordinate 1,076,781 of NZ_JBBOCJ010000001.1, read as the reverse complement.
CGCATGATCGGTACAGACTTCACCAGAGCGCGGTTTCAAAATGTATCGGTTACCGGATGTATCGGAGAGTTCGCGGTGTTCCGTTTTGCCAACTTCAAAGGGGCTTCCTTCGAGCGCAGCTCGCTGGTCAGCGCGGATTATTACCAGTCCACCCTGAAAGACCTGTATTTCTCGGAATGTAATCTGGAGCAGGCCACGCTGGCCGGATGCAAGCTGAAGGGCGTTGACCTGAGCGACTGCGAGTTCACCGGCCTTCTGGTGGATCTCCAGGATCTGGAGGGCTGCATCATCTCTGCGGAGCAGGCGGCTTCTTTTGCCGGACTACTAGGTCTGGTTATCAAAAATTAAGTAGCCGGACCCGCGCCCGCCTCTAGCGCAATTAGCTTCAGCTTGCCGGAGCATTTACCGCAGCGGTACCGCCCGGGATCAGCCCGGCGCTTACGCAGATATTCAGTGGCACAGGTGATGCATACCAGCTTATACCGGTAAGGCTGCGGCTTGCGGGCCTTGGCTCCCGGCAGGGTCTGACAATACCGGCTGCCGCCGACGCGGGCCAGCAGTGTTTTGAAATCGGCATCCCGGTGCATGTACCCCCGCTTCGCCAGATGCAGGTGGTAGTGGCAGAGCTCGTGCTTGATGATTCGCTCCGTCTCCTCCCGTCCGTACATCGCCAGCTGCTGGGGATTAATCTCTATATTATGGCTCTTGGTAAAATACCGTCCGCCGGTTGTCGTAAGTCTGCTGTTAAAGCTCGCCGTATGCCGGAAAGGCACGCCGAAGCTGTTCAGCGACACCTGCTCAATCCACAGCTGCAGCTCTTCGTTGCTCATACTGGTCATAACGTTCCTTCACGGTCCTCTCCTCAAGGAAATCAGATCTCTACTTGAATTGTAACTTGCCCATGGGCTACACTGTCAAGAAGGAAGACAAGTTCGGAGGGAGAATGAAAGATGCCGAGAATGCGTTACGTAATTATGCAGCAGGAGCAGGAACTGCTATTCGTGGAGATGCCGGAGGAATATGCTTACCAGCTAAGCGCCCTCAATCTTCGCCTGAACAAAGAAATCGATAAGCTAACCGCCGAGAATGTACCCGGACTGCCGCGGGCGGTGGCCGAATGCGAGGCGCTGGAGCTGCTGCGCGAAGAGCATCACCTGGAGTCGGGGCTGGCGTATATTAACCGGCTGGAGCAGGCTTTTGCCTCTATTAAGGAGGAGCATTACCCGCTGATCTCACTACTGACCGAAATCCGGGCGCTCCAGGCCCAGCTTGAACAATGGTATGAAGAGGAAGAAGAACGGGTGCAGTAACTCCGTTTCCGAACGTCCATGTGAAATTCGGCTTGGCTATCTGAAACTAACCGTGCACCTTTGGGCGAATTCCCCCATATGCTATCTATACACAGGAAGCATGCAGAGGAGGGGTACCCTTGCCACAATGGCTTCGCCAACAGCTTATGAAGGCCTATTTCAAGAAGGACTGCCGTCAGATTAGACTGCTGAATGAATGCTGGTTCTTTTACCGGAATACCGCCGATCCCCACGAGATGATCCAGAAGAACGTATAACCGGTTGAATTCAAAAAAGCCGCGATCCCCTGAGAGGTTGGTATTATCCCCTTTAAGTAGACACTCGAAAAAACCTCATGTGTTAACATGAGGAAATGAGTGAACTGGGAGGGGATTTTGGTATGGCCAAAAAGGGACAAGTGTTTCAATCGTACACGGAGGCATTCAAGAAAGAGGCTATTCAAGCCTATTTTACAGGAGGGGAGAGCTATAAGGTCGTCTCCGACAGGTTGGGGATTGTGAACTGTACCCAGCTTAAAGTATGGGTAAAGAAATATCGGAATGGGGAGCCACTCCATACACCAAAAGGGGCAACAAGCCCTTTAAAAGGACGTCCACGTTCTACATTTGCCAGTATAGAAGAAGAACGAGATTACTTAAAGGCACAGGTGGACTACTTAAAAAAGCGGTATCCAAATCTGTAAAGGGAGGGAAGCTTGGACTGCATGACAAATACGCCGTAATTGAAGAACTACGTGACCAACATGGCATCACCCGCCTATTAGCCATTGCAGAGGTATCGCGGGCAAATTACTACAAGTGGCGAGGTGCAGAGGTTCGACGAATGGATGCCCATGAGCAAGAGCACGCCATGAAAGAGCATATGGTGGCGATTCACCTGGTTCATCCCTATTTCGGGTACCCTCGAATGCAGGCAGCCCTGCGGGAGGCAGGCTACCTCGTCAACCACAAGAAGGTATGGCGGCTCATGAAAGAGCTATCGATCCAGTCTGTCATTCGCAAGAAAAGGCGTCGTGCGGGCTCTACTCCTTCCGTGGTCTACCCGAACCGATTAAAGCGTAAGTTTCATGCGACAGCACCTCAGCAGAAGCTAGTAACGGACATTACGTATATCTCAGACGGCACCCGTTTTTATTATCTGTCTGCGATTCAGGACCTCTTCAACAATGAAATTGTAGCTTGGCAGATCTCGGAGCGAAACGACGTAAACCTCGTCTTGGATACGGTTGAACAGTGGACACGGAAAAGAGACGTGTCTGAGGCCGTGCTCCATTCGGACCAAGGCTTTCAGTACACGTCTCAGGCGTACAACACACGATTAGAGGCATTCAGCGTCAAGGGCAGCCACTCTCGCAAAGCAACCTGCCTGGATAACGCCTGCATCGAATCCTTCTTTTCGCATCTGAAGACAGAAAAGTTGTACCTTCACCAGTGTAAGTCAGAAGCAGAGATTCATCAAGCCGTTGAGGAGTATATCTACTTTTACAATTACCAACGTTTTCAGGCGAAACTGAAACAGCGCGCGCCGATTGAGTATCGACACGCGCTGGCTGCTTAGCTTTTTTCATCTGTCTACTTGACAGGGGTATGACCAGGTATCGTGGCTTTTTGGCGTGAATCCGTCCAAGCCTGCACGGGGCTGCCGGATTATTTGAACATCGGGAATACGTATTTCACCAGGAAAAACAGAACTCCGAAGGTGATAATAATGTAGGCTGCATATTTAATAAAAGTGGAGGCGACCAGACTGGAATCCGACTTCCGCTGCACCTCTGTCCGTTCAACCTCTACGCTTCTGTCCTTGTAATTCGGCTCCATCTTCAATCTCTCCTCTCGGGTTGTACTTGCATGTCATCCATTAACCCGGGGATTTGGAGCTGAAACAGAGGTGTAAGGGCGCAGACTTCTTGTAAAATATGGCTGTCGCCTTAATCGAAACGGCGGGTGCTTGGCCAGGAGCCTTGCAGCTTGCGGACCAGTACAATCTGTCCTGTATGATAGGCATCATGCAGAATCAGGCTCATTACCTCTTCGCCCGGTGCATGCCCGGAGCCGCCCCATTCATAAGCGCCTTCCTCCAGAGCTACAATAATCTCGCGCAGTGAGGCATGAACGGACTTCAGCTTGTCTACCGCCTGCTTCCAGTCCTCTTCCCCGCTTCCTGTTACAGTGAACGTGGCGTCATTGCTCTCCAGATCAGGCAGCTTCTCCATCCCCTTAAGCTTACGCAGCAGACGCTCCTTATAATACGTCAGATGGTTAACGTTCTCCCAGATCGAATTGCCCGCCGCTCCGTCCGGCTTCCAGAGGGCCTGCTCACTGTTCACACCTTCAAGCGCAGCACTCAGCGGCGGTTGCCAATCCTCTACATCCATTACATAATCCCAATTCTCCAATAGAACATCGCTGATTTTGTTTTCCATTTGAATTCCTCCTGTAATTTGTGGGTGTCAATGATTTGGTAACGACTAAACAACCATAATAACAGTTACACGAGCACTTTAACATATTTGCCGGAGTGTATCAAGTAACTAGCATAACTCATTTTTAACTGTTACAATCAAGGGAAAGATCATGCGAAGGGACAGATGAAGCTTGCTGTGGGTAGATTTCATGAACAGCTATTGGCGGAATTGGCGGACTAGTGACCGGAGCACGGACCAGGACCGGCTGGAGGAGCCCAAGTGGCTGGGGGAATGGCTGGAGGAGCATAAGCTGCCGGCGGCAGGGCCTCCCCTCCCGGAGGAGCTGGAGCAACTGAAAGAACTGCGCAGCTTGTTGTGGGACGAGCTGCAGCGGCTGGTCGCGGGAGAGCCTCCGGCTACAGCTCTGCTAGAGCAGCTGAATGTATATATGGGCAACGGGCCGGTTGTGCGCCGTGTGGTCTGGACGCCCGCAGGTGACGCTGAGATCTCCCTCCAGCCGCAGCGTGCGGACTGGGGGCAGATTATGGCGGAGATTGCCGCCTCTTTTGCGGCTGCGCTGCTGGAGAAGGAGCCCTCTCGCTTCCGTATTTGCGGGAATCCTGACTGTCTCTGGGTCTATTACGACGATACCCGCAACCGCTCGAAGCGGTACTGCGATGACAAGCTGTGCGGGAATCTGATGAAGGTGCGGCGGTTCCGGGCACGCAAAAAAGCAGCGGAGGGTGAAGCTCCGAAGGAGTAAGCGTGTTACCGACGGCGGATGAATCATCGGCAGCGTAAGCAGGTTACCAGTTGAGACAAATTTGACTACACAGCGTTCCGCTGCGTCAGCGTAGTATTTTTGCCGGAGTGCTTGGCCGTATAGAGGAGATTATCAACTTCTTCGAAGAGCGTTTCTTTGGTGGTGCCTTCGGCATAGCTCTTGAGGCCAATGCTGACGGTCACCGCCCGGTTCTCCATCTCTTCATGGAGCGTCTCCGACAGCCGGTGACGTATCCAATCGATTAGCTCATAAGCCTCCTCGAAGCTCTTCTCGAACAGCAATACCGCAAACTCCTCGCCGCCGTAGCGGGCAGCAATGTCTGCCGCAGAGAGATGGTCCTTGATGATCTGCGCGACCCGGGCCAGCACCAGATCCCCCGTACGGTGTCCATATTTATCGTTAATTTGCTTGAAATTATCGATATCCACCAGCGCAAGATGAAACGGGGCGCCCTGGCTGCCGTATTCCAGCGCTTTTTCATAGAATTCGTGAAAAGAAATATGGTTATACAGCCCCGTCAACGCATCGGTGCTCGACAGCTTGCGGATCACCGCGTTCTCGATCATCAGATCCTGCTTGGCCGTTAAGGTAGCTTCCAGATCGCTCGCCAGCTCACGCCCGTTAATGATAATAATCCCCGCGACCAGTGTGCCGACCAGCAGGAAGAGCGGGATCGCAATCAGATCGAAATCCGTCAGATAATACTTGAACCAGTAATCCCAGCGATACAGAATGAAGAATGCGGCCCCCTGGAGGGCAGACGTAAACAAGGTCAGATCCAGCCGAAAAAAGATCGCCGACGCCATAATCGGCAGCAGCATCAACGCCCCGATAATCCGGATGTCCATATTCAGGTGAATAATCATCATCGCGATAATCGTCCCCGCCACAAACAGCAGCACGAAGGAATACTTCGGTGCCGCAACATCCACCAGCTGCGTCAACCCGACCACCGCACTCATCAGCAGCGTCGGATACAGCAGCACCTCATAATAGAATTCATGGGCTCCCATGGGATACGGCAAGCAGATGAAAGACCCAAGCTGGGCCAGAAAATGCAGAACAATCACCAGCCAGTACGTATACAGAAACCGCTTGACCCACTTCGCCTGCCGGTGCGCCGAAGTCTCCGAAGGGCCCATGTAATCTCTCAATCTCAACGCTCTCACCTGTTGCCCCCCGATTAAATTCACACTAGGATGTACACATTTCTCCTATTTTAACATGCCAGGGTCCGGGTCGGATACTCACTTGTGGGATATGTACTTGTGGGGTAGATGAAGTAAAGAAATCATTTTGATTCTAGCATTCGATTGGGAAGTGACTTGTTTAAGGGTGTTATGAGGCGTGACACGTCTGTCTGTAATCTTCCATTGGAATCAGTGTTTTATTTCAATCCACGCCGATACGTAAGGAGCGACGTCAAATCCGATATCTTCATACACATAGACATAAATTTTGAATCCACGCACTCCATACGGAGTGCGACACCGGCTATCCCGTCGCTCCCCCGAATCCGTCAGATTTCAATCCACACACTCCATACGGAGTGCGACCCTCAGCCCTTTGTAGAGCCTTCTGAATCTTTCTTAATTTCAATCCACACACTCCATACGGAATGCGACTTCGGTCAGGAGCGGGTCCAGGCCGACAAGGTCCAATTTCAATCCACACACTCCATACGGAGTGCGACGATCCCGCAGGACCGCACACTATACTTGGAGCTGGCATTCAATCCACGCACTCCATACGGAGTGCGACGGCACGCGGCCTGCTGCATCCGATCATCATAGATGAATTTCAATCCACGCACTCCATACAGAGTGCGACATGGGAACGGTGGTCCACGGATCCGGACTCTTACCGATTTCAATCCACGCACTCCATACGGAGTGCGACGACCTTCTGCGCGGTAACATTGGACATTTCCTTTTGATTTCAATCCACGCACTCCATACGGAGTGCGACGAAGTTATCACGGTTGAACTTGCCAGTGTTCCTGCAATTTCAATCCACGCACTCCATACGGAGTGCGACGTTGTCTGGTTGTATATTCCAGGCAATCTGATCAATTTCAATCCACGCACTCCATACGGAGTGCGACAAAGCATTGGAATGCAGCGACTATGAAGAAGTACGATTTCAATCCACGCACTCCATACGGAGTGCGACGGACCAAGTCTGACATGCTGCGCACTCCCGTGTTTATTTCAATCCACGCACTCCATACGGAGTGCGACCACATACACCATATCTACGGAGGTGAGGCTGAAATTTCAATCCACGCACTCCATACGGAGTGCGACATATTCGTGACATTAACTTTGACGGAAATGGAGTATTTCAATCCACGCACTCCATACGGAGTGCGACAAGAAGTTGGGCCAGACGCTGGACATGTCACCTCAATTTCAATCCACGCACTCCATACGGAGTGCGACATGATCTGTGCAATAAGGTGCTTGAAGGAGAGAAAATTTCAATCCACGCACTCCATACGGAGTGCGACATTGAGCCGGGATTCCTGACTAACCCAGCCGAGATTTCAATCCACGCACTCCATACGGAGTGCGACCGAGCTTGCTGATCCGGGAGGTGATAATGGTGATATTTCAATCCACGCACTCCATACGGAGTGCGACGAAAACTTTTTGAAAAAAGGTGCATTAATCGTAATTTCAATCCACGCACTCCATACGGAGTGCGACGCAGGCTGCTTAAAAAAGAGGCTGACGAGATTAGAATTTCAATCCACGCACTCCATACGGAGTGCGACACATAATGCACCTTATATGCTGCGTCACGCATTATTTCAATCCACGCACTCCATACGGAGTGCGACTGGGAATGATGGCCAATCCAAAGGAGATGCGTTATGATTTCAATCCACGCACTCCATACGGAGTGCGACGGCTTCCTCCCTCGGGGCAATGACGAGCGCATATATTTCAATCCACGCACTCCATACGGAGTGCGACGATTTTCGCATAAACTTCGAGACCAATATCCAAATTTCAATCCACGCACTCCATACGGAGTGCGACTGCGGAATTATAGCCAATCATTATTATTGAGAGAATAATTCGCTACAGTTCAGCCTTCATCATCTAATAATAGCATAAATTAAAGATTGACTTTTTATAAAAATGAATAATTCGCTAGGGTTTCGACAAATTTCGAGGTGCGAAGGACCCGGGGATTTCATGGGAGCTTGGCATTCGCACCTAAATAATTAACGGTCCTTCCATATCATAAGATGCTTTTACTCCAACATGCTCTACCTTGGTTTTATGCTTATCGCCCAAGTTATAAAAACGCAAACTGTCTGAAGTTTCATCAATCAATTCTCCCAGCTCCAATTGCAACCGTCGAAACTGAGTGGAATCAAGAATGCATTCAAATACTGAATTTTGAACACGCTGACCATAATCCAGACATTTTTTAGCTACTTTGGATAAACGCTTTCTGCCTTCCGGAGTTAAGGTGCTTACATCATAAGTAACGAGAATCAACATGAACAACACCTACTTCCATAGAAATGGCGGATACTCGTCCAAATCTCCCCGGATATATCGTGCCATAAGCAACGCTTGTGCATAAGGAACCAACCCCCAAGAGATTTTTTCATTCAGATAAGGATGCATAATCTTTTCTTGTTTCTTTTCCTGCCATGCTTTGATGACCAGCTTTCTTGTATCGTCATCCATAATGACTGCACCGTTCTCCTTGCGCGTGAAGCCTTTGGCATTAATCAGTTTCTTGTTAATCAATGAAAGGACCATTCGGTCCGCATGGACGCTTCTAAGTTCTTCCATCATGTCCAGCGCAAGAGAGGCCCTTCCCGGGCGGTCTCTATGAAGAAATCCAACATAAGCATCCAGTCCCACAGCCTCCAGCGCTGATGTCATATCGTTAGACAATAGGGTATACGCAAAAGACAACAACGCATTGACATTATCAAGCGGCGGTCGCCGATTACGGCCATGAAAGAAAAAATGCTCCTTCTGCTGCAAAATGAGATCATCAAAGACTGAATTGTACTGGACTGCCGCATTACCTTCCAGCCCCCGCAGAATCTCTAAATCTTCTACATCCCGTACGATCTGCATCGCCTCTGTAAGAGAAGCTGTCACCTGCTTGATCCGTTTAATGTCCATTCGGAGTGCATAATCACGTGTGGCCCGTTCCAGAATCCATTTGCTGTTATAGATCTTCCCTATGATTAGATTCCTTGCTATAAGCGCACTTCTTCTTGGATCATCGGAAATTCTGTACTGTTCCTTACGCAGTACTACATTTCCTCTGCTCTCCCCGATCACCCGCGCAAGGAATCGTCCATTGCGGGTCATAAAGGTCAGCCCAATATTACGTTCAGCACAAGCTCCCATAAGAGCCGGACTTACGCCCGCATAACCAAATGTACATACTGCTTCCAAATTATGCAATGGATATCGCGCCAGAACACTCTCCTCTTGCTTGATTACAATATTCTCGCCGTCCAGTGATAAATAGGTGTCCGGCGTTGTAACAAATAGCGTATTTAACAGCTTTTTCATTCGTTTAACCTGCTTTCAATAAAGCTGGACACGCTTCTTCGCTTAAGCATCTCCGGTAAACATACCCGATTCAGCGAACAACTCTCGCAATGCGGTCCTGTCTTAACTTTTGGAGTATGGCTTCTCGCATAATAGCGATGCATTTCCAATAACACCTCTCTTACACGTTCACGATCAGCAGAGGTCACCTGAATTTCTACACGATGTTTAATTTCATCATAATACAGGTATCCGGTGGACAGCTCACAAGCCAGCATTTCTTCCAGACACATTAGCTGAGCAATTAATTGGGAACGATCCGAATCGTCCTTCTTGGGTTTTCCGCGTTTATATTCAACAGGATAAGGAAGATATAATCCCCTCTCCCCCGCTAATGGAACCCCCTCAAGATTATGCACGAATTCAACCACATCACAGATTCCTGTTATACCCAATTCCTGGGACTGCACAGGCATTGCCCGTACAATCAGCTTGTCTCCTCTTTTCTCCCGCAGAAAAGGTTGATCCGCTATTCTATGTACGTATGTTCCTTCCAGTGTGCGGACATTCTCTTCCCATTGCTGCTCAATATGGATAAGAGCCCATTGTCTTCTGCAGAAATTGAAATGCTGGATTCCCGAGAGCAGCAAATAATCCTCTTCGTTATAGACCTGCATACTCTTGAACGTCCAAGCCTTCCAAAGGCTCCACTATGCATACATAATCGGCAAAGGCTTTGGCATCAGCCACTTCTTCCCTCTTCTTGATCTGCAGAGAACGATGCACCTTCGCAGAGGAGTACTGTCCCAGCTTGGATTGGTGTTCCCACCAGTACACAGAATGTACTTCCATACTCCCATCCGGACGCGCAGAAGAAGTATCGTTCTCGAACAAGCTAATGAGCGCCTGTCTAATTTTATCTGCATCTTCATGAGCAAATCCGGTCTTCTCCGCTAATTGCGTGTTAATGCTTCCATAGAATACATACACTCCAAAATCCACCCGATGCTTCATCCCCATAGTGTCCGAGCTTTTTTTATTCGGATCATCCTTAGGTGTAGAAGCATTTACACTCTTTGTAATCTGCATACTTGATATGTCGATGGGGTCAATACTGACCGCAGTATGAATAGACACAGGCCCCCGTACTCCAATTGAGACACTGCTTGCAGAATCCGTTCCCCCAAAAGCGAATACTTGTCCAAAGCTGCGCACATCGAACCATTGCTTACAGGCTGCCTGAGCATAGAGCTCATTATTGGTTTTTTTTCCTTTGGCAAACTCCTGTACTTCGGCATTGGCATCCACCCGCTCTTTGATACTGCGGAAGGAGTCACCACGTCTTTCGTCTGACTGCACAAGAAGCGACTCCCCCATATCCTGCAACCGATTGCGGATTTTACGTTTAAGGCAGACATCAGATATTTCCCCATACCCAGCATAATTCTGACGGGGACGATTACCGTTCAGAGGATCTCCATTAGGGTTGGCGTTACGGACAGACAGTACCACGGCAAAATCAATTTTGTGATCAAGTATAGTCATTTAATTGTTCTCTCCCTGTTCATTCATTTTTTCTTCCGATTCATCATTCAGTTCCTTATCTGCTTTACTTGTATATAGATCATTGCGTTGACTGTAATAACCAAGTAGGTATACACCACTTAACGAAATGTCCGTATAATCTTTGGGCTGTAGCTGAGACCCGACTTTATCCAACAAACGGGTACAATGAATGATGAAGCCATCTCTGGTTCCTGAACGTGCCTGGTAAGGCTGAAGATTGGACTGTATGATATTCCACGTTCTGGCCGGATGCTGGGCAAAAGCATTCATGTAACGTACTGCATTCGTCGCACGCTTCTCCTCTTTGCCCAAAGCTTTGCGCTCCAGCACATCGGCAATCGCAAGCATTCTGCCAAACAAATAGTCACGATTTGAGTTATTGATATCCAGACTCACAGCAAACCTCTCCTTCTCGTACATTTTATTAACTAAGGCACATGTGATACTGAGCGTTTTTTCCCATTCCCAGTGATCCATGGATACCGGACTGGAAGCACGATGAACCGCACTTCGCACAATATCGCGTGGTATAGGACGTCCGTCAATGATGGACGGAAGCATCCGCTCCATAAGACTTTTGATCAGCTTATCACCTGCTTGTGGACCATATGCTGCAAAAGCGATATCCCGTGTTGCTGGAGCACCGGTAAACTGGATGTACTTATCTCCATCCTTTCTATACCTATGGAGCCAGACGCAGGTCAAATGCCAATTCTCCAGACGATTCAGGAACAGCTCTTTGTTCATATCGCGATAATACACAATCGACATCCGGCCTGGTGTTGCAGCATCAAGGGTCATAATAATAACATCCGATTTATAATCGCCGTCATAGCGGTATCCCCCAATTGCCCGTTTAATCTGATTAGCGAATTCCTTATGCGTGCGGTCGCCCACAGACTGAGCTTCCACCATTTCGTCTTCATCATCATTGTACAAAGTGAATGTATCCGCAAATGGCGCAGGTATATCCAGCTGGTCTATGCCCCATACCAGAAATACCTTGCTATCAATAGGAATTCCCTGGCGTTCAATTAGCCATTTGAGTGCGTTGTGAGCTTTCTGGGATACGTCATAGCTGACTGCCGCTGCCTCCCGACTGGTCCGGAACCTGCCGCGAAACGTAAAACCGCTCGTATCATTCGCTGAGATCAGCTTGGATTTGTCACCCGAATTACGGATTCGTGAAACATGCTTGTCTGCGTACGGCAGATATTCACCTGTTATATAACATAATTCTTGTTCCTTCATATTCATCTCGTTAAATTGAATAAAGGAATTCTGTACGGTCGTATCTCGCCATAGCCGCGGCTCCGGGTCACCAGGAATCATCACAGCAAAGCGGACAAAAGCTGTACTTTGGTCAGAGGGAATGACTTTAAAAATCCCCGGTTTCTCTCCATATAATGCTTCTGTCGCTGTGTTCCATTTATCCAGAAGCTGTCCGTACTCATCTTTCCATAAAATATGGGCATCAATCAAATCAGTCATTAGCGTCCCCTTCGCAAGATACTCACGTACACTGTTTACCTTGGGATGTGCCGAAGGTGATTCACACCAGGAAGACAATTGATTCATATAATCGACATATGGTGTCCCTTTCACTTCTCCACAATAAGCTTCGAAATCACCGGCCACATAGACCAGCTTGTCGAATAAAGCATGCGGTACCGGTGCACTTGTCCGGCTGGCAGAAGCTTCAGTGCAAGGAATGATCGTACTACCTTCACTTTTATCTATTACTTTGGCTGAGATGAAATCCCCGTTTGAATTCACATTCACTTCAATATGAGCACTCTGCGTAGTATGAGAGACAGGAATCAGAGCATATTCCCGGCCGTTCTTCTTCTTCTCAAATTGTCCAATCACTTGAGAATGCTGCTCGTACGTCTTGTGTAAATTGGCAAGCCATGTCATGCTACTCCTCCTCTCCGAACAATTCCGTATACAGTTGATCAACAGCCTGCACATTGCCATTTCCAAAAGGCTTGGCAATCCCTTCGCCGGTCTTGCGAACCATTCGGCACTCCTCAGGACGGATAAAGTCTATCTTCCCATACTCCATCTTCGCACGCCATAACCGGGTTTCCAGTTGATTTCTCCCAGTCTCATCCGGATAATTGATCCCGTGAACCATGACGCCGAAATTAATCTCCGGGATATCGTCATAGTCACCTTCACCTTCACCATACTTGCAAGCCTCAACATAGGCCTGACATTCACGTGTACCCAGAAAGATATCTCTGCGTCCTCCAGCCTGGACAGAACGCTTGGCAATGTTGTGGTGCTTGTGTTCGTTACGATCATGAATCAAGTCTTTCCGGTGAGGATTGAATTCAAAGTGGGCTCTAACCTGGTAACGCGGGGATTTTAAGTATGTATAGTATGCCAGTGTATTTCCGCCGCTGTACTCAATAGGCCGGATTCCCTTAGACTCTGTCTGAATGGGATTCATGACCCTCACTTCGTCAATATACCATATTATGGTAGGCTTCCAATAAATCGACTCAACAATCCCCTTCAAAGCTTGGTAAGTAGGAATTTGAAGTGAAAACTTCTCACCTCCTATTTTAGTCAGGGGGTCTGTAAATAGGGCATAATTACCATACACTTCAAACTCAATTTGATTTCTCATTATGAACCTCCTTTCTTATATATCATTATTTAGAATTAATTCCCTGAGAATATTGTAAATAAAGAACCAATATAATACAATGATTATTCTCAAATCAATTGTCAATTCTGCTCGGTTTATGCTACACTCAGCCTGTCGCTAAATAGCGGGGATTGAAAATTATAAATCATCATTTAATACAGAAGAACCCGCCGGTGGCGGGTTCTTCTTCTATCATATCATCAGCTCTGACCATGCACCTTCTCCTGTAGACTCGATTCCAAACAGCAGAGAATAGGCCGTTTCCCGCAGAGCTAATACACTACCATTAAACAGGGGATAGACATCCCCTGCCTTATCCAGCTTCTTTAATTCAGGAGCGTAGAGATTAACAACATATTGCTGTGATTTATGTAGGAGTTCACCCAATTCTGAAATGTCCAGGTCGCCGTTAAGATCCAATATCAGCTTACGCGCCTCGTCATTATAGGGGACAATTACAGCAGTGGTCGCATTGGATATAGCTTCAAAGTGTTGTTCAGCCGTGGCAAATGCAGGACGGCTCAAAATCTCGGGATTTTGGTTAAGTTTCTTTTTATAATATTCATGATAATCTTTGTTCTTATTCAGCAGATCAAACATATGCTTGTCCAGTTTAGGAATATAGTAATTCAATTCGTTCTCGATCTGCTTATAGTAATATTCAAAGTAAACTCGCATTGCCGCAGCAGATAACAAATCATGCCCAAAGCAAACTGGGTTTTCATTGAAATCCACCAGTACGCGTTGTGTGTTGTCTGCACCAATACGAATTTCCGGCAGCGAAGTTAAGGTCTCGTCAGCAGAGCGGATAATGTACACCTTGCGAATGGGATCTTTACCATGACGGTTACATCTTCCTGCTGCTTGTGCAATTGAATCGAGTCCGGCCAAGGAACGAATTACACATTCAAAACTAATGTTTACTCCAGCTTCAATCAGTTGAGTGCTGACACAAATCACTTTTTTACCATTCTCCAGGGTACTGTTCTTAAGCGCTTCTTTCACTTCTTCCAGCTTTGCTTTACGATGGGCAGCACACATATTAGTGCTTAAGTGGAATAGAAGTACATCACTGTCACTGGAAAACTTACTCTGCAGAGCAGTAAACAGCTTCCTTACAGCCGATTTTGTATTCAAAATGACTAAAACACTTTTCACTTCTTCCAAATTCCCATCTACAAAGTCTGCCAGTTCTTCTGCATCCCAGCCCAGAGGGGTTGTACGGTCCACAAGCTCAACACGCTTGAAATTCTTGCCCACCTGGTTGAGATTAGCAATAATCTCCGCTTCCTGCGGTAAATGGAGCTTGTTTTTAACATAGCTCAGTGCAGGCTGGGTAGCCGTGCACAACAAAATACTGGAATGACCAAGCGTATTCAGGAAATTCAGAGCTGCATTGAACAAGGAGATGCATTTAATAGGAACCGCTTGCACCTCATCGAATATGAGTACGGCATTCGCTAACTGGTGCAATCGGCGTGCATTACGTGTCCCTTTAGCATAGAAGACATTCAAGAACTGTACCATGGTGGTGAAAATAATTGGCCGATCCCAATGATCTCTCGCCAGTTTGATCTTTTCTTTGTGGGCATTATACTCTTCACTTTCAGGCTTAATATCTTCAATAACGTTAGAATGGTGCTCCAAAATCATGTCATCTTCCTGCAAAATCTCCCGGATCTCTTTGGCATTCTGTTCAATAATGGTCGTGAACGGCACGATATAGATAATTCGTTCCTTCTGCTTGGCAAGCGCGTGCTTGAGAGCATATCGCAGACTTGCCAAAGTTTTTCCACCTCCGGTGGGAATAGATAAGGTACGAATCCCTGACTCCAGTAACGCATAAGTCTTGCATTGAGCAGACATCTCGCTTCTTAGCCGATTGATTGGATGATCTGCATCCTCCGCCTGCTCGAAGGAGTGGATCGTTGCCATCAGCTTGTCATAACTTCGACGAAAAAAAGCCTGATTGTCTATAGCCGGCTCTGGTTCTTGATCCTCTTCAAATAGCCGTGTATTCGTGCGGTCGGCATCTATTAAGCAACTGAACAAATACTTGACCAGCAGCGACGAGATTATTGGAGGCAACTTTTCTTTGCCAATGATCTCCAGAGCTTGCTCCATTTCGAGCTTGGCCTTGGCGAAATAAGCATCGAATGCTTCTTCTGAACGTCCCTCGAAGAAAGTCGCTACCGCCTGTTCATATTCTTCCATCCCCTCCGTCTTATCAGCCACCCGCTCCAGAAAAGGAGAAGAAGCCTTCGGATCAAGGAAATCCCTTAAGCCTTGATGATGCGAAATAATACAATTAGCTATCCACTCTACCGCGAGCTTGTCCTGAAATTGGGTAGCGTGCTCATGATAACGTTGGTACAGCAGCCTTCCTCCAGCCGTGGAATGATCCACAGATCCCTTACGGGGAGGAGCCTCGGGATGGGCTACCGCCTGTTGTATGTAAGTTTTGAATCCGTTAGTGTTTTTGCCGAGATCATGCAATAATCCAGCTAATCCCGCCAAACAGGGCACTCCGATTTTGTTGCCATTACGTTCACTGCCTGTTTGGACTTGTTCTAAATGCTCTGTTACGGTTTGTATTTTACCGTCTTTAGCCCGAATATGTGCGATGAAGTCCATAATGCCTCCTATATTCCACTTAAATAGTTGTTATGGGATTATTCGGCAAAATTCGTCATATACCTTCTTTTTTGGCCCTGATTGGTTAAGGCTCAAACGCTCCTGGATTAAATTAAAGTATTCCGCACTAAGGACGACCTCAATTCTTTTCTCCTTTGACCTTGCCGCCTGTATTTCAATTTACATACTCCACACGGAATGCGAACAGGGCAGTCACGTGGATTGAAATCCCGATTAGAATTTCAATCCACACACTCCGCATGGAGTGCGACTACTACTATTACTAATAATGATGGTGAGTCGCACTATTTCAATCCACGCACCCCATACAGAGTGCGACGGGCCGGGTATACGTGCCGCTGGCAGAGATCGGATTTCAATTCAAGCACCCGTGTTGAGTGCGACCCAATCTGCGAGACGGGGAAAACTCGCTTCTCTTTAATTTCAATCCATGCACTCATATAGAGTGCGACGTCACAGGCTCAAGGGGTCTAGTAAACCCTGCCAAATTTCAATCCACGCACTCATGTAGAGTGCGACGCGATCCGTCTCAGGATACGATAAGCGTCAGAGTGATTTCAATCTACGCACTCATGTAGAGTGCGACATAAGGCTGTCTGTAACCGGCTGCCCGTTATCAATATTTCAATCCACACACTCATGTAGAGTGCGACATATGCGGGAGATCCCTTCTTTTTGTCCATTTACATTTCAATCCACGCACTCATGTAGAGTGCGACCATTTTCTCCTTTGCTGGATTGTATGGTACCTGGATTTCAATCCACGCACTCGTGTAGAGTGCGACATTTGATGTTATATATTTCAACCTTCTCGCTGCATTTCAATCCACGCACTCGTGTAGAGTGCGACCACAAAAATACCTTTCATCCGATTAAGGCTTATATAATTTCAATCCACGCACTCATGTAGAGTGCGACTTTTTGACATTATATGCCCTCCTGGTAACATCACAATTTCAATCCACGCACTCATGTAGAGTGCGACCGGCCGCACTGCCCGAAGCCGAAGTGAAGCGAATCCAATTTCAATCCACGCACTACCGCCGCCGTCTCGTCCGGCGCAGTCTTAATTTCAATCCACGCACTCATGTAGAGTGCGACCTGCGGTTTGTGGCTTATAGCTGTCGGCATCGGAATTTCAATCCACGCACTCATGTAGAGTGCGACGTGGAGGGCTGCTGGGAGTTGCTGAAGGCCCTACATATTTCAATCCACGCACTCATGTAGAGTGCGACATTCGCGGAGATTCTGTCCGATGTGGAGGATAAAGCATTTCAATCCACGCACTCATGTAGAGTGCGACGGAGAGGCTGCACTATCCCAAGCAGTACATGAGAATTTCAATCCACGCACTCATGTAGAGTGCGACTGTTATGGGATTTTGGAAGTCCTGTTTGTCATAATTTCAATCCACGCACTCATGTAGAGTGCGACGACGCAAGTGCTTGCATCCATTGAGGACCCCGCTCCGATTTCAATCCACGCACTCATGTAGAGTGCGACAGCAACAGCTGAAGGATTGGCACGGTACCCTCATGATTTCAATCCACGCACTCATGTAGAGTGCGACCGGTGTGAGGCAGGATAAAAGCTGCTGCACTTGGATTTCAATCCACGCACTCATGTAGAGTGCGACGGATGCTGAGGTCCTCTACGAATAATCTTTTAATTATTTCAATCCACGCACTCATGTAGAGTGCGACCTGGGAGCTCCCCGCGGCGGGCCGCCAGCTGCTGCTATTTCAATCCACGCACTCATGTAGAGTGCGACGGAGAATTATGGAGCCACTTAATTCACTATCCGGAATTTCAATCCACGCACTCATGTAGAGTGCGACCAAAGCTTCAAAACCGACCCGAATTCTCCAGCAAATTTCAATCCACGCACTCATGTAGAGTGCGACAGCGAAAAATAGCATAATCTATGCCTTTTCCGTATTAATGCACTTTCTTTCACCCAGTTCTATTCTCAAAAGAATATGTTTAAACTCTTGACTTCTAAAGAAGACTTCTATATTCATAGAGTTTCGACAAATTCCGAGGTGCGAAACCCCCGGGGATTTCATGGGAGCTTGGCATTCGCATCGGCTCTTTATTCCATATTACTCCACAGCTCATATTCTGCAAAATAATAATTTCTTCAACTCGCTCCCACTTTGATTACCTCATCCTGTTCTTTTCAAGATCCAAGTATATTCCTCTAGATTCCCACCAATACTATTTCATAAATTTACATTTTGTAAAAATAATTTTTACAACCTTTTTCAATTCCTTTATAATACAAAATATAATACAACGTATCTTACACAAAGTGAGGTGTAAACATGAGCATTAATTATTTCGAGCACCGGGAGACGATTGCTAAGAACGTAGTGAATTTTTTGCGGCTGAAAGGGTTCTCTAAACTCTCTTTGTCGAAACAGACAGGGATCTCCCGCCCAACCATCGACCAAATCATCAAAGGTGAAAGTCCCAGCCCTAAGCAATACAACTCGCAAATTGAAAAGATCAATCACGCCTTTGCGTTACCAGAAGATTACTTCATTACATCACGAATCCCCCTCTCTTCAGCTCCCCCGGCCTATGCTTACTCCGATCATGGTGCTGGTTCAGCGAAGGACCCGATGGTTAGAGAGCTTTTAGATGGCTTGGATAACATTTTGGATATTTACTCATTATATTTACGTTGAGGGGGTTGGAACGTGCGGATTACTAGCAATAACTTAGATGAGACAGTGGAACTCAATCTGAAGATTGAACGGCAAGTCGAGGAGCATATCGCTTATATTAACAAACGCCTAATCAAATGGAGATCCCTTCCCCTGGAAGAGCAGGCCTATGAAATCCTGAAAGAATACAATTTGATTGAACTCCCGATCCCGGATGAGAATTGGGGGGGCGCTATCCGAAAGTTCTCTAGTGGTCTAACCGTCCCGGTCATAAACACTGCGCAGCCCAGGCTGTACCAATACTTTATCTACTGGCATGAAATTTATCATTTAACGGAGCATGAGGAAATGGGTAGCCATCTGGAGGACTACGAGATTACGATCGAATTTGATTTAAATGAGCGAAAAGCCGATTATTTTGCCAGCCAGATGATTTTTGGACGACATGATTTGTATGATTACTATCTCTCCCTGAGGCATGATGATTTCCTGGTTAATGCGGCCCATTGCATGAAATCCTTCAAGGCACCCTACAAGGCCGTGCTGATTCAACTCTATCAGATTGCCAAAAAAAACCGGAATGAGTCGCTCCAGCAACAAATCAGACTGTACTTTGATAAGCGTTGGTCAATGGAAGAGTGGACAGCGATTTTTCATGAATATGCACTGGATGATTCCTTAATGAAACCCTCACTGATTATTAATCTGAACCCGATCACTGTTGCTATACGGGAACAAATTGAGGCGCACCCTGATGTGGAGTTGTACCAGGAGAATCTGCGCGTGGTGGAGAACTGGGCCGGGAAATACAGCGCTGTGCAAAAGGAACTAAAGGAGCATTTGAATGGGTAATTACAGCGACCTTAAACAATTAGTACGTACAGCTAATCAAATAAAAATATTGATTTTGGATACGGGGAATATTCAATTTTTCTATCAACATAGAGACGTACTCCCCTCCTCTTTCATCTTCAATCGCTATGATCTTGTTCTTATCCCAGGCTGGGTTCATGCCGAGTATGCTCATCATTCGGGAAAATCCGCATACATTGCTTCTCTTCCCAAACCTTACTTTATCGTCGATGAGGTGGATGACTACTTGCCTATGCTAGGTTACAGCGACAAAAAGCTGATGGAGTTATTTCGATTGGCAGCGCCGAATGAACACTCCCAACGGTTTTTTAACATGTACAAGGGTTTGGGGGCAGAGGATTATCCGGATGATTGGATTGAACAATACTATGAGCAAGGCTTCTTTACCCGCGAAACGCAAACCATGGTTACCAAAAAGAATGCAGGGGAAGTCTCGGTCCTAGCATTATGCTTCGCCTTGCTCTCACACTATCCTACGCAGTTGTCAAACCTAGCTATCGCCTCAAGCGATCTCGGTATAATGAACATTAAGGATCGGATGGTTCAGGAAGCACACAAAACCCTTAACCTGGGTACGCCGATTTCCCCACCCATTTCTTACTTCAGTAAGGACGTCTTACTATTTCTTGCTGTAAAAGAAGGCATCCTTCACACTCATCAAATCCCTGCTCTGCGCCCCAATTCAAGCTCTTCTACTTATGTAGAGTCATTCTCCGATGGAACAACCGTCTTACACCGGCATCTGCTCCATTCCTCTGACTTTGAAGAAATCTGTAGGAATTATCAGCGTTATCAGATGATTTTTTAGGTAGGGGGACGGGTCGTAGCAACTGGACTCGCCTCTCATATATAAAGTGTACGCAATTTCAATCCATGCACTCGTATGGAGTGCACTCCCGTACTACAGCACCGACCCTACCACCTCTCTAATTTCAATCCACGCACTCGTATAGAGTGCGACAAATCCCTTACGATAACCGCGGCATTGCACAGATCATTTCAATCCACGCACTCGTATAGAGTGCGACGCTGCACGGGCCTTACAGCCATCCTCAGCGCTAACATTTCAATCCACACACTCGTATAGAGTGCGACGTGGTTTGATCCAGGACGTTATGCCTGGGAACTGATTTCAATCCACGCACTCGTATAGAGTGCGACATAATCTGCATATCACCACTCCCTCGGCATCAAATTTCAATCCACGCACTCGTATAGAGTGCGACGGAGGTATGATCATGGAGCTATGGACGGGGGTGAGATTTCAATCCACGCACTCGTATAGAGTGCGACCTGGTTGATCCGCTTCACCGCTGCCCACGCTTCGATTTCAATCCACGCACTCGTATAGAGTGCGACGATCATGTGGCAATCGAACAGGAAAGGGTGAAGAATTTCAATCCACGCACTCGTATAGAGTGCGACGATATTCCGGACCGATCCGGTAGGGCTTACCTGCTATTTCAATCCACGCACTCGTATAGAGTGCGACAATTACGGCTTGGCTGTGGACTTCGCCCTGCTACTATTTCAATCCACGCACTCGTATAGAGTGCGACGTTATATACGATGGAACGGCTTTTATCTTACAGGGTATTTCAATCCACGCACTCGTATAGAGTGCGACAGGAAAGACGTAAGTGGGGCAATAATGGCTTTAGATTTCAATCCACGCACTCGTATAGAGTGCGACTTCAGCTGCTGCGCGCGGCCCACTGTCGCATCCCAAATTTCAATCCACGCACTCGTATAGAGTGCGACCCCGAACGTTCGTTCATACGAGCCGGGTTCGATATTTCAATCCACGCACTCGTATAGAGTGCGACGTCAGACGATTTTTCGTACTCCATTATATCGGTAAATTTCAATCCACGCACTCGTATAGAGTGCGACTCGCCCGTAAAGCCCTTAATAAATCCTCTAACAACATTTCAATCCACGCACTCGTATAGAGTGCGACCGTTCATGCACATGTTCGTCATGGCGGATGAATCACAATTTCAATCCACGCACTCGTATAGAGTGCGACAGGGATTCCTGAACTGGACTCTGAAGACATCATGATTTCAATCCACGCACTCGTATAGAGTGCGACAACGTTAAGACATTGTTTCTTGTGCACAGAAAGATTTCAATCCACGCACTCGTATAGAGTGCGACTATCCTTCGGCACGTTCTCCTCCTCAGTGTAAAATTTCAATCCACGCACTCGTATAGAGTGCGACGTTCACTTGTCGTGACTTGAAGGCTAGAATGAAGAATTTCAATCCACGCACTCGTATAGAGTGCGACTCAATGTGTATGTACGTGTCCATAAGGATAAACGATTTCAATCCACGCACTCGTATAGAGTGCGACAGCGGAAAACAGCATAACCTATGCTTTTTCCGTATTAATTCACTATCTTCCTCCAAACTCTATTCTAGAAAAAGTATCAGCCCACTCTTGACTTTCCAAGCACACTCTTTAAATGTTAGAGTTTCGACAAATTCTGAGGTGCGAATCTCCCGGGGATTTCATGGGAGCATGGCATTCGCACCAGCCTTATCCCTTATTTTACCTGACAGCTTATAATCTGCAAAACGATTTTGCTCACTCCTAGTATTTTATCTAGCTCTATTGACCCGTTCAGCCTGTTCAATAGCTTGAATAAATGTTAAAGTGGGTTGTTCTTTTCTGAAATCAACGGCCAGCTCAGCGGAACCTCCAGCTTGCACCCAATCCCAATAATCCAATGTATCTACATTTTCCAAGTACAATCGGGATAAGGCTTCGATCGGGTTTATTTTATACATAGTTTCAAAGTCTGGAGTGGGTATTGGATCATTTAGTAGATACTCATTTTTCAGGTCATATAACACTGTAAAAATGCTATAATGATTAACGTTAACAATCGTATTTATAAACTGATTGCATCTTACTGGTGTATTTAAAATAATTTGCATGTCATTAACTAACGCTTTGTCATCACAGTTAAGAATCGCTACCAATTCTCGAGCTGTTAGGTCAGACGTATCAGGTGCCTTTTCAATAATAATTGTCCAGGGTGGATACGCTCCCATTTTAAAAACCTTAATCGCATCCGTAACATGACAACCAATTGTCTGCCATTTACGTCCCAGCGCATCAGTCAAATGATAGTAGTGGATCGTATCCGGTAATCCATTTAGCTCTGGCCACACCAAGTTTTTCCGGGATATGTCCAGAATAGCTTGAGTATTGAGTTTGCGAGGGCGACGTTTGGACATAGAGCAACCTCCATTTGATTACCTCCAAAAACTGCACGTTTAAAGTTCAACTTCTATATCAATAATATACATCATGCACTATGAAAGTGCAATCATTATTATTAGGAGGTCCCCATGGAATTTGATAAATATACACTGCACTGTAAACTCGACAAAATTTTAAAGGCACACAATATCTCAGTACTAAAATTGTCTAATGAAATCGGACACCGAAGAACAACCATTATGGAATTAGTGCATAACACCAACATGGATAAAAAGAAAATATCAGCAGAATTAATCATGAAGCTATGCCTCTATTTTGAAGTCAGCCCTAACGAATTATTTGAGGTACGCCGGAAGGAATAGGATAGGATTAAAAAAGCACTGAGTCCTGCGGCTGCGCAGATATTCAGTGCTTTTATTTATAAGATGGAGCTAACCAGATTCGTGTAAGTCAGATAAACAAAAAGCTGGGACCCAACCGTATTCGTTATTATCCGTTTTACAGTAAGTCCAATCGTTTAAGTGCTTTAACCCCCACAGTATATCTCCTTGAGTAACTGTCAGTTCATGAGCGGAATAATCTTCGATCACTTTTGCAATATCATGGCTATCTGGAGAAGTTAAAATCTGCTTCGGCACCCATCCCTCTTTGCTAGTGGACACTGATCTACAAAAAATCCAATTAGGAAATTGAGTATCCTCCCTGCCATACCAAACTTCTTGACCTTTTTGCAGGATGATTGGATCAGGATAAGTAGATGTATGAGCTTTGATTACAATGTATTGTTGCACGGTAGGGGGCCTCCTTTATCATTAAAAAAAGGGGGATATATTTAACAGACGTGAAGAACTCGTGCAGAGTGCGACCCAAAAACGGTATTCTATATCATCCAGTCGATGGAATTTCAATCCACGCACTCGTGTAGAGTGCGACGAGGATTATTCCTCCCGGTCCGGTCGAAACTTCAAATTTCAATCCACGCACTCATGTAGAGTGCGACAGGCATTTTGCCGCCACCATTCATTTCAATAACCGATTTCAATCCACGCACTCATGT
The DNA here is from genome assembly GCF_038002345.1 of Paenibacillus sp. FSL M7-0420. Lineage (NCBI taxonomy): Bacteria > Bacillati > Bacillota > Bacilli > Caryophanales > Paenibacillaceae > Paenibacillus > Paenibacillus sp. FSL M7-0420. The sequence continues at coordinate 1,053,038 of NZ_JBBOCJ010000001.1, read as the reverse complement.
AGAGTGCGACACGCCCATCCAAACGGCGGTTATCCTTGAGGGTTGGATTTCAATCCACGCACTCGTGTAGAGTGCGACTTGATAGGATTTGTTTTGTTCTTCGTTCCCCCAAATATTTCAATCCACGCACTCGTGTAGAGTGCGACAAATTTGCAGGTTGCCCTCGACATGCACTCTATAATTTCAATCCACGCACTCGTGTAGAGTGCGACATAGGATAGTCTCCGATTCCCTGCACCAACTCTATTTCAATCCACGCACTCATGTAGAGTGCGACACGGGTAAAATGACAGACCTTGCAAACAGTATGACGATTTCAATCCACGCACTCATGTAGAGTGCGACGAAACTGCACTACAGGGCCAAATATGTTCTGCCAATTTCAATCCACGCACTCATGTAGAGTGCGACCCCGAAGGGCAGTCGGTTGTAATTGAATTAAAGACTATTTCAATCCACGCACTCATGTAGAGTACGACGCCTAGCACTTCAAAATGTGTTAATTCCTTTTTCTATTTCAATCCACGCACTCATGTAGAGTGCGACCGGCTCCACCGGGAAGGTATCGGCCAACCATTTGTATTTCAATCCACGCACTCATGTAGAGTGCGACGAGACACGGCACACATAAATTGATGCAACGATCTCAATTTCAATCCACGCACTCATGTAGAGTGCGACGAGCATACAACATGCTTTATCACTCCTATACATTATTTCAATCCACGCACTCATGTAGAGTGCGACATATTCGCAAGGTCTGGAACATTGAGTTCCAATTATTTCAATCCACGCACTCATGTAGAGTGCGACAGCGGAAAAGTGTATAACCAATGCCTTTCACACATCGTTCCACTTCTTTTCCCTTAATATTATATCAGAAGAGTATGAATCACACCTTGACATTCAACTAGCACTCTCAATCTTTCAGAATTCGACAAATTCCGAGGTGCGAAACCCCCGAGGATTTCATGGGAGCTTGGCATTCGCACCGATTCTCTTTTTCTATTTTAATTCATCGAAAGTAATTCTGCATAACTATAAATCTCTCAATATTGTAGTTTTTTTGTTGTGTGCAAGGTGTTACATGTTCATCAATCCATTCGCTATACTAGTGTAGGTACACGTACTAAGCAGAAACACATGAAGAGGAAGTGAATCTGACTCAATGAAAAAACTAATAGTAAGGTCCGTAGGTATTGTTGCACTTTTAAGCTACATAGTGGGGTATAATGATTCTTCTCAAATTCAAATTGCAGAAGCAAAAGCAGCGTCAACCCATACCCCAAAGCCAGCTGCTAAAGCAGATAATATCAATGCACTAATTCCGGCAGGTTGGCACATTTTAGAGCCTTTCCAGGATGAGAAGGCAATTGCTGAAGGAGATCTGAATAAAGACGGAATCGCAGATGTTGCGGCAGTCATAGAGAAGGATGCAGGTAAGGACGAGGCATCTCCGCGATCCCTTTTAATCGCTTTTGGCAGTAAAAACAATACGTACACCCTCTCGATCATCGCCAAAAATGTCATTTTGCAATCGGATGAGGGCGGCATCTGGGGCGATCCTTTTGATAGCCTGACCATTGACCGGGGTTCTGTCCTGGTTAGCGATTATGGGGGCAGCAATTGGAGATGGTACAACAAATACAGATTTCGGTATCAGGATCATGACTGGTTTTTGATTGGCTCCACGAGCGGAACCTATTTCACAGGTGCTGTAACCATGGAGCAGGCGGATGAGGATGATATTAATTATTTGACCGGACAATTTATTAAGAGAAGAACGGACGAACAAGGACATCTCACCACAAAAAAAGGAATTCAGAGGAAAAAGCCTTTGATCCGCCTAAAGGAGTTCAACCCGGAAAATATGCAATAATCCAGCGTAGCTAGAGATTCAGAATCGCTCCAACATACAACTGTAGAGAAGCAAAGCGGACAACACTGCCCTACTCAGGCGTGGTCCGCTTTATTGTGCCTACCAACCATTTTGCTGCATTCAGAAGGTCCTTAGCAATGTAATATGGTGCTGCCTGCTCATACCACAGGTGACGGTATTTATCCAAAGACTGCAAGCCTATCGGTTGAACCCACACCGCCAATCACCGCACCCGGGTATCTCCCACAAATACAGCTTGAAGGGTCAAGCGGACTCACCCCTTTTTCCTGAATACTCCAAAAAATATAATAAAAATAAGAATAACGATTATGAACCCGCTCAACGCAATCCCCCCTTTTTTGGGATTATATCATGAGCAATATGGTTTGAATATTAGGCTACAGTTAATCATTCCGTTCGCTACTCCGGTTCGTGTAAAATTCAATTTCTCCAGAACTCTGATAGATGGAATGTTATCAATAAGGCACTCAGCGACAATTTTTTGGACTTTTTTTGATGATAAGGCCCATTCTATAACTGCCCCAACCGACTCAGTAGCAATCCCCTTGTTGTGCATGTCTGGAATAATACCAAATCCAACCTCTACACTGCCCGAGCCTGGGGCATACTCGCCACACAGAACTAACAGCCCCGTTACCGAGCTGACAGAAAGGTAAACATGAATTTATTTTACACAGATGACTCGTCCGTTTGTCATTTGAATTAATTCTTCGGGTGTTAATTGAAACACTGCTCTTGGATGTCCGGCAGCAGCCCATATCTCTCTGTATTGTAACAAGTCTTCATCAATAAAAGTGAGGATTGACTCTTTATATCCTAAAGGCGGTACGCCTCCAATCACAAATCCTGTGTGTTCACGTACAAAATCAGCGTCAGCTTTCCCTAATTTGTCATTCAGATGGCTGATAATTTGTTTTTCGTTAATCCGGTTGACTCCACTTGCTATAACCAATAAGGGTTTATCTTCATTTTTGAGCCGAAAGATAATGGACTTCGCTATATGCGCAACCTCGCAGCCTATCGCATCGGCAGCTTCCTGTGCAGTTCGTGTACTGTCAGGCAGTTCTACAACTTGATTTGCATACCCCAGCTCCAATAGTTTGTTTTGAACCTGCTGGGCACTATCTTTAAGTTGACTTGTCAACGTGTATTCCTCCTTAATCATTACATGCAATTAAGAATCCATATAATGCATAATCACTTGTATGGTCACATCTTCGTCCGATTTATTGATATAACGATGTTCAACATTGCCTGTAAATTTTATAGCCTGGCCTTCTTGTAATTCGTATATTTCGTCCTTGATCTGTAGACTGAACACTCCGGAGGTAACCGTAATATACTCTTGAACTCCATCATTATGCGGGAATGAAACATAGTTACAAGTAGGGCTGAGAATAATCGTAAACGTTTCAATACGTGTCTGTGGATCAAACGGAAACAGTAAGTACACTCTACATTTTCCATTGTCTTCTGTTAAATCTGGAATTTCTTTTCGAGTTGCAATGGATACTACTGCGTCATCCTCTTTAAGCAGAGATGAGAACGAAATATTGAGTCCCGTAGCAATTTTCCACACGGTTGTCACTGTGGGCTGCGTTTCTCCCCGCTCAATTTGATGAAGCATACCTTTACTGACCTTGGTTAAATCAGCGAGCTTATCTAAGCTTAACTGCCTATTCTTTCTAATACGCTGCAGGTTGTTTCCTATCCTGATGTGAATAGCATTCAATAAATAGCACCTCCTTCTTGTTCATTATAATATACAAATGTAATACTATACAATACGTTCCGTGAATTAACTCAAACCCAGTCAACTCTCATTCTCATCAATGAACAAAGGTGCAATTTATGGTGATAAATCTTTTCGACTTAAGTATTCCTGCTCAACTGAGAGAGAATTTCAGTTTATGTACTCTGCCCGAGATGCGGCCAGTGAACATTAGACGTATACTGCGCAACAGAAGGGAGAGTCAGCTTTTTAAATGGTGGCAGATCTGAACGAGAAAATAAAGTCATAGACTGCAGTTGTGTTGTTGGACTAACGTTTCCCGTTAGCTTAGTAAAGTTTTTTCAACAAGAGTCTTAACGATTGTTGCGCAGTCCGAAGATAGGGCATAAACAGAGCAAAGAGGCCCCTCCACTCCCTGTGAGAGAAGAGGCCTCTTCGTGCGTAGGATCACAACTGATTTACAGCTAAGTTTTGTATCAGGAGATTGTTATATTTAGCCGCATGTTTTTGCTCATCCAGAATAATGCCATACAGAGTATCCTTGTAAATGCCGTATGGAAGACCGAACCATATCTTTCGATATTTCTCCACAGCAGATAATTCACCTTGGAAGGCTTGTTGCAACCCGGCAATATAAGAATTAACATTCTCCGGAGCTTCGTTGCTAACTCCTGTTACTTCATGTCCTGTTAATTCCTTATACATTTGTCGGAACATTTGATTATGTCCTCTTTCATCATTCCGAATAGAGGTAATCACGTCAACTTGATCTTGGTTGGGAGCAAGTTTGATGAGTTGATCATAAAAAAGTTCATCATTTCGTTCGCCTTGTACGGCATTCCTCATTAATTCAAGTGCTTCTTGTGTGGTAGTGGCCCAAACGGGGACGAATTGTGCTCTAAACCAATACGGATAAGGATACATCCTATGCATGAGCTAAACCTCCAGAAATACAAATAATCATATCATCAATTATATGCACATGAGCCCAGTGTGTGATTATTCGAGAAAGGTTTGATGCACAGTTCGAAAACGGGTGTAACAGATTCTATCATATTAAAGCTCCCACCAAACGTAGTAGGTGCCTAGCAGCTCTGTAAGTTGGTTGATCGTATCGAGGCAGTCTTGTGAATATTCGGTGATCAACACACCTTGGATGAGCGGCATTGCGAGATAGAGCTTACTCAATACTGCCGTTTCCACTGGAAAAGCAGGCTTTTCCCGCGACACGCGAATTCGCCATGATTCCATAAGCAACCGCTCATACTCTTCCCTTGTGTCTGGATCACTACAAAGCAACTGCTCAATATGCGTATCCGTCATGATGGGCAGCTTCGCTGCTTCGATTTCATCCTTATGTATTAAGCGGCCAGCCAATTTTCTCATGATCGCGTTTATGCCGATATTCGCCGGGGAAGCGTGCATGCGGGCTTCTTCCCATATGAGCCCGGTGACCTGCTTGCCAGCTTCGAGTGTGAACTGGAGATTTTCATTTCTATAGCTCATCGCTTCTAAAAGTTCATCAGTCGAAATAGTCAGATAACCGCCGATAAATGCACTTCTGATCCAGGAGTCCAGGTGATCTGCATGAAGAATTCCGTCCTTGTTCCTCAGTAGGCTACGCTTCGAACCATCTATATAGTCCATAATATCTGTTGTACGAATATTCGCACGGGCTAGGATGTCAACGATCTCCTGTGAAAATACGGCCTCCCGCGTCCATTCATGATGATCCACGCCTGGAAGGGATTCTAACGTATGACTAAAAGGCGCATGTCCGATATCATGCAGTAATGCGGCTGCCCGCAACGAACGATTATCCGGCTCAAAATGCGCTGTAAGCGCAAATACACCCAACGTATGCTGTAAGCGGCTGTAGGTATGGTGGGTATTGATGAAAGAAGCGCCGCCATGCCGAATGTAATGAAGACGCCGCACCTTTTTGCTTCGGAGCAGCGCTTTTTCTTCATTGGTGAGCTGAATCCGTAACTGCCACAGCGGTTCATATATATCGTCTAACGCACCATCAAGTCTTAATCGAAAGTCCATTCCAAGGTTTCCTCCTGTGTTCTCCTTTATTCTTCAACCTCAAATATTGAATCAATGATGATTGGAAGATTGTCTCTAACCGAAACAGCTCCAAAGACTGAACGTGCATGGATACCTTTTTCTCCGAAAACATCCAGCATAAGATCAGAACAGCCATTTAACACTTTATGATGTTCTTCAAAATTAGCTGTGGCATTAACAAAGCCCTGAATTTTAACAACTCGTTTCACTTTATCCAGTGTACCTAAAGCTGCTTTTAGTACAGCCAAAATTTCAATCCCAGTCTGCCGTGCAAACTGATAACCTTCTGCCGTTGTATACTCTTGACCTAACTTGCCTTTAGGCGTTCCAGCAGGGCCCTTACCTGAAACATACAATAACCCGTTTACTTTTACGAAGTTTGCATATTTAGCTGCAGGTTCGCTTGCATGGGGAAGAACGATTCCTAATGTTGCTATTCTACTGTCTACTGTTTGTTCAGTCATTTTTCAGTCTCCTCACTCCTCATATTTGGAAGATTATACTACCCTACGAGGTAAGGAGCAACATTCAGTCTAGCAACGCTTCAATCGCTGGCTGTATTTCAAAGGGTTCCGTCGGTGTTTCGTATCTACCCTGTACTTGTCCGTTCCGGCCGATCAGAAATTTTGTGAAATTCCACTTGATCCCATGCCCTGCGTATAGGTCAGGATACTTTTCTTGCAGGAAATTCTGCATCCATTGACCGTTCACAGTCTGGGTATCGAAACCTTGAAACGGCGCTTGATTCGTTAAAAACTCAAATAATGGATGCGGGTTCTGCCCCCTAACCTCCACCTTCTCAAATAACGGAAATGTCACTCCAAAGTGGCCCGTACAGTATTCCTGCACTTCTGAGTTGCTCCCCGGCTCTTTCTCATTAAATTGGTTACAAGGAAAACCGAGGATTTCAAAGCCCTGCTCCCTATGATTGTCATAAAGCTTCTGAAGATCAGCGAATTGGCGAGAATAACTGCATTTACTGGCTGTGTTTACAATAAGGAGTACTTTTCCGAGGTATACCGATAAATCAATGGTCTCCCCGCCAATCTTGGTTACCTGAAAATCATATATAGACATCAGATCATTCCCCTTCGTTATGATAAACACATCATATGTCGTTATCTCTTATTGGTCTAATATATAAAAGCGATTATGTTCATAGGAATAACCAATATATTAACGCAATCGGTTACTACTCCGTGGTCATACGCTTATTTTCTGAATCTTCGAGCGGGATATATAATATACCGGACCCATGATTTCGATTTTGCCGTCTTTTACACGCATTGCACTCTCCTGCTCTGCCGCATATACATCGAGCTCCTCCGATAAGGGGAACAGGTAGCCTTGAACGAACGAGGCATAGTCGCGTTGCGAGTGTGATTCATAGGCAAACGGATCAAAGCCCAACCCATCCTGAGTGGTATCTATTTCAACGGTATGAGCGGCATTATGCGAGGTTACCCATTTGGCAGACATGTTCAACGAACCGGCGCTGGCCCCCAAGATCACGGCACTGCTATTTCTAATCACATTCGTTAATTCGTATTCCGCCAAAAAATCGTGCTGCTGAACCGGATCTCCCCCGCATAAAAAAATGACCGAGGCGTTCTGAATCCATTGCCGGGCTTCTTCCTTCTGCATGCGGTAATCGATGTAATGATTCTCATCAAACATAAAATTAGCCTGAGTTAACCATGTCCATTCAGAAATATCCTCAAAGTTAATCTGCCCGTCTTCATAATCAGAGGGTTGAGCGCTAATCATAACAAGCGATTGTCTGTCTTGTAGATCCTCCTGCAGCCACTCAACCAGCTTCTCTGGCAAAACATCATTAAACCAACTGAAATAGTAGTGAGTACTCATGCTTCGTTACCTCCATATGTAGGATTTGCCTCGTTAAAAGAGTTTAATTTAGCTTCAGCCGTCAGCATAGCGCTGGTAAGAATAAGATTATCCCCGTCATTCCGGGCAATCGTTCTGAAGTACAGGCTGCGCACAATATTTTTCCCGTTCACTCTGGCGACTCTCTGTGCGCGTGTATCGTGCCATTCCGTGCACTGCGCCAAGCTATGAATCCAGTCAGCAATCTCCTGCTGCGGAAGCAGCGTTTCGCTGATCATCGTGTCCACAACACTTGCCATGCGTTCATCCTCCTCCTCGTCAAAAATCCGGACACCGTTATGCAGCATCCCTGTAACCGCCTCTAATACCTCGTGCTGCACCGCAATATCGCTTTCCGTACAGCGGATCAGCTCCTCCAGAGCATCTGCCCCGTGAGCTGCGGCATGAGCCCAGCCTTCGGCTGGCAGATAACCGCGCAGGTCCTTCTCCTCCTGGTGGTAGCGAAGCAGCGAGCGCTTTAGATGCTGGAAGTCTTTTGGCGTCAAGAATGGTTGAATCCTGTTCCGTTGCATAATAAGAGCGATCGGCAGAACCGCGAATGCCCTGGTAAGTACGCTGTGGTCGCCGTCGCTTCCTATCTGGTAGAACAAATGCCGGTCGTCCATCAGAATAGTCAATAGATGCCGCATTTCCTCATCTGTGAACTTATTATCGCGCTTCAGCCATATGTAAAAGGTAGAATAGATATGCTCACGAAGCTCTGGCTCCGGGTCACCAATATGCCTCAGCATCAGATCGGTGAAGTCTTGGAAGCTTTCTTCCTCTCGTAGGATATACTGTTCTTCCTCCAATCTGTGCAGCTTGTATATCAGTTCTGTCCGCGCGTCCTTCGTACCCCATTCATTGACATCTTCATCCAAAATGCAGGCTTTCATCTAGTCGGTTCACTCCTAACCTAGTTATAGCGGCGTTATGTATTGGGTCCCGCCGATATCCCTACTATAAAACACAATGACTGACACCAGGGGGTCAGTCATTGTAGGATAGAAGCATATTGTGCATATATTGCTGCAGCTCCGCCCGTAATACACGAGGCTCCAGCAGCTCGCACTCCTTGCCGAAGCCTAGAATGAATTTCAGCAGACCCTCCTCATGAGGAAATGTATCCGTAACGAGATAGAAGCCATCTTCACCCCGGCTAATCTTCTCTTTCTCAAAATACTCGGAAAGCTGCGCGCCAATTCGCGAAGTGAATCTCAACACAACCTGTATGCCCGCCTGCGAATAATTGTGCTCAATGACATCGGCGATCCGCTCTGTCGACAGCTCTCTTTTTTCAAACGGCGGCCCCTGCTCCAATTGCCTGATCCGCACGAGCTTAAATCTGCGGTAGTCGTTTCTGACCCGGCTCGACAGTCCGCTCCAGGTATTCCATATCCCTGTTGATGTAGTCGAACACCAGCAGCCTATTCTCCGTGATGGCCTCGCTTATGATCCCGAGGTACTCCTTAATCTCCTGCTCCATGCTGAAATGGGACAAATCCAGAGTCAGTTTATCCTGATTGGAGTCCCGCTTATAGGTATGTTCAACCTTCAGCAGGATGTCGTTAAAAGCTTCGTTTCGGCCAAACAAGCCGTGTAAATTCTTCATTACAGCTACAAACGTATGAGCTTCATCCCCATTAAGAAAGAGATTGCTCACATTATAGCTGTCCATAATATAGTATCCTCCGCCCTTGCCGCTGGTCGCTGCAACCGGTATGCCGGCTTCGCTGATTTGCTCAATATCCCGGTAGATCGTCCGCAAGGATACCTCGAAATGCTCAGCAAGCTCCTTGCCCGTTACCGTACCTTGACCAGAGATGATCAGCAGCATGGAGAGTAATCGATTGACTCGCATGATTGGTGTGTGACGCTAAGTAACGTCTCCTCCTTTGGGTGGATTTTTTTCATATTACATCTTTGGGAAACACCCTATTCATTATCTTGTCAGACCTACGGTATGATGTCCAGAATGACATTTGTGAGAGGAATGCAGGATTGCCAAAACGTCGGAGCTGTGCAGGCGACCTAACATAGAAGGGACAGTTGTTAAACGCAAATTGTCCCCGCAATAACTTATACCTTCATCTGTCCCTTGATAACCTTCATCCTACTTTTGCCTGTGGCTACAATTGCTTCTTCCGCCACTTGCTTCAGGACGAATCATTGCCAGAATATGCAGCTCTGCAACATCTCGAACACCCACATAATCAGAATAAATTTTGGGGACAGCCTTCAGCTTGCCTTCTAGCATTTGGCGGACAATTACATTTGAATGTGAATAATCGTTGCCTAGAATCGGCCCCATCACACCCACAGGATTTACAGTTGCAAATTCCAAACCCTTCCCTTCGTGTTGAATGAAATCCCAGGCAGCTTTTTCAGCGAGATCCGTTTGAACAAAAGACAAATCCTCCATATTTGTCACTCCGCCCGTCATGATCATGGCTTTCACTTCATCTTTTCTGCTCATCGCACGAAGGGTTACCCGCACACGATACTTCTTCTCCAGTAAGTGTAATGGCAGCAACGGATCACGCACAAATTATTAAAAAAGACACCAAAGAATGGATTACTATTGCATTGCTGGAGCTATTGCGAACGAATAGAATATCAGAGCTGAAGATTTCAGAACTCGTTAGAACAGCCGGCGTCAGCCGAATGGCCTTCTATAGAAATTATGAAAGTCTTAAACAGGTATTAATGGAGTACTACGAGCCCAAATTTGCAGATATTTTCAATAAAATTGCGAACAAAGAATCACGAGCAAAAAATAAGAGATTTGACCAGCTTTTTTCTAACATTCTCTGATGATTTTCGATTAAGCGGATTCCCGGAATTTTTTTTGAATAACAAAAAGAAAGACAGCTCAAAACTCGAATGGCGAGTCGTGTATTGTCTTTTTTCGTTCCCCGATAGCAATAACAATCTGTTCAATTAACCCAATCCCGATCGTTCATCCGTTTTACAGTGTAATGATTTAATATCCCTCACCGATTAACGTCGATAATTTATCATGCGCTCTTAAGCGGCTCGGAACGATTTACTTGTTTTGAAACATATCAACCGCTCCATTAATCAAAGGATGTACTTTGATGTCGTAGTCAACATTAATTCTCATGTTTTCCCAATGTTTCAACCATTGCTCATCCGTTATTTCTTTAGAAAACGGCTTAAGCGAATGGGTTCCGACCTCTAAGGGATCGACTTTCCAACGTTGCATTCTTTTTAATAAATCTGACGTTTGTTCCTCAAGGTAGACCTCAGTTTCATGAATTAAATGTTCCAATTGTTCCTCACTTTGAATATTCAATTCTCCCTGGTACTCCTCAATTCTTCCTTTCAAGCTCACATGTAAAGACAAGGATGAATAGTCCCTCGATAGTTTCATGCGAACATTGGATCGAATCCGTCCTAAACTGATAGATAGCTTTGGAATGGCCAAGACTTTTAGAAAATGATCGTTATCCAGAAGTTGAAAAATATTATCGTCCACGTCTTGAATGACCATTACTTCTTTATCGTTTTGGAAGATGGCTGTTCCTATGTAATTGAAATTGTTCTTATCCGAATGAAAAACCGGCAGGATCGGATCCTTAAAAGGGGAATATACCTTCTTCATGAATTTATGAATATTGACGATGCTCATTTCACCTTGATTATGCTCCTCGTAATGCTTTAACATCCGATAAAGAAAATAATCTTGGTTTTCTTGCTCCGTCAATTGATTTTTTATGTATTCATCAAAATCGCCTCTGACAATCAACAAATAGACACGCATTGAAATATCAGGATCAACCAGTATGGTATTGATCAGCTTTTCAATGCCTCCTTTTTTTGCCAGCTCCTCATTAATTATTAACATTCGCAGCTGCCCCTGCTTTAATTCCCGATAATAAATTAAATTAAACTTCTGATCTCCCTGCTTTAACAGATCGACTTCCTTGGAGAGAAGACGTTTTTTTTCTTGGATGAGCGGTGGTACTAAAGTGCTGATTTTCAACTTTCCTTCCGGCCCCTTGTCAACCGACCAGAAAACTACCGGAGCAATCTCTTCAATCTTATTGTTCTCGACATATGGAGAAGAACAGCCGGCCATCCACATAACGCTTACAATCGCCAATAAACCATAGTGCTTGTATGGAACCATGCCTACATACTCTCCTTTCGTTTGACAGTAGTGAAAAGGATCGTAGGAATAAGTAAATAAATGCATGCGCCGATCCAGATTTGAAGGTTCAGTAACATCTTTTGACCCGGAACCGTTTGCCATAACCATTGATCCATTAAGATGATGCTTATCAAAATGACGAACCAACTCGACAATAATCCGATCCAAGTCGTGCGTTCTTTCATTTTTCTCATAAAGATTCTTCCGGCTCCATAAAAACATAACAGAAGAATTGAAATGTCAAACACATAATTAAACATATGGAAAGAGATAAGGATGTAATCGATTCGTTCTAAACCGCTCGTTTGAATGTAGCTTCCCATATATCCTATCGGAAAATCGATCTTGCGTAAGTAGTACGAACCGTAAAACAATACCGAAGCAACGAACAATACTAAATATTCCATGATCGACAGCATGTTTCCAATGACCAGGTATTTCGATATTTTTTGGTTGGAGCTCAACCATGGAACCATAAAAGCCAAATATACCGGACCGGAAAATGCCGACCAAATAAACAACAAACCTTGCCATGATTGTCCTGACCATTCGGTGGGTATGAGAGGATACAAATCGCGGTAATTGGCATCCGATTGAAAGAAGAAAGGAATAAACAGGACTGAAATCCAAGCCCCGCAAAGAAAGGCGATGACGACAAAACGCAATGTATTCTCCATTCCATGTGAAGCCACATATAAGCTGATCAAAAGAATGATTAGGATCAGCCACCTTTTATCCATAGATGGAAAAATAAAATTTTGGAGCATATCAACGTATCCCAGTGTGATGACTGAAATTTTTAACAATATTATCAAAAATCCAAGTATTGCGAAAACTTGAATCGTCCGTTTCCCGAAAAGCTGTAAAAATCCTTGATAGCCTTTCGCTGCATAACTGGAAGTAAACCATTTGGACATCATCATCAAATTAAGTTGGGACAGTAGCCCCATCGCGACAATTCCCCAAACCATATACGAATGAACCAAATAAACCGGCATGATTAAAATAAAATAATGCATTTGCATGCGATTCACTAATAGAACGAAATAGATACCGCCAGGAGTGGAAGTTCGATTATATAAGGATAAACTCTTCACTTCTTCATCTCCTGTCGCCATTTCCGTAGTGGTTTTAGATATTTCGGACGCGTTTTCATCCAAATTAAAGGGCCGCGGATAAAGAGGTCATTCCAATCCTTTCCATAAAAAGGAGCGATCGGTGCTAAATAAGGTTGACCTAATGACGTTAATGCATGGAGATGTGCAAGAATCCCGATCAGCCCGATCACGATTCCCGGCAACCCCAGAAACGATGCAAGGACAAGAAGAAGAATTTGCATCAGTACCATGGATTTTGTAACTTGATAGTTGGGAACTAAAAAGAAAGCAATAGCGGATATACCCATCAACACTATCAATACTTTACTTGCAAAGCCTGCTTCTACAGCAGCTTGTCCAATGACGATACCACCGATAACCCCTAAAGTTTGACTGGTTTTGGTCGGCATTCGCAAACTTGCTTCTTTGATGATTTCCAGCGTTACGATCATGAATAATCCTTCCGCAAACGGAGTAAAGGGCAATTTGCCTCTCGATTCCAATAATACGTAAAGAAGCGGCAGCGGAACCATTTGGTAATGAAATGTCGTTAACGCAACATAAAAAGGAATCATCGTCAAAGAAACAATAAAACTTCCGTACCGGATTAAACGTAAAAAACTGGCTACCGGCCAACGAAGGAAGTAGTCTTCCGGAGATTGGAGTAGATGAAAAAAAGTAATGGGAGCAATTAAAGCAAACGGTGAATTGGAAACCAATAGCGTCAGCTTTCCCTCACCTAAGGCATAGGCGCAGGCATCCGGCCGATCCGTTTGTAGAAACTGCGGAAAGACCGTATGGTTATGATCTTCAATAAAAGCTGCAAGCTGAGAGGAGTCTAAAAATTGATCGAAATCCACACTTTCAATTTTCTTTCTTGCAAGGGAAACAAATTCTGGATTTGTTAATCCGTCTATGTACAGTAACACAACTTTCGTTTTACTCAGTGAACCAATAGTAAAGCTTTCCGTTTTTAATGTAGTTATAGGCAAACGTCTGCGCAACATTGTAATGTTTTTATCGATTTGTTCACTGAAGCTGTCTTTCGCTCCATATATAACAGTTTCCGTTTGGGAAGGTTCAACTGCCCGACCAAGAGGGCTTTCCAGTTGGACGCCTAACCACTGATCGTTGACTGAATCGTTTAGAAGAATAAATCCCTGCATTATTTTTTGCTCAGCATCTTCGATCGATAGAACTTCCGAAACTTTGGCATTGGTTATGCATGAAGAAAGCGAATTGCAAGCAGAACGATGAAGTGGCTGAATAATCGTCTCGTTTAAACGCTCTGGATCGATTAACGTTTTTATGTATAAAAGATGGACTGAGGCACTGGTACCCATTCTGAGCTCAACAATTTCGGCATCATCCATATGGTTTAATTTCTGTTTTAATTCATCAATCCATGTGGACATTTGATGATTTTTCATTTGAGGGCCGTATTTTTCAACCATAGTCTTCTCCTTCATTAAAGAAATCAAAATCCTGCGGTTTTATCTTGCCCTGAAATGGAAAAATTATACGACCGGGTAGCTGCAAACAGGCTTTTTGATTCCGCTTATATCATGATATGTCTTCGTTCAATGCCAGCCACTGCACCGCCAACCCGAACCTGATTGATTTCACCGCTCTCGCTTAGGCGCAGTCCTGCCCTGATTTCGGAAGGACAATCCATCGAATATCCTTGCCTGAACATGACATTCTCTACTTCCTGCAAGGATCGTTGGCCATGTTGGTACAAATAGCTGAGCAGAGCACCGTTGGATGTTCCTGTCGCGCTCTCCTCGGGAATATCGTACAGCGGCGCAAAATTCCGGCATTCCGCAGCAGCGTCGTCTGGAGTATCCATCGTGAACAGATGATATCCAACTACATCATATTTTTCGCTGATGGCGGTTATGGCATCAAAATTTGGCTCAACCTCATGCAAGAGCTCCCTGCTGCGGATCGGGATCATAATGTCCCGCAGGCCCGTTGAAACAATCTGGATGGGTAACCCGGTTTTCAGATCCCCGGCATCCATCCCCAAAGATGGGGCGATTTCCTCACAGGATATCTTTTGAAGAAATTGTGGTAAAGCCTGTGACAAATAAACAAGACCCTCGGAGCTAATATCGACTTCCAGAATCCCTGCCTTGGTTTCAATTGAATAGGAGGTCCCTTCCTTTGACAAACCCAGCGAATGCATTAGCCCAAACGCAGCAATCGTGGCGTGTCCGCACAGATTAACTTCGCTGGCCGGGGTGAAATAGCGGATTTTGTAATCCGCAAGCAGGGATTTTTCCATAAAAGCCGTCTCTGAAAAGCCCAATTCCTTCGCTATAAGCTGCATTTGGGCAGCATCCAGAGAAAGGCCATCCTCCAAGACAACGCCTGCCGGATTACCGCCACGCCCCCCTTTCGTAAACGCATTTAACGTATACACTTCCACATTCATGTTCTGATCGTCCTCTCTTTATCTTCGAAAACTGATGTGCGCCACCGCAATCTTCTCTCCATAACGTCTTAATAGTGCCATTCTTCTTTTGCAAGCAGAACAGTTAATTTCTTGCCTATTAAAAACGCAGATTGCCCCCGATCAAATCTTTGGTCATTGGATCAAAAAACATTGTAATCGGTCCCAGTGGGCCGTTCATTTCCGTATCAAGTTGAACGGATACAACAACCTCTGACTTTCTGTCATCAATCCAATAGCCAATGTTTTTTCCAGACTCTAGGATCACTATGGCTTTCTCTTTCTGCGTGGTTAAAGTGCTTCTTTCCTTTTTTGAGATTTGGGCCCAAGCTAGATTCCGAAATTCATCTTCATTTTTAAGTTTGTCATAGTGGAAGACATAATAGTACCAGCCGCCGCCCAGATTCTTATAGTCATTCACATAGCTGAATTTCGAAGGATCCCCTTTGGCCATCTCTGGTAGGCTGAGGTAGGTTATGCCTTGTTGATACAAGTTGTCTTCGGCATCAAACAAAAAGTCAATACTTTTACTAGGGGCATCATTTAAGGAGGATATCCTTTTTACAATACCTTCTTGAAACAATGTTTGAGCGATTTCTTGAATTTCAGGGTCTTGGATGTTCTCGATGGAATAATCTTGTTGAAGTATGACAGGCCGAGTCTGGAACACGTTTTCATTCTCTAACAGATAACTGCCTAGAATTTCAAAATCTTCACGACGGTTTTGAAAATATTTAATAACCCCAGTCTCTGGACGCTTCAACATTTCGTTAACGTTCAAGGGAATAATGAAATCACTTGCCCTAACATGCTCCGTTCCATTGCTTTTCAAGCCAGCACATCCCCATACCGTCAATGCAAAACAAATTAGAACTGAAATGAATTTCATCGGCCAAAAATTCATAATGCGACCCCCCATTAAGACAAGAGCTGTGAATTCATGTCACGAAATGGCTTCTCGGTAATGTTTTAATTGTTGATTTAGTTTAGTTGTGAGAATTGGATAACTGCCAGAATAATACTCAAAACAGTTAGCGCAAAGAAAATAACAGAAATTTGACGGTTTCTGTGCATTTTGATTCCGTATGAGCAAAAAAAGATTGCGGCCGCTAACTTGGCAATAATATTAAAATAGACATGATCCGAAAACATTGAACTGCTAAAGAGAATAGAAGCAAGTAAAGTCAAAGATATTAACACTTTAAACCACAGCGGTTCCCTAATAAATTGATAGTACATCGATTTTAACGCTTTCATGGCATCCCATCCTCTACGTTTTTTACCCTTTCTTATCACAGAGGAGGCTTCACCCTTTTAAGTAAAAATCCTCTATATAGAAGCATACATAAAAAAGGGGCTGTTATAGCCCCACGTAGCATAAAATCATCCTTCTTCAGGTTTTACCGTCATGGAGAAGACAACCCCAAAGATAATCCCGAAAGCAATGCCAAGTGGAATACTATGGAGGGCTGCACCAAATACCACGCCAAAACACAAGCCTAAAGCTGTACCGGTTAAAAGAGACTTATTGTTCATCATCCACACCTCCTTTCCTTATACAACGAACTTAAACAGTATCGGTTTCGAATAAGCGGTATCTTAACACATTAAGGAATCACCGTAGTCCCAATTCCGTTTGTAAACAGGGTATCTACCAGCTTGACCAATTCTTCCGACGACAGATCTTTGTCATTCCGTATCCAAAGGCGAAACATCGACATTAGTGTGGATATGTAAAACTCAATGATATACGGTGCTAAAGCTTCATCTGCCGGAAGGTCCACAATCAATCTCTCCAAGGGAATTTCTCTTTTCAGCCGTTCAATAAAATGAACAGAACCATAGTCGCCCAAGAGGGCTTTCAGTATTGAAATTTCCTCTGCATTCTCCAGGCATTGAAGTGCATCTTGGAAGGTATGTGTGGAGAACTCTCTGCTTGCCATTTCCTCTTTAATGGATTTGAAGACACGCTCTTCCACGCAGTCCAACAATTCATAGATATCCGTAAAGTATTGATAAAAGGTACTGCGGTTATATCCTGATCGCTTAGCGATCTCTTGGATGGTTATTTTTTCGATTGGTTTCTGGCTATATAAATCACAGAATACATTGATAAAGGTTTGCCTTGTTTTATCCGTAAGTTCAGGTTGCTTTTTCATTATTTGCCTCCAGTTTCCGTACATCGATTACACGACAGATCTTAAAAATCTGATGGTTGATGGTCCTATAGAGCTTCTATACAATAAATTATACAACACGTTGTTGGATTATTAACAAGGATTAATATATAGGCTCAGGAGGCTAATATGCGAATTTTATTCTTCGGCAGAGGTGTCATATCGACCCAATATGCTTGGGCTTTTGAACAGGCAGGACATACAGTGGAGTTCTACGTTAGAAAAGGGAGAAAGGAAACCTTAGGCAGCAGCATTGAGCTTGAAATGTGGGACGCACGAAAAGGGAAGCAGCTCATCCAAGAAAGCTGGAACGTCAAATTACACGAAGAGATTCGACCAAATTATGATCTCATTATTGTGAGTGTCAACACGGAGCAGCTTCCGGCAGCAACACAACTAATATCGACTACTGCTGGGAGCACGCCTGTCCTCATCTTCAATAACCTTTGGCAGGATTTGAATTCTTCGATCTCCCCCCTGTCTATGGACAATGTGGTCTTTGGGTTCCCGGGAGGCGGCGGTGGCATTGAGGACAACAGGCTTAGAGGCGGCTTTTTAAAAATGCTGTTTCTGGAACAGCCACGGGCAGGTACTGAACCTATTAATAACAAGGTCAAAGCGCTATTTGAAAGTGCCTATTTTAAAATTAGCTGGATTAAGGATATGCAAAGCTGGCTATGGAATCACTTTGCCATGAATGCCGCTATGGAGACCGAGGTATTGAGACGGGGAAGCTTTCCGGCAATCATGAATCATAGCGACTCCTTCGCGAATGTCGGCAAGCATATGAGAGAGATTATCCCTGTACTGAAAGCAAGAGGCGCAAAAATGGATATGATCACTCTACTGTTAACCAAGACTCCGCCCGCACTTCTCGGCATCCTGTTTAACAAGGTTATTTTAGCAAAAGGCAGCTTAGCACGGCTTTTCATGGAATACAACAATAGTAAAGCAGGTTTTGCAATCCATGAAGTTGTGCGGGAAGCGAAAAAATTAGGGATACCGTTGCCGCGTCTTACAGCGGCATTGGAAAATTCCGGGCAACACAATGCAGATGTATCAGGATAGGAGTGGTTGAATATCCCCTTGGTCGGTCGCATAGCGGTCGGCCTTTTTGGTGCATTTCAATCCACGCACTCACACGGAGTGCGACCACATAATGCGGATTCATTTTTGTCTGACCTGGAGATTTCAATTCACGCACTCACATAGAGTGCGACGTTTACATTCATCCAGCAGGGACAAACCCCCATGATTTCAATCCACGCACTCACATAGAGTGCGACAGAAATTTCCCGCCGGCTCCGCACAGGCGTCTCAAATTTCAATCCACGCACTCACGTAGAGTGCGACTGCAACATCTACATTTACGGCCATGGGGGGCCAATTTCAATCCACGCACTCACGTAGAGTGCGACTCGTCCCGTTTCTGTTCCGCCATCCCTATTTAGGATTTCAATCCACGCACTCCCGTAGAGTGCGACGAGATCGAGATCCTGCTCGCCTATTACAAAAATATTTCAATCCACGCACTCACGTAGAGTGCGACGTTGGCTTGGATGCTATTGGCACTCATACCATGCATTTCAATCCACGCACTCACGTAGAGTGCGACATTTTTCGTCACTCACTTTGTTAAACTCATTAATATTTCAATCCACGCACTCACGTAGAGTGCGACTCACCGCAGCATCTACGGTAATCGGATCAGTTGCCGCATTTCAATCCACGCACTCACGTAGAGTGCGACTAGCTACCGGGTCGAAGAGAGAGAGATCCACCGTATTTCAATCCACGCACTCACGTAGAGTGCGACAGACTTGATCCAAACTCTAAGGATTATGCTGAAAATTTCAATCCACGCACTCACGTAGAGTGCGACCGTTCCCGTCTGTATTCCTGCGCTATTTGAGCTGAGATTTCAATCCACGCACTCACGTAGAGTGCGACAATGACGCAAATGTATTGACGCAAAGATCTAATGCATTTCAATCCACGCACTCACGTAGAGTGCGACAGCATGGATGCGATTTGATTCGACAGGTATAGCAGATAATTTCAATCCACGCACTCACGTAGAGTGCGACATTAACCAGACCCGGAGGACATGATTTCTGGTATTGATTTCAATCCACGCACTCACGTAGAGTGCGACGACACTATAGATGATTATATGAGAGTCTTTAAGCTATATTTCAATCCACGCACTCACGTAGAGTGCGACAGCGGAAAACAGCACAACCTATGCTTTTCCCGTATACATACACTATATATCCCTTTGTTCCAATCTAGAAAAGGTATCTGTCCACCCTTGACTTTTCAAGAACTCCCTCGATTCCTGAGAGTTTCGACAAATTCTGAGGTGCGAAACCCCCTAGGATTTCATGAGAGCTTGGCATTCGCACCGACTTTTTGTTTCTATTGTACCTCTTCGGCCACATTCTGCATAATCCTAAATTGTCTCCACATGGTATCGGCCGGGGTATTTCAACACACTGCAAATAAGCCGGACCGCATACTTCAGTATGCAGGCCGGCTATCTCTGTTCCCTTTACTTGACTAGACCCTCAGCATGGTGCTCTCTCCCACTTTCGTAGTGGACTCAGAGGCCCTTATTCCGCGAAAAATCCAACTTTTCCAGCATTCGCGGACTACAGGGCCGTTATTGATGGATATGCCGCCTGAAAACGCCTCGCAGTGAGACAATAAGCGCACCACAGTCCGCAAACCGGCAAAGAAGTAACCATTCTTTGAAAATAACGGCCCTCAGGTCCGCGGAGGAGCAGACTCGGGTGACCAGGCGGGTTCGCTCTCTCTACGGGCATATTTCCCAGGAGCAATACGCTGCACCTCCAATCCACCACGAGGCCGCATCACTCACCCCTCGCCCCACGCATCAAGCATTCATCAACACCTGAATGCGCTCCACATCCTGGCTGAATTTTTTGGCCAGGCGGGCTTTGCCGAGGTTGGATTTTACGATCTTTTGCATGCGCTTGTCATCGGTTACAGCGAACTTGGCGAGCATGCGGAAGCCGGCTTCGGGGGCGCGTTCCACGAAGACGCTAACTGCGTATTCCAGACCCTTGGACAGCACGCGGAATTCCTCCGCATTGCAGTGGGTCCGGCCTTCAGCAATGCCGTCCAGGATCTCCTCGGACAGCTCCAGTGCATACAGGACATTGGCCTGCTCCTTCAGCATCGGCGGGTGGGCCAGGGCAGCGACGAAGGCCCGCTGCTCCAGCGCGTTAGCCGTGCCTTTCATGCCGTCGAACAGTGCGCGGAGCACGCCGAAGTCCTGCTCCCCGATGCGCTGCAGCGCCATCGCTGCCGCCTCGCGCATCCGCCAGCGTGCATCGTTCATCGCCGCCCGGCAGCGCTCCAGAATGATCTGCTGACGGGCAGGCTCCGCATAGCGGTAATAGCTGCCCATCGCCTGGAGCGCGCAGAACGGCAGGAACTCGCGGGGATCATCTGTAGGAGCTTCCGCCTCTGTCTTGCCCGTCCACTGCACAAGCAGCTCCCAGGCTTCACTGGCCACCCAATCCGACGCGAAAGCATCCGCGAAGGTGGAAGCCGCCCCCAGATTCGCCCGCGGCCCCGGCAGATTCGACTCGCCGAGCAGACGCTGCTCCAGCTCCGCATACTTCCCGGCCTCCTGGAGATCGCCATAGAAGACATTTTTACTCACTTTACTGTTCATTTCAGTACCCCTCCATCATTTTGGAAAAGCCATCTTGATCTGCTCCTCGCAGAACTCCTTACATACATTGTTGCCCCAGAACAACCCGTGGAAACGCGTGAGCGCAATCGTGTCCTCGCGGATCTCCACCAGCCCTTCCTTCACGAACTTGTCGAACAGCTCGGGGAAATGCTCCTCCGGGTAAACTCCGAATTTGCGGCGGAACTGCTGGCGGTCAACCGCTGTACGGCGTAGGCCCATCGCCAGGAACTGGTTAGGCAGATCCTCTGCCTTCACTTCGTAGCCTAAAGCAATAGGGAGGTCGCCGGATGTAATCTTTTTCACATATTCAGGGAGTAATTTCACATTCTGGTAGGCATAGCCGCCCACATCGCCGAACGCCCCCAGCCCCACAGAGAGCAGGTCCAGGTAATCATCGAAATGCTTGCGGCTATACACATGATGGCCTCCCGGCCGGACGAAATCATACGTGGATTCCACCGAATAGCCCTGCGACTCCAGATAACGGCAAGCCTCTATATACATCTGCTGCTCCAGCTCAAGTCCGCCGCAGGCCGGAAGCTCACCGCTGGCAATGCGCTTCGCCAGACCGAAGCCGGGAATGATCTTCAGCGGAAATAGTGTGACATGACCGATCTCCAGCTCCACTACCTTCGCCAGATCCGCAAGCCATTCCTCCATCGTCTGGCCCGGCAGATTGTACATCAGGTCCAGGCTGACGTTCGCAATGCCCGCCTCTCTGGAATCCTGAATACTCCGCAGGGAATCCTCACCGGTCTGAAGCAGCCCGAGACGTCTGCCCAGCTCATCGTTGAACGTCTGCACCCCGAGACTGATCCGGTTCACCCCAAGCGCATGGAGCAGCTTAAGCTTGGCGGCGGTGAAGGAAGCAGGGTTACCCTCGAACGTAATCTCTTCAACTCTCTGCATAGGAAGTGTAGCCTGTAGCTGCTCGAATAATGCGGTGATCTCTTCCTCGTCCAGCACGCTTGGCGTCCCGCCGCCGATATATAGCGCTTCCACCGAGCAATTGCGGATCTGCGGCGTCATCCCGTACATCTCCAGCTCACGGAACAGCGCAGCCAGATATTCCTGGCGGGCTCCCTGCTCGTTGAACGCCTTCGGGTACGGGCAGAACGGGCAGATGGAATCGCAGAACGGAATATGTACATAGGCCAGCTTGGAGCTTGCCGCAGCTTGATTCAGGTTCATCAGGGACGGCAACCGTGCGCTGTCCTCTGACGACACCGGAGTGTTCCCCATGGGATAATGTCCGATCCCGATCTCCCGGAACGGGTACACTGGCTTGTTCATTCTATCAAGTCCTTCCTCCAATTGAATTCATAAGCATATCCTTATAGATGTGGCGTGATGCGGACAGAGCATCGGTGAGCAAGTCAGCGCTGTAGTCCTTAGACTGGTAATAGGCCGGAAAAAGCAAGTTATCCTCAGCCTGGATCACCTGCTCCTGTAGAGCGATATTGTAGAGTGCGGTGTGAGGGTAGACACGGATGCCTTGGCTGGCCAGAATATAGACCGGATTCATCTGATTGACCAGCTGCACCGTCTCCTGCACCGTCTCCGCATTCTCTCCCGGCCCGCCGAACAGCAGCGATACTGAATAGGGAAGCTGATATTGCTCCAGCAGGTGTCCCAGTTCAACAAGCTGCTCCGGGGTGAACTGCTTGCCCATCCGCCGGAGCAGCTGCCGCGAACCCGAGTCGGCCCCGATGTCCACGAAGCGGCAGCCGTTCCCCTTCAGCAAGCGGATCAGGTCCCCGGTAATATGGGCCGGAGTCAGGGCACAGCTCCATTCCAGCAAGGGGCTGGTGCGGCCGATCAGCCGGCAGAACTCCATCGTCTCCTCCACATCATGATTGAACACACCGTCTACAAAAGTAATATTATGCACCTGATAGTCATTCTCCAGGATCTTCATATCTTCGCTGAACTGCTCCGCAGGAATCCGGCAGGCGCCGGCATTCATGTAGCCCTCCGAGCAATAGATGCAGTGCCGGCTGCAGCCTCTGGAGGCCTGATAGCCCATCGAGGCTTTTTTGATCCGGGGGTTCGGGATAAAATACTGCGGAGCGAACAGCGGCTTCGGCGGAATACGGCTGTACACCGGATGATAGGCGGGATCTGCATTACGTACCGTACCTGTCGCCGGGGCCTGCCCCCGCTCAATCTCACGGGCCAGCCGCACCGCTTCCGCTTCGCCCCCGCTCCCCTTGATGCCGTAATCCGCCCCCAGCTCCTTCACCAGCTCGCCCGGCATTACCAGCATGGCAGCCCCGCCAAGCAGTACCTTGGCCGAACTGCAGGTACGGCATACCTGCATGATTTGCTGTAAGAAAGAGAGATAGCTCTCCGGCTGCTGGATCACCTGGTTGTCGATGTTGCGTACCGAGAGGCAGATCAGATCCGCTCCGGTAACCCGCAGCTCCTCGCGGAGTGCCTCCAGCGGCTCAGCCATAAAGGCCAGATCCAGAAAGCGTGTCCTGAATCCGGCAGCGGTCAGAGCCGAATAGACCATTCCCGCCCCAACCGGAAGAACTGGCAGCGGCTTCAGCAGTGTATTCGTAGACACCACCAGTATTCTCATGCTTCACTCCACCCGCTCTTCCTCTTTCATATGAACATCCAGTCCGGGTTACGCTCCCGGTACGGCGCACAGATGCTGTTCGCCTGCTCCAGACTCAGCTGCGGAGACATGAAGAACTTCGGATGGAGCAGATCATCCGGCTCAGGGGAACCGACATAGCTGTACATATCAGTGGACGGCAGAATACGGATGCCGAACAAGCCGAAGATGCGCTGCACCGATAGCTCCTCCATCAGATCCAGCGTCTCGTGCAGGGTCTCCGGCGTCTCCTCCGGTCCCCCGATCAGCAGGCAGAAGCTGAATTCCAGCTCCTGGTCGCGGCAGAGCTGGACCACTGTCCGGATCTCGGCCTGCCGGAAGTTCTTCTTGAACGACCTGAGGCAGATATCGCTGCCTGAATCAATGCCGAACTCCACCTCTGTACACCCGGCCTGCTTAAGCAGACCTGCGAACTCTGCCGTGAAGAACCTCGGATTCAGGAAGCAGCCCCAGGACAACGGAAGCGTCCGCCCGATCAGCTCCCGGCAGATCTCTTCGGCATGCTCCAGCGGATAGTTGAACACACTGTCCACGAAATCAAAAGAGCCGATATCATACTGAACCACCATCTGCTCAATTTCATCGGCAACCCCCTTCGGCGACCGCAGACGGACGGCCCGGCCCTCCAGTGACGGGTAAGCACAATAGGTGCAGCTTAGCGCACAGCCCCTTTTGGTCAATACATTATGGCGGACCCTACGCTCCACATCATAGCTGTGCAGAAACCCGCTGCGGCTGGGAAAATACTCCTGGTCCAGCTGTTCAGGCGCATACGGCGACCAGTAATTCCATTCCCCGGCCCTTGTCCTGAACATCAGCCCGCTCACTGCGGACGGCACCTGCCCCGCCTCCAGCTGGTTAAGCAGCTCCACGATACTGTCACAGCCGTCACCGACAATGCCGTAATCGGCTCCCGTCTCCTGCAGCCATTGCCTGGGCAGTAGCGAGAAGCCCGCCCCGCCCAGAATGATACCAGCCCTGCTATTCCATTCACGCACCCAATCCACCATCAAGCAGACCTGATCCACGAAGCTCCGGGGGTATTGCATGCAGCAATTATCGAGGTTACGGATCGACAAGCCAATGTAATCAGGCGCATAGGCATTAAGGTAATTCGTAACGGCCTCCCGGGTGTACTCCAGCTGGGTCATGTCCAGCATGCCTGCCTCCCAGCCGGAAGCGACCAGACTGGCGTGAATATAGCTAAGACCCAACGGGAATACAGGGGGCCGCTTCTCCGTATTCGCCGAGATCAGCAGCACTCTGCCCATGCTCACTCCCCCTTAAGAAAAGTAAGCGCGGCAGCAGCTACGTCTTCGCCCGCCTCAAGAAACATAAAGTGTCCAGCGCCTGGAACCGAATGCATCCGGGAGTCCGGCAAATACCGGTTCAGCTCCAGCGCCTTGTGCAGCGGCGTAATCCGGTCCGCCTCCCCGCTAATAATCAGCGTTCTCTGCCGGATGCCCTGAAGGAGCGGCCGGAGATCGGGATGCTTGATCTGAATCATCAGACGGTGGGTCGCGGCAGGCAGCCGGGACCAGCCCTCCAGAATCTGATGCTGAACCGCTTCATGCCCCTCGGTGAAAAAATACGGAACCGCCGCCGCATTCGTCTGCCGCACAGCCTCCGGCGTAATCTCTTCCCCGTGCTCCGGCCGCTTGAACGGAACCGCGAAGGTGGCGGCGGCCCCCATCAGCACCAGCTTCTTCACCCGGTCCGGCTCACGGGCGGATAGCAGCAGCGCAAGCGTGCTGCCCAGGGAATGCCCGATGATCGAGACCTGCTTCAGCCCCTGCTCTTCCAGCAGCCTGAGAATATCATCAACCATGTCCTCCAGAGTGAAGGCCGGACCGGAGTATTCCGACTGGCCGTGTCCGCGCAAGTCCGCGCGAAGCACCTGGTAATGAGGCTCCAGCGCCCGGGCCAGGTCCCCGAAGACGAGCGAAGAGTCCCGGTTGCCGTGCAGACACAGCACAGCCTCCCCGGCGCCCTGAATACTGTAATGTAAAGGTATCCCCTTAGTCTTCAGCATGTAGTGTGTATCCTCCCTTGAACTTCCCGGCCAGGCCGCTCATACGACGGCTTCCTCCAGATAGTCCACGACCCGGTCTATATCCCGGCCGTCTGCTTCATCGACTGCAAACAGCCGCCACTCCCCGGGGCTTCTGCCTACCAGGATAGCCGGCTGTCCAGGCGCCAGGGTGCAGCGTGAGGCCAGCTTATCCTCCCAGTCATAGTAGAGCGTGAAGCCGGGAACGGTCTGGCTTGTCTTCTCCTTCACGAATTCATGCGTGATGAAGTGGGGCAGCTGCCCCACTCTTGCAATCAGCGCACAGTCTGCGCTCCCGCCGAACTGCTGCTCCAGCTGTTCCAGCAGCGGACCGCAGCGGAGGCTGGCCTGCTGATCGCCGATAACGAAGATGCGCGGCTGAATCGAAGCCAGTTCACCGAGCGTAACCTCCTCATCCCGGACGTCCTGCACAGTGAAGGCAGACCAGACTTCAGCCTGCACCCCGCGTTCCTGGCTCTGCTCCATAGGGTCCTGCCCCCCGCTTCCCTGTCCTTGCCCTGCCCCCGACTGCCCGGGAAGGTCGAAGTAAGAGAAGCCCAAGGAGGAGGCCACCCGCATCCCGACCGCCCGGGCCATCATCTTCGCCTCTTCCGCTTCTTCAATCGGCTTGCTCCAGGAGCGCTTGCGGATACCCGGCTGGCCGTCATATTCAATCAGGCTGATGCCCGCGCTGGCAATCATCGACAGCTTGATCGCCGTGAAGCAGGGCATCAGCGAGGCCAGCGCCCATTCATGCCCGGGTCCCGCTGCGACAACAATCTGTCCGGCTACCTTGCCCTTGAACGCCTTACCCTTCACTCCGGCTACCCGGTCATAATTGTAGTACTCGAAGTCCAGATCCTCGTCGCTGCACGGCTCGCAGCGGTCGATCCAGTTCTTCCAGACGGCCGGAAGCGAGAGCGCATAGACCGGGGAGGCGAAGACGAACCCGTCCGCCTCCTTCAGCTTGTCGTACAGCTCTGTCAATTGATCCTCCGGGTCCTTCAGCAGGTGGCAGTGCTTGCCGTTCATGCAGTTGCCGCAGCCGTCACAGGGCAGAATGTTGTAATCATTCAGCCGCAGCAGCTCCGTCTGCACCCCCTGCTCCGCTGCGGCTTCAAGCGCAACAGAGAGCAGATATTCGCTGGAGCTGTGATGCTTCTTCATGGACCCGGCAAGCCCGATGATCTTCTTCATCCGGCTGCCTCCTCTAAGTCCAGCTCAGCCGTATCGAAGCCCAGCGCCCGCAGATCGCTAAGAGCGAACATCCGGAAATCTGCCGGGGTGCACAGTACATTGGCCTTGGCGACATCCTGCCGTAAGACCTGGGCACTTCCCCGGGCAGCCGCCAGCTCCTCAGACTTCTTACGGATCTCAGGACCGGCCATATCGCGGATGAACTCAGGCTTGCGCCCAATGACCGCGCCCAGGAGACTCTCGCCCTCCGCGCTCCAGACCGCCTTCGCTCCTGGCGCTGACTCGAAGAAGCTTCCCGAAGCGAGCGCCGCGAACAGCTGCTCGAATTCCTTCAGCGCCTCATCCCCGGGCTTTGCCATGGACACGGTCCGGCTGGCCCATTCGGCACAGTAGCCACACTTGTCACAGTCCATCCGGTCGCAGCGCTTCGAGCGGAAGCCCTCCAGGAAGCCTTCCAGACTCTCGTTGTCGATGCTGGCCTGGAAGCTGAACAGCAGGCGGTAGACCTGTCTCATTTTGTCGGACGGTGCGAAATCCTCCTTGATGTTCTTCGAGAAGTTCGGCATTTCGAAGTCGGCCTCCGCCATCCGCGAATTGAGCAGGCTGAGCAGGTTGCCCTGATACTTCCGCCCGGAGTAAGACTGCGCAGTAGCCGCAATCTTCTCCGTGGTCTTCATCCGCTCGGTCAGCTTGAACTTGTGATAGCCCAGCTCTTCATAGATATACATGTCCTCCGGGCGAATCCACTGCGACTTCAGCAGCTCCTCCGGGTGCTGGAGCTTACGCTCCGTACAGCGCAGCATATAATAATCCAGCGCGAAGCCGTCCGTCACATGGTTGCACTGCGAGGCGTGGCTCTGAAAATTCGCATGATTATGGCGCATCGGGCAATCCAGCATACAGTCATTGGTCGCAATGAGCTGATAGTCGCAGCGGGTATTCTTGCGCAGGCTCTCCAGGAAGGCGAAGTCACGGTTCCGGCTCTCGGGCAGGGTAATCTCGCTGACGCCTTTTTCCTCGAAATATTGGGCTTGTCTGAGCGTGTTCACATTAGCAAAGGTAGACAGGCTGATCTTCACATCCGGCAGCGCGGTGCGCACCATGTCAATCAGCATCGGGAGCGATACCGTCACATATTCCGGCTGCAGCGTGCCGATCCATTCCAGCAGCTCGCGCAGGCGGTAATGGAAATCCTTCGTCGTCTCCAGGTTATCCAGACAGGTAGCGTTCAGCAGATAATTGAACTTGAACCCGTAGGCATGCAGGAGCTTCACATGCTCCTCCACCCTCGCCCGGTCTATGGTAGGCAGTGCAAAGGTCGGTCTTCCGCCGCCCACCAGATCAGAGGACAGCTTGCCGTAGAAAACATCCACATGCGAATCCTTCAGCAGGATGGGCAACCGGGCATCAAAGTTCGTGCCGACAGACAGCTTCATCCCTTCAGCTCCTCTCCGGCAGCCTCAGCCGGCTTTTGTCCGCGTGCCAGCTTCACACGGCTCTCGAAGGTCTGCTGGTTCGCTTCCGAGAAGAATTCCTTACAGACGTTGTTGCCCCAGACAATACCTCTCGCGGACAGGCGGATCTCATGCTCATCCGTTTCCAGCAGGCCTTTGGCTACCAGCTCATCGATCGTCGTACCGAAGACCTCCTCCGGCTGGAATCCGAACATGCCGGTGAAATCCTTCCGCTTCACGGACAGCATCCGCAGGCCCTTGGCCATCATCCCGTGCATCGCTTCCAGATCATCCGCCTGACTTGCGATGAAGACGGACAGGAACTGCTGCTGGAGCCGGTCGCTGTACTCCTGAATATCCCCTTGGTTGATATACATCAGCTTGTTGACATAACCGAAGGCGGCCGGGCCGTGCGCGAACAGATCCTTCTGCTGGGTATAGTACAAGAGGACATGCCGGTCCTCGAACCCCGGCTTGGCGAAATCCCACACGCTGTACTGGACATAACCCTCTTCCTGCAGCAGCCGTTTGGCTTCCAGGTACATATCCACTTCCAGCTCGACACTGCCGGTTGGCGGAATCTTGCCTTCCTTAATCATTTTGAACAGTGCCGTAAAGGGTACAACACACAGAGAGAATACCGTGATATGGTCAATGCCCAGACGTACAGCCGTACGGACATCCTCCAGCCATTCCTCCATGGTCTGCTCAGGCAGGTTGTACATCAGATCAATGCCGATGTTCCCGAAGCCCGCCTCCTTCGCTTCCTCCAGCACCTCGAAGGCCCGCCGGGAATCATGGCTCATCCGCAGATGCTGCCCCATCTTGTCATTGAAGGTCTGGATACCGATGCTGATCCGGTTCGCCCCCTGGGCACGGATGGCCTGCATTTTCTCCAGCGTCAAGGTTGCCGGACTGCCCTCGAATGAGATCTGTGCATCCGGCGTCACCCGGTAATTCTCCTGGACGCTCTTCAGCATCTCAACCATCCGCCCGGCAGACAGAGCCGAAGGCGTTCCGCCCCCGAACGTCACCGCACTGATCGTGGACTGCGAACCATACGGGGAAGAGGCATAGATGCCGATTTCGGCCTTGACGGCCTCCATGTACTGCTCGACCTGCTTTTCCTGATAGGCCATCTTATTGAAGGGACAGAAGATACAGACGGAAGCACAGAAGGGAACATGGACATAGACTGCGCCGACATTATGCGCCGGAGGCTGGTCACCAAGGCCCATTGTTCCGTAAATATCAGCCGGGGTAACCTCGGTCACAGGATTGGGATAGTGGGACACACAGATTGGATCTCTATGGGGATAGACGTTGTAGAAGGATTCGTTGGTTGTGGTCTTAACTGCCATGATGAACACCCCGCTTGGCTTCCACAGCCGACAATGCCGCAGCCAGACCGGAGGAGACAGCCTCAATCCCTGCCACCGGCAGACAATTCATCACGGTCTCTGTCACTTCCTCCGCGCTCGCACCCAGCTCATAAGCCTTCAGCGCATGCAGCCGGATGCCGTAGGTAGAACGGTCTGTAACTACGCAAGCCAGCCGGATCAATTCCCGCACCTTAGGCTCAAGCGTCCCCGTATCCTCAATCGACTTGCACATGCTATCAAAAGCGGCCCCTACCTGCGGATTAACTCTCATCAACATATCGCTCATCAGCTATACCCTCCTTATGATTGAACCGATTGTACCGATTGCACCGGGCGTCCCTTAGCCAGCTTCATCCGGTGCTGCAGCCCGTAATCCGCATATTTCGCGGAGAAAAATTGCTTACTCACATTGTTGCCCCATATAATGCCGTCTTCAGTCAGCCGAATCTCTTCCGCATCCTGAATCAGCAGCCCGTCCTGCACCAGACGCTCGATCGTCTCCGGGAACAGCTGCTCCGGCTCCTGCCCGAACATCTTCACGAACCCGGCACGGTTCACGGACAGCATCCGCAGCCCCTTGGCCATGGCCCCGTGCGCCAGCTCCCGCTCGTCGGCCTTCTCCCCGCAATTGACCGGCAGCAGCCCATCCTGCACGCGGGTCATATATTCATTCAGATTGCCGCTGTTGATATACATGTAGCCGTTAATGATGCCAAAAGCAGCTGCGCCAATGCCGATCATATGCGCCTGCTCCGAGAAGTACAGGGTGGCGTGCCGGTCCGTCTTGCCCGGCTTGGCGAAATCAATGACGCTGTACTGCTCATACCCGGCTTCCAGCAGCATCTCCTTGGCGATGGTATACAGCTCAATCTCCCGGTAGACATCCCCGATGCCCGGAATCTTCCCGTCCGCTATACGCGAGGCGATCTGCGTATGCGGCACCACACAGAAGGAAATCACACAGATATGGTCAATCTCCTGCTCGATGGAGGTGAGGATATCCGCCCGCCATTGATCCAGCGTCTGACCCGGCAGATTGTACATCAGATCAATGCCGACATTCTCAATACCGCTGTTACGCGCATTCTTCACTAATGCGAACGAATCCTCGACACTGTGATACAGTCCCAGTACTTCGGCAAGCTCCTCCTGGAAGGTCTGCACGCCCACGCTGATCCGGTTGAGGCCCTGCAAAGCCAAGGTCTCCAGCTTGTCCGCCGTGAAATTACGGGGGTTGCCTTCGATGAAGATCATGGCCTCCTCTTCCACGCGGAAGGACTGCTTCATGTATTGCAGGAGTCCGGTCAGCTCTTCCGAGGACAGGCAGGAGGGTGTTCCGCCGCCCAGATTAATGGAGGAGACCGTAACACTGCTGCCAAACGGCGTTCCCGCATACCTGTCAATCTCCTGCCGGACAGCAGCCAGGTAGCGGTCCACCTGATCCTGCCGCTTCAGATAACGGTTGAACGGGCAGAACGAGCAGGTGGCATCGCAAAAGGGAATATGCAGATATAGAGCCACCGGCGTATCCTTGGTATTCACCTGTTCCAGCTCCATCAGCGACCGGACCTCAGGCTCTGTGTGCTGTGAGACAGGCACCGGATAATGCGAGACGCAGATCGAATCTCTCTCCTTGAACATTTCAACGTATGACTTCGCATTATTCATATGGAGCGGTCTCCCTTCATTTGGATTGCAGCATCCGGCCTGCATATGGAGAATCTCCGGACGGCTCCACCGGGATGCGGCGGATTTCCATAGTCATCTGGTTGCGCATATCCGGGCAAGCCGAGTGTACAATATTGCCCTCCGGGTCCCACGGCAGCTTCGCATCCATGTTCAGCGCCAGCAGCATAGGGAAGACCGCATGAAAGGCCGTTCCGCAGAGATTGCCTGCGTTCAGCGGGGAGACCTTCATGATATCCCCTTCCTTATGTCCTGCCCGGCAATGCCCCTTAACGCCCGTAACCTTAAGCTCAAACTCATAATTCATCCCTAATTCCTCCTCATCTAATATGTGATTCGTTTCACTTGCACTGAAATGCGCTACTCGATAATCGCTACTGCCCGTACCCAGGACGCACCGGCCTGCCTGATCTTGATCGGAAAGCATGCCACCTTGAACCCGTACGGTACCGGAATCCGGTCCAGATTCGCCAGCCGTTCCATGTGACAATATGTCTGTTCTCTGCCCCAGAAGTGAGCGGGGAACAGATAGGCGTTATCCCCGGTCCGCTTATAATCACTGATCATATGCTTGAACGGACGGTCGAACCCGTAGCTGTCGATGCCCATCAGTCTGATACCTTGGCCGGTCAGGAATGCCGTAGCCTCCCTGCTCATGCCCGGATAATCCGTAAGATACCGGGGGGTTCCCCAGTGCCGGTCCGCACCTGTCCGGATCAGTACAATATCCAGCGGCTTCAGCTGGTAACCGATCCGCTCAAGCGCCTGCTCAATATCCCGCTTCTCAATAGCCTCACCTGCCTGGATATGGGTGAAATCCAGTACCACCCCGTCGCCGAAGCACCACTCCAGCGGCACCTCGTCAATGGATGCTGCCGGCTCTCCCTCACTCCTGGAGCCGAAGTGCAGGGGGGCATCGAAATGGGTTCCGGTATGGGTGGACGCGGTGATCATCTCCATGTTCAGGAACTCTTCGCCCGGAAAGTCCTTCCGGCTCCCGTCGAATTGGCGGGCGAAGCGGTCCGCCCCCTCCTGATGGTCGGTCTGCTCGAACCCGTACGGGGCCAGCTCGCCCGGATTCTGCTCCATCGGCACGCTTAAATCAATGAATTGAACTGCCAAAGTTCTCACCTACTTCATAATTCTGAGTGCGTTGCGTCCCAGGATGTTCTGGACATCCTCCCGCTTGATCTCCTTCACCCCCATCATCAGCTTCATGGGCAGCGGGATCACTACCTTTTGCATGTAATTCAGCACCTCGGCGATGTTCGGGGTAACCGTCCAGTCCGAGCCCCAGAGGATCTTGTGGCTGCCGCAGACCGAGATCATCTTGGCCAGCTCCATCCTGAATACCTTCGGGTTATTGTGAATCAGAATATTGGCTACCGCCGTGATCGTCACATACATATTGTCGTGTCGGCCGACCATGTAATAGCACAGGTCATTCCAGGGATGGCCCATATGCTCAACAATTAGGGTCAGGTCGGGAAAATCCACAGCCACATCATCGAGCAGAATCGGGTAATTATGCTTCATCCGAAAAATACTGCCCGGCGTAATCCCGGTATGCACGCTGACCGGAACGCCCAGCTCGCTGCAACGCTCATACAGCGGATACAGCAAATCCCGGTCATTCAGGACGAAGCCGCCGTAATCATTTGGGTTCAGCTTGAAGCCCTGCATGCCCAGCGTCTTAATGGCATAATCCAGCTCCGCCAGCGCTTCCTTCCCCTTATAGGGATTGACGCTGGCGAAGCCGCGCAGCTTGTCGGGGTGGGCGCGGACCGCCTCGGCGATTTTCTCATTGGACAGCACCTCATAGCCGTAGACATCTTCGAAGCTCAGCTGATGGACCCAGCTCATGGCAATCTGGTTCTCGTCCATACAGGCGAGGTAATCCTCCAGCATATTGTTCTCGTCCACGAAGCCGTTTCCGTCAGCGCCCACCATTTTCTTCAAATATTGCAGGTCATCGAAGCCCTTCTGCTTCTTGTAATCCGGGATGGTCCCGGCCGCGGCCAGACTAAGCTCCCGGCTCTTATTCTCCTTGACGGCGAAATGGGCATGGGTATCTACAATCACAAGCTCACTCTTCACGTTTGTCTTCTCACCACTTTGCTTAGAATTGGTATTGCCTAGAAGGGAGGTCAGACCTCTCTGTGCCCAATCTCTGGCCTCGGGGCCAGCGGCGCTGTAGCGAAGACCAGCTCCAGCTCGCCCGGACCCTCATTGACTACCCGGTGCCGCTCACCCCTCCGCGCAATGAACAGGCTATTCTCCCGGATGGCATGCGGAATATCCTCGATGAACGCCGTTCCCCGTCCCCGGACGACATAGACATTCTCTTCGCCGTAATCATGGAGATGCTCCTTAATCTCTTCTCCCGGCTGGAGCAGGACATGGCCCATGATCAGCTGGGTGGACCCGACAGTCGCCGGACTCGCCAGCACGCGCATCTGTCCTCCTCTGGAATGAACCACCGGCACTTCATCCATATGGACCACTGTTCTCGTGTAGACCTGATTCATACTGCACCCCTTATCCCGCAGATTTATATTCGGTGACACCCGCTTCTTCCTTTTTGCCCAGACTCAGCGAGATCAGAATCGTCAGCACCATCAGCCCGGCGGCCACCAGATAGCTGGGATGCGTTCCAATCCGGCTGTAGAAGAATCCGCCAAGCGTGGACCCCAGCGCAATCCCGACTCCCTGAAGGGTCCGGAAGGTTCCTAAGGCCGCGCCCATCTCCATCGGATTAATCTTAATGACCTTATCCGTAATAATCGTGTTGACCAGGGTAATAATCGGCCCTTCCGTAAGCCCGATCAGGGCATAGCCGAAGGTCAGCAGCCAGGGGTTGAAGTCCAGTGCATACAGCAGCACGAGCGCTCCCACGCAGATCGACTGGGCCCAGATCAGGGGCGCATGTCTGCCTACCTTATCCGAGATCCATCCGATGAAGACCGCCCCGAACGAGGCTACCGCTTCATACGGAATGAACAGCAAGCTGAGCAGCACCAGGGAGATATCCTGTTCCTTAGCCGCGAACGGCACCAGGAAGGTAGTGAAGACACCCACCATGAAGCACAGGGTTCCCACAATGCCTGCCAGCAGAATTTCGCGGACGCCCAGCCATTTGAAGGAGCTTTTGAAGGCTTGCCCGATGCTCCGGCTTGTATTCTTGACTCCGGTCTCCCGCAGCAGCAGCGTAGTAACCAGCGTGGACAGCAGCAGCAGGGAAGCCAGCACCGCGAAGGAGGTATGCCAGCCGAAATAATTGCTCAGCAGCCCGCTCACCACATACCCCAGCACCGACCCGGCGCCAATCGCCCCGGACACAATACCCATCGCTCTGCCCCGTTCCTCGGGCTTGCACACATCCATCACCACCGCGAAGATCGGCGTGGACACGAACCCTCTGGCGAAGCCGAACAGCAGCCACCCCGCCGTGAACAGCAGGACTCCGTGGGATGCAGCTACCATAAATACGGCCACGGCCGACAGAGCCATGGAAGCGATAATAATCTTTTTCCGCCCGTAGCGGTCCGCGAACACGCCGGAGGGAATCGACAGAAAGGTCATCACCAGCGAGGCAATCCCCGCTATGGTTCCAATCTCACCGGAGGTCATGCCGAGATCACTGCTGATCAGGGGTGCGATCGGGAAGATGCTGACCATAATAGAGAATACAAGCAGAATGTTGATGGCCAAAAGTGTGAATATTTTGTTGTTGCTCATGTGATTCGTCCTCCTCACAGTCATTGACTGCTCTCAATAATGATGAATGCAGCAGCATAATCACCGTGATGACTAATGCTTACGTGGATGCTCTCCTGCTGCTGTATATAAGACTCCAGTCTTCGGCTGCGGACCAGATAGGGCTGGCCGCTGGGAAGATTGAGGAACTCCAGCTCATTCCAGTCCAGCTCACAGTTCATTCCGGTGCCGAAGGCCTTCAGCAGCGCTTCTTTGGCGGCGAATCTGCCGGCCAGGAACTGTTCCGCATGTCTTTTTTTACAGGCGAACAGTTCCCTTTCTTCCATTGAATAGTACTGCTGGATGAAGAGTTCACCGCACTTGGCCAGCATCTGCTCCACGAAGCTGATACTGACCAGATCCATGCCGATCCCTCTGATCATGCCTTCAAGGCAACGGCTTCGATCACTTGGGCTACAGAATAAGTCTTAAGCACCCTACTCTCAATGAAGATGCCAAACGCCTTCGCAAGTGCTGTAGAGACCAGCGCCAGCTCTGTTGAATCCAGGGCCAAATCGTCATAGAGCCGTGATGATTCGATAATCTCATCCTCAATGCCAATATCCTCAATGATTGCTTTTACCTTCTCGAATACCATTAGATACACCCTTCCTTTAGAGTTAATGGGCCTTACGCATCTTGCTTTACAATTCACGGTTCACAGCTCTTCCTTGTTCACAACCAGTGCCGAAGAGACACCCCCCCTCCCTCTGGACAGAATCAGCGAAGACTCCACAGCGGTCCGGCGGCTGATCCCCGGCACGAAGTTCAAGCCATTGTCCTGAACGGATTCTGCCAGATACGGAAGGCCGGGCAGCTCCCCGTTATTCATTGCCAGCACGCTCAGTGCGACATCGAACGCCCCTGCCGCTCCAATCGTGTTGCCGAAGACGGTCTTGGGGCAGCCCGCCCACTTGGCTTCTGTACTACTGCCGAACACCTCCTGAATGGCCGAGCATTCAATTCCGTCTTCGCGGGCGGAGGCGGCCCCATCCAGCGACAGATAGCCGATTCTCTCCGGGTGCGTCTCCGAATGTCCAATCGCCAGCCGGATCGCCCTGGCACACTGCGCTATACTCTCCTCAGGTGGGGCGGCGGCCTGGCCGTCATTCGTGAAGCCGAAGCCCTGGATGCTCGCCCGTACCCGGCGGGACGCCTCGCGCTTCTGAAGGTTGCGCTCTGATTCGAGGCAGAGGAACGCGGCTCCTTCAGCCAGGGCCAGTCCGCTGCGTCCCTCCACGAACGGCCGGTATGCCGCCTGCGGGCGGTCCGCACTCAGATTCAGCAGCCCCTCCGTGTTATAGAAGGACAGCGCCCACGGATCAAGCGGCGTCTCGGCTCCGCCCACAATCGCCGCATCGATGATCCCGCTGCGGATGGCTCTGGCCGCATACGCAATGGCGAGCAGCCCGCTGCTCCGGTCGGCGATCACCGTCTTGCTGTAGCCCCTGATATCGAAGGCCAGGGACATATGCCCTTGTGCCGCCGCCGGGAACCAGTTGCTCGCCAGGTTCGGGTCAATGAAGGGCGCCCCCTCGGTATGGAGGACACGCAGGCCATTGCGCGCACTCTCCCAGCCGCCCGAGTTGTTGCCGACGAAGATGCCGATCCGCTCGCGGCGCATCTGATCCAGCTCCCAGTGCGCATCATCCATGGCATCCTTCGCAGCCAGAATCGACATGACAGAGAAGCGGGAGCATTTCTTGAGCAGACGCTTCGAGATGACCCGCTCCGGCTCCATCCCGCTGACTTGTCCAGCGAAGGGAGGCGCGTTACCAGTCGTACCCTCAAGCTGAAGCGGAGTCATATAATTACGGCCGCTCAGAAGTCCTTCCCAGAAGGCCCCGGCACTATTCCCGCACGGCCCCACCATCCCTACTCCGGTTACGAATACTGTATTCTTCATAGGCTGCACATCCATTGTTCAGTCTGAAGCTTGCCTGCCCGATTGCTGTATTCGTTCGCGGCCAGAATCATCGCGGAGTGAATCCCGGAGAATCCGCTGGCATTGGTCAGAATATGGTACAGGTCGCGCTGGATCGCCTCTTTCGGCACATAATTCAAATCACAGGCCGGATCCGGCTCGTCCAGGTTGGCGGTTGGCGGGATATAGCCCTCGTTCAAGGCCAGCAGGCAGTGTACAATCTCAATGGCACTCGCTGCCGAGAGCGGATGGCCTACCATCGATTTCGTGGAGCTGATCGGGATGGAGTAGGCGAGCTCTCCGAACGTTCTTTTATAAGCGGCGGTCTCAAAAGCATCATTCTGCGGAGTCGAGCTTCCATGTGCGTTGATATATTGAATGTCCTCCGCTGTCAGACCCGCGTTGCCGAGCGCCTCGTTCATCGTCAGACTGAGCGCATCCCCGTCCTGCGGCAGATCGGTCATATGAAAAGCGTTATTCGTACTGGCGAATCCGGTCACCTCGCCATAGATCGGCGCCTGCCGCCGGAGCGCATGCTCCAGCTCCTCCAGCACAACGACGGCACACCCCTCGCTGAGAACGAAGCCGCTGCGGTTCTTCTCAAAAGGTCTCGAAGCCCGCTGCGGATCATCGTTGAACTTGGAGGTTAACGCACCGATGGCATCGAAGGAGGAAATAGTCATCGAGCTGACCGGTGCTTCCGCTGCGCCGCAGATCATCACGTCATGTTCCCCGGCTGTAATCGACTCATAGCCATATCCGACAGCATCAATGCCGCCCGTGCAGCCTGTGGACATGACCAGTGCCTCTCCCTGAAGCCCGAACTCATGCGCCACTTCGAAGGCAATATAAGAGAACATGCCCTTGCGGTACAAATCCTCCTGACAGAGTCCATGATCAATCGGCCCCTGCCCGCCCTCCGTCATCCGCAGGAAGGTCTGCTCCGAGAACGGGGTGTCGGCAATCGCATTGGCGATGCAGACCCCGGAACGCTCCCGCAGCTCCTTCGTGAACACAAGCCCCGCATCGGCAACCGCCCTTATCGCGGCGTTGACCGCCAGAATACCCGGCCGCCCCATGCCTGCCCGCTGCGCTTCATCAGCCGTCCGGCCCAAATGCTCGAACTGCGGTATGGTGCCGGTAACGCGGCTTTTGAGCGCCATATGCTCATAGCCCTGCAAGCGGTCATATCCCACCTTGCCCTGCAGGCTGTTCCTCCAGAACTGCTCCGGCGTATTCCCCAGCGGGGTAAGCAGCCCCATCCCGGTGATTACGACTCTTTTTCTTGTCACATTCTCCATGTAAGCCCTCAGCTCCGAACCGTTTGCTTCTCGATATTGTGCTTGATCGCTGCCATCTGCTCCTTGGTCGTGCGGTTCAGATGCGCTTCCACCTGCTCCCCGGTCAGCCCGCTTGCCGGATCTACCTCGAATTCCTGAATCCAGGTCATATACGTCCCTTCGTCCTGCTCCTCATAGAGCCATTCGAGATTCATATGCTTGAACGGCAGCAGCGGCGCAAGGCGTCTGGCCGTAATCCGGAAGTTCGGCCGGTCCAGCCAGCGTTCTGATTCCCATGTGCGTGAAGGGCGGTTCCCCTCGGGATGTGTCGTCAGCTCAAACCGGATGTAGGCGTCCCCCTGCTCCAGCACCCGCGTCTCCTTGTATTCCGTGAATAAATCTGTCCAGTGCGCAATATCATTCGTCCGCTCAAATACGGTGATCCGGTCTGCGTGAATCCAGATACTGTTCTGAATCGTTGCCACTCCATATGCCTCCCCATTCGTATTAATGACATCGTAACGCTTAAGCCCGGAAGGAGACATAACCCGGCTGTTAAGCTTGCGTTAATTTACAGTTATTGTTGATTTATGGGAGGATACGGAAGAGTGCAATCTAT
Organism: Paenibacillus sp. FSL M7-0420; assembly: GCF_038002345.1. Classification (NCBI taxonomy): domain Bacteria; kingdom Bacillati; phylum Bacillota; class Bacilli; order Caryophanales; family Paenibacillaceae; genus Paenibacillus; species Paenibacillus sp. FSL M7-0420. The sequence goes on along the minus strand of NZ_JBBOCJ010000001.1, from coordinate 1,013,854 downwards.
GTGTTTCCCGGGGCACAAAAAAAAGACCTGACAGAACTCTGTCAGATCAATGGGTTCACCGAATATCCGATCCCCCGGCGAAACAGGATGATGTCGCTTCGTCCGGAGATGATCTCGATTTTGTGCCTCAGCTTGTATACGTACTGCCTTACAATCTCAGGGGATGTATACCTGTCCCACAGCTGGTGCAGAATCTGCTCGGTGGGGATGTACTGGCCTTGGCATTCCAGCAGCAGATCCAGGAGTTCGAATTCTTTACAGGTAAGCTCAATGACGAATTCTCCGACCTTCAGGGATTTGGAGTGTAGATGAAGGGCGATATCCTTGATTTGTCTGGTGCGATGTGTATAAGGGTCCAGTCCTTCGTCGAACCAGCAGCGCAACCGGCTGAACAATTCCTCCTGGAAGCCGTAGCGCTCAAAGCTGCTGATGTAGATATGATTGGAAGGAAAGGGGACAGGGTTGCCGTGAGCGCTGATCTCCTCCACAATGAAGAATATTCTCAGCGTATGCATCTGCTGCAGGTATTGCATCTTATGAATGAATCCCGGGTTGAAGTCAGGGGTGCTAATGATTACACCATCGAGCCGGAGGCCCTCCTTCACAATATCGACCAGCGCATCAAGCTCCTTGAAATGCAATACCTTACAACCGTACACCTGTGCAAAAAAGGAATGAACATTCTTAAACCTGCAATCCTCACAAGGCTCTGTGGAATCTGCACAACACACCAGCGCAACACGCATGAACTTCTCTCCAATCCCATTCTTCTCAAATACTACCGGTTTCACAAAGATTACATTTTCTATAATATAGTATTTTTTGGGATATAAAAGGAAAAATATCATAGCTTCTTACTTGAAAAATGAACAAAAAAGGGCCGCGCATTTTCGCTACGGTCCTCTGTTTTACGGACAACCCTCTATCTGCATTACTTCCCCGCTGCTTCTCCCCCCTCTGCCTGCTTAGCTGCAGGGTTGTCGAAGCGTAGACGAAGCGCTACCAAGGCCGCCAGCATCAAAATCAAACCGGATAGCATATAGACAAAGATAAGCGAGCTTTGCGCCACCAGCATACCAGAAAGTCCTGTCCCGATCAGCGTGCACCCGGTAAAAATTGGAGTGATGAGGCCATTAATCCGTCCGATATATTCAGCCCGAACCAAAGTCAGCATATACGTGCCAATTACAGTCTGCGTCAAAGCCAGGAACAGACCGGTAATCAGCCGCATCCCGCCTGTTAGAATGGGCCAGACCGACCATACTTCAATCATTGTCCCCGCCCCGAGCAAAATCAAACCGGCGAAAACCACCCCTTTGCCCTTAAGGCGACCGGACAGGCTGGCGGCGATTATTGCCCCGATCAGGAGGCCCAAGCCGGACAAGGCGGTAAACCACTGCAAGTCTGCTTCTGCCAATCCCAGCCGCTCCGTAACCAGAAAGATGTCAAGCGGAGCGGTCAGACCGGCTCCCAGAGCAAGGACGCCAAACATCACCATCAACACTTTCAAGTTGGCATGTTCCCGCAGGTAGAGCAGTCCGCCGCGTAAATCGTTGACCACAGCCTGCACTGACAACCTTTCCATGGAGCGCGGTGAATCCGGCAGGAAGAGCAAAAAACAAGCGGAAAGCGCAAAGATTACCAGGAGGCTGCTCAAGGAAACCATAACTCCGAAGGTGTAGTAAACAAAGGTGCCGAGGATGGGGCCCAGAATGATAAACAGCGAGCTGACCATCTGGGTCATCGCCATGGCAGCCGTCAGCTCTTGTTCAGGAACATGGGTTTTAAGCAATTTGGCCGAGGATGGCTGGGAGAACTGCGACACAATCGCGGAGATCATCGTCACAATAAAAACCGCCTGCCAGTATCCCCATGCCACCACAAATAAAATTGGCACAATGGAGAGAAAGCTTAGAACATCGCCCCAGATCATGGTGCGCTTGGGGCGCCAGCGGTCAGCCAGCACACCGCCCACCAGGGAAAATAAGAAAATCGGCGCGTATTCCACCACCGTAAGCAAGGACACAGCCACCGGATCACCCTGCGTCTGCTGCACCACATAATAGAGCAAAGCCATATTCCGCACCCAAATCCCCACCTGCTGCAGCACATCCGAGGCCATTACCAGCAGAAATACCCGATTTCGCAACAATTCTTTCATCGTATTACCTCCTTTTCGATAAAACTGACCGTTCGGTTTAATAATTCTCAAATGAAGCGGGCCTGCCCGAGAACTGCGGTTCAACGACTCGAACAGGCTGCGCTTCATTCATTTCTTCTTAATTCCCTCCAATAACAGAGCTACCGCTTCTTGCGTATGCTGGTGCATCCCGTCTTTGGGGAACACTTGGGGATACAGCGTCAAGCCGCTTAACATACTGGTGAATAACACAGCCAGCCGGCTCGAGTCCGCCATAGTAAATACCTGCTGCTCCATCCCCTCCCGGAAGATCTCGGTAAATACTTCAATCTGCACCATTGAGATCTCAATCAGCCGCTGATGTATCTCCTGGTAACCCTCCTGCATATTCATGGAGAACTCTTCAGCCACCTTCGTCAGAGGACTCTGGAAGCTGTTCACAAAATGCAAGCTTGCTCCCATTAGTCTGCTTCCGACCTCCGGAAATTGGCGGCGAATCTCCGACCACTCCTCCACCCATTCGCGGTTGATTTTTTCGACCATACTCACAAACAAATCATCTTTGCTGGAAAAATGGTAATAAATGCTGCCCTTGCTGACCCCGGTGTGCTTGACGATATCCTCCATCGAGGTGGCGGCATATCCCTTCTGCACAAAAAGCTCCAACGCCTGGTCTAGGATCATACTCCGCTTTACTGAACCTTTTGGTGTACTCATTTCATCCCTCCTACAAAAAACCGACTGTTCGGTTTAATTATATGGGTTCATATTTGGGAATGCAAGCCTGATTATTATATGGAGTGCGACAGCGGAAAAGAGCATCCCTTCAAAATCCTACGAAGTGCATCCGTCTCGATTTTCTTTCCCAATGATGATTAGTTGCCTTCTTATGCTATAATCGTTGACCAAGAGGGCTGGTTATACGAACTTAAAAAGAAAGGAAGATGTTAAATGGAACATTTCGTTTTGAATAATGGAGTCCAGATGCCGAAGGTGGGTCTGGGTGTGTATAACATCAAAGACAATAATGAAGACGCTCTAGTATGGGCGCTTCAGAACGGGTACCGGCATCTGGATACGGCAGCAGCTTACCGCAACGAGGAGCTGATAGCCAGGGCTATTCAGAAATCGGGTGTACCTCGAAGCGAGCTCTTTATTACAACCAAAGTATGGAGCACTGACCTGGGGCGAAAGACCCGTAAAGCCTTTGAAGCCAGTCTTCAAAAACTCCAAACGGATTATGTTGACCTTTACCTGATCCACTGGCCGGCCAAGCACTATCTAGAAAGCTGGCACATCCTGGAGTCTTTATACAAGGAGGGCAAAATCCGGGCAATTGGGGTATCTAATTTTGAGCAGGAGCATCTGGATAAGGTCATGAAGCAGGGGACGATTGTCCCCGCAGTGAATCAAATTCAGACGAACCCGCTGCTCCAGCAAGGGTCGCTTCATGACTATATGAGCAAGCACGGTATCCAGCATGTCGCGTGGAGCCCTTTTGGACACGGTAACCAGGAGATGCTTACCCACCCTGTGCTCACCGAAATGGCAGAGAGGTATGATAAGACAGCAGCGCAAGTCATCTTGAGGTGGAATCTGGAGCGGGATATCGCTGTGATTCCGAAGTCGGTTACTCCTGCCAGGCTGAAGCAAAATCTGGAGCTGTTTGATTTCTCCCTGTCGGACGAAGAGATGAAGAGAATTGCAGCCCTGGATCAGAATAAAAGAGGATTTACCGATCCGCAAAATAAATTTTACCTGTGGTCCACCCGGTTTATCCCGTTGTCCTAAGTTTTTTTATTTTTTTCCGGTCAACTGCAACCTTTCGCCGCTAATAACCATCTGAGTAATAGAGGTGATGCACAATGAAACCAACGAATCTAACGAAGCACGCAAAAAAAATGAGCATCGCGTGCGGAATCCTGGCTGCCAGTTTATCCTTCGGAGCGTCCGCATTTGCCTTCACGGACCTCAAGGGAAATGCAGCCGAAACCAAGATCAATTCGCTGCATAACGCCGGTGTAATTAACGGAATTACGAATGACCTGTTTGCCCCCAATGCCAAAGTGACGAATGCGCAAGCCGTACAGTTCCTTGTAAAAGGATTGTCGCTTGCACCGAAAGCAGGTACCGACAGCAGTGCTAAGGCCAGCCAGCTCTTTGACAATGTAAAAGATAATGCCTGGTACGCCTCCTCCTTCGCCCTTGCGAAGCAGAGCGGCCTGATGCTGGCAAAGGATATCAACCCGAATGCACCGATGACCCGTGCGGAATTCGCCCATTTATTGACCCAAGCCTTGCAGAGCAAGGGCAATTTCCCGGTAACTAAGATGTTCTTCATGATTGAGGATGGCGATAAGCTCACTCCAGAGGTGAATTACAGCCTGCAGGTGCTCTTGAACACGAAGGTACTCACGCTGGATAACGGCAAATTCCGCCCGTCCGATGCGATTACCCGCGCTGAAGCCGCTGTCATGATCCATGATGCCGCTGAATTCGCCGACCGGGTGATTACGCCGAACAATCCGGGCAATGAGCCTTCTGAGCCGGAGCCGGTTCCGGCTAACAATTACGTCTCCGATGTAGTCCTGGCCAAAGCCGCTGAAGGCGTCAACAAAGCCACCATCACCGTTGACAATCTGCCTAACCCCGGTTACGGCCTGACGGTAGAGCGTATCGAATTCACCAGTGCCACCAAAGCAGTGATCTTCTTCAAGGTCACCCTGCCTGACCCGGATAAAATGTATCCGCAAGTTATTACCAAAGGCACGGTATCCACTTACCTGCCTGAAGGCTACACCGCAACCGCTGAGCCTGTAATGGATTCACGCTGGCTTGAGCCATCGGCTCCAGCGAAGTAACACGGGCTCTCTTCCGTTCACAAGCCACAGCACAAAGAAAAGCAGTCCCTGCGATAGGGGCTGCTTTTTCTTCTAGTCCAAGCTATTTACTCTGCCGCAGCCTGTTCCGGTAATCTATCGGGCGGCAGCCGTAGGTTTTCTTGAACATCTCCGTGAACCGGTTGACATTGCTGAAGCCGGTCATGCCGGAGATCTCCATGATCTTCTTATCCGTGGTCTCCAGCAGGCTGACCGCCTCCGAGATCCGGTATTCGTTCAGGAAGTCCATCGGGGACAGATCGAACTGCTTCTTCATGAACCGGCAAAAGTAAGACGGGCTCATGTTGACCTGCTGCGCCATGTCGGAGAGCGTGATCCGCTTACTGTAGTTCTGCTGGACGTAGGCCAGCGTTTTTTTGGCCAGCATCGAGCTGTTGCCGCCCCGGGACTGCCCGGGCAGTCCTGCCTGCGGATGCTCAGCCGCACACTTTTCCAGCCGGTACAGCAGCTCGAACAGCCTGGCCTTAATCAGCATCTCATAGCCGTGCGATTCTTGCTGATAGAGATCCCGTACCTCCTCCAGCAGTGGAATCAGCCGCAGCTTCTCCTCCAGCTCCCGCCCGATCAGCAGCGGATAACGCCGGTTGTCGAGGAAGAGCGGGAAGATATACTGCTGCTGAATCTGGTCATTCTCCAGGCTCGAGAGGAAATTGAAATGCACCAGCACCGCGCAGAACATAATCTCCTCCTGATCCACCCGGATCGCCGAATGCAGCATATTAGGCTGAATGAAGACCGCCTCTCCGCTCTGAACAACCAGCTTCTCCTGCCCCACATGGAACTTGGCCGTGCCCTTGATCATGAACAGCAGCTCCAGCTCTTCATGCCAGTGGGAATACAGCACCAGATTATTCATGGAAGGTACCTTGGTTACATGCACACTCATGCGGAATTGTCTGCTGCCATGAATAAGCTTTTCCTTCATATCTTGAGATACAGGTTCGCCGATGGAATCGAGCAGTTCAAGACTTTTTTTCACTGAGGTTCCCTCCCTCCCGGCCCACCGGATGCTGCCCGCAGCGTCAGCTATACGCTCAGCCCTTCACCGCACCGATCATTACGCCCTTCTCGAAGTACTTCTGGATAAACGGATAGATAATCAGCACCGGCACCGTCGATACGATAATGACCGCATATTTGATCTGATCCGCGAACTGCTGGGCATAGCTGCCCGCACCGGCCCCGGCACCTGATCCGGCTCCGCCCGCGAACGCCTGATTGGATAACAGAATATTGCGCAGGACGATCTGCAGCGGCTGTAAGCTATCCGTATTGATATAGAGCAAGGCGTTGAAGAAGTCGTTCCAGTGACCCACCACATAATAGAGCGTGATGACAGAGATTACCGCCTTGGACAGCGGAACCACCACCGAGATGAAATAACGGAAGTGCGAGCAGCCATCCAGGGTAGCCGCTTCGTGCAGCTCCTCCGGGATAGCGGTCTCGAAGAAGGTTCTTGTAATAATCAGATTGTATACACTAATGGCACCGTTCACAATCATTACCCAGGGCGTATTCAACAGATTCAGGTCACGGATAAGCAGATAGGTAGGAATCATGCCCCCGCCAAAATACATCGTGATCACAAACAGCGGCATAATGAACCTGCGTGCCCGGAATTTCCGCTGGGACAAGGCATACGCCGCAGGGAGCGTGACCAGCAGATTGAGCAGCGTACCCAGCACCGTGTAAATAATCGTATTTTTATACCCCTGCCAGATCCGGGTGTCCTTGAATATCTGCTCATAGCCGTACAGGTTAATGTCCTTAGGCCATAGAATAACCTGTCCCTGATTCACCATGGTGGAGTTGCTGACGGAAGCTATGATGATGAAATACAGCGGGTACGCGACCATGATAAACGCTGCGATGCTTATGACCGCAACCACCAGCGTGTACAGCCTGTCTGCGATGCCGCCCGAATGCTTGATCGTTTGCGAATGAGCGGCTTGACTGTTTGACATCCCATTTCCTCCTTACATCAGACTGATTTTTGAAGTTTTTTTGGCCAGTGCATTCGCCAGCATCAGGAACGTGAAGTTGATCAGGGTATTGAATAGTCCGACCGCAGAACCGAAGCTGAACTGGTTGGATTTCACGCCCACATTGAAGACATACGTGGAGATGACCTCCGAGACGGGCTTGTTGAGACTATTTTGCATAAGAAAAGTCTTCTCGAAGCCTACACTGAGTATGCTGCCCATATTCATAATCAATAAAATAATAATGGTCGGCAGGATGGCCGGAATCTCCACGTGCCAGACGGTCTGCCAGCGGTTAGCCCCGTCAATCCGGGCGGCGTCATACTGCTGTGCATCCACCGAGGACAGGGCGGCGATGAAGATAATGCTGTTCCAGCCGCAGGCCTGCCAGATGGCAGAGATGACATACACCGGAACGAAGGCGCCAGGGTCACCTATGAGATTCGTATCCGCAGGGATCAGGTGCAAGGCCTTCAGGAAGCCGTCGATCAGCCCGGTGGTAGGAGACAGCATAATCTGCAGTAACGCAACCAGAACAACAGTAGAAATGAAGTAAGGCATATACACCGTAGTCTGCAGGATACGCTTGCGTCTGTTGCTGCGGATCGAGTTAACCACCAGCGCCAGCAGAATCGGCATCGGGAAGCCCAGCAGTATGGAGAAAAAGGCAATAATAAACGTATTTCGCAGCGTAGGCCAGAACATCGGGCTGTTGAAGTACTGCTCGAAATATTTGAGTCCGGCCCATTCCCCGCCCGTCAGTCCTTTGCTGAAATCAAATTCACGAAAAGCAAGCTGGATACCGTACATCGGACCATAACAGAAAATGGCGATATAAATGACCGCAGGAAGCACCATCAGCCATAGCTGATAATGCCCCGCCTGCTTACGAAGCCATCCGTTCCCGCGCAGCGTCTGATGCGGCACCGTGGTCTGTGCTGGTTTCATTTGGGAGCGCCCCTTCCATTCGAGTCCACTATTTCAAGGTCGAGAGGTATTCGTCATAAGCCTTTTGGCGGATTTGCAGGTTCTGTTCAAGACCGGAGCTATTGACTGAGGCTACATACGCCGCCCACTCCTTCTCAATGTCAACCTTGGTGGTCAGCCAGTTCGCCCACTTTTGATCCGTGATATTATTGACGTTCGCCTGATTCATGGCCAGGGTGTTAGTGTCCTCCGTGCTGTATTTCATGAAGTTCTGCGGATAGACATTGCTCTTCTCGTCCGCCTTGTTCAGCAGCTCATCATAGACGGCCTTCTCCTTCAGCACATTCTGCATATCCGAGCCAAGCATCACCTTGTCCTTCAGTGCATCGGCAATGTACATCGGGCCGTTATCGGCGAACGAATTCGTCCATTTCCATGAGCCCGGGTCGAGGGATGCATCCGCCGGAGGAAGAATCGCATACGTGCCATCCCCGTTATCCTTGATTCCCTTATCCGTGTCATTCATCCCGCCGAACAGTACCTGCAAGCTGACAACCGGCTCATAAAAAGCATCAATGAACCGCATCGCAGCTTCCTTATTCTTGGAGCGGGCACTGACCGACACCGCATTAGAGCCGTAATTCTGGTAGTAGTAGTCATTGCTCCAGTACAGCTCATTCGTAGAATCTGCATGCTGCTTCAGCTGCGGCAGGGTAACATATTGATCCTTCAACTCGTTGCCGAAGCGGTCCCCTGTCTCCCAGCCCCAGGTGAATCCGACCTTAGCCGTAGTTCCATTCCCGCGGGCAACGGACTGATATTTGGAGTAATCCTGCGTGACCACTTCCTTGCTGATCAGGTTCTGGCTGTACAGCTTCTGCAGGAATTGCATGAGCGTCTTGAACCGTTCATCTACATAGAAATTCTTAACCTGTGCCCCTTCGGTGAAGTAGCCGTCGCTCGCCCCGTTGGACAGAGGCAGCCCCAGGCTGCCCAGCAGCAGCTTCGGCGTGAAGTCCCAGCCAATCGGGTTAAAGTCCATCGGAATCTCATCCGTCTTGTCCCCATTCTGATTCGGGTCGCCATCGCGGAAGGCAAGCAGCACAGTCTCTAGCTCATCCCAAGTCGTTGGAACCTGCAGGCCGAGATTGTCGAGCCAGGTTTTGTTAATGAACATCGAGGCGGTGGAGCCGGGCCAGATGCCCTTATAACGCGGAGTGCCGTAGAGCTTCCCGTCGATCTGTGTAGCAAGCGTTTTCAATTCCGGGTGCTCGCTGAACATCTTTTGAATATTAGGAGCGTCCTTCTCAATCAACGGGCCCAGATCCTCGAACAACCCGTTGAATTGTACAAAATCAGAGTTCGAGGTCGCATTGAACAGCAAATCCGGAATTTCACCGCTGGCAAACAGGGCACTTTTCTTCTGATCCCAGTCCGCAGAGATTTGCTGCCATTCAATTTCGACATTCGCCTTCTCTTCTATTTCAGCGAGCCATTTCATTTGCGTGACATCTTTGGTCAGTGAATGCTTCACGATAATCGCCTTCAGCTTTGTTTTCCCCTCCGGCGTGTTGCTGCTGTCATTCCCCACATCTGAGCTGTTCCCCTTACTGCTGCAGCCTGCGAGTGATAGTCCCGCCAGACAACCTGCCAAGACCAAGGCCAGAATACTCTTTTTTCCCATTTGATTACCCCCTCTTTTTACGAAAGCGTTATCATTATTATAATTTTTCTTCCGCACCCTGTCTCACCGTATATTACCTTTTAATCATCGTATATTGACCTTTTTAGCTGCAAGAGGAGCTGAATTCAGGCGAAGATTCGACTTCCGGTAGGTGAAAATTGACACATGATGAATTGTTTTGGACAACGGGGAATCACCGCTGGCGGGATAGAGAATAATAATTCCATCTATGGAGTGATTGGCTGCAACCTTTTGCTCCTGAATCCCATCTATGAGGATAAGAGGTGAGGTATAATGAAGAATACATTAACCCGGATGCGCACGGCCAAAATCTCGCTGGCTTGCAGCATTCTGGCGGCAACCTTAGCTATCGGGTCACCGGCTTCCGCTTTCTCGGATCTGAAGGGCCATGCGGCCGAAGCCAAAATCAATGCCCTTCATCAGGAGGGCATCCTTAACGGAGTGACCAGCGACAAGTTCGCGCCAAAGTCCAGCCTTACGTATGCGCAAGGCGTGCAGTTCATGGTAAGCGGCCTGAAGCTTGCTCCGCAGCGCCCCTCCGGCAAGAAGGCCAGCGATTATTTTGACAATGTAAAAAACACCGCCTGGTATGCCTCCGCATTCCTGAAGGCCAAAGAAAGCGGCTTGCCGCTGGAGCGGTCTATTGACCCTAATGCTGTGATGACACGGGTCCAGTTCGCACAATTGCTGCTTCAGGCGCTTCAGAACAAAGGGGACTTCGCGTATACGGAGATGTATGCCAACATTACGGACGGCGGCAAGCTATCCGCTGCGGAGATGAACAGTCTGCAGATTCTGATCAACACCGGACTGGTCACGCTGGAGAAGAACAATACCTTCCGTCCGAACGAGCCGGTGACCCGTGCAGAAGCTGCCGTCCTGGTCTACGATGCCGCCAAATTCGTGAAGGAAGTGATTATGATGGATGAGAACATTTCAGCTCCGTCAAGCACCTATGATGCCGCTGTTACACTGGACAAAGCCGCCGCTGGTGTCAACAAAGCTACGGTGACCGTATCCAACCTGCCGAACCCGGGATATGGCCTGGTCATTGAGCGGATTGAGTTCGGCGCTGACAAAACCGCAGTGATCTACTTCAAGGTAACCTCACCGAAGCCCGGTTCCATGAACCCCCAGGTCATCTCGGCAGGCACCGCCGTCACCTATCTGCCGGAAGGCTATACCGCAGTAGCCCAAGCTGTACCAGGCTCGGCAACCTCTGCTGCTTCCAGAGTCATAAAGTAACAGCCTCCGCTTAACTAGATCACCACAAAGAGCGCACCGCCGGATATTTAGTTGGTGCGCTTTTTGTGATATGCGATTTTCACAGTGATATTCACAGTCACTATGAATCAGGGGGCCGTTCGTTAGCCCAGCTCCTTAGCGTATCGGATCTCCTGACGCCCTATCTTGAATCCGGCTGACCGGTACAGGGACAGTGCAGAATCATTCGTGGTCAATGCGACCAGCTGCGCCTGCTCCAGACCCTTCTCCTGAAGATACATTAACGCATGATTCAGCAGCGCCTTGGCAATGCCTCTTCTTCTCCAGGGCTTGCAGACAAATACATCCTCAATGATGCCAAGCTCCTCTTCCTGCCAGACCATCAGACTGCCCGCCACCCGGCCTTCATCCCGCACAACCATCGATGTCCAGTGCGGATTCGCCTGATATTCCAGCAGACGCTCCATTCCAAGCGGGGTCTCCGGCCAGATCTCCGCCTCCAGCTCCAGATAAGCCGCCCGCTGCTCCGGTGAATCCATAGGCGAACTAGTTAATTCAAGACCCTCCTCCAGTTCCACCGCATGGATAGGTTCACGAAGATCGCGCTGAAGTGTATACAAGCGGCTATCCGGCAGGTAACCAAGGTGCTCTTCGAAATAAGCATGGCTGCTCTCCTCCGCCGCATAATTACCTGTGCACAGGAGGGTTCCATATTCTGGAGGAAGCGTATGCTTTAGCACATGTGCCCGTTCCAGCAGAAGGGCGTAGACACTGTCAAGCAGCTCCAGATCTTTTTCCCGTCCGGGCAATGTCTTCAGATTCACGAACATCTTGTGTTTACTCTCCGCCGCGCGTCCCGGTGGCACCACATTAAAGAGCTGCAGCTGGCCTTTGGCCACCATCTGCTCCCCTTCAAAAGCACAGAAGACATTCTCCCAATTATCCGCATCCCCCACCCACCAGAACAGCACATCCTCCTGCGCCGGCAACTGCTCGTACATCGCGCCAAGCGCCGCCATATCCCTCTCTTCAAACTGCCGGATCACTCTGTTGCTCAATTCCCATCCGCCACCTTCTGTTTCTGTCCATCATACCACTGCCGGTCAGGGGGCTTCCGTTCTTGAATGACTATAGTTGTTTTATACTGCTGAGGTGAATCTCCAGCTCACATTCATCAGCTCCATTTCGCAAAAAACTGTGCAATCCTGTTGAAGGATAGCACAGCTTATTTTCATTCTCCGGTCTTTGCGGACCAGGATGCCGTTATTCTCTTTGAAATGCCTCTTTTGTCGGCCTAAACGGACTCAGAAGACGTTAATGAGGCTGTCAGGCCTAATTACAGGCTCCGAAGCCTGAATTAGCGGCTCCTGAGTCCGCAACGACCCACAAAATGCCGATTTCAGCAAAATAAGGTCCTCTGAGTCCATAACTTCCTCTTCCTCTATTCCCCGCTGCCCGCAGCCTCGCGCGGCTGGCGCATCGTCAGGCTGACCCGGCCCTTCTTCACATCCACGCCCAGCACCCATACGGTGACATTGTCGCCGACGGAGACCACGTCCATCGGATGCTTCACATAGCTGCCGCTAAGCTGGGAGATATGGACCAGCCCGTCGTTCTTGATCCCGATGTCAACGAAGGCGCCGAAGTCGATTACGTTGCGCACCGTGCCCTGCATCTCCATGCCGGGCAGCAGGTCTTCCATCTTCAGCACATCCTTGCGGAAGATGGGCAGCGGCAGCTCCTCGCGGGGGTCGCGGCCCGGACGCTGAAGACTCTCCATGATGTCACGCAGCGTGGGCACGCCCACCGCAAGCTTCACCGCCAGTTCCTCCGCATCCAGAGCACTTAGCTGCTCTGCAACCTCCTTGCTGCCGAGCTGCTTCACATCCAGCCCCAGCTCGCGGAACAACCGGTCCACCACCGCGTAGGATTCCGGGTGGATCGGCGTGCGGTCCAGCGTATTGTCCCCTCCGGGGATACGCAGGAACCCGATGCACTGTTCGTAGGATTTCGCGCCCAGGCGCGGCACCTTCTGCAGTGCCTTGCGCGTAGTGAACTTGCCGTTCTCCTCGCGGAACTTCACAATATTCTTGGCAATCGTCGTATTCACTCCTGCCACATAGGAGAGCAGCGAGGCCGAAGCGGTATTCACGTCGACGCCGACATGGTTAACCGCCGACTCCACGACGCCCCTCAGGCTCTCTTCGAGATGCTTCTGCGACACATCGTGCTGGTACTGCCCGACACCGATGGCCTTCGGGTCGATCTTGACCAGCTCCGCGAGCGGGTCCTGCACGCGGCGGGCGATGGAGGCGGCGCTGCGCTCCGCCACATCCAGATCCGGGAACTCCTCCTGCGCCAGCTTGGAGGCCGAATACACACTGGCCCCTGCCTCGTTAACGATCAGGTAGGCCAGGTCAGGGTCGCCGACCTCGGCAATGACCTCGGCCGTGAACTGCTCCGTCTCCCGCGAGCCGGTGCCGTTGCCGATCACAATGAGCTGGATGCCATATTTGGCGATCAGCTCCTTGAACTTGGCCGCCGCCTCACGCTTCTTGTTGTTCGGCGGCGTCGGATACGTGACCGCTACCTCCAGCAGCTTGCCGGTATCGTCCACGACGGCCAGCTTGCAGCCGGTGCGGTAGGCCGGGTCGACGCCCAGAACATGGCGTCCCTTCACCGGCGGCTGCAGCAGCAGGCTGCGCAGATTGCCCGAGAAGATGGAGATCGCCTGCGTCTCCCCCTTCTCTGTCATCTCTCCGCGCACCTCGCGCTCAACAGAAGGGGCAATCAGCCGCTTGTAGGCATCCTCGGTCACCGCTTCCAACAGCTCCTTGACCGGAGAAGGCCCCTTCACCAGCTTACGGATGATGAATGCATGGATCTTGTCCGGCACCACCTCGATGCCGACCTTGAGGATATTCTCCCGCTCCCCGCGGTTGATCGCGAGAATACGGTGCGGCGGGATCCGGTGCACAGGCTCCCGGTACGCATAATAATTCTCGTATACACTTTCCTGCTGGGCATCCTTGGCCTCGGAGACCAGAATCCCCTGACTCGCTGTATACTGGCGTACCCAGGAACGGATCGCCGGATCATCGGCAATATTCTCGGCAATGATATCCATCGCCCCTTGCAGCGCCAGCTCGGCACTCTCCACACCCCGGTCCGCATCGATATACTTCGCAGCCTCTTCCAGCGGAACCCCTTGGCGTCTCTGCTCCATCACCCAATCCGCCAGCGGTTCAAGTCCACGTTCCTTGGCGACACTGGCCCGCGTCTTGCGCTTCTGCTTGAACGGACGGTACAGATCCTCCACTTCCTGCAGCTTCACCGCCTTCATGATGCTCGCCTGCAGCTCAGGCGTAAGCTTGCCCTGCTCCTCGATGCTGCGGATCACATCCTTCTTGCGGTCACCGAGGTTACGCAGATATCCGAGACGTTCTTCGACATCGCGGAGGACATTCTCGTCCAGCTCCCCGGTCATTTCCTTGCGGTATCTGGCGATGAACGGAATGGTGTTGCCCTCATCGAGCAGCCCCACCGTAGTTCTTACCTGCTTCAGACTGATGCTCAGCTCCTTCGCAATCGCTGCAAGTATCAGTTCCTGCTCCTGACGGGCAGCGGCATCTTCCGCCGCCTTCGCCGCCTGATTCGTATCAACGCTCAAGTAGATCCCTCTTTCTATACACAGTCTGAGTTCATAGCTCTCTACTGAAATACTATCACAGTTTGCCGCAGGACCAAAGTTTACCCCGTACACAAGAAGAAGCGGCTGCACCGTCCCCACCGGGATAGCACAGCCGCAATCATAATCATAAGTCCGTTATTCTATTCATGCTCCGGATACTAGCGCACCGCAGTAACCTGCTTGCTTCTTCTCCGCCGGGCATAGCCAACCGACAACATGAAGCTGATGAACAAGACCAGCGCAGCCACCGCATAAGGAAAATTGATATCCAGGTCGAACAGAACCCCCGCCACAATCGGGCCGGCAATGTTGCCAAGGCTCGTATAAGCAGAATTCATCCCCATCACCAGGCCCTGCTGCGAATCATCTGCCATCTTGGAGAGCTGGGTGCCGACAGCCGGGCGAAGAATATCCATAGCCAGAAAAACAACAAAGGTCACAGAAACAATCGCTACGAAGCCATGCACGAACAGTGTCAGGAGAATCGACAGGCCCGCAATCAGCAGGCACGCGGAAATGACCCGGCTCTCCCCGAATTTGTTCAGAATCCAGCTGAATGCGGTAATCTGCACCACCGCCCCGGCAATGGAGCCGAATGTCAGGACAAACGCAATATCCTTAGGGGTGAACGCGAATTTATGATCTACGAACAGTCCGAATACCGTCTCATAATTGGCCAGACCGAAGGACAGCACGAATACAATAATTAATCCGAAAAAATAAGGCTCGCGATACGAGCGCATGAGCTGCATGATTAGACTATCATTATTACCTTCCATCGTTCTTGCTTCTTCCCGCAGCTCCGCTGAACGCGATTCCGGCAGAACCAGCAGGGTAATAACCGCAACGATGGCGGCCGCTCCCGCAGCGACGAAGAAAGGGACGCGAATGCCCAGCTCCGCAAGATAGCCGCCGATTCCCGGCCCGATGATGAAGCCGGTGGTAATGGCTGCGTTGATGAAGCCCATGCCCTTGGCCCGCTCCTCCGAGGTAGTGGTGTCTGCCACATAAGCCATAACCGCAGGCATGATCATCGCGGCACCGATACCGCCAAGCATTCTGGATACGAACAGCACCCAGGAGGCATTAGCCAGACCGAACAGAAGCTCCGAGAAGGCGAATACGGCCAGCCCGCCGACAATGATTTTTTTGCGGCCCATCTTATCCGACAGTCTTCCGGCGAAGGGCGAGACCAGCAGCTGCGTCAGCGAGAAGGCTGCCACCAGCAGTCCGACCACACTCCCGCCGATGCCCAGCTCGTTCATATAGGTAGGCATAATAGGCACAACCAGACCAATCCCCGTGAACGCCAAAAAGATATTCATCATCAGGAGCAGCATCGCTCCCCGGTTTTTTAACAGTAATGACATGGTGTTTCCCTCCGTATATCCCAGAGCCTTGCTATATGCTCTAGTTCTAATTCATCAGTTATCTCTATTCATTGCTCCATCTTCCCGGACCCTATCCCCTGAAGCAGGATCTGAATTCCCGCACGGTAGTATGCCCTGATCGTCTCCGGGGTATCGGTCCGGCCTGTGATCTCATGGACCCGGCTGATCCCCTCCAGCATAGCGCTAAGCGTGATCACATACTTATCCAGGTCACCACGGATCAAGTAACCGGAATCCATCCCCTCCTGAAGCAGCACCCGGCAGGCATCTGTCACCGATTCGAAAATATGTGAAAGGCGCTCGCTGATCTCCTTCGACAGCGTATGGGATCTTCCGTATTCCTCCAGGGCATGAATCAGCGGATTCTGGATATCTTTTGCATAATGCTCCCCAAGCGCGTATAGACGGGCTTCCGTTCCGCTAATTCCGCTCCGCAGCTCCTCCCACTCCTTGAGCCACTTCAGGGTATCCACCTCCACCACGTACAGGAACAATTCATCCTTGCCCGGAAAATGGTGATACAGACTGCCCTTGCTGACCTTCGCGGCTGTGCAGACCTCGTTCATGCTTACAGCGCCATAGCCCTTTTGCGCAAATAAACTGGTGGCATGCTCCAGAATCCGGCTCTTCGTTTCTTCTCCATCTGAACGTCCCTTAATGGTTATCCCTCCTCTAGACCGACCGATCGGTCCAATTATAGCACGCAGTTATGCCCTCGCACAACCCCCATCATCCATGCTCATCTATCCTCGGGTATATCAAAAAAGGCAGCACCGAAGTTGCTCCGGCCTGCCTTTTGTTACGATGATTGATGTTATATCCCCGTAGGGTTCAGAAATCAATCAGCCCGAGGCTGATTTGCAGCGAATCATCCACCAGCTTCATGGTCTCATCGTCCAGGTGGGTGATTTTATCCGTTAAGCGTTGCTTGTCAATGGTACGAACCTGCTCCAGCAGAATCACGGAATCCCGGTCAAAGCCATGAGCAGCTGCATCAATCTCCACATGCGTCGGCAGCTTGGCCTTCTGGATCTGGGCAGTGATAGCTGCCACAATCACAGTCGGGCTGAAACGATTGCCAATATCGTTCTGAATAATCAGTACCGGCCTTACTCCACCTTGCTCAGAACCCACAACCGGTGAAAGGTCGGCAAAAAAAACGTCGCCGCGTTTAACAATCAATAGTTACACCCCGCTTACTAAGCGGCCAAGAGTACTGTCTGCATCTTCCTCAGCGAGAAAGGCCTCGCATGCCATGGTCAAATTAATCTTAGCCATTTCCATATAGCCCCGCTGCATGGACTCGCGGATGGTGCGTTTCCTCCGATCGCTCAAGTACAGCTTCATGGCCTGCCTGATCAATTCACTACGGTTAGAGTTCTCCAGTTGAACGATCCCATCTACTTCCTGCAAGAGATGATCGGGCAAGCTGATCATGATTCTTTTGGTGTTCTGCAAATTGGCCACCTTCTCTTCCACCCCCACAAACCTTCTGCCCTTGTGTTCCAGTGTTACAATATACAAGGAATTTTATACAAGGAATATATGCCGCCAGTATATCAAGTATGCTGCATCCCATTATAAACTAGAAATGGCGGTTCGTATAGACTATAAGTCACAAGCTCTATACGGTACGTTCCTTATATTCAGTTCCTGTACTAGGTATCTGGTCAGGGTATTAGGCTTGCAGCAAGGGATTGACGAGGCTTAGTAGCGTACCTTCGCGTACATACACGCGCGGTACACGGTGAGCCAGCATACAGATTACTTCGTAGTGGATCGTCCCTAAATGGAGCGCCAGTTCATCTGCCGTGATCGACTCGGTGCCCTGGCGGCCGATGAGTACAACCTCTTCGCCTGCTTTGATTTGTTCCGCTTCTAGAGCGAAAGATTTCAGTGATACCATACACTGGTCCATGCAGATGGTTCCGACGACAGGAACGCGGCGTCCGCGTATTAGCACCTCCGCTTTGCCTGTTAGCATGCGGGAATATCCGTCAGCATACCCCACGGGGAGCGTAGCGATGATCTCATCGTCTGCCGTGAAGTACCGGGTGCCGTAGCTGATGCCTGAGTCAGGCGGCAGGGTTTTGACATATACAGCCTGCGTCTTCAGCGTCATTACCGGGTGCAAGGCCACCAGCTCACGGTTCACCTCAGCCGAGGGGTAGAATCCGTACAAGCTTATGCCTACACGCACCATGTTAATGGATAGTAGAGGTGTATCAATGGCCGTAGCGCTATTGCCCGTATGTATGATCGGGATGGTAATGTCCATGTCCCGAAGCGCTTCCGCCACGCTCATGAAACGTCGGTGCTGCATTAGTGTATAGCTTTTGTTGCGTTCGTCTGCTCTGGCAAAATGGGTGAACATACCTTCAAGCTCCGCCTGTGCCACCGAATGCACCTTAGCGATGAATGCAGGCGCATCCTCCGGCAATAATCCCAGTCTGCCCATTCCGCTGTCAATCTTGATGTGTACCTTCAGCCGGTGCTCCTTCTCTACAGGAAGGGTGCTAACCGCTTCCAGTACCTCCGGTGTGAACAGTGTAACGGTAATATTGTTCTCCCAGGCTACGGCAATGCCCTCCGGTGAAGTATAGCCCAGCACCAGGATAGGAAGTAGTATTCCCGCCTGACGCAGCTCCAATGCCTCATCCAGAAAAGCAACACTGACGTAGTCCGCTCCAAGCCGCTCCAGCTCCCGCGTCACTTCCACTGCTCCATGTCCATACGCATTTGCTTTGACGCATCCCATGAACTTGGTCTCCTGCGGCAATACGCCGCGAAAAGCTTCGTAGTTGGCACGCAAATCATCCAGGTTAATCTCGGCTGCTGTCGGCCGATAGCTTGCCTTCACTTCAGGTCACCTTCTTACATTGTAGTAAAACATCTCTGCCTAATTCGCACAGATCAGAAGTCTTACTGCCAATGGTAATGCTCGTGAAGGCCGCTGTCAATGTGGGCAGATGTAGACAAAAAACGGATACCGCGGGTAGAGGAATGATTCCCACCTTGCGCAGTATCCGCCCACTGATTTTTATTTACCCGATTGTTCCTCCATAGAAGCGGCTATTTGCATCATTTCCGTAACTGGCAGATTTGCGCTTGTAATCCGGTACTCAACACCCTCGCTCATCCAGGTCAGCGTCTGCTGCTCATCCCCGCTAAGCAGGCCTGCCGTGAAGCCCAGATCGACCAATGTTCCGGGAGCCAGGGACACCGCACGGTCCAGCGGACGGGCTTCCATAATCGTATACTGGTAGACGCCGTCATAACGGATCAGCACCGCATGGTCCTTGCTGCCTTCAATTTTGTTCGTGTCCTTCAGCTTAACACCGGCCGGAATGTAAGCCGGCTCAATGATCCCGAAGTCGCCCATCTCGGCCGCAACCGGCTCACCGGCCTGTTCGCCGTCTTCAGAGACCACCGGATTGCCCTCTTGGTCCACTTCCGCCATCGTGTTCTCGGAAGGGCTGCCGGCCGCCATATTCTTCTGCATATCGAAGGAATCTGCTGTGAATTCCGGATCGAACTTGAAGCTGTCGAAGGTCACGTTCACCACAACCTTGGCTTCAGAATCCGATACCTGCACCTGCTTCGGCTCATAGGTCTTTTTGTTCAGCCAGATCTTCTGGCGGACCAGCGCACTGCTCTGATAGTTGGCAGCGACCTCGAACACATAATTATCCCCGTCCTCCACGAACTGCCGGTTATTGTCGTTGACAATACCCTTCAGCAGTGTCTGGTACAGATAGACCTGACCCTGGCTGTCCGGCCAGTCGCTCTGGAAGCGGAAGCTTTTGCCAAGGCTTGGGGTCAGGACGAATACGCCCTCATCATTGCGCAGCACAATCTGCTTCACATCCTTCTGTACATTCGACAGGCTGATCCGGTAATACGAAGGATTCTTATACCATACCTCCACCTTGTAATCCTGCGGCTGCTCCCCGGTGTACAAGGTCATCGTGCCTGAGCCCTGATAAGCTCCCTGCTTGCTCTCCAGCTTGTCAGACACTTGATTCAGATCCTTGACTACAGAGGCGGCATCCTTCTTCCCGCACCCCGCCAATACTAAGGCCACGCTCATAATGATCGCGAGTACCCATGTTATCCGGCGCATGACATCATCCCCTTAACCTGTTTTGAATGCATTGATTAGTACATGTCTATGAAGGACTTGGCCTCAATATGCAGACGGGCATGACAAGCATGAAGAGAAGTGTTATTCCAGCCGCGAATCCGCTCCCGCCACCCGGGAATCTAACAATCTATGTATGGTTCCTCTTATTTCCTTCTATATAGTAGAAACGCTATTACAAAAAGGCACCAGCCCGCGATCCCCCATGCTCGGGGGTTGCAGTCTGATGCTCTGATTCTTCCTATGCCTGTCTATGCCTCGTACCTGTTCCCTTATCCGCTCCTCAGCGGCTTACCAGTTAATCGACTCTGCGATCTTCAGAACCTCAGCCCGGTCAAGGCCACGGGTGCTGAGGCCGTACATCACGCCGTTCGCTTCCCAGTCCAGGCTTCTGTCACTGACCAGAACCGCATCCGTCCCCTTGATCTTCACCTGCTCCACCTTATCGTCAGTTGCCATTGAAAAGGCATTCTCCTCATTAGCAAGGCGCAGTTGCATCCAGATTCGCTTATCCTTATCTTTGCTAGCGAAGAACAGTTCAACAATCTGCCCGCTTACGCCCGTCTCATCCTTATAGAACTCCCCGCGTTCAAAGGCAAAGCCCTCTGGCAGGTATTCCGGCAGCTTCACCTTGAAGAGAGCGTATTGATCCAGCTTCGCTGTCTCCTTGACGATAAATTTCTGCTCTGACGCTTCCTTGTCAAGCTGCTCCTGCTCGCTCAGGGTAATCAGCTTATCCCCGTCGAAATTGACGATGGCCTCCCCGGCTGCATTGAAGATGGCTTCCGGCATGGGGTTAAATGAGGTGACGGGCTTACCCTCTTGGTCAAATATCTTGCCCTTCCAGTCGTCCGGGAACTCCTTAGGGTGGCTCCCGTCCATCTGAGCGACCTCAATATGTCCCAGATGGACTGAATTCAGCACACGCTCCAGCATTTCCTGTGCGAACGAGGGTCTGACGAAGGATATACTCACCACGGCAGCTACCAGCAGGGAAGCTGCAATCATTACCGGACGTCTGACCCGTTGTTTGTTCTTCATTCTATCATCCTCCTGTTGTTTCTGAATGGAGCGGCTCTTCACCTGGCGGAGAACCTCCGCCGGATCGGACTCCCGTGAGAAGTCCTGGCGGGCCAGATAGTCCCCCAGCTCCTGAAGCTCAAGTTCATCTGCCTGTGCGGCGCTCTTCTTGTCATTCATAGCTCTTCCACACTCCCTATTTCAGATTTCAGTTTTCGCATGCTGCGATAGAGAATGACTCCGACATTGCTCTCCGAGATTCCGGTAATCCGGGCAATCTCCGTATTCTTCAGATCCGCCCCGAATTTCAGAGCGATGAGGTTACGTTCCTTCGGGCTGAGCGTGTCCAGCGCCACCTGTAGCCTATCGCTGCGCTCTCTGCCGAGGATGAGCTTCTCCGGCTCTTTTTTGCCCGACACAAGCTCCCGGATACTGTCCAGGGAGAAGAAGCGCTGACGCGCGCGGCTCCGGTAATAATCATTCACTACGTTGCGGGCAATGGCGAACAGCCACACTTCCAGCGGCGCTTTCTCCGGGGAGTAGGCGGGCAGCTTGGATAGCGTCTTCTCGAATACCTGGCTGGCCAGATCCTCGGCGGTATAACGGCAGCTCACCCGGTAGGCGATATAGTTGAATATCCGTTTATAATAGGCTTCAAAAACCGCTGCAAACTCCAGCTCTGTCTCTATATGAGCAGGAACCCTGTCATGTATCAAAGGCAGCAATGCGCGCTCTTGCATTCCTTAAGCCCTCCCTTCCAGGCTGAATTTACTTGGCCAAGTAATTTACATGAGCTAATACGCTCTATCTATCGAATCCATTACATATGCAGGCAAGTGGAAACGGCTTTGCCGTCCTTTTATAGGACGGTACCGTTTCGGCGAGAAATAGAAGGATAATGTATAGCGTGAAACCTATACATTCTAGAGTAAAGGGCTGGTGCAACCCAGCCCCTCCTCATCAAACCGTACGTGAGGTTTTCCCTCATACGGCTTTCCGATGTTTGTCATTCATGGGCATGCAGATTACAATAGCGTTTTTAGTCCATATTGGATGGTCAAATATCTAACTTCTGACCGGGATCTCATCCATCTTCCTCGTTGTCTCTTCTTCGCATACCACCGGGTAAATCGTTGCAGAATATACCAATCCAGTTTTGCTAACCTCTTTTGGCTGTACTTTGTGTAATAGTAGTTTCTCCATCCTTGAATCTTGGGATTGAGCCATTCCACGTGTTCCGCAAACGATTTCGAACGCATGCTGGGCGGTGCTAATCTTTCTTTAACCACGCCTCGAATTCGTTCCTCCGCCTTCTTCGTTAGCCACTGCTGCGTGGTGTAATACACCTTGCCTTGGGATGTTTCTGCCTTCTTTTTCCGGTGGTGCATTCCTAAGAAGTCGAATCCTTCGTCTCCTGTCCATAAGCCGACAATACGGGTTTTGGTTGGGTGTAGCGTCAGCTCCAGACGTTCCATGATTCTGCGTATGAGTTCATACGCGTGTTCGGCGTCCTTTTTAGTTTTACAGACCACCACAAGATCGTCTGCATACCTCGTGAGTTCACCTACTCCTTTCCCGTGTTTTTCCCACAGTCGGTCAAAATAGTTCAGATAGATGTTCGCCAAAAGTGGTGAGATCACTCCACCTTGTGGTGTGCCTAAATCGGAACGTCTTACGTTTCCTTCTTCCATGACTCCCGCCTGAAGCCACTTCCGTATTAACTTCAGGATTCGTCTGTCATTGATACGCATTTGTACCAATTTCATCAGTTTCTCCTGGTTAATATTGTCGAAGTAACCTTGGATGTCGACGTCGACTACCCAATTTCCTTTGCGGTTGCAGGCTTTCCGGATTCGATCCAGTGCTCCTTTCGCACTTCGCTTCGGGCGAAATCCGAAGGATACTTCTTCGAAATCTGCTTCGAAGATCGGTTCAATGACGAGTTTGGTTGCCATCTGCACCACTCGGTCGCGCACGCTGGGTATGCCCAGCGGTCTTGGTTTCCCGTCTTTCTTTGGGATATAGTGCCGCCGTACGGGCTGTGGGTGGTAGTTACCATCCTTTAATGCTCGCTCGCAGTCTTTGAGAAATTGCACTTCTCCTTGTTTCTCAATATCCGCGAGCGTCACCGCATCTACTCCGGCAGCCCCCTTGTTCGCTTTCACCCGTTTCCAGGCTTCGCTCAGCACATCCCAGCGGTAGACTTTGTCGTACAGCGCATGGAATTTACGCTTGTTGTTCTCCTTGGCCGCATGACCTAGCTTTTCTTGGAGTTCTTGAACTTTTTCCTTGGGTGTCGTTAGCCTACTGGCATTCACTCACTCGTACCTCCTCCAAAAGCATAAACAAAGCAGGGCTCCTTCTCTCCCTAAGGTTATGTTGTCCTTAGGTTCCTCGGTACTATGAGCCCCTCGGACTCCCTTCCCACAGACGGTTCATTTCATCTTTTGGACTTATAGAGCGTCTTTTTACGGGTTTCTAAAAAAAAAAAAAAAAAATCCTCCCGTGTGGGGGAGGGTCTCCCCAGTTCACTATGTCTTCTTTCCTTCCATGCCGATCCCCATACGCCGGAGGATTCTTCACTGCCGTTCCAAGTTCTCTGCAGCTTCCATGGTCTTCACCCATATAAGCGAGGTTCGACTTCCTCTCTTCCCCCTTGCGGGGCCTTTATGACGACGCGGCAGGATTCACTTCATGTTACGGCCTGGCGGGTTGCTCGCCCTGTCTCTGACCGGACTTTTGTCGATGCGCTTCTACGCACGGATTTCGCCGTACGCAGGCATCCTAGCTACACGGGGGCTTGGCCCCTCCCGTGACCGGACTTTCACCGGTTAGAAGATACGCGCTTTCTGGACACGCCTTATATTTCGAAAAAAAGACAGAGGATCTAGCTCCTCTGCCTACTGTAGTTTTTTTAGGAATTACTGGCTATGCGGATTATTGCTGAACGCCATGTCTGCTTTTCTCAAGCGCGCTGCTTCTTCTCGGTCAAAAAGTAGATCAGCGCCAGCACTGGCAGTGCCAGCCCGATTAGGGTGGTCAGACTCCAGCCGCCGTAAGCATATGCCCAGCCCCCGAGTGATGATCCCACGGCGCTCCAATGAAGAAAATCGCCATGAACAAGCCGTTCAGCCGCCCCCGGGTCTCATTGCCCAGTGAATAGATCGCCCGCTGCCCCAGCACCAGATTACCGGACACGCTCATATCGAGCAGAATGGCCGTCAGCACCAGCAGGCCTAGTGTAAGATTGGAGGTATCCCGCAGCAGATAGGCCAGGATAAAGGAGAGAACGGCCAGTGAAATGCCTAGACCGGTCAATAACCGGGTCCAGCCTTTGTCAGCCAATCTGCCCGCAATCGGCGCAGCTACGGCTCCGCCCACACCAGCCAGGGCAAACAGGGCGATTCCTTGCTGGGACAGATGATACTCGCTGGACAGATACAAGGGAACTGTCGTCCAGAACAGACTGAAGGCACCGAACAGGCTAGCCTGGTATAAAGCGCGGCGCCGCAGCACCGGCGTATGCATGAGCAATGTGCCCAGAGAGCGGAGCAATTGTCCGTATCTCAAGCCGGGAGCGGGCTTCCGGGCAGGCAGGACACGGGCTAGTAGCAGCGTCAACAGCGCAGTTACGACAGCCGAGACTATGAAGATGGACTGCCAGCCCCAGAGTCCGGCCATGAAGCTGGCAACCGGGCGGGCGAACATAATGCCCAGCAAGAGGCCGCTCATCACATTGCCGACGACGCGGCCGCGATCTTCCTCCGTCGCCAGATAGGAGGCATACGGCACCAGGACCTGCGCCGCTACCGAGCCCAGCCCGATCAGCAGGGAGGCGGCCAGGAACAGCGGTGCATTCGGTGCCAGGACGGATAGCACCAGGGCGGCCACAACCAGAATCAGCGACATCACAGTCAGCCGGCGGTTCTCGATAATATCACTGAGCGGGACAATGAACAGCAGCCCGGCTACGTAACCGATTTGCGTCAGGGTAACGATTAGCCCTGTCGCTCCAGCGGACAGATGAATGGCCTGCCCGATGGGCCCAACCAGCGTCTGGGTATAATAGAGATTCGCCACGATCAGTCCGCAGGAGACAGCCAGCAGAAATGTGATCCAGCCGGGAACAGCCTTTTGAGTAACAGGGGATACTGATTGTTGTTGCGCAGGAATTCCAGCTTTCATTTGAAGCGCCACCTTCCAGTTTTTAAATACTGAACGCTAAGTACACTAATTAGTTATGAGCAAATAATATACTAAACGTTCAGTATTGTAAATAGGCGATTTTATGCTATACTCCAATTATAGTTGAACCAGCACTGTCAGGAGGAATCATCATGGAGAAAAAAAGAGGCCGCCCGCGCAATACCGAGGCCAAGAACGCTATTCTGAACGCTTCATATGAATTATTGCTGGAGACCGGCTTCGGCGCAGTTACCGTGGAGAAGATTGCGGAGCAGGCCCAGGTCAGTAAGGCAACGATCTATAAATGGTGGCCGAATAAAGCGGCAGTGGTGATGGACGGATATCTGTATGCTGCTAATGCGAGACTTCCGATCCCGGATACCGGTTCCGCCAAGGAGGACATTCTGATTCATGCGGGGACGCTCGCGCAGTTCCTCACCAGCCGGGAAGGTAAAGTCATTACGGAGCTGATCGGTGAAGGGCAATCCGATACCGGACTGGCGGAGGCATACCGGAGCAGATATTTCGGCCCGCGCCGCGAGGAAGCCCGGAAGCTGTTCGAACGGGGGATTGCCCAGGGGGAACTGAAGCAGGGACTCGATATCGGGAGTTGTATCGACTTGGTCTACGGCCCTATTTTTTACCGGCTGCTGCTGACCGGGGGAGAACTGAGCGAGGCCTCCGTCAGATCCCTGGTGTCGCTTGCCCTTAAGGCGCTTGAAGCTTGAGGTTCCTGCAAGACTACTATATAAGGGATGGCAAGTTGCAGGCGGATAGGCACAATACAGTATGGGCAGTATGGGCTGTATGAGCTAGGGCTGTAACAGGCTTGTCTTATCTTTGTTAACAGAACGTGACCCGCAGGCGGCGTTTTTCATTTATAATACAAGAGATTGGAATTTCCAGACTCCGGAGGTTATCTTATGAAAAAAATTCTCGCTGCTACTGCCCTTGCCCTGCTCCTCGCTGGCGCTGCTGCGGCATCACCTATAGATACAGCCCTTTCTGCTCCTGCACCGCTATCTCTTATTGTAGATGGACAAGCCGTCCTGCCCTATGCTGCGCCCTTCCATTCCGGCGGCATCTTGTATGTTCCGGCCCGCACGCTGCTGGAGTTCTATCCGATGCAGCTGCAATGGAACAACACCCTCAAGCAGCTTACTCTGTCCACAAGCTGGGACAAGACGATTCTTACGCCCGGCAGCGCTTCCATGCAAACGGATGGAGGCGCTAATGAAACGCTGGATGCGCCCGTACTGCTGAAGGCGGGGCGTGTATATATCGCAGCAGCTACGCTGGATTCCCTTACAGGAGCTGTCACGGAGCTCAAGCCTGGCGGAAGCCGGGTCACTGTTACCCCAGGCGATCTGAGCACCACGGTCAGGGTTCCCGCAGAGCCTCTTGCCGTTGCCGGCAATAACAGCAAGGTGAAGCTTTATGCTGCCTTGAAGGACGGCAATACCTACAAAGGCTTCATCCTTGAGGTTAACGGCAAGAAGCAACACTTCAACTGGACCGTACCCAGAGACTATTCGCACCCGCCTCAGCTCTTCTATGCCGATGTAGATTCGGACGGCAAACCGGAGGCTACGGTTGTGTTCACTCTGGGAACCGGAACCTCGCTGGTTGCACAGGAGGTTCATGTCGTGAAGCCGGAGCAGGGGAAGGAGCTCTCCGTGCCTGCTGCGGACAAGGCGGCTTCTGCTGTAGTATCCTCCAGTATTTCGCTCGATAAGGACGATGTCCTGCTGAAGCTTGAGCTTACAGGATCCGCGCCCTCCAAACTGACGCTGAGACTCCCGGACCGTGCTGAGGACGGCCTGAAGTATTTCGGCAGCAAAGCGGCCATTGGCGCAGTGACTTACTACAAAGTTGAGAATAACAAGCTGCTTGCAGATACCAGCTTAATGGTCGGCATGACCGAGAGTGTCGGTACCCTGAAGCTGGAATATAAGTCAGGCAAGACGGGGATGGAGCTGGGGTCTATTGCTTTTGAGCCGCATGAACGGGGTGAAGCCATTGTGGAGAAATAATCGGCTGCCGGAAGGAGAGACTTGCCAATGATTGATGCCCATATTCATCTTGACCGATATGACGATCACGCAGTGTCCTCGCTGCTGGAGGGACTGCCGGATCAGGGCATTAAGGCCCTGATCGCGGTCTCCATGAATCTCGCCTCCAGCAAGCGTACCTGGGAGCTCGCAGCCAGGTATCCCGGTCTGGTGAAGCCGGCTTACGGCTTCCATCCCGAGCAGGTGCTGCCTGCGGAACAAGAGCTAAATACACTACTGGATTGGATTACAACCCATGCGGACAATATAGTCGCTATTGGTGAAATCGGTCTTCCCTACTACTCCCGGGCAGAAGCTGTGGAGCGTGGCGAAGCTTGGGATATGGCACCCTACATTCAGCTTCTGGACATACTTCTTGGACTGGCTGCACGTTTGGGCAAGCCTGTAGTACTGCATGCCGTCTATGAGGATGCATGGACCGTATGCGATCTGCTGGAGCAGCATGGCCTTGCGCAGGCCCATTTCCACTGGTTCAAGGGCCCCACTGCTACCGTTGACCGGATGATTAGCCGCGGTTACTACATTTCCTTCACTCCCGACATCCTCTACGAACCGGAGATTCAGGAGCTGGCACGCCGCTATCCGCCGGAGCTGGTCATGGCGGAGACGGATGGCCCCTGGCCGTTTGAAGGACCGTTCGGCGGGCGCACCACCCATCCGGCTATGGTCCATGACGTTGCTGCCGCCTGGGGAGCACTGCATGGTTATTCCGTTCCAGAGGCCCAGGCCCTGCTGACGGCCAACACAAAACGATTCTATGGGCTATAGGGCTAGCCACTCTACTTAAGTACAGCATCAGAACTGATTAGGGTGCAGGCGAAATGCTTAAGTGTATTTAGTACAACTAAATCGTTTGATTTACCGCCGAATAACCGTTTAGTTGTATTTCATACATATAAAATGCCTCATTATCCGGGATCTCGCCCACTCGGGCAAATTTAGTTGTACAAACTACAGCTAGAAGAGGAAATCCTTCCCTTTGACTGTTTTTAAATGTATAGAATACAACTATCCCCGAATGTTCGCTTCGAACCCAGTCTTTGAAGATGTCTCTATAGCAGAGCAAGAAGACGCTGTTAGGCGCGCGCATGATTTTAAGAGGGAAATTCCGGATTATCCGTTTGCGACTAGCTGATTAAGAAAAGCTAAATAGGCAGCCACCACTTTGGTCGGCTGCCTTCTTGAATTTATTGGGCGATTGTTACCTTTTAGCGTAATGACTATCATGTTACTTCACCATTTTTTGTAATAATGGTAATTATTCTGCCCTTAGCTTACACAGGCATCCGCCGGACCAGTACTTCATCTTCTTCGAACTCCATGACATAGATATCCGGCTTGGTCGTCTGTAGTAAGAAGTCCAGACCATATCCCGGGTCAAAATAGCCCATCATCAAGGACATCACCATGCCATGGGTGCCGATGACCACCCGCTCCCCAGCATGGGTCCGCAGAATGTCCTGTAGCGCCTTCACTGCACGTGCCTGGCACTCCCGGTTTGATTCCCCGCCCGGCAGGGCGTAATCCGGATCGGTGTACATCTTCTGGAGCTCAAGATACAGGTCATCGTCGGTTAGCTGCTGGTTGCCCTCCATCCAGACCTTTTCCCGCAGATCATCGATCAGAATGATTTCCTGCTCCAGCTTATCCGCCAAATCCGCAATTGTATTAACCGCCCGGATATACGGGCTGCTGTACAGGGCATCTATGCCTTCATCCTTCAGGCATTCCGTGACCCGCTGGGCATCCTCCTCCCCCTTGGGCGACAGGCCGCGCGTCCATTCATCCACCCCGGTCCGCAGCGAATCCCCGTGCCTCACCATGTAGATATAAGTAGTCATAAGCTCCTCCTGTTCGTCCATACAGACATTAGTGATCTATCAACCTTCTTAGCTACTCTCTGCTGCCGGATGAGCGGCTTCCGCTTTAGACCCCGCCACCGGCCAGAGCTGCCGGCCAAACACCACACCTGTCAGACCCAGGAGCACCTGCAGCAAGCCAATGTTGACAAATATACGGGCCGGACCCGCATACTGCACCAGCACACCGCCCAGGAGAGGCGCTACAATCAGCACCGCGCTGAGTACGGTATTCTGGATCCCGAAGATTCGGCCTATCATGTGCGGCGGGGTTTCTTTTTGCAGACAATAATTGAACGTCACCATAAACATACCGTTGCCGATCCCCAGCACAAAGCCGATGAACAGCACCCACAGAATTGACGCCCCCGGCTGAAGCAGACCCAGCGCCGCAATCGCCCCGCCAATCAGCACATACCCGAGGCCCAGCTTCCAGCCATACCCGTATTCGGATTTCAGCTTGTTCAGAACCAGAATGATCAGCACGGCTCCCGCTCCCGTGGCGGCAACCATCCAGCCCAGCAGCGCTTCCCGCTCCGGTGCGAAGATCCGGAACAGACTGGTGAACTGAAAATCAACCACCTGAATGACCATTGATCCGGCCAGTCCGAAGAACATCGCGGTCAGCAGCAGCCGGCTGCGCAGCAGGAAGCCCCAGCCTTCCCGCCACATTGTGAGAAGCGGGAGCTTGCCTTCCTGCGCTTCAGACAGCTTGCTGTCTGCTTCATCCGTGCGGATATTCTTGATAGACAACAACAACAGATAAGAGCAGCCGCGCAGCAAGGCATTCAGCAGGATGCACCACTGCGGCGTAAGGAAGGCGAGGGCCAGACCTCCGAGCAAGGGACCTGCGATTTTGGAGCCCTGGTTGACCAGTCCGTTGAGTGATGAGGCTTGCAGCAGCTGGTCTTCTCTCACGAGACTGCGGGTCAGGGACTGCTGAGCCGGCATATTCAGCGTGGACAGCGCGGAGCGCAGGGCCAGCAGCGGCAGCAGCCAGACCATACTCGGAGCGAACAGCACCAGTAGGGTCAAGAGAGCGGTCAGCAGGTCGCAGATACGCATCAGCTTCAGCTTGTTCATCCGGTCGGCGGCCGCGCCGGCAACCGAGCCGAGCAGAATGCTCGGCAGCGCTAGGGCTACCGGAATGAGCGCCAGCATCAGCGGACTGGCCTGCCAGCGGTAGCCGACCAGCACTTGAATGGCCAGCGCATCGAACCAGTCGCCGAAGCTGGCAGTGGCGAACGCCGTGTAGACCCGCATATACGTTTTGTTGTGCAGCAGGCTTGTTCCCTGCTTGGTTGAAATCTCCATCTGACATTCCTCCAGGTTACCTGTAATCTTAGATGATCCATCTATGATCCTAAGATAACGGAGGATTGTCAGAGAAATATCAGAGGGCTTCCGGCAATCCCAGCAGCAGATCCTCAAGCGTCTGCTCCAGCCGGGGCAGGCCGCAAACTTCAAGGCCTGTAGTGAACAGTTCCTCATATTTGCGGTCCAAGGAGCTTCCCGCCAGGAACATGCGGCAGAAATGGTGAATCCGGTAGATCGAATAGAGCCGCAGCGGAACGAAGCCGGACATCTCCATCACCTGCAGCCCCTCCTGAATCAGCTTATCCCCTTCCGCCCATTGTTCACGCCGTAGCGCCCAGAGACCTTTTACCACCTTATAACTGCCAATCTCGCGCAAAAAAGGCTTATCCCGCAGCACTCGGCCCACTGCTTCATCCAGCCGTTCCAGTTCTTCCTCACCGGCACCCGCCACCAGACGGACGAACAACTCGGTAATCATCGTAACAGGTATGAAATTCTCGAAGCCGGGTTCAGCGATGACCTGGTAGGTTCGTTTCAGGCGTTCCAGCGCTAGCTCCGGCAACCCGGCAAGGGTGTACAAGTCCAGCATCGTCAGAATCTCCAGCTCCAGCTGTTCAGGGGCGTTCAGCAGATTCCGCTCTATGAGGCGCTCGGCGTATTCCACCTTCTCCTTGGGATTGCCAGTGAAGAAGTAGAACAGATTGAGGTAAAAGAGCCGGTCCTTCAGCGGTATCTCGTCCGTATGAATCAGCCACTCCAGATCTCCCTGCACGAAATGAACAACCATCGCATAATGCGGGTCCAGCTCATAGCCAAGGATGTCCTGCTGGCGGGCCAGAGTGAGCATCGATTTGCCCTGGCCGTACACATGGAATTTCGAGAAGACCTCGCGCATGGTATCCCGCAGCCCAGAATCATGCGTTGCCGGATTCACCGCTACGCCTTCCAGACTCCCTGGAATTGTCAGACTGTAGCCGAAGCCGCGGATCGTCTTAATGTCGATCCCGCCTAACGGCCTCAGCTTCTTACGCAGCCTGTAGATATGATCGTCCACCGTCCGCTCCACCGGATACTCCATCGGCCACACTTTATCCAGCAGCTGCTCGCGGCTGAAGGTCCGCCCCCGGTTGCGGTACAGAAACTGCAGTAGTGCGAACTCCTTGGGCAACAGCTCTACCGTTAATCCTCCGGCGGATACCTTATATTCACTTGCGATCAGCTCCAGATGCATGGCCGTGCCTCATTTCTTCTGATTTCTTTCATAAGAGAAAGTATACATCATGCGTTGACTTTATTTAAGTACTCGCAACTGGTTAAGGCGGCCTGGCTCACGCGCCAGCGGTTTTTCGATTACATTTCGCCTACACGCCGTCCCTCGGTCTCATTGTAATCGGTTTTTCGATTACATTTGGCCTACACGCCGCCTTCGGTCCCATTGTAATCGGTTTTCCGATTACATTTGGCCTGCGCACCGCCCCCCGGTCCCGTTGTAATCGGTTTTTCGATTACATTTGGCCTGCGTGCCGCCTTCGGTCCCATTGTGATCGGTTTTTCGATTACATTTGGCCTGCGCGCCGCCTTCGGTCCCATTGTGATCGGTTTTTCGATTACATTTGACCTGCGCGCCGCCTTCGGTCCCATTGTAATCGGTTTTCCGATTACATGGCTGTAAACCGAAAAAATCCCCCTGCAGTTGCCGCTGCAAGGGGATATCATAGTTGCTCTAAGATGCTCTGAGCTGACTAGCCTGCCATATTATTAATAGAATCCTGCTCCGAAAACACGGAGATATGATCTACCGTTCCTGTTGATTCCGGAATGATGAATTTGAGCTGATACTGCTTGTTGGCCTGATAAATATAGATGTTATGCTCACCATTCACGGTGGTGGCATCCGGCTTCCCGAGCACCTCTTCAATCTGTTCCAGTGTCAGGTTACGCAGGTCCGGGGCGCTGGAGCGCACATCGAAAATCTTGCTGCCCTTATTGAAGCCGATTACCACCTGCTTGCCTGAATAGGTGGAATAGATCCCTTTGCCTGCCGATTCCTTGAGATCCGGCTCTCCCCATGCTGCTTCCACCTCATCAATAAGTCCGGTGTGTGCAGCATATTCGACGCCGGGCACCTTGCCCTGCTTAGCAAGCTCCAGCAGCTCCTTCAGCTGCTTGCTGCGTTCCTGCGGAGTGGCGGGAGCTACGGTATCTGCTTCAGCCCCTGCGGCTTCAGTGACCGTAGACTCTGATGCAGCTCCGGCAGCGGCTTCAGGGTCAGCAGTTACAGGCTCTGCACCCGCAGCAGCGCCGTCATCTGTACTAGATCCGCTTACCCGCGCACCTTCTGCTGCAGATGAAGCATTATCCCCTGTCTGCACAGTCGCTGTAGCCGCAGCCGTATTGCTTGACGATGTATTCGTTTTGCCGGAATTACAGGCTGTAAGACTTAGCATCGCACCAATGATAAGAATACCTGTGATTGTTCTAATTGATGTAGTCATGCTGCCATCTCCTTCGTTGTTGGAAACATCCTCGTGTGTCTAAACTGTACCCTATGACGCAGGGGCTGTAACAAAGGTTGCAGGTGCAGGCCTCCTGATCCAGGTATTATACACATTGCCTTATGCTATGAATTTTCCTGTCTGATCACGGTCCAGCGCTGTTTTGTTCACCACATAAGTTCGGGCCATCAGATCATGCAGCGCCCGCTTGCGTGGGGTAAATACGATGAATAGGCAATCCAACACCACGACCCAGCCAATAAAAGCATTCAAATCCGCCGCAAGCGGACTCCAGTTCACGGGACTGCTTGGTATGGCGGATAACGCCTCTGAATTCAGACCTACAATCACTGCCAGGAAGCTGTTAACAATAATAAAACTATCCCTGATTAAAGCCTGCTTGAGCACCGGATATCTTCCATTCTCATCAACGATTCTTGCCCTCAAAAGAAGCCTGCCCGGCGTGCCTCCGTATTGGACAACCATAAATACATTGAACGCCATAAGCAGTACAAACTGTATAAAAAGCGGGAACGCTGACCCTGCCGATTCTGCAGCAGAAACTGAAATCCGCTCCAGCAAGTAAGTTGGAAAAATAAGAATCAGGAAATCGATGAAATTAATCAGCACTCTTTTCCAAAAGCCTACAAAATCGTATAAATTAAGTTCTTCCTCGATCCACGGCTCCATACTTTCACCCCTCACGCAAAAGTAGTCTATCACTCATGTCCATAACCCCGGCCACACAACTCGGGCCTCCCATACAATCCCATTAATCACTCGCTCCCAGCACACTCTTCCCCCGCACATACCTGCCGACATGCTGCAAAATCTCACGATTCTGCTGCACGATGATCCGTTTAGCCTGATACTGTTCGGTTAATGCCATAATCGCAGGAATACTCTCCCTCCGGAAGCCGCGGTTCCATTCCAGCAGCATCACCCGGAGATACTTGAACGACTGCTTATAATTCCCCTGCTCCAGCCCCAGCCTGGTCTTCATGAACCTGCTGATGACCCGGGCATCCTGTACATAAGCCTTAGGCCGAATCAGAAAAATCAGATCCGCTTGCCGGAAGCTTTCGGTTCCCCATTGGTAATGCACGCCCTCTATGATCCACGACTCCGCATCCATAGCTTCCGCGAGCTTGGCATCCCGTACCTCCGGGGAGTTCTTGGTGTTGTCCATGCGATCCCAGACAAAATTATCCGTTTCATAGCATGGAATTCCGTAACTTTGAGCTAATTTCCGGGCGATATACGTCTTCCCGCTCCCGCAGCCGCCTATAATACGTACTCTAATCTTCAGTCCCTCCCCTGGCAGATCAAGAATATAACAAATCTCTCTCATATTACTATTCTCTATGTATCCTGTCACTCTACTCACCTAGTGAAACATTGAAGCCAGCCCATCAATAATCGATCGGCTGGCTTCTGGAGCCGCAGTATACGGCGGCATATTGGTTGGATCATCTGGCCTTGCGCAGCGCCCTGCTACTTTATAGCTTCACTACTCCCTCTTTAGCATTCCAGCTGAACGGCAGGCCGAACAAAGGCGTTAAGCTGCCCAGTGGAATATACAGGCGCCCGTCTATACTTTTGGAGGCTAGCATCTCCACCGTTTTGCCGTTCACTTTTGCCTTCGTGCTAAGCGGCTTGTGAACTGCTGTATTCTTGCCTATTGTGATGATGAGCGCTCCGGTTCCCGCCTCCTGCATCAGGCTTCCGCCCAGCAGCTTCACGGATTCACTCAGTGGAATGTACACCCGTGCATCCTCCAGCAGGAAGGAATTCTTCACCGGCAGCTTCTCCCCGCCCTTGACAAAAGCTCCCGCAATCATCGTAGATCCCAGACGGTAGCCGCTCTTCTCGGCAATGCCCGCCATCTCAAGCCCGGAGGTTGTAATGATTACCCGGGTATTCTTCTTAATCTTCGGATACAGCCAATGAATATCGTCATTATGCATGCGGATGCATCCGGCGCTGACATATTTACCGATTGAGGATTCATTGTTGTTGCCGTGAATGGCGTAAGTCGTGCCGTAAGTGTCATTTACCTCCAGCCCCAGCCAGCGGTCCCCCAGCGGATTGGCCGGATCGCCTCCGGGAATCTTATCCTTGTAGTAGGGTCTGTTTTTGATTTTGACCACCATCTTGAAGCTGCCTTCAGGCGTCAGACTTTTCGTTTTACCGGTAGCGACCGGAAAAATCTTCACCAGCTTGCCATCACTGTAATAGGCCAGTTTGTTCGTTTTTTTGTTCACAATGATCAGATCTGAAGAAGACGATGCCGCAGCGGCCGATCCTGTGAAGCATGCGGTCAAAAGCATTACGAATACCAGTGTAAGTGCGATGCTTTTGGGAAAATACGTTTGAATCCGGCTTGCCTGTTCACGCTGACTCATAGTTGCCCCACCTCCAGGTTATGGATGATTCTGGATTGTCTTTCTACATAGACGTTCATTTGCCGCAATAGTTGCAGAGCAGCCTGTACCTATTCTTATCAACTCGTCCCGCCCGGAGTGACGCAACGTTTGCAATATTGTAACCGTTCTTGGCGGAAGCGCCTCCCTTGCAACAGAAGCGTGAATATTCGCCAGCCCCATCAGAGATAATAAGCCCGCATGACCATAACACCCATCTCAAGGAGGCCAACAATTTTGAATACCAACTCATCTGCACAGATCCGGGAATGCGAGCAAATCGTTCAGCAGCTGATGGCACAGACCCAGCAGGGAACGCAGAATTATCAGCAGCTTCTCCAGCAGGAGCAGCAGGATGCCGCCAAGCTCCAGGAGCTTAGCCAGCATAACAGCAAGGCCATTCAGATGATCCAGCAGGCGCTGCAGGGCCATCAGACCGCGATGCAGCAGTTGGAGCAGATCTCGCAGTCGGTCAGATCAATGGAGCAGTTCCCGCAGACTTCCGGCTTCAATACCCATACAAGCATTCCAAGCTTCAATTCCGGGAACCAGATGGGACTAATGCATTCTATGGGACAGAACCAGCCAATGGGCCAGAGCCACAATACAGGAATGGGAGGGTATAACTCCTCCTTCAGCCCGTCCTTCACTTCAAGCAGCCAGCCGGTGAACTCACTGCATAGCCCGATCAACGCGGGGATCAACCACCAGCCGATGCATACGCCAATGCAGACACCGATGTCCGCAGGCTCCTCCTATAACGCTCCAATGAACCAGGGACGAAGCTTCCAGTAGGAAGAGCGGGGAGCATAGGCAGCTTCGCTTGAACGACTGTTTTGTATGCTAAAAAGGGTTCTCTCAGACCGCAGCAGCGGAAGCTGAGAGAACCCTTTTGGCGTACCCGCCCCGCCATGAACGGTCTGCGCCTCGTCTAGACTACCAGCCTGCCGGTCTTCTCCGCGAGCCCAACCGTCGCTTCCACCCCGGAGTTGAACTCCAGATAATCGCTCTCTACGCCATCGCTGAAGATCACGCCATCCTCTGGCATCTGCGACGTAATGCGCAGCGGCAGACTGCTGCTGATTCTCCCGAATACCAGCTCTGCTGAAGTCGTCCGGCTTGGAAAAGGCTCCCGCACAGTGAAATACAACTCTGGATGATTCCAGGCCAGCCCGCCGCCCGCGCTGACTGCAGCAATCTCCGCAGATACCCGGGCTGTCCGTTCAGCCTCTGCATGCTGCATTTGTGCGGCACGGCTGACGATACCTGCGGCTCCGGCGAGCACACTCTTGAGCCAGCCCGTGGAGCCCAGGCCGGTCGAGACAATGATGCCACTGGAGGACTGCTGCTCCAGCTGCCCGTTCAGCTCCAGCTGATACCGGGCCGAGACATGGGTCCGGCGGCCGATGAACAGATCGTTCACCCCGTACAGGCTCTGCCCGTCATTCAGCTCCACCTTGGCAAGGGTAACCTCACGGACCTGGCGCTGGGCGCGCAGCACCTCACTCACTACTTGCCGCACCTCCTTGACTCTGAAGGGCAGCAGCACGCCATCCCAGCGCAGCGGGTCAGGATTCACTCCGATCAGCGGCTGCTCCTGAAGGTATTTCAGCGTATTCGCGACCAGACCGTCCTGGCCCAGGACCACTACGGTATCCTCAGCCCCGAAGATGAAATTCGGCACATGCTGCCGCTCCAGCACCTGGAGCCGGCCGATGGCGCTGAGCTCGGTCACTGCGGTCTCCACCGCTTTGCGGTATTGGAAATCCTCACTTAAGTAGTCGCTGAAATCGGCTCCCAGCCGTTCAATATAGAACTGGGCCTGCTGGATTGTGTTGTAGCGGACCACCAGCTCCTCCAGGCGTGTCTTGCGCTTGATCAGTATGATTTTGTTCTCCGATCCCCGGCTGCTCATCGTCCGTTACCTCCTCTGTCTGCTCCGGCTCCACCTCCTGCCGAACCGGCCATGATTCCTTGCAGCAGATCCGGTGTAATGTTAAGCTGGCCAATCTTCCCGGCATTCTCCGCCAGCTCCTGGAAGGCGATGGCGATCAGCTTATCCGGGTTCATGCCGACATTCGTCAGCGCCTGCAGGACGTTAGGCGATACATTTTGCAGCGAATTCATTACCGCCGTCAGCTCGTAAGCCTTGGCATCTGCTTCGGCTCTCTTATTCGCAATGGCCAGCTCAATCAGCGCCTGCTTCTTCTCCTCCAGCTCCGTATCAAAAATCAGCTGCTCTTCCTTCATCTCGTTCTGCTTCTGCTTCGCTGACCGGTCAGAATCAAGCAGCGCCTCACGCATCTGTCTCTTCTTCGTCTGAACGGCGATCTCCGTATTCAGCTCATTCTCCTTCACCCGCCGCTCCTGCTCAATCGAAGCATTGCGCCGCTCATATAGCGCGTTATCCGCATTACGGAGCATTTCCTCCCTGGCCTGCGCTTCCAAGGCCCGCAGCGTCTCCTTATTCGGTACAATCGCCAGAATGGACAGGCCCATCAGCTCAATGCCCAGCTTCTCAATCTCCGCACTCTGGCCGATTTCATGGGTAATCAGCTTGGCCAGACGTTCACTCGACTGGATAGCCTCCTTCAGCGGGAGCTGCCCGAGCTGCTTCTTGGTCAGGACCTTGGCGATATTAATCACCCGCTGGGCCAGCTTGTGCGGATCGTCGGAGAGATAGGTGTTCTTTTTGAGATTATAGGTGTAGTTGAGGATCTGGGTGGTCTTGCGGTAATCGACAATCCGGTAGGTCAGCTGCCCCTGGACGGTTACCGTCTGATAGTCCGCCGTAATTTCCTCGAACATGAATGGAACATCGATCGAGGAGACAGGCACCACAACCACCGAGGTTGTCGGCGCATAATAATGAAAAGAAAGCCCGACCCCTTCACGCACTACCTTGCCATTCTTCACCTTGAGCACATAATCACTGGGCTGAAATTTCACGAACCGGAATCCAAACATGGTCATTACCTCCTAGGGGTTGTATTCTGAGTCATCTGTTGAGCAAAGGCGAACTCAGTTATTAATTAATTGTTATTATTAAATTGTTATTAACAACATCATAGCAGACCTCCTTGATATTATCAATATGTCATTAACAAAACAGGCAAAATATATTGTACAAATTCAAATCCTGTCTCGTGTTTTGTCCATTGAGTAACAACTGGCTATAATTTATGATGGTCTAAACGATAATGATTATCATTATTGGTAATCACAATACCTTTGGGAGGCATACATACAATGAACAAGACTCGACAAACCTTCGCTATCCTGGGCATGCTCTTCCTGATGGGCACTTTACTGCTCGCCTGCAGCAGCGATAAGAATAATCAGGGGAGCAGTGCAGCAACCACCGCACCTGCCGCGCAAGCCACTGCTGAACCTGCCGCTACCACCCGTTCACACACGGATTACAAAGGCCATACAGCAGAGATTCCAATGAATCCGCAGCGGATTATCTATTCCGGAGAAACGTATGGCGATCTGCTGGCACTTGGTGTACAAGCCATCGGCTATCCGCTCTCCATGGGTGAAGGCCAGGTCTTCGAGGACAAGCTCACTGGAGTGGAAGATGTAGGATTCCCCATTAACCTGGAGAAGACGATTGAGCTTCAGCCCGACCTGATTATCTATGCCGGCATTGAGGAAGCAGATTATGAGGCTCTGTCCAAAATTGCTCCAACGATTATCTTCGATACCTTCGCCCCCCTGAAGGAGCGGATGCTGGATATTGGAGATATTTTAGGCAAGAAGCAGGAAGCGGAGGCCTGGCTGGCCCAGTATCAGGCAAAGGAGGATGCGATGTGGGCCCAGCTTAAGGCTTCGGGGATGAAGGACGGCGAGACCGCTTCGGTCTTCACTTATTATCCGGGGGACCGGCTGTTCGTAATGGCAACGACGGGCCTCTCGCAGGTACTGTACGGAGAGCAAGGCTTCAAGCCTACCCCGGCGATTCAAAAGGTGCTGGATGCCGATATGGGCTTCCAGGAAATCTCGCTGGAAGTGCTCCGGGAATACGCCGGAGACCGCATCTTCCTGCTGACTCCGGTAGCAGACGAAGCCAAGCAATCGACCGGCAATCTGCTGAAGAGCGCGGTGTGGAACAGCCTGCCTGCCGTTAAGAACGGCTACGTCTACACACAGGACATCATGAAGACCTCCAGTGATGCTACCACCAGAGAGTGGCTGCTCGGTGAGATTCCTACCATGCTGGGCAAGCAATAATTCCGGGGCAGACAGACTGAAAAGCAGCTTATCAACGCCTGTTGATAAGCTGCTTTATTTTATATACAATATTGTTTATTGATAATCGTTCTCAATATAATTCAATTCTAATCGGCCTGAAAGGAGTGCCTGACTTGCGCGAGCCTGACCACGACCACCTGACTGCTCTCCCGTCCGCCCCTCTCCATTCCCTGCTGTTTCAATTCAGGAGCATTGAGCTGGTGATGCAGAGCGCTGACACTATATCGGCTGTGCAGACAGCGGAGCAGCATACGCTGCTGCTGTTTACGGGCGGGCGCGGTGAACTCGGAATCACGGAGCAGACCTCACTCTCTGTGCATGCGGACAAGTGCTGTCTGCTGCCTCCCGGAACCTCATACAGTCTGGAGAACCGGGAGCTGACGCTTTATTATTATGTGCTGACTTTTGCCGCTGTTACTACAGGTGATTCCCCTGCGTTCTGCCTGGATGAACTGCTCCCGGGGCAAAAAGAGCTGATTGTCCACCCCTTCACCAGAGTGATCCGGCTGGCGGAGGAGCTGCTTGCGCATCATAACGGCAGGGATGAGCTCCAGCATGTCAGACAACAGCTCCAATTCCAAGAGCTGCTGCTCCTGCTGCTTGAACAGAACTACTCCACCCGCCAGCTGCCAAGTCCGGCGCAATCGGTGGAGAGCACGATACACTTCATGCAGCAGCATTACAAAGAGAGCATCACGGTGAAGCAGCTCGCGGAGCTGGCCGGTGTCTCCCCGTGGCAATACACTCCGATCTTCCAGAAGCTGACCGGCCAGCGCCCGCTCGATTATCTGACCGATGTGCGTATTGGGCACTCGAAGACTTATCTGCTTGAAGCCGCCGAGCCGCTGCGCGAGATTGCCCGGCTGGTCGGATTCTCCGACGAATACTACTTCAGCCGCCGCTTCCGGCAAAAGACGGGAATGACTCCCGGGCAATATGCCCGGTCGCAGCAGCGCCGGATTACCGTCACGGACTGGACCGGACATTCGGTGGACATCCCGGAGCGTCCGAAGCGTGTTGTCTACCACGGAGAGACACTGGGCGATGTGCTGGCGCTGGGGGTGAAGCCTGTCGGCGGTGACGAAGCGTTCGCCCGGGGCAGTGTCTACAGCCACCGGGTCAAGCGCTTAGCCAATGTCGGATTTCCGCTGGACCCGCAGCTGACCCGGTCCATCCGGCCTGACCTGATTATCCTCGCAAGCCCGGATGAACAGGTCTACCGGGGGGTATCCGGCATCGCCCCGTCACTCACCTTCGATTCATTCGCACCGCTGGAGCAGCGGCTGAGGATTCTTGGAGAGTGGCTCGGGAAGCAGCGCGAAGCTGAGGTCTGGCTGCAAGCCTACCATGCCAAGAACGCCGCCATGTGGCAGCGTCTCTACGCCGGAGGGCTGCGGGCGGGTGAAACGGCCTCAGCGCTGTTCTATGACCATGGCAACCATCTATACGCCATGGGAATGACCGGCTTGTCCACGGCCTTGTATGCCCCTGGCGGCCTGCAGCCGACAGCGGAGATCAAGGACATTCTGGACAAGGATCTTGGGTTCCGCGAAGTGGACCCGGCCATGCTGCACAGCTACGCAGGGGACCGTGTCTTCATGCTGATTCCAGAGCGGGAGGACTCCCGGGAGGCCATGGAGCAGCTGCTCCAGACGGAGCTCTGGAGCAGTCTGCCTGCCGTGGAGCAGGGCCATGCCTATATGCTGGATGGAGCCAAATGGAATTCCGGCGATGCGCTGACCCGGGAGCGGCTGCTGACGCTACTGCCCAGACTGCTGGGGCTCTAATAGGGCTTGAGAAGCGCCCGGATGGCTTCGAGCCGCTCCGGGTCAATGGGCTTCAGCGGATCGCCGTCCTCCCGGACCGCCGATCCGAAGTGTACCCGGCGGACGCCGGTCCTTGTAACGAAATCCTTCAGATCAGCGGCGTTCAGACCGCTGCCTGCCAGGATGGAGAGCGAAGAACCGGCAGACAGCCTTTCCAATACGGCGAGCCTTACCATACCGCCGGGTGTATTGG
Organism: Paenibacillus sp. FSL M7-0420; assembly: GCF_038002345.1. Classification (NCBI taxonomy): domain Bacteria; kingdom Bacillati; phylum Bacillota; class Bacilli; order Caryophanales; family Paenibacillaceae; genus Paenibacillus; species Paenibacillus sp. FSL M7-0420. Next base: position 972,109 of record NZ_JBBOCJ010000001.1, on the reverse strand, counting down.
CCGCAGCAGTCCCGCCGGAGGTCAGGATATCGGTAATCTGCGGATACCGCTTCAGGACCTCAAGGGCTTCAAGCTGGTCCTGCACCTCGTCAAACGCACGGTGGAAGGTAACCTCCATCCCCCCTGCCCGCTCCAGCAGCCGATTCAACAGCTCTTCATCTATTGTCCGGTCCTGGCGGAGCATGCCCATAACCAAAGACAGCCCGCCTGTCCCGCCTATATACCGGATATCGCGCAGCATGGTCTCTGCATCGGATGCGTCATACACGAAGGAGCGGGCGTGCGGCCTGACCATCACTCTCACTGGAATACTGACCTTCTCCCGGACCGCTTCGATCAGTCCCAGACTGGGCGTTAATCCGCCTTCAAGGATTCCCGTAATCAGTTCAATCCGGTCGGCACCATAACGCTCCGCTATGACTGCATCACTTACTGTAGTAGCTATAACCTCTAACAGCATAAATTGCTACACTCCCCTTCTTAGTCGTAATCCTTATAAACCGCTCTACCCTTAGTATAAAGATAAACATTGTAAATAACAGGAAGATTCCTGACTATGTCAGTACTGGACCTGCGACCAGGATTTTTCCCGCCTTTTGGAGAGTGTGTTCTCTGGATGAAGCCTCTATACTGAAGAAGTTGAAATTTGGAAATCCGGAATGGAGCGCCCTGAATGATAAGACAAAGTATACACGCGTGGAAAATGCTGATCCTCTCTCTGCCCAAAGGAATCATTGCCTTCGTAATTGCTGTTACAGGTCTATGTGCAAGCCTGCCCTTGATTATTGTATGGGTGGGGCTGCCTCTGCTGGCCCTAACCTTAACCTGGTGCCGCAGCATGATGTCCAGAGAACATAAGATCGTTGAAGCCTGGTCCAGCGGCAACAGCCTAAGCGGAACCGGGCAGCCCGCTGTTATGGCGGATTATGCTCCCGCCTTCCGCTGGGAGGGGCTCCGCACATTAGGGCTGCAGCTCCGCCAAGGCGAGTCGTACCGGGGAATTCTGTATAGCGTTCTGCTGCTGCCTGCAGGTATTCTGGGCTTCACACTGGCGCTGGTTCTGCCTGCTGTTGTCTTCAGTGCTCTTCTGTCACCTTTGGCCCAGAGAATCAGTTCATCGGTATTCTCCTATGATCTGAATATGCTGGACCCGGAGTTCTTCTTCTTCCTGTCCGGCACAACCTCAGATGAACGCTCGTGGATTCTATGCGGAACCGGATTTGTACTGCTGCTGATTCTGCCGCTGCTGCTTGTAGGTCTTGGACGTCTGTACGCGGCCTGGATCAACGCAGTTTCAGGAACACCTGTGAATTCCGCCAGTACCCCGATTGAAGTCATACATACCTGATCTCTTCCCGCATATCTATTAATAGTTCACTTGCCAAAGCTTACGAAGCGGGTTGTGCCCGAAGGGAAGCCGTAACCATTCAGTATTCGCAATTACCGGACAGCCGCTGTAAAATCCTCCAGAGCCCGCCCCTGTCTCAGCTTATCAATGATGGTGAGCAGGAAGCTCTCCGCGAGGCTGCCCGGTAATATAGCGTCCGCAGCTTCATCCAGTGTGAACCAGGCTGCGTGGTCCAGCTCGTCGCTCATGGCACTCAGGTCCTCCGTGTCAGCCACACTGATGTAATTGAGCATTAATGTATTGGACGGGGCGAAATACTGGCTGCGCATATATTCATAAGCTATGACCTCAAGCCCCGCTTCTTCCTTCACTTCACGGACCAGAGCCGCTTCGGCGTTCTCCCCCTTGTTCACATACCCGGCGAGCAGAATGTAATCCTTGCGCTTATACTGCTGGATGAGCAGGATTCTGTCCAATTCCCGGTTCAGTACGGCTGTACTCATCGCTGTGCTGAACACAGGGAATCTGAAGACGGCGCATGAATCACAGTAGGGTACCTCACCTTCTCCATTGCATTCCTTCATTACCAAGCGGCTTCCGCATTCCAGACAAAACTTCAAGCTTTATCGCTTCTTTCTGTAGGTAGTATAGTTGTTGTCTATTCTAAGCGATTCCTTCCGGACGTACCACGGTAAAATTCAAGAAACCCGTCCTTTATAGAACAGGGGACAGGGTTTCTTGACGTGATGTGGAATATACTATAAGAGGCCTGGACACTACGGGCTGCATTACATCATAGAGATGGAGGGAACTACTCGACATGAACATCATTAATTTCGCGCATCGCGGCGCATCCGCAGCCGCCCCGGAGAACACAATGGCGGCCTTCCGCAAGGGTCTGGAGCTTGGTGCAACCGGCATTGAGACCGACGTACAAATGACCAGTGACGGAGCAGTGGTAGTGATCCATGATGAGAGTCTTAACCGCACCACTTCAGGCAGCGGTTATGTGAAGGATAAGACGCTACGTGAAGTACTGGAGGTAGATGCAGGCTCCTGGTTTAGCCCTGAGTTCGCAGGAGAACGGATTCCGACACTGGACGAGCTGCTGGATCTGCTGCAGGGCCGGGAGACGATTCTTAATATCGAGCTGAAGAACGGGACCTTCCTCTATCCCGGCATGGAAGAGAAGGTCATCGCCGCTGTAAGGGAGCAGGGCATGAGTGAGCGGGTGGTGATCTCCAGCTTCAACCATTATTCCCTGGCATACTGCAAGTCGCTGGCACCGGAGATCCGTACGGGTATTCTCTACGGAGAGGGGCTGTACCGTCCTTGGAATTACGCAGCCACCTTGCAGGCAGATGCGCTGCATGCCCATCATTCCTCGGTACTGCCGGAGTTCGTGAATGCCGCAGCGGAGAAAGGCATTGTCTATCATCCGTGGACGGTTAATGATCCCGAGCGGATGCAGGCATTAATCGATGCTGAGGTGGCGGGGATCATTACCGATCACCCTGATGTTCTGGCCGGGCTGCTGGCTGCCAGAGGCGTCTGACTGATATAACACGGCTGCGCTGTCCATATAGGATGGCGCAGCCGCTATTACAAGTGGAAACGGTACCGTCCATTTAAAGGACGGTACCGTTTCAGCGAGAAATAGAAGGATAATTTGTCGTGTGCAACATATAAATTCTTATATTTTGAAGAAAATCACCCTTGCGGGTGAATGAGATTACCTGCGTGCAGCAATGTAAGCTGTTTTCCGCCTGTTGAACGAAATATTTATTGCGCTCTTGAGCTGCTGATCAGCTTCACGGAAGGAATACGGCTCTCCTGCTTGTATACGGCATAACGCCCGCTGCCCAGCTGCTTGGCACTGTACATAGCCGAATCCGCCTCCTGAAGCAGCTGCTTCGGGTCAATTCGGCCCTGGCTAATCGTCACGCCTACACTGGCGGACACGAATAATTCATGGCTCTCCAGCTTATAGGTCCGGGTGATGCGCTCCAGAACCTTAAGAGCAAGCTGCTCTGACTCCTTACGGCTGCAGCGTTTGGCGATAATGACGAATTCATCTCCGCCCACCCGGAAAATATGCCGCTTGCCTTTGCAGGTAAATTGCTGCAGGCTGGTTCCTACGGCCTCCAGTAAAAGATCCCCTGTATGATGGCCGAGGGTATCGTTAATCGATTTGAACCGGTTCAGGTCGAGATATAATACCGACAGCTGCTCGCTCAATTTGCAGTGATCCCAGAAATGATCCATTCCGTTCTTGTTCAGCAGGCCGGTGAGCGTATCCCGGTATGCCAACTCCTTGAGCTGGTCACGCTCCCCAAGGATCATGCGCACCCGCAGGAACAGATATAGTATACCGGCAAGTGTCAGCATGTACAGGAACAAAGAGATCAGCAGGCTTCTGCCTTCTGTAGTGAAGCCGGTTAAGGCTCTTCTGCCCAGCAGATGCATTCCGCCAAGCCCGGCACTAATTACCAGCACCACAAGACTCGAGCGGACCGCCCGGGTTCTTTGCGGTTGTCTGGAGAAATCCCTTGTCAATCTGAGCGTGCTATATACGGTCAGGACCCCTATAAGTATGGATAGAATCGTCAGCATATAATTGCGGGCCTCTTCCACTAGTCTTACGCCCTCCTTCAGCCTATCAATGAATTGTTGGTTTTATCGCTTTCAAGCGCTACTGTACAGGATCCGACTGAACATATTCTGAACAACTCCCGCAGGGGATGCTGGACATTAATACCCCCACCGGATCAGCACTAAGCATATTATCGGCAGGACCGGCGCTTTATTGTAATGAAATGCTCGGAAATATCCCGTCCTATCCGTCCATATGCTTCGCGCTGTTGTACAATTCACAGCTCCAGCTGTCATTCTCTTTGACCAGGCAGGTGATAGAGGTGTTCTTCAGCAGCACGCTCACATCCAGGGAAGGCACAAGTCCGGCCAGCGTACTCCGCAGAATAGCCCCGTGGCTGACTACCAGCACATTGCTGCCGGGATGGCGGGCAGCAAGCTCTTCAATCGCCCGGACTCCCCGCTTACGGGCCAGCTCCGTACTCTCCAGCTTCAGATCCATCGTCTTCCACTGGCTGCCGAAGCGCTCGATCCGCTCACTCTCTGTGGTTCCTTCAATTAATCCGCCGTTCATCTCCCGGATGTCCGGAAGGAGACCGGCCAGCGGGATGCCCAGCCTCCCGGCGATGGTCTCCGCCGTCTGTCTGGCCCGCTGCAAATCGCTTGAATAGATATAGTCCCACGCTTCACCGCTTAGCCGCTCCGCAAGCACGCCGGCCTGCCGGAAGCCTTCCTCGTCCAGAGGATTATCCGTGTGGCCCTGTACCCGGCCCTCCTGATTCCAGCGTGTGCTGCCGTGCCGGATTAAGCCTATTCTTGTCATGATCGCTACCACCCTTATATGCAGATATTCTAATGTGATCCCATTATAAACTAACCCGCTGCTGGATGCATGCTCCATTGACGGTAACGGGAGTCGATTATATGATGGTAGCTCAAGTGCTGCATTCTGGGGCCTGTTCCAGAATCATCCTAACCTGCAGATCAACCTGCTATAACCCAAAGGAGATTTTGTGTATCATGAAAAAAATGCTCACCCTCTTTACCGCTTTCTGTCTGCTGGCTGTCCTTCTTCCAGCCATGCAAACCGGTGCCGCTGCGGCGCCGCAGGCCAAGCTTGCCGTATATGTGGACAAGGAGAATCACTCCTTCATCCCGCTCCGCTTCCTGAACGGCTTCGCCGGTATCCAGTCTGTGCTTACCGCTTCCGGCGGCCAGATTCAGATGTCACGCGGCGAGAATTCCATTACCTTCACTCCAGGCAAGCCCGGGGCTTCCGTCAACGGCAAGCCCGTTACCTCCAGTGTGCGGCCCTTCAGTGAGAACGGGACTACCTACGTCCCCTTATCTCTTGTAAGCCAGACACTTGGCATACAGCTCCAGTGGAACAAGGAGGCCGGGTCGCTTACACTGACAAGCGGGGCTGAAACAGGCACCGCTGAGACAGCCACCCTGCCTGTACAGAACGGCAGCCTGATCAAGAGCGGCTCGCCCGCTGTAGTCAGCGGACATCATACCTACAAGGTCGGCGGCCGCTCCTTCAGCGTCCAGACAGTCACGGTCTCCCTGCTGCATCCTTCAGTGAAGCTGGATGCCGTTCTGGCCGGGAATACCGTCGGCAAGACGGAAGCCCTTGCCAGCATCGCCAAGCGCAGCAATGCCGCCGCAGCGATCAACGGCACATTCTTCGCCGCCTATACTGACGGCGCCTTCAAGGCTCCTTACGGCTACATCATCAGCGGCGGCAAGATGCTGAAGAACAGCCCCGGGGACAAACGGGCAGTATTCGCTTACGACCGCAATATGCTGGCTGAGCTGATTCCGGGCAGTGAATTCAAAGCCCGCTTCGATGCCGGCTCCGTTCACGGCGCGCTTCAGGCTGGACCACGGCTGCTGGTCAACGGGAAGGTCGCGCTGAATGTGGCAGCCGAGGGCTTCCGGGACCCCAAAATCCTGACCGGCGGAGGCTCCCGCAGCGCGCTGGGCATCACCCGCGACCATAAGCTGATTCTGCTGACCTCCGGCGGGGCAACCATCCCCCAGCTGGCGGAAATTATGAAGCAGGCCGGAGCCTACCAGGCAATGAACCTCGATGGCGGTGCCTCCAGCGGCCTGTACTATAACGGCAAGTACTTGACGACTCCGGGACGCCTGATCAGCAATGCGCTGGTCGTCCAGACTAAATAATGTACCCAGCTTAGAGTTCAAATCTAAAGTGTGTTTATAAAACTGCCTTTATGGAATGCTGAGAAGCTGCCATTCCTAAGGGCAGTTTCTTTTTTTGGATTCCAGCGGCTCCTCAAGCGGGCTCAGTTCAGTCTGTAATCAGGCAGAATAAGGAATCCGCCAGCGGGGGATAATACAGGGAGCACATCCAGATTTCAGCATAAAGGAGCCCCCCGAGATGCCTCAGCAAACGAAGAAGAGCCGCCAGACTACCAATGATCCTGTAGAAACCTCCGTGCCTGCACCGCTTCCGCTGAAGCTCTCCCTTGAGGAGAATTTGCAGGAGTTCAGCCGCCGGATCGGCAGCAGCTCCGATATTGTCATCCGCCATTATAAGAGTGAAGCCAAGCCTCCACTTACCCTTGCCTTCATTTATATTGACGGTCTGGTCAACGCCGATACCGTCAATCAGGCGGTCCTCCAGTCCTTAATGGAGAACAGCACGCTGAACGGAGATCAGATGACCACAGAAGCTGCCTTCGATCTGATAAAGGAGCACATTCTGCCGGTTGGGGGAGTGAAGGAGGCCCGGACCCTGGAGGTGCTGCTGCCCCTGCTCTTTGACGGCTATACCCTGATTCTGTTCGAGGGGCTTCAGGTCGCACTGGCCGCCGACACCTCCGGCTGGGAGAAAAGAAGCATTAATGAGCCGACCTCCCAGGGGGTTATCCGCGGGCCCAAGGAAGGCTTCACCGAGAGCCTGCGTACCGGGACCTCCATGCTGCGCCGCCGCCTGAAAACTGCTGATCTGCGGATTGAGGAATATACCGTCGGCCAGCGTACCGGGACCGGAATTGCCCTCGTCTATCTGAAGGGCCTCGCCAGTGAACAGGTGCTGACCGAAATCCGCCGCCGGCTGAACGCCATCAATACCGATGCCATTCTGGAGAGCAATTATATTGAAGAATTCATACAGGACGGCGGACTGACGCCTTTTCCCACCATTCAGAACACCGAACGTCCCGACGCCATGGCCGGGGGCATTCTGGAAGGCCAGGTGGGGATTGTCATTGACGGCACTCCCTTTGCGCTGCTGGCCCCGTCCACCTTCTTCAACTTTTTTCAATCCAGCGAGGATTACTACCAGCGGTATGATATTTCCTCCTTTCTGCGGCTGATCCGCTACGGTGCGTTCTTCGTCTCTATGCTGCTGCCTGCACTTTATATTGCCGTTACTACCTTTCACCAGGAGATGCTGCCGACCACGCTGCTGATCAGTCTGGCTGCCCAGCGGGAAGGCGTTCCGCTCCCCGCCTTCGCAGAGGCACTGCTGATGGAGCTGACCTTCGACGTCCTGCGTGAAGCGGGGGTACGTATGCCCCGCACCATCGGGCCGGCTATTTCTATCGTCGGTGCGCTGGTGCTGGGGCAGGCTGCCGTTCAGGCCGGGCTGGTCTCGGCGGCAATGGTCATTGTAGTTTCTTTTACCGCCATCTCGAACTTCGTAATTCCGTCACTGGCCATCGCCAACTCCATCCGGCTGATCCGCTTCGTGATGATGTTCATCGCTGCCTCGCTCGGCCTGTTCGGCATTATGTCCTTCCTGATGGTGCTGCTGATTCATATGGCAGGCCTGCGCTCCTTCGGGGTTCCCTATCTGTCTCCGGTAGCGCCGATGATACCCCGTTATCTGAAGGATATCTTCATCCGCGTTCCGCTGTGGAGCATGAATATGCGTCCCAAGACCAATCTGGGCAAGGAGACCCGCAGACAAGCCCCTAACCAGAAGCCGCAGCCCGTTGAAAATGCCGCTAATCCATCACCGGCACAGCCCAAGCCGCAGGGAGAGGGTCCAGCATGAATGGAAAAATCGGCACCACCCAGGCCGTCATGCTTGTCGTCAATACCATACTGCCGACAGCTACCGTCGTGCTTCCTATCATTATCAGCTCCTATGCAGAGCAGGACGCTCCGCTAGCGATTATCCTGTCTACCGTGGCGGGGCTGCTTATAGCGTGGATTGTCGGGACGGTAATTCAGAGCAGCAACGGTGCTCCTTTTCTGGAGTGGGTCGGGGAGAAAAGCTCTCCGGTAGTGTCCGTGATTCTCGGTCTGCTGATGCTCCAGTTCTACCTGGACACCACGGCAACCATTCTGCGTGAATTCGTTAATTTCCTTAAAGACAACGTCCTGATCAATACTCCGATCACGGTGCTCGTCATTCTGATTCTTTTCATCACCATCTATATGGTAAGGCAGGGCATTGAAGCTATCGCCAGAGTGAACAGTCTGGTTATTCTGCTCTATCTGTTCTTCGTACCGCTGTATCTGCTAGGGCTGTACAACGACCTGAACGTGCATCATCTGCTGCCTATGTTCGACCATAGTCTGGCTGAGATCACCCTGGCGAGCCTGACACCGACTGCATGGATGTCTGAAGTGGCGGTGCTGCTGTTCCTGGCCCCTTATCTGCAATATCCGCAGAGAGCCAAGATTATCGGCTGGACAGGCCTGCTGTTCGTTGCAATCCTGATGATGTTCATTCTGATCACCGCCCTGATGGTATTCGGCCCGGAATTCATTAAGCTGAGTGCCTACCCCGGCTTCGCTACCATCAGCATCCTCCGGATCGGCCGGTTCATAGAGAAGCTGGATATTCTCTTCATCTCTTACTGGGTGCTGTCGATCTATCTGAAATTTGCGATCTTCCTGTTCGTGACAGTGGAGTGCTTCAAGCAGACGTTCCGGGTCAGCAGCAGCCGGCCCTTCATTGGAGCTCTAGGTCTGATTATTGCCCTGGAATGCCTGTTCTCCTGGCAAAGCTCAGCCAAGCTGAACAACTACAATCAGGAAGGCCGGTTCGTGGTCTTCTGCCTGTTCAACGTGCTGGTTCCGCTGGGCGCGGTCTTGCTGAATAAGGTGCCGAAGTCGCGCTCCAAGCGGAAAGGATGGGACACATGAACAAACCGGGCACCCTGCTGCGCCTCCTGCTCTGCCTCCCGCTTCTATCCGTTCTGCTCTCCGGCTGCTGGGATGACCGGGAGCTTAACGAACTGGGCATTACCTCCGGCTCAGCCTATGACTGGGAGGACAATCAGTGGAAGGCCACGTACCAGGTCATCAATCCTTCCTCCGGCGCAAGCGGGATGGGCGGCAGCGGAGGAGGCAGCACAAGCTCGCCGCCATTCCTCACCTTCACCGTCAAGGGGCGGACGATCATGGAAGCCATTGAACGAACGAATCTGACCAGTACGCGGGAGATGTTCTTCTCCCACTCCAGAATCACCGTCATCGGCGAGAGCCTGGCCAGACACGGGATCAATCAGCTGATTGATATGTTCCTGCGCAAGCAGGATGCCAGAGAAACGGTATTTGTATTCATCTCCCAGGGAGATGCCGGGATGATTCTGGATCAGCTGATGCAAATGACCAAGAATCAGGGCGCCGGCATCCAGCTTATGATCGAACAGGAATCAAGGCTCTTGTCCTACTATCCGGGAACCCGGCTGTATGAGCTGGCGATGGCGCTGTCCTCCGAGTCCAAAAGCGCGGTGTTGCCGGAGATACTGTTAACCGGCTCCCGGACGATGGATGAGACCAGTGAGACAGCGGTAACAGATCTGCCCTCACGGCTGGCGCTGGGAAGGCTGGGCGTCATTAAAGGAGACACGTTCGCGGGCTGGCTTAGCCAGAAGCAGGCGTTCGGGCTTTCTTTTCTGACCGATAACGTTGATTCTGCCACCATTGCCTTCCCCTCCCGGCCGGGGGCAAGCGACAAGCTGGATGCTTCATTCATCCTGCAGAATTCGTCCACCACCGTCCACCCTGTCTGGGACAAGGATCATTATGTGATGGAGGTTAACGTCAAGGGCAGCGGTGTGCTGACGGAGCTTGGCAGTGTCATGGACCTGAACGACCGCAAGGCGATCAGTGAAATGGAGGCCTCGCTGGAGCAGCGGGTGCTGGAGCTAATGAATAACGCCTGGGCGGAGGTCAAGCAGCTGGGGGCAGACGTCACCGGATTTGCTGTGAGAGTGCACCGGAGCGATCCGAAGCGCTGGAAGCAGATTGAGAAGGAGAAGAGCTGGGACAGCGTCTTTCAGGAGATTGAGATCCGCCCGCAGGTCTCTATCGAGATAGAACGGACCGGACTCAGTAATAAATCATTCAAGTCTGTTCAGCAGAAGTAAAGGAGCATATCTATGAAAATAGCTATTACTCTTCTACTCTATGCGCTGGCTTACGGGTGGGGGTGGACGAAGCTACGCGGAGAAGAGCGCCGCCGGAGACGGCTCTTACTTGGCTGCATTATGGGGTACGGGGCGTATCTTAATCTATGCGGAATTACCAATACCCCTCATGTATCGCTGGGCAGCCTGTATACGGCGTTCTTCCAGCCTGTCGGCAGAGCCATTATCTATTGGTTAGGAGGCTAAAGATGAAATCATGGTGAACAAAGAACAGGTCTCTTCCCTGCAGATTGCGTTCATGATTATGCTGTTTGAAATCGGCAGCACGCCGCTGTTCCTGCTTGGGGGCACCGCCAAGCAGGATTCCTGGCTGGCGATGTGTGCAGGTTCAGCGGCGGGCTTCGCCCTGCTCCTTGTGCTGATGTGGATTCAGCACCGGTCTCCGGGCACAGATCTGATCGGAATGCTCAAGGCTCATTTCGGCACAGCTCCAGGGGCGTTCATCGGCGCGGTCTACAGCCTGTATTTCGCCTATCAGTCCATGCGCAATGTCCGCGACCTCGGCGAGCTGACGGCGATGACCATGCTGCCGAGAACCCCAATGGCCATTACGATGCTGGTGTTCGTGCTGCTGGCCCTATATGCGATCTGGAAGGGGGCGGAGGTTGTCTTCAGGCTGCCTGAGGTGCTGCTGCCGGTCATGCTGTTCTTCTATTTCCTGCTCGTTCTGATGCTGAGCATCATGGGGGCGATTGATTTGGGCCGCCTGGCACCTGTGATGGAGGGCGGGGTAATGCCGGTTCTGCAAGCGGCGCTGCCGGAGATCGTCTCGTTTCCTTTCGGGCAGATGATTGTTTTTCTGATGCTGTGGACGCTATGGGAGAAGCCCGGTGTGCCTGTAAAATACACCGTGAACGCCTATCTGCTCATCAGCGCATTCCTGATCTTCATGAACGCGCTGAATGTGGCCGTCCTCGGCCCGGCGATCGCGGGAGTGAGCCAGCTGCCTTTTCTCAAAACCGTCCGGGTGCTGTCCAATCTCAAATTTGTCGAGCGGCTTGATATTCTGGTCACGATCCAGCTCTTCCTGGGGCTGCTGATCAAGATGATGCTCTTCTACTTCTGTTCCGTAAAAGCTCTTGCAGAGCTGACCGGCAAACCGGCGAAATGGTGGGTCTTCCCTGTGGGGGCAGTCATCTACGGCTCCTCATTCCTGGAGCGGGATTACACCCAGCATATCGCCGTCGGCCTGGGGCCGAGCCTGAAGCTTGACCCGATCTTCCAGATCGCCATTCCGCTGCTGCTGGCCCTGTCGATCTGGGTGCGGGGCCGGTTACAGCGTTCAGCTTGAAGCAGAGTGCTCCGGCTGCTGGTCGAACTTCAGATTCTGCGGCCCGGACGGAAGGTTCTCCGCACCTGTAGAGCCATCCGTTACGGGAACATCCTTGCCTACTTCCTCGAATTCACATTCCCCCAGCCATATCTGTCCGCTTCCGCTCAGCAGAATTCCGATATTGATCACATCGGCTTCGGACGGAATATCCATGACGCAAGCATAGTGGTTCCATTCCGTGGTTCCTTGTATGCTCCGGTTCTGCATGTTGTCAAATGCCAGCATATTCTGCTTATTATCATCCACTCTCATCCACAGGCCGCTCCAGCCGGTGACCTCCTCCGTTCTAACGAACCCCGAGAAGCGCATCCGTCTCCCCCGATATTCTCTTGCCTGAAACTGCTGCATCAAGGTTCCAAAACCATTGTCGTCCTGCTTAGCTTCCCCGCTGGAACGAAGATGCATGGAGGGACTTGTCTTATAGCAGACGCGGGGATCAATCTCGACCTTATATTTCTCCTGGTGGGTACCTGTAATATACCAGCCTGTAATCTCTGACATTGTATATACCTCTCTTTCTTGAATCAATAGTCTCACCTGCGATCTGTACTGCGCAGGCGGCAAATCATAGATTTCCTTGAAGGCTCTTGTAAAAGCCTCCTGGCTCTCAAAGCCGTACTGCAGCGCAATCTCAAGAATTCGTGTCTCGGAATACAGCAGGAGATTGGCTGCTTGACTGAGACGGCGGGCCCGGATATATTCATGGACATTTTTGTTCACGTATTTGCGAAAAATCCGGTGAAAATGATATTTGGATAACCCTGCTGCCTTAGCCACCTTCTCCAAATCCAAATCCTCTTCCAAATGCTGCTCAATAAATTCGATGCTCTTGTGAATCAACTGATAGTGCATGACTCTCACCCCCTCCACAACTCAAAGTATATAGCAGACACCGGAAATACTTTTGATAAATCTTGCTGTATTTATCTTTCCCTAGGGAAACATTATTGTTGCAAGGACAAATTTATTTACGTATACTAATCTTGTGGCAGGATGCAATATTCTGTGCCCTGCACAATATACTATACAAGTGCATATTTCATACTTAAGGATAACTATAACTATTCATTCATTATTCATACGAAAGTGGGAGAGCTTATGGCTGGATCCGTAATTCCATTGTCTGAAGCTACGAACGGCAGCACGCTGCGGATCAGCGGCATCGAGGTCCAGGGCGTGCTGCGGAGAAGACTGCTTGATCTCGGATTTGTCGCCGGGAATAGTGTAGAAGTGCTGCGGCGCAGTCCGCTTGGAGACCCTACGGCTTACCGGATCAGCAATACTACCATTGCCCTGCGCCGGGAAGAGAGTTCCCTCATTTATGGCGAATTGATTGGAGGCGGAGAAGGATGAGCGAATATACCGTTGCTTTTGCAGGCAATCCCAATACGGGCAAAAGCACGCTGTTCAACCTGCTGACCGGGATGCGCCAGCATACCGGCAACTGGGCCGGCAAAACCGTAGTCACCGCCGAAGGGCGGTTCACCCACAAGGAGCATACTTACCGGGCCGTTGACCTTCCCGGCACCTATTCGCTCTACTCCAATTCCGCCGATGAAGAAGCGGCCCGGGACTATATTATTTTCGAGGAGCCGGATGTCACGCTGGTGGTTCTGGATGCAACTTCGCTGGAGCGCAACCTCAATCTGGCCCTGCAGGTGCTGGAGATTACGGGACGCGCCGTGGTCTGCATCAACCTGATCGATGAAGCCAAGCGGCTGGGCATTGATATTAATCTGCAGCGGATTGCGGAGCGGCTCGGGGTGCCTGTCACGGCCATCTCAGCCCGCAACGGGATCGGTATTGAAGCGCTGCTGGATCAGATCGCACGCGTAGCGACCGGTGAATTCAAGGCTGAGCCGCTGAAGATCACCTACAACGATGAGATTGAGCGGGGCATTGCCGAGCTGATCCCGATGGTGGAACAGACGGTCGGCGCCAGATATCCGGCACGCTGGATTGCCCTGCGTCTGCTGGACGGTGACCACAGCCTGCTGGCTTCCCTCAAAGCCCATATGGGACGCAAGGGTATATCTGTAGCGAAGGAGGTGGCCCGCCATGGAGTCACCGCATGCCATTAACGGCCAAGACCCGCTTGATTCCCTGCTCGCTACTGCGAAGAAGCTGGCAGACAAAGGAGCGGTCCGTGACGAGATCGTCAGCGGAATCTACGGGGTATCGGCCGGAATCTGCAGCGATGCTGTTACCTATCACGACAAGAAGAAGCTGGGCAGCACCTACAAGCTGGATAATATCGTCACCTCAAAAATCTGGGGCTTCCCCATTATGCTGGCCGGCCTTGGCCTGGTATTCTGGATTACCATTGCCGGAGCCAACTACCCTTCCGGCTGGATTGCCTCCCTCTTCAGCTGGATCGAAGGCTATCTGACCGCCGGCTTCGAGGCTGTTCATGCCCCGGCCTGGCTGCACGGCGTTCTTGTGCTGGGGCTGTACCGAGGCACCTCATGGGTCATCAGCGTCATGCTGCCGCCTATGATGATTTTTTTCCCGGTGTTCGCGCTGCTGGAGAATTTCGGCTATCTGCCGCGTGTGGCTTTTAATATGGACCGCTTGTTCAAGAAATCCGGGGGGCATGGCAAACAGGCCTTGACGATGTCGATGGGCTTCGGCTGCAACGCTGCCGCGATTCTGTCCACCCGCATTATTGAATCGCCCCGTGAACGGATGCTGGCCATTCTGACCAACAACTTCGTCCCTTGCAACGGCCGCTGGCCTACGCTTATTCTGCTCTCCTCCATGTTCATGGTCGGGGCAGCAACCACCGGGGCACTGCGTACCTTCTCGACGGCGCTGGTGCTGATGGGCATCGTACTGGTCGGAATTATCGTCACCCTGAGCGTATCGTGGATCATGTCCAAAACCGCGCTGCGCGGTGTGCCTACCCACTACACCCTGGAGCTGCCGCCCTACCGCCGCCCGCAGATCTGGAAGACCATTGTCCGCTCCTCCAAAGAAAAGTCCCTCAATGTGCTGACCCGCGCCATCATCGTGGCCGCTCCGGCAGGGATCATCACCTGGATTCTCGGCAATGTATTTGTCGGCGGTGAGAGTGTGCTGAATCATATGGCTGCGTTCTTCGATCCGTTCGCGCAGCTGCTCGGCATGGACGGCTTCATTATTATGGCCTTCATCCTCGGCCTGCCCGCCAATGAAATTGTGCTGCCTATCCTGCTGATGGGCTACATGTCCTCCGGGGCCATGGTCGATATCGAAGGTCTCGGCAGCATTAAGGACATCTTCCTGAGCCACGGCTGGACCTGGCTGACGGCGCTGAATATGATGCTCTTCTCCCTGCTCCACTATCCTTGCGGCACCACACTCGTGAACATCTACAAGGAGACCAAAAGCCTGAAATGGGCCGTGCTCTCCGCTGTAATCCCGCTCGCTATCGCTATCGGCGTAACCTTCGCGGTGGCTTCGGCAGCCCGGCTGTTCGGCTGGGTGTAAATCATTCGGAGCACTATTCCCCCGGACGGGCGGATAGTGCTTTTTTTGCGCTCTGGGCGCATCCTTCGCGGCGGGGGTCACCGCCGTGCCAAATGTGGTCGGTTTTTCGATTACATTGGGACCACACGCCACCGCCAGGCCGAATGTGATCGGTTTTTCGACTACATTCGGACCACGCGCCACCGCCAGGCTAAATGTGATCGGTTTTTCGACTACATTCGGACCACACGCCACCGCCAGGCCGAATGTGGTCGGTTTTTCGACTACATTTGGGTCGCGCGCCACCGCCACGCTAAATGTGATCGGTTTTTCGATTACATTCGGACCACACGCCACCGCCACTCCAAATGTGATCGGTTTTTCGATTACATTCGGACCACACGCCACCGCCACGCCAAATGTGGTCGGTTTTTCGATTACATTCGGACCACACGCCGCCGTCAGGCCGAATGTGATCGGTTTTTCGATTACATTCGGACCACACGCCTCCGCCAGGCCCAATGTGTTCAGTTTTCCGACTACATTCGGACCATACGCCACCGCCGTGCCAAATGTGATCGGTTTTTCGATTACATTTGGCCCGTACAACCCCGTGGTTACGGGCGTTAACGGGGAAATAGGTGCACCTGTTCCTCTGCTATTTGACTCTCCCTCTCACTACATGTTAGGGTGATTTGGAAGCTACTATTTTCCGGGAGGGATTGTTCATGACAGCAGTGAAGCTCAGTATTGATTATGATGCATTTGAAGAAGGCAAGCGGATGGAGACGGAGATTGAACGCTTAAGCGGAAGTCTTGAAGCCGCCGGCCTGACCAGCCTTACGATTGGCGACTGGGGTCAAGCCTACGAGAACACCTCGGAGGAAGCCGTCCAGGCCCTGGTGAAGCACAGCGCCAGCTTCCCGGCACTGCGTAAGCTGTTCATCGGGGATATGAGCTATGAGGAATGTGAAATTTCGTGGATTAACCAGACCGATCTCTCGCCGCTGCTGTCCGCTTATCCTGAGCTGCAATCCCTGACTGCACAAGGCGGTACCGATCTGCGTCTGAGCCAACTGCAGCATGACAAGCTCGAAGAACTCATTATTATTACCGGCGGACTCAGTAAGGCCGTGCTGGCGGACATTGCCGCCTCCCGCCTGCCGAATCTGCGCAAGCTGGAATTATACCTTGGTGTAGACAATTACGGCTTCGACGGCGGACTGGAGGATCTCCTGCCGCTGATCGAGCCTGGAAAGTTCCCTAAGCTTACCTATCTCGGACTCAAAAACAGTGAGATTCAGGACGAAATTGCCGCAGCCCTGGCGGATGCGCCGATTCTGGACCAGCTCCATACCCTGGACATGTCACTGGGAACGCTTAGCGATACCGGCGCTGAGGCGCTGCTCGCCAGCGAACGGGTCAAGGGACTGAAGCAGCTCAACCTGAGCCATCACTACATGTCTGACGAGATGATGCTGCGCCTGAAGAACAGCGGATTGCCGGTGGATGTCAGCGACCAGCAGCAGGCCGATGACGATGATGACTGGCGTTATCCGTCGATCACAGAATAATGCAGCCCGCCGCACCGCTGATTGTCTTCTGCCAGCCGGGCGACCGGCGCTCAGCCGGTATTCAGCAGGCGCGTTCGCGCCTCGGGATGCCCCCGGCGCTCCTGATTCCCTATGCCGGGCTGCTGGAGAACCAGCCGCTGGCTGATCTGCTGGAGCAGGCTGTGCAGCAGCAGGCAGCCGGACTGCCGGAACAGGTGAGCCGGCTGCTCCGTAGCGCAATGCTGGAACCGCCAGCGCTGAACGGGAGGCCGGTTCCGGCACAGCCGGCTACAACGGACCGCCGGAGCGGCGGGCAACCCGCCCAGGGGTCCGCAGCGGAAGCGCAGCGCCTGCTGCCGGATTCTCCGAGCGGCAGCTTCAGCGGGCACGCTGCATCGGCATCCGCAGCGTCCCCGCCACTGCTGCGGCTGGAGTCCCCCGGCGGCAGCTTCGCGCTGGAGCGGGCGCTTATCGCGCTGGGCGCACCGGATGCGCCGGACCCGGACGACTCGCTGCACCCGTTCGGGCAGCAGCCGGACCTGAGGCCGCTCAGCTTCAAAGCGGCCTCAGCCCTGAAGGACATGCCTGGCGTGCTGCATCACCCGTCCCAGTGGTTCCGCGGCTACTGCCGCCTGCTGGCGCGGCTCCGGCAGGAGGCCGGGCAGCTCCTGCCCGCCTCCCGCTGGACCAACGATCCGGCGGAGATCGCTGCCATGACGGACAAGCGCCGGACCCAGCAGATTCTCGCGGAGTCCGGCGTCCCTGTTCCCCGGCCGCTTCGCGGCAGCGGCGGACAAGTCCCCGTGGATTACGCATCCCTGCGTGAGCTGATGCTGTCGCAGCGGATGCACCGCGTGTTCATCAAGCTGGCCAGCGGCTCCGCTGCTTCCGGCGTGATTGCTTATCAGCTGAACCCGGCAACAGGAGCTGAGTCGGCGGTTACCACCATCGGAGTCGAGAGCTATATCACCCGTCCCCCGGTGTATTATAATTCCGGCAAGCTGCAGCGTTATACCGATTCTGCCCGCCTTGCCGGAATCATTAACTGGCTCTACCGCCACGGCGCCTATGCCGAGCAGTGGATTCCGAAGCCCGGCAAGGACGGACATTCCTTCGACATCCGCCAGCTGGTTGTCGCTGGTGAAGCCTGCCATGCAGTCGCCAGAGTCAGCACCACACCGATTACGAATCTGCATCTGCGCAGCCGGCGGATGACTCCGGCGGAAGCCGGGCTGAGCGAGGCGCAGCAGGCAGAAGTACGCCGGACAGCGGAGGCTTCGCTGGCCGCTTTTCCGCGCTGCTCTATCGCGGGCATCGATGTGCTGGCGGGAAGCTCCGGGCGGATGTATACAGCGGATGTGAATCCTTTTGGCGACTTGTTGTACGATGTTGAATACCAAGGCTGCAGCACCTACGAATGGGAAATGAAGCAGCTGTCTTAGGAGGAATCCGGCCCCATGACCGATATGAATACCATCGTCGGCACCCACGATATCTTAATGATCACACTCGATACTCTGCGTTACGATGCGGCTGTGCTGGAGGAGGCGAATTGCCCCAATCTGTGCGGCAGCGGCTCCTGGGAGAAGCGGCATACCCCCGGCAGCTTCACGTATGCGGCCCATCACGCTTTCTTTGGCGGCTTCCTGCCCACTCCGGCGAACACAAATAAGGCTGAGCATGTGCGGCTGTTCCATTCCAGGAATACCGGGCTGAAGACCCACCCCCATACCTGGCTGTTCGATACACCGGATATGGTGTCGGGGCTGGCAGCGGCGGGTTATCAGACGGTGTGTATCGGGGGCGTAATCTTTTTCAGCAAAAAAGTGCCCCTCGCCCGCGTCCTCCCCGGTTATTTCCAGCAGAGCTACTGGCGGATGACCTTCGGGGTCACGAACCCGCGCTCGACGGAGCATCAGGTGAACCATGCGCTCAAGCTGCTCGGCAACACCCCGCAGGACCAGCGGCTGTTCCTGTTCATGAATGTCTCGGCGATCCATGGCCCGAACCATATGTTCCTGCCGGGTGCGCGCAAGGATTCGGTGGACAGCCAGCGCGCAGCGCTGCGTTATGCCGACGGGGAGCTGGGGCGTCTGTTCGATGCGTTCCGTAAGCGGGGCAATCCGGTGTTCTGTCTGGCTTTTTCCGATCACGGTACGGCTTACGGAGAGGACGGCTACCAAGGCCACCGGCTGGCGCATGACACGGTATGGAATGTTCCGTACCGGGAATTTATTTTATAAGCATTGAACTGAAATTCGATCCCGCACAAGGAAGGAGAACGTATGACGTCCATCCGGCAATCTCTTCATCATATGAACCAAGACGGACACCCTCCCTTCTCCGCTGGGGAGCTTCAGCAATGGACGGAGCAGATCACAGCCCATCCCTACCGCAATTATCTCTATTCCTATCCGCACAAAACTGCTTACCGCGAGCTTGATCCGCCTGTTTCGTTAGAGGAGCTGTGGCGGGATGAGCCTGCGGAGAGTTTGTTCTTATATATGCATATTCCGTTCTGCGGCGCGCGCTGCGGCTTCTGCAATCTGTTCACGCTGCCTGATAAAAGAGCGAATGTGCACGCCGAATACGTTGACGCACTGGAGCGGCAGGCGAGGGAATGGGCGGTCTTCACCAAGCACAAGCCTTATGCGCGCTTCGCGATCGGCGGCGGAACGCCCAGCCTTCTGGCTCCCGCACAGCTGAACCGGCTGTTCAGGATTGCAACGGATATCATGGGGGTTGATCTTAGAACCACCTCTATCTCCGTGGAGACCTCACCCGAAACGCTGACAGAGGAGAAGCTGACGATTCTGAAGGAGCATACCGTGGACCGCGTCAGTATGGGCATCCAGAGCTTCGTAGCCGACGAGTCGGCTGCGATCTACCGCCCGCAGGACCCCGAGGTGGTCTACCGTGCGCTGGAGCTGCTGGGGCAGTTTGATTTTCCTATCCTCAATCTGGACTTGATCTACGGACTCCCGGGGCAGACGGTGGACTCCTGGCTCTATTCGCTGAACCAGGCGCTGCTGCATGAACCGGAGGAAATCTTCCTCTATCCGCTCTACACCCGTGAGCATACGATTGTGAAACCGGGCGACCTGGTGAACCAGCTGGATATCCGCCACGAATGCTATGAAGCAGCACGTGCAGTACTGGCAGAGCGTGGCTACCGGCAATTCTCGATGCGCAGATTCGCCAAGGAGGATGCCGGGACCGGCAAGAATATTCTCGACTACAGCTGCCAGGAGGAAGGGATGGTCGGCCTCGGCTGCGGCGCGCGTTCCTATACCCGGAATGTTCATTATGCCTCCCGCTATGGCGTCAGCCGCAAGGCCACGGAGAGCATCATTGCGGATTATGTTGCAGCAGAGCGTTATGATACAGCCGATTATGGCATCGTGCTTAGCCTCGCCGAACAGAAACGGCGGTTCATTCTAAAAGCCATCCTGCACAGCGAAGGACTGACGATTGCCGACTATAACCAGCGGTTCGGGACTAAGCTATGGGAGGATCACCCTGAGCTTGGCCTCTTGGTACAGAGCGGGTTCGCCACGGATGATGAGGGCATTCTGCGGCTGACTCCAGATGGGCTGGGCTACTCCGATTCCATCGGTGACTGGTTCATCTCCGGTGAGATCCGCGAGCAGATGCAGGAGTTCATCCTGCCATGAAGGCAGTCCTCTACTACCGGGGCTCCCTCTCCTCCTGTAACTATGACTGTCCGTACTGCCCCTTCGGCAAAACCAAAGACAGCGCCGCCACCCTCGCCAAAGACCGCGCCGGTCTTGAGACCTTTGTCCGCTGGGTAGCGGAGCAGGGGACCGCAGGCCATCGCCTGTCTATCTTTTTCAATCCGTATGGCGAAGGCTTGACGCACCGCTGGTACCGGGAGGCGCTTGTTACGCTCTCCAATCTGGAGCATGTGGACAAGGTCGCCATCCAGACCAATCTGTCCGCCCGGCTTGATTTCACTGCTGAACTGAACCCGGCCAAGGCAGCCTTCTGGGCAACCTATCATCCGGGTCAGGTCAGTGAGGAGCGGTTCCTGGCGCAGTGCATGAGTGTATACGCCCGGGGGATTCCTTTTAGCGTAGGCAGTGTGGGGGTTCATAGTGCCTTCCCGGCTATCGCCTCGCTGCGTGCGGCCCTGCCGGAGGACGTCTATCTGTGGGTGAATGCCTACAAGGACAAGCGGGATTATTATACAGCGGAGGATATAAGCTTCCTGAGCGGGATAGACCCGCATTTCCAGATTAATGCGATGGACTACGACAGCCTCGGCGCCAGCTGTAATGCCGGAAGCAGCGTATTCTACGTGCAGGGCCCCGGCCTGGTGAAGCGCTGCTACAAGGACCGTGCGGTCATCGGCAACCTCTACCGCGACGGACTGGAAGGGCTGGCGGCCCAGCGTAGCTGCCGCATGAAGGTCTGCGACTGCTACATCGGCTATATTCATATGCCGGAGCTGGGCCTGGAGCAGATCTACGGCTCCGGCCTGCTGGAGCGGATTCCTTACGGCGCAGGGAGGACAGAGTAATGACTACTGGTAAGCTACAAGCACACAAGCCCTCTGCCGGATTAACGATATGGCTTACAGGTCTGTCCGGGGCGGGCAAGTCTACGCTTGCCGCGCTGCTCACAGACCGGCTCCGGGAGCAGGGCCAGGCAGTGGAATGGCTGGACGGCGATGAACTGCGGCGCAGCCTGGGCCGTGGACTCGGCTTCAGCCGCGAGGACCGGTTCGAGAACATCCGCCGGGCGGTCTACCTCGCCGGGATGCTGAACCGGCATGGCGTGATTACCGTGGTCTCGGTAATCAGTCCTTATGCTGAGATGCGCAGCTATGCCCGGCAGGAATTGCCGGGCTTCGTCGAGGTCTATGTGGACTGCCCGCTTCCCGTCTGCGAAGCGCGGGATGTCAAAGGGCTGTACGCCAAGGCCCGCTCCGGTGAGCTCCCGGCCTTCACCGGGATCTCCGATCCTTATGAAGCCCCGGCTGACCCGGAGCTGACGCTGCACACAGCGGAGCACAGACCGGAGCAGTGCATGGAAGAGCTGATCAGCTGGCTCACAGAGCATCGGCTTTATCGGCTCTGATGGAATAGGAGCATAACGAATAAGGAGGGGCATTAATGCCCCTCCTTTGTTTATTTAGCGCGAGTCTGCTGCATTCAGGTGCACTGGTGCACCTCCTTCGCTCGTTTCGCGTGCGTATGCTGAATTCAGGTGCACTAATGCTCCTCATTCGCTCCTTTTGCCCGCATCCGGGGAATTCAAGCGCACTAATGCTCCTCATTCGCTCGTTTCGCGCGCGTATGCTGAATTCAGGTGCACTAATGCTCCTCATTCGCTCCTTTTGCCCGCATCCGGGGAATTCAAGCGCACTAGTGCACCTCATTTGCTCGTTTAGCGCGCATCTGCTGCATTCAGGTGCACTAATGCTCCTCATTCGCTCCTTTCGCGCGCATCCGCTGCATTCAGGTGCACTAATGCTCCTCATTCGCTCCTTTCGCCCGAGTCCGCTGCATTCAGGTGCACTAGTGCACCCCATTCGCTCCTTTCGCCCGAGTCCGCTGCATTCAGGGGCACTAGTGCACCCTATTCGCTCGTTTAGTGCGCATCCGGCATATTCAGGTGTACTTCTGCCCTTCCTATGCTCATCGCGGGCCCGCGTTCGCTTCATTCAGGAGTTACTGCAAGTACTCCGGATTATTTGCGCGAGTTAGATTGGCGGCTCAGGAGAATCACTGCGGCGGCTCCAAGGACTACTATACCGATACCTGCTCCAGCGTATGGCAGCCAAGGTGCCGATGTGGTTTTAGGCTCGTATGTTGAGTTATTTTCAGTAACAGGAGGATTATCTGATGTTGGATGGTTACCAGAGGCCGCCCCTTGATCATCAGCGATTCCGGGCGGCTCCGTGGGCGAGCCCCCTGACATTCCAGCGCCTAGCTCATTCAGGTCCTCCTCGGCACCAGAGAACAATGCGGTCCGGCTGCACAAGCTGGCTGTAAGCTTAGTTGTTCCTCCCTCACCCGCTGTTTCCTCTCCGCCTGCATACACGATGTAGCGTTCCCCCTTGGTGAACTCGAAGCCGCAGCTCGCCCCCGACGATGCCGTAGTTACAGTAACCTTCTCCCCCAATTCACCCTTCCAGCGGGAACCTACTTGAAAGGTTACTGACACCGGGTCCATACTGGACTGCATCGGCTTAACTTCCTCTTTAATCGAAACTACTGTTCCTTCAAAAACAGCTGCACTCTGCTCCATTGCTTCCAGCGGTGAAGGAGACACTACACAAGAACAGGCATAGGTTACCTGCGGGCGCACAGTCAGCAGCGTCATGAAGACAATCAGCGTACAGAGAGTCATCAGACAGGCGCCCCGCATTTTCCTTCTCGTTACCATCAATATCACGCTCCTCATAACCCTCAGACGGAAATTTCCAGAGAAAGGTTACACACGCCCGCCATCTATTCCCCCGCCTCAATCTCCCGCGCAATGGCGGTGAGCCGCTGCATTCCCTCGCGCAGCAAGGCTTCACTGGCGAACGAGTAGCTGAGACGCAGCCAGGACTTCATCTCCCCCAGCGGATCGCAGAGCTCACCGGGAACGAAGGAGATGGATTGCTCCAGGCAACGGGCCAGCAGCTTAGCTACCGGAATACTGTCCGGCAGCTTGACCCACAGATTAAGCCCGCCTTGCGGAGTTGTCCATTCCCAGCCGGTGGCCGTGAGCTCCTCCTCCATAATCTCCTTGTGCACCTGAAGGGCAATCCGCAGCTTGCCGAGATGCTGCTGTAAGCGCGGCGAGGTATAATAATGCAGAAAAATCTTCTGATTCAGCAGAGGCGTCCCGTTATCCGCCAAGGACTTGGCGGCGATCAGCCGCTCCATAAACGGATAACGGCAGGCCACCGCACAGATCCGTAGGCCGGGGGCCACATATTTGCTGTAGCTGCTAATATACATCACCCAGCCCTCCGTATCATAGGCGAAGAACGGCGGGGGCGGCTCTTCCCCAAAGTACATGTCACGGAACGGATCATCCTCCACGAGCAGGCAGCGGTAGCGCTCCGCAAGCTCCACCAGCAGCTTGCGCTGCTTCGCCGGAATTGTATACCCCGTCGGGTTATGATGGGTCGGGTTGATGTAGAACATCCGCGGCTTATTCTTACGCATCAGCTCCTCCACCGCCGCCAGGTCATAGCCCTGCGGCGAGATATCCACAGCTACCAGCCGCGCTCCTGCCCGCCGAAAAATATCCAGCGCCACACTATAAGTAGGCCGCTCCACCAGCACAGCATCCATCGGACCAAGCATGATCCCGGCAATCAGATTGATGGCCTGTTGTGCGCCTGAAGTAATCAGCAGCTCGCGGGCCGACAGCTGGAGCCTATACCGCTCCTCGAAATGGCTGCTCAGCGTAACACGCAGCTCTTCATCCCCTTCCACGGTGGAGTAGGTGCCCATGACCTTCGGGTAGAGATCGAATACTTTTTTGACATAATCGGACAGGAACAGGTTCGGCAGCAGGCCCGGATCAATCAACGCTTGGGAGAACTGGTACGTGACCGGCAGCCGCTGAATATCGGACATCGGGCTCCTGACCATATATCCAGGCACTGCCGAGCCTTCGTCCGGCGGAGGGTTCAGCCTGCTGCCCGGGGCCACATAATAACCGGATTTGTCTTTGACATACAGCTTGCCGCTCTCGGTCAGCGCCCGGTAGGCCTTGAACACGGTCAGCCGGTGAACCCCCAGCTCCTCCGCCAGCAGCCGGATCGAAGGCAGTTTATCATCGGCCCTCCACTCCCCCCGCTCCATCCGGTTCAGCATGAACTCATAGACTTGGCGGAATAAGGGATTATTCTGCCCGGCACCCGCTATTTTTTTCATCAACCTGCCGCCTTTCTGCAACATGTACCGGGGTCGCCCCCGTTCCAATTCTCAATATTCACTCGACACAGCTCCCTCTGACGCTTGCCGACTTCTACATATCCGCGCACGCCCAGCCGCTAACTTCTCTTTGCCCTTATTGTACAGCATTCCCTCCCGCAACTGTTCTACTATCTCCAATCTGTTCTGTGCCTATGAGGCTATGATTAACTGAAATCTTGTAAGAGGGTGGCACATCACCACCGCAAAGGGGAACTGAACCATGATTCTGTTAGCTTATTCACTTGTCTGTCTGATCTTCGGCACTACCTTCCTGGCCATCAAAATCGGCGTAGACGCCGGAGCGCCGCCCTTCTTCTCTGCGGGTCTGCGTTTTTTCGTGGCGGGTGCGGTGCTGTTCCTGTTCATGGTTCTTAGAGGCAAAGCCCGCTTCTCCCTGCTGCTGCGCAAGGAAATGCTGCTCACAGGAGCAGCCCTTACCTTCGGCACCTTCGCCGCGCTCTACTGGGCGGAACAATATGTATCCTCCGGGCTTGCTGCCGTATTATCAGCCACCGGACCGATGATGATTCTGCTGATGCAGACGGTTTTCCTGCGCCAAAAAGCTCCCGCCTACTCCCTGCTCGGCTGTATCATCGGGTTCACCGGAGTCCTGCTGCTGGTGCTGCCCAGCCTGGCGGCTGACGTTACCCCGCTCTGGCTGATCGGCTGTGTGGTGGTGCTGATTGGGGAACTCTGCTACGCGGCGGGGGCGATCTATTCCAAAAAAGTAACCATCACCTTCTCCGCCGAGTCCCCCGTCGCTCTGAACGCTGCCCAGATGATGTACGGCGGGGCGCTGCTGTTCATCATCTCCCTGTTCACTGAGCCGCTGCACCCGTCCTTCCTGTTGTCATTTAAAACCGCAGGTTCCCTGCTCTACCTGACCGTTGTCGGCTCCATGGTCGGACATACGCTGTTCTATTGGCTCGTCTCCAAGACGAATCCGGTTTTTCCGTCCACCTGGCTGTACATCTCGCCGCCGATTGCCGTTGGGGTAGGCTTCCTGTTCTATAACGAAGCAGTCACCTGGGTAACGCTGCTTGGCGTGTTCACGATTATATTCGGAACCATCCTTGTGAATGCCGGCGCACTAAAGCAGTTGTTCTTCAAGCCTAAACCGGTAATGCCCGTTCTTCCAAAAGCAAGCGTTGAACCCCTGGTTTAGGAGTAACTGCTGCGCTTCTCCCCAAACACAAACAGCCTGTACCCCGACCTAAAGGGATAAAGGCTGTTCTGTTATCTTTACGGGCTTCACGCCAACGGGCGTCTATAGCTTCTCTTCTGAGCTGAAATACAAATTCAGCGGCAATTCTTTATCGCTATCGAGGCTATTTGCCATTCTATAGGTGATGAACAACTTGTCATCACCCTCGCCGTGCGTCCAGGATTCTTCTACTGCTCCAGTCAGCGGCTTCAATGGGAAGGTCATCCCGTCAATCGACTGGAGTGATTCCTCTACTTTGTCAGCCTCTGCCTCATCTCCTGGTTTGTATTGGTTCAGGAAAGCACGTACCAGCTCTCTCGCATCCTCATACCCGCTGTCCGATCTGGGAAGAACCGTCCCGATCCGGTAACCGGTGATCTTACCGTTTGTGACATCTGCCGTCATCTGCTGGACGAATTCCTTTTGATTGACGGTCAGTTTTTCGTCCAGCATCAGTGTACCTAAGGTTGTGTCGTACACTTGTGCAGCATCCTTCATCCCCAGGACAGCAAGCCCTTCTTCAAGCGGCTGCTTGAATACAGCCCGGTGCTTCTCAACCTGTGAGAACAACTCAGCGTATTTAGGCCTATCCTTGCTGCATCCACTGGTCACTAGCATCAGAACGAATAATCCGCCCATGAACAGGACAAATGATTTCCGCACAAGTAAACACCTCCTTTTCATCCGTTTTCCAGATAAATTTCACCTATACAATATATACCCTATTCCTGCCCCACTCCCCTTTCCCTTAACATATCCACGCAAAAAGGGCTCCCCCTGAAGTCCGTCGGGACTTCGGGAAACCCTTCTTATTGACGCTTGGATGAGCCTCCCTAGATGGAAGCCCACTTGAAATCGCTACGGCCGGGGCCGTCTCAGCAATTCCTCACGGTCCTCCGCCCGTACTCCACCGGCACTGCCAGGCCGTGCCCCCTCGTGCCTGGCGGCTTCCTGTGCCAGCCGATCCTCCTCATCCTGGAGCCTGCGTTCCGCAGTATGATCCGGCATCTTGTCGATACCGTTACGCGTGCCGGAATACAGATCCCCTGTCATTCCCGGCCGCTTCATATCCTCCACTGCGCTTCGCTCCGGGAGGTCATGCTCCGTAGCCGAATTCATCGTATCCAGCCCCGTATCATGCCGGCCTTCCAGACCTGAGCCATTGAACGCCGCATCCACTGCGTCTGTCACGGAGTCCCGTGGAGCATTCATATCAGCAGCCGTATCCGCAGTACCGGCACTCCTCATATAGCGGTCAGCATTCGCCGAGTTATGGTTGCGGAATACAGTGTACACATCCTTTTCGCGCGCAATATCTGCATCCACCATAACCAGAATGCGGCCTTCGTCCACATAGTTGTCATAGCTGGCGGCTTCATCCTCCGGAATCCCCAGCCCGATCAGACCGCCGACCAGACCGCCCGTTCCTGCTCCTACGGCTACTCCTGTCAGGGTGGCTGCAATCGGCCCCGCTGCGATAATCGGCCCGATTCCCGGGATTGCCAGCGCACCGATGCCTGCCAGCAGTCCGGTCACACCGCCGAGTAGACCGCCTGTTGCTGCGCCCGTAGCCAAGCCCTCCGGCACCTTGGTCCCCGTCTCATCATTGATCGCTTCCACATCGCGTTTATTTCTTGCTATCACTGAGATATCCTCTGTCAGAAAGCCGTGCGCCTTCAAGTCTTCAATGGCCCGTGATGCTTCATGCTCGGTATGGAACACACCTACAATTTTCTTATTCATAACGATTCCCTCCTGGTAGCTGATTTAGGTTGTTAATGGTTTAACTCTCGCTTTACTTTCACATCCCTTACTTAACCAAACCCTTCTCCGCGAAACTGGTAACTTTCAATCTTAAGCCGGGTTCCGCAAAAAAATTTATGAAACAGGAATTTGCCCGCCGGACACATTTTCCACAAATTCAGTGGGTTGAGGTCAGCTTAGATTACACTGAATTCTCCGGTTCATGGCAGTTATTAATCCAAAAGAGACTATACTCTATGCTCAAAATGGAAGCCTGATTCCCAGCAGCACCAGCCAGTCTGCCTTCAGCCTCATACTCTCAGTCCCTCCCCTCCCCGGGCTGGGACTATTTGCGGTTGTCCGGTCCTCCTCCTTCTGAGGTATACTAGAGTTATATGTTCATTAGGAGTGCCATCATCCTTATAGGAAATGAGGCTGCAAGCATGACTGTATTCAAATATAACGCCCATCGGCCCCACCGGGCCAATCCTGACCTGTATCTGCATTACTGGGGCCAGGA
Source organism: Paenibacillus sp. FSL M7-0420 (assembly GCF_038002345.1). NCBI lineage: Bacteria > Bacillati > Bacillota > Bacilli > Caryophanales > Paenibacillaceae > Paenibacillus > Paenibacillus sp. FSL M7-0420. Next base: position 944,010 of record NZ_JBBOCJ010000001.1, on the reverse strand, counting down.
GCAGTGCGCACCCGGTCATTCATTCGGACCCGGAGTACGCAACCTGTACAAAGTCCACTTCATTCACGCCGGAACCGGCAAGGTAACCGTCGGTGAAGCCACCCATACATTGAACGCAGGGCAGGCTTTCCTCACTTATCCGCATGTGGTAACACATTATGCCGCAGATCAGGATGATCCTTGGCTGTATTCCTGGATTGCTTTTACCGGGGAGGAGGCGGCCTATCTGTTGTCACGAACTTCGCTTACCCCGGAGCAGCCGGTGTTCCCGATGGATCAGGAGCTGATGCCCTCGCTGTCTGCCAGGTTATCTAAGACGGGGAGCAGCGGAGCGCTGCTGGACCTGCCGCTGAAGGTGATGCTCTATGAGTTCTTCGCCCTGCTGCTTCGCAAGGTCCCGGCTGCCGACAGCCCGGCTCCGCGCAGCAGAAGTGTCTATGTCGAGCAGTGCCTGCATTACCTTCAAGCCCACTACGCCGAGAATGTGACGATGGAGAGTCTGTCCGCTTCCCTGAAGCTGGACCGCAAATATATGTCGGCGCTGTTCAAGCGGACGGTCGGCTTGCCGCCGCAGCAATATCTGCTCCAATTCCGTATGTCCAAAGCCTGCGAGCTGCTGACAGAGACCGGCTGCACCATCGGGGAGATCTCGCAATCCGTGGGGTATCAGGATGCTTTGCTCTTTTCCCGGATGTTCAAGAAGGTGAAGGGCTGCTCGCCCAAAGAATACCGGCTCCGCCATGCAGATACGGACATTGTGCTATAAAAATCATCCTTGCTGACATACGATTGAAAGCGTTTATCCGCTACAATTAGGGAGGTATGAAGTCCCGCACAACTTAAACTTAGGAGGAATCCAATATGTATATCGCCAATCCTGAACGCTATGACACGATGAAATATAACCGCACCGGACGCAGCGGCCTGCTGCTGCCGGCCATCTCCCTCGGGCTGTGGCATAATTTCGGAGGCAATGATGTCTTCGAGAACGGCCGCGCTATGGTCCGCCGGGCGTTTGACTTAGGAATCACCCACTTCGACCTCGCTAATAACTACGGTCCGCCCGCCGGCTCTGCCGAAGAGAGCTTCGGGCAGATGCTGAAGAAGGATCTTGCCCCTTACCGCGATGAATTGATCATCTCCAGCAAAGCAGGATACTATATGTGGCCCGGCCCTTACGGTGAATGGGGCTCCAAGAAGTATCTCGTCTCCAGTCTGGATCAGAGCCTGAAGCGGATGGGGCTAGATTATGTAGACATCTACTACCACCACCGTCCAGATCCGAATACGCCGCTGGAAGAAACCATGTCTGCCCTCGACCTGCTGGTACGCCAGGGTAAGGCGCTGTACGTCGGCATCTCGAACTACAGACCGGAGGAAGCGCGTGAAGCCGCGCAGATTCTCCGCCGCCTAGGCACGCCGTGCTTGATCCATCAGCCGAACTATTCAATGATGTCGCGCTGGATTGAGGACGGCCTGCAGGATGTGCTGGAGGAAGAGGGCATCGGCACCATCGCCTTCTCCCCGCTGCAAAAGGGGATTCTGACCGACCGCTACCTGAACGGCATCGCAGCTGATTCCCGCGCAGCCGGTCCGAGTGTCTTCCTCTCGAAGAAGGAGCTCACGCCTGAGGTGCTTGCCAAGGTTGGCAAGCTGAACGAGATTGCGGCTGCACGCGGACAGAAGATGTCCCAGCTCGCCTTATCGTGGGTGCTGCGCGGCGGCAAGGTGACCTCTGCACTGATCGGGGCAAGCAAGATCAGCCAGATCGAGGATGCCGTAGCTTCACTGAATGCGCCTGAGCTAAGCGCGGAAGAGCTGGAGCAGATTGAGACAATTCTGCGCGGATAAGCCGGGGCGGATACTGCACCTGCCGAACCTACAGATCACAGATACCAGATCACAGATTATAGATTACAGATCCTAGATCACAGATATGACGGCAACCCTGCCCACCGCTCGCGGTGGTGCAGGGTTCTTTTTTTGTACAGATCTCCCTAACTAGTACATCATCAGAGCTAATCTTGTGAATATGACAATGATCAGATCTTATCACGCGAATGCTTCATTCCTGTAGCTAAACATCTGATGCTGTGCTAGCTAGAACAATAGCAATTGCATTTTGTACCATAGAATTCTCTAAAAATGGCTATCACCTAGGCTCTATTGTATTCTGTACAGTTGAATCTCGAGCAATGGCTATTTTTCACCTGAAATGCAACTTTCTGCTGTACGAAATACAGTAGAATCCCATTTCACAGCAAAATATGAGGTTTCCATTGCAGGAAATACAATCAGTTGGTTATTTGGTGCAATAGAACATTGGGTTGGCGGGAGAGCTTCAACTAATCAGTGCTTTATGGCGTGTAGTTCCAAGTAGACATTCAGGGATAGTTGCAGAATGTACACTTAAAAAAAGCGAAAAAGAAGGCTTGCCCCTTATAGCTGTAATCTGTACAACTAAATCTGCCCCAACGGGTGGAAACTCGGGAAAGCGGGGATTTTAAGTGTACGAAATACAGCTAAACGTATACTGGGGAGCAAACCAGGCGTTTTAGTTGTACAAAATACAATTAAGCCTATCGCCTATGAGTAGGTAAGCTACTCGGGGCGCTGCAACAAACGGTTTTCACTAATTTAAACCTGATGCTGTACCCGTTGAATCTTGAAGCAGTCCTGCCCGAGTGCTTACGGTGTGCCTGAATGCTATAATGAACTCATTCGTAACCATCAATAACTATCACTGCGTAACGAAAGGACATCCGATGAAGACTAACCGATTGGGGCAATCCGATTTACATGTAAGTGCCATGGGGCTTGGCTGCATGTCGCTGGGGACAGAGGAAGCGCAGGCCACCGCCATTATCCACGAAGCGCTCGAACGCGGAATCAACTTCCTGGATACCGCCGACCTCTACGATGAGGGCCGCAATGAGGAGATTGTCGGTCAGGCCATCCGGCACCGCCGCGCCGATGTGATCCTGGCGACCAAGGTGGGCAACCGCAGAATTCCCGGCAAGGAAGGCTGGAGCTGGGATGCCTCCAAGGCCTATATCCGCTCCGCTGTGAAGGAGAGCCTGCGCAGGCTGCAGACCGATTATATTGACCTGTATCAGCTGCACGGAGGAACGCTGGAGGATGATATCGATGAGACGATTGAAGCCTTCGAGGAGCTGAAGCGGGAAGGGGTTATCCGGCATTACGGCATCTCCTCCATCCGGCCGAATGTGATCAGGGAATATGTGCAGCGCTCCGGCATCGTCAGCGTGATGAGCCAGTATAGCATTCTCGACAGACGCCCGGAGGAGAGCATTCTTCCGCTGCTGGGCCGCGCAGGCATCAGCCTGATTGCGCGGGGGCCGCTGGCTAGCGGCATTCTGACCGATCATGGCCGCAGCAAGGCACAGCGGGCATACCTGGACTATACGGAGGCCGAGCTCACGTCCCTGCATGAGCAGCTGATGAGCCAGACCACCCTTACCCGGACGCTGACGCAGACCGCGCTGCAATATCCGCTGGCCGATCCGGCGGTAGCCGCCGTGATCCCGGGGGCCAGCAGCCTGGAGCAGCTGCGGCAGAATATGGCGGCTGCCCGCTCGCAGCCGCTCTCTGCACTGGAGCTTGAAGCTGTACGGGATTCCAGCAAGGCAGGACGGTATACTCTGCACGTGTAGAGCGACCTTACGGCTAACAGAAGAAGCTGTACGGAAACTGTAGGCATTACAGTCTCTGGACAGCTTCTTATTTTGCTTGGCTTCTTATTGTCTACCTATGAGCGCGATTCCTTGCCTTAACTATCCACGTAATCAATGCAGCCACAAATACCACTGCAGTAATGAGCCAGGTTAGCAGGAACGCCATGCCCAGCCCGATATTGGCATCCAGCGCTTCTCTTCTGCTCTCCAGAATCAGCATCACGGCCAGCGGCGCTCCGCTGGCTATCAGGAGAACCGTCATGCTGTAGCGGGCGAAATTCGTCCGCTTCTGAATAGCCGCGTATAAACACAGGTATGAAGCAATCAATAATACGAAGGATAATGCAGCTTCCCATTCCAGTCTAACCATCCTGTTATCACTCCTTCTCCATAGGAACCGGGGATTGCGTTATAGCATAGCAGCTGCGGCAGGCAGATGCAAATGACACTGCCGCTGAAGCAGCCTAGCCAAAAAACTGCGTAATATAGACCATCGCCAGCAGCCCGAAGATAAATGAATACGTCGAGGGCCGTTCAAAGCCGTGGCCATGGCTCTCCGGGATCAGCTCCTTATACACGATGAAGAGCATTGCCCCGGCTGCGAATGCCAGCCCGTATCCAACCACATTCTGTACATAGCTGGCTGTAAAATACCCGATCACAGCCGACACCATCTCCATCAGACCGGTCAACGCTGCTATCGTCAACGCCTTACGCCGGCTGGCGCGGGCATTCATGAGGAAGATTGCCAGAATCAGCCCTTCCGGCATATTCTGCGCGCCAATCGCAATCGCCACCATCGGGCCGAGGCTTGTCTGCTCGCTGGCATAGCTGAAGCCTGTGCTAAGCCCTTCGGGGATGTTATGAATGAACAGCGCAATCATGACGAGCAGCGCTTTGGAATCCAGATTGCTGAGGCCGGGCTTATTCTCCACATCGATATGCGGAATATGACTCTCGATCAGATCGAGCAGCAATACGCCGGTAATCAGCCCCAGTGTCAGCGCAGTAATACCCGATTCTCTGATTGCCTGCGGCATCAGCCCGAAGGTGCTTGCAGAGACCATGATCCCGGCCGTGAAGGCCACCAGCACATCCTTCCACAGCTCGGACAGCCGCCTTACGAACAGAATAGGAATAACGCCCAGCACCGTTGCCATGGCAGACAAAAAGCTGCCTAAAAGTGCACCCGCCAAATCTTCAACCCCTTTTGTGGACAGGACTATAGATTCAGCATATGCTCAAGGCAGCTATAAATAGACCCATAGTTCAGAGTCTCACATACCGACCCAGCCCTCTGTCTTCAAGCTCTGCCTTGGGGACGAACTGAAGGGCGGCAGAATAGATATGATAATGCTGCTTCGCCGGCTCCGGGCCGTCAAAGGTTAAATACCCCAGATAAGCTCCGCTTAACCTGCTGCGCAGCACGGTCCGCACCTGTCCGCCGCTGTAATCGGCTTCCCGCCGGATTATCCCCTCTTCCACCGGACCCGTGAAGCTGGGCCAGCCTGTCCCGGAGTCGAATTTGTCTGCCGAGCTGAACAGCGGATCACCGCTGATCACATCCGTATAGAGGCCTTCCTCGAAGTGGTCCCAATACGCATTCTGGTAGGCAGGCTCCGCGCCTTTGTTCTGGGTGACCTCATATTGCAGCTCTGTAAGCTGCCCCCGCAGCCGCTTCTTATCCTCACGGCTGTTCCAGTGCAGCGCTGTGAAGTCGTCACGGCCCGAGCCCTTCTGATACAGCTTATAATCCAGCGGATGGGTCCGGTAATACTGCTGATGCTCCGCTTCCGCCGGATAGAACGGCGCAGCCGGCAGGATGGGCGTCACAATCGGCGCCTTGAAGCGCTTGCTGGCCTTCAGCCTCTCCTTCGACAGCTCCGCCAGCTTCCGCTGCTCTTCATTGTGAACGAAGATCGCCGGAGCGTAAGAATGCCCCCGGTCCATGAACTGCCCGCCGTCATCCGTCGGATCGATCAGCTGCCAATAGATCTCCAGCAGCCGTTCATACGGGAACAGCTCCGGATCATAGACAATCTGCACCGCCTCCCGGTGCCCGGTAGCTTCCGACCCTACCTCTTCATAAGTCGGATTCTCCGTGTGCCCGCCTGTATAACCTGACACTACCGAGACGATGCCCGGCAGCTCGTCAAACGGCTTGACCATACACCAGAAGCAGCCGCCGGCGAAGGTCGCCAGCTGCAGCGTATCATTCGAAGTCAAACAGACCGCCTCCCTGCATGCTTTTCCCCTATTATATCTGAATATCCCGCTTCTCCAAAACGGACAGGGCGATGGTTAGAGCCAGCTGTTTCAGCTGGAGCTGGTGCTTTTTCATATTGAGAGAGATGAACGTGGCGGAGGACTAGTGTACGAGGGGAAATGATGCGCAGTGGGGCCTACTACTTCAGTTTCTTGCGCTCACGGCGGGGCTTGTGCCTATGGTTGCTGTCCCATAACTCTTTGTGCATCAAGCCTGCGAATACAAGCATTACCAGGGTCAGCACCAGCACATACTCCCGCAGGATATCGGATAAGCTGCCGGACAGGTTCAGCCCGAGAATAATGTTCAGCCTGCCCCAGAGCAGATTGAGACATAGCAGCGCTACCGCTCCGTAAGTTATCCACACACTGCGGAGATATAAATTATACGTACGCAAGGGGCCTCGTCCCATAAAATACCTGCTGTAACGGATAACATACGCGGTAAAAGCGATCAAGGCTATCATTTCCAGTGTAATCAGGATCAAGTCAATAATGTCCATGCAGATCATCTCCCCTTCTGCCTAAGCCCGTACGGTGCAGATCAATAAGCCTCTCTAGATCATTGGATTCATACGCCTCCTGAATTTGGCCCAGGGTCTCAATTTCCCGTTTGACCCGGCTGGGCTTCAGCTCGTGCTTGCGAAAGATATCGAGGAGCTTCACTTGTTGACGACCCCCTCATCATTAGGTTTTTTCTCCGCGGTTCCTCTCTCGATCAGCAGCTTCACGAGCGTACGGTTATATTCGCTAAGCTGCTTCTCATTCTCCTCATCCCGTTTCTGATAATTCTGAATCACTTTCTCTTTATTCGCAATTTGCTTAACACTCCAGATCAAGGCAGTAGATAACAGAACATTCAGCACGACCGAACCGTTGTTATCCACGAAAAGGCCAGTCAATGCACTGAAATCCATCTGTATCCCCCCATTTCCTAATGTAATCGGAACGGATTCGCGCCTTTACCCCTGTCCACATTTTTGGCGCAGTCCATTGCCGCCACTCTAACAGAATCACCCTCAAGCTAATCTACTCTAGCAATAGCCATTCTGATTGGGTTGTGCAGCAAAAAAAAACGGAGGACCCGGCGCCCCCGCAGCTTCATTAAAGTTCACATAAAGAAAACCAAACTGACAAAGAAAAACTCTAAGTCAGCTTGGTTTGTATTCGTTTGTATTCATTTAAATTTCAATTCAGCTCATTAAACCTTTCGAGCATCGTGGCAACCTCCGCTCGGGTAGCAAGACCCGAAGGATTGATAGTTAAATCCGTGTTGCCCTTCATAATGCCCTTGGACACAGCCCAAGCAACGGACTCTTTGGCATAGCCTGAAATTTGATTGGCATCTTTGAAGCTCAGGCTTGAATTTTTAGCTTGAAGGCCAACACCTTTAACCTTTGCGTATCTATGCAGCATAACAGCAATTTGCTCACGGGTGATGGCCTCATTGGGAGCGAATTTACCCTTATCATACCCGTTAACAATGTTCTTTTGATTGGCCCAAATCACCGGATTTGAATACCAGCGGCCACTTAGAACATCAGAGAATACACTCACAAATGTAACATCCGGTTTATTCTCCATACGATAGATTACAGTGGCCAGCATGGCACGGCTCATCTTCCCGGAGGGTGAGAATTCCGTTTCAGAGGTTCCCGTGAATAGTCCCTTGTTGTACACATACCTTACAGAAGAATAGAACCAATCGTCATGTGCTATATCTGTAAAAGGAGTTTTTCTCGCAAAGGTAACAACCACAAGGGTGTCACGGCTAACCTCTGGAATGGTGTAAATGTCATGGCCTATAAATTTCTCACCGTTGACAAAGATATATTCGGTTTCAAACCCTTCATCCGGAATCATTCGGATGGTGGCAGAGGTTGTTGCACGAATGGTTTGGACTTCAAAGCCCTCGGCAATTTTGCCATTTCCGCCTTTAACCGAAGCTTTAACGGAATAGTAAAGATCCACTGCGGTGCTATCGGCTGTGGTATTGCCGGCCGGAGCAGCCCAACGTTTCGGACCGGTAATTTTGGAGTTTTCGAAATCGGAAACGCCCTTGCTAAGCTTTTCGATAGCCTCAGAGATTTCCGAAGCCAGCGCGTCCTTGTTATTAAAAACAGCCTCAGCCTCGGCAATCACAGCTCTCAATGTTTGCGCGGATTTGGTTGGATACCAATGATCCGGGTAATAGATGTTTTTGGGATTATCCGCAATCGTCACTGAAGCAAGTAAAGCTTTTGCAGCAACAATGTTTTCATATAACAGAGATTTTGAGGCATCCTTTACTCCATCGCCCACAATGATTGGCACAGCTTCAACCGGTTCAATATACCGGTGTGTCGCATCTTTGTTGGTTAGAATGAAGCCGCTTGAAGAAAGGCTGAACGTGCCGCTATTTTTAGCTTGAAATACAGCCGTTCCGATATTTTTCAGTATGGCATCCTCTGTTCCTTTCGCGGTCATATCCAGATAAACATAGTTGATGGCACCATCGGAAACTTTCATTGAAATGTCCTTTTCCATCTTCACACCGGTATTTTCCAGTACATAAGAATCAAACTGCAGCTTTCCCTGAAAGCCATATACCGGTGCCCTTCCGGCACCAGTATAGGCAAGACTAAGCTTAACCAGTATTTTTTCCCCGACTTCAAATGATGATTTCGGGGAACCCGAGCTGTCCGTTACGGTGATGCCCACACGATAACTAAGGTCTGCCGCATCATTTGCGCCGTAGGCATAGGATGGTAGAACAGCCCCTAGAAGCATGATGCACAAAATAACTTTTAAGTATTTGATCATCTTTGAAGTGCCTCCATTAGGGTGAGCTGCGCATCTACAATGTCAACAACGCCGTCACCGTTGGTATCAGCTCTCATCCAATTTTCTACTGAACTAAAGCCGTTGTAAACATTGTCTAAAATAGCGTTCAATGTTGCCAAAACATCGACTTTATCAATCGCACCGCTACCATCGGTATCTCCTCGCAGAAGAACAGGAGATTTCACCGTTGGTTCAAAACCAAGCTTGGCTGTTAATTGCTCGCCTGTGACAATCTCCTTTGAAGCACCAATATAGGCTTTCTTGAGATTGTCATATAACAGAGTTTGTTTGTTGCCGCCAATCACAACCGTTGCCTTGCCCATGTTCATTTCAGTGTATATGGCGTACAACGAGAACCCTTGTGTCTGACGAACCTCATAACGGTAACCATAATCTTTTACATGAATTTTGATTACGTCTGACAGTTCTTTATAGACCGTCTTCCCGTTCTGGCCTTCAAAAGCAGACAGTCTGTAACTAACCTTGATGGCCGTTTCGCCTGGAGCTAATGCTTCAATGGTCCCATTTTGTGAAAGTCTGATGATGTTCTGATTATACAGAACGTCCCACACAACGTCTTCTGCCTTTAGAACGGTACCGTCCACTGTGCGGAGAGCTTTAACCGAAAGCGCCGTTGCCCCGCCTATGCCAAGCTCAATCGAATCAGGCTGATCCTCGGAGCCCTCCAGGTCAGAGATTAGCTTGATGCCTTCATACTCTGACAGAACACGATTCACAAGATACACTGGAACAACCGTTTCGTTACCGGCATCATCAACCGCTGTAAGCATCAGGGTTTGGTTCGGGTCCTCGCTTGAGGCCTTACGATTGACAACGAAGGTTCCGTCCGGACTGATAACAATTCCGTCTGAAGTGCCGTCTAACGTTAATGTTGCGGATGGATCTGTTAGACCACGGAAGCTGTAGCTTGAGTCTGCGCCAACAAAAACAACCTGATTGCTGACAGTGTTATCAACGTTTTCCTTATCAAGGCTGGTTTGAACATCTTCATCAAGGAGTAACGCAGGTGCTTTTGTATCAACAGTAAATCCAATAGCCCCTGATGAGCGGCTGCCTTGGAGGGTGTCACGGTTTTCAGCAACCGCTATGAAGTCAACCAGTTGCTGGCCGTCTTCAAGATTTTCTTCAAATGACCAGACCTTCTTAAATTCTTGAGGCGTATTTTTATCTTCGGTGTTAAGATTTAAGGTCATTTTCACAGGTCTGTCGAAGGTGTACGTCGCCTTGAATTGGTTAGTGTTTAAGTAATAGAGATCCTGTGATCTGTCAATGTTTGTCTCAACGCTTACAAGCTGAGGCTTATCCGTTGAAGGCATAACAAAGCCTGGCGATGATGCAAATTCGGTTGAACGGTAATATTCCGCCTGTGTAAGAGCAGACTCCACAATTCTAACCGCCTGCACTTTAACAAAATAAGTCTTGCCTTCCTCTAATAGAGGCCGGTTGGTTTGGTTCTCTAATGGTTTGAGGATGATGTCACTGCCCACTTTAAATTGACCAAAGGAATTCTCGACCTCATCCCCATCCTCGTCTTGGATCGCCACAAGATAATGTGTTGCAGTGTCGTCACTTCCCGTTATGCTAACCTTCACATATCCGTCACCGCTGTAGACCGCAGACACAGATTTAGGGTTTTGAGGGAGCAATGGATTGGTAAAAGTGAAGGTTGAGGCAGTGATTTTCTTGCTCATTCCGCCTTGATGGTTAACAAGCATTGCAACCACGTGATATTTCCCTTCAGGAAAGGACTCAGGAAGCGTGAACACATGAGAACCTGATTCAATTTCATCTAACTCCAGGTTACCGATACTAATTAATGATGAAGTATCTTGAATGTTAGAAGATTCGATGGCTTTCATGACGGACGGGTCCTTCGTGACATAGACATTAAGTGCACCCGAATATTGGCCCTGCTTGTCCGTAGTCCAGGAAACGTTAAGTTCACGGCTTGTATTGGTGCTGGTAGAAGCACTAACTCCTGTCAGCTCGGGCATATAGTCAACACTGTTTACTGCAAAGCTGTCTATATAAACATCAGGTGTTGAAACTGAAACGGACCAGTTCCCCGCAACAATCAGAGAGGGGTCAGTGACTGAAATGTACAAATAATTCGTGCCGTCTAAAGATTGAACAAGATAGTTTCCGTTGCCCTTGTTATCGTCTTCAACCATGGTCAATCTTTTGCCATTTGGATTGGTGACATTGATTTCTGAGGCAGAAGGCTTGATTAAACCGCGAAGCGGAATTTCAAAGAGAAGTGCATCCTTTGTTGCCGGGTTAATCTCTTTGGTAACCCCATTTCCGGCCCTTGTCTTAGCGACGGCCTCCGTATTCAGTCTTCTCATATTCGTTCCATAGATCATGGTGGTAGGCACAAGGTTGCCGCTCTCGTCCAGCGCTTCCGAGTGAACATAGTGAACGGCGTCTCCTCTTGAAGAGAGGTCGATGGACCCGCCAAAGCTTAGGTCACCGTTCCAATAATAGATAAAGCCCAGCTTCACCCCAATGACCTTAAAGTTTGCACCCACAAAGTCAGAGGAGACGGCTGCCTCAACGCCTGCGATCTCCTTGCCCCCGAGCAGCGGGATGGAGTCTGGAATGAACAGCCCTGCATACACATAACCATAAAAATAATCTTCCGTAATTTTAATCGTGATCCCGCCACGAATGGCTCCGGCATGAATACTGATGCTGCCGAAGGCATTAAGCTGAAACGGCGAGATCCATTGAACATTCATTCCCGCTTGAATATTAAGCAGCCTTCCCTCTTCATCTTTCTCCAAGTGGCCGCTGCCTTCTATGGCAAGACCGGATAGCTTCGCATCCAGCTTAAAGTCACCTACAATAATGGCATTAATTAATAGCCTTGTTTGAAGATGGATGGTAAGGGGTGGAAGTTCGCCTGCCGGTTCTCCGGCAACGGTGTCTGCAAGGTTTGAGATTCCTCCGCCAAGGCCTGTGATAAATACATAAGGTGCAACCACAGGAACCTTCATTGTGGATGGCGCCAAAAAGAAGGTGAGCTTGTCCAGCATCATTTTGGGCACGGAGTTAATAGGCACCTTTTTGAGGGCCAATGACCCTTCTACTTCCAGCATGGTAACAGAAACACCGGCATCAATACTATAAATATCTTCAATGGTGTTAATGGTTATATCCGCTTTAACACCGGCTTCGTTTCCTACTAACGGGCCTAATATATCTTTGGGCAGAGCTACTGAGAGTGTTGTGTTAATGCCAACAAAACCAATCTCGCTGTCTTTACTTCCATAGAGAACATCTTGAACGTCCGCTGTGAGCGAGCCTTTATAATCATAATGCTCCTCACCCTTCGATGGATCAGCAGCTTTTAAAGGCATTGAAATTCTTCCGCCAAAGCTAATTCCGAAATCATCGTCGTCCCGGGTCATAACACCGTATTTAATATTGATCAAAAAACCTGCAATATTTTGCAGCATATAACCGGCATCTCCGAGCTGAAGTTCAAAGGCCTCAGCAGTCTTCCCGGCAACAGCCTCCCGGTTCAGCGTATATTTGGTTCCATTGCTGGCTTCAAAATGCCACTTATTATGCCAAATATTAATCGAGTTGATCACTTTGACGGTACCATCGCCTTCCAGCTTGGCCCCCTTGCTGTCAACGGTCATCTTAAGGGCTTCGGTGCTGTCATAGGTCAAGATGCTGTTGATGGTAATGTCGCCATCTGCCGGGCTGGCAGAGTAATATTTTTCCGTCCCTGTATCCATAAGTCTGATTTTTCCGCGAAGGGTCAACAGAATTTCTGTTTCGTCTTCTTTAAAGGCTATTCCTTTGTGAAGAATGCCGTCTTTGCTCACGCCGCCGGCTATAAATTTCTTCATTACGTCTTCGTTTGTAAAACTGATATAGTCATATAACTGTCTGTGGTTTGCAGCATCTGTGAACCGGACCAGCGAAACAATACCGTAGCTTGCACTTTTATCCGCTAAATTACTGGTAACGTCCACTGTAGTTGCTGCTTTAATTTTGGTACCGAAGGCATCGATCAGCTGTTGATTTGTAAATCTGAATTCAATGTCATACTTTCCAACCGCCAACGTCTGATTCGTTGAGAACGCAAGCGTTTGGCCTTCATCAATAAAGCTTATTTTTCTTTTGTCAATCAGAGCTGCCTCAACGCTTGAGGATGCAACAAGGTACAGACTCCATCCGTCACTTCCCGAAAGGGCCTCCATCAAAACCTTCATATCGCCAGAAACGGTAAGGTTTTTGTCGCCTTCATAATAAACGGCCGCCGGGAAAACATGCTTCATTGAAACCTCCGGGAGCTTTCCTTCCACTGCTGGAATCAAAATGTTTGTGTTGGCACTGTAGTCAACCACTTTATGGGTCTTAGCATCAATAATTTCTGTGGCGTTTAGCGAAACGACCAGACGTTTTGACGTAATCATAGACTGAGTCTCTGCAATAATGTCAACATCCGGAATATTAAATACCGTTCCAATGTTAAGACCGCCCGAAATCTTCACCGTGTATTCCCGTGTATTCGTGGCTGCAAACACAAGCCCCTCTTCGAGGCTAAGCTTTACAATGGGTTCTATAAGTTCTTTTGCTCCGGAGACACTATTGTCAATGACTACATTTGCTTTAAAAACACCATTGTTTTCATAAGCCTTTTTGTCGTTAGCTAAGTATACATTTCCGGTTTGAATCCCTATGGATACATGCTCCTTTTGGGTTTGTTCAGCAAAGCTGCCGATCCCATAGAGCATTTCAGAAATTCTGACTTGACCCGGCTCAATGGATTTTTCATTCCAATAATAGGCCGTTGCCGTGTCAGGAACCAAGTACCGGTTGGAATAATTAGTAAAGTCAACACTGGGGTTTGGTGTGTACTCGTATCTGGTGTTTGCAAGATTAATCCAGTGTCCGACAATCACTTTATCAACGTTGACATCCTTGTTGCCGCTCCAGCCGGACAAGAGGGCATAAGCCGTCTTGCTCGAAGCGGACAGAGAATCAACATATCTAATTTGCTGCGGAAGGTTGTCACCGCTATATTCGGTTTCAACGATTGTCGGCTGCGACGGGTCAACCAGCACATAAGGTGCGTCGATCTCTGAACCCAGCGCGTTGTCCAGAAGAAGCCGAATCCCCACCGTTCCGGCCGTGGCATTGTTATTTTTCACATCATATGAGATACCAATGTTACCCGTCCTTGAATTGTTAGGGTCGATTGAAATGGACACCTTTTGTGTTATGGTATAGCCCTTAATGTCCCATGCAATGGTTAAAAGCCTGTTTTGCTCTGAAACGACAGGTTCATGAAGCTTGGTATCGATTCCGAACCAGCCGTATTCCTGACCGAAAATAAAATCCTTTCCGTCGATACGGACGGTTGTAAAGGATGTTCCGTTGCTCCTTGCCGCATCTTCCTTATACAGAAGCGGAAGATTGTTATCAAACGCTTTTTGCGGATGACCGTCAATGGTTTCGATGGAGAAGCCACCCGTTTTTGAATTAATTGAATATTTCATAAATTCGTTCGCAATGGAATAATCCGCATTACTGCTGTCAGCATGAACAGGGAAACTTGCAAAGGTGAAAAGCATGGGTAGAATAATAGCTGCAGCTATGCTGCGTTTCATTGTTCTATAGAACGTCATTGCCTATTTCCCTCCTTGATTTGAGACATATATATGGATGTTGAAATAGTCGCGTTTATCCGTTTGGATATATACGGTGTACCAACCGCTCGTAACATTATCGAGGGTATACACTCCGCTTTTCTCCCGCAGGACCGTTCCTTTTGTTTTCATCTGACCTTGTGTTAAGACACCTTTTTCATAACGTGCATACGAGATCCCGGAGAAATTCTTCAATGAAATTTCAACCTTGTTTCCAAGAACGGACGCAGCATTGGAGCTGTCTGGCATCACGCCGTTCACAAGGGCTATGGTGTCATAAAGACCTACCAGGCGAACGGTCCGGCGAATAGTGGTCTGATTCCCTGCATCATCTCTTACCGTATAGTCGATATAGTACGGGTTCGAGCGGACAAATTCATTTGCCGAGATGTTGTCAGGGTTAAACACCCGTCCGCCGGCTCCATAGCTTATAGTGACCCGGTTCGTCAGGTCCACCTTTTTACCCGCAACCATATCCGATGCTTCGAAGTCTAGAAGCTTGGACTTGTCATAGGCAATGGAGGCATCTTTTTTAGGTGTCATGCCTTCGATGAAGATGAGCTCTTCCCCATTTTTAAGTTTTAGCACAGGGGGTGTTTTGTCGATTAGACCAATGTCAACACCATACGAGGTATAGGTCCCTGTTCTTCCTTCAAGGTTAAAATTGTAAAGTCCATTGTCTCTATAGTTCATGGACTTCTCTTGTTCCCAAGGATCATTTCCGCCCACGAATTTAGCATCTTTATCCGTGATTACCGTGACATTCACATTCTGGTTCGTTGCCGGGTTCTTGTCGGTTCCCACCACATATCCTTCTTCTTTTCCAGATGTGTCCACACCAACAACAATCTTGTTTTGATGATCCTTTTCCACCCACTCGCCACTTTGGTTCTGTTCGAGATATTTGTATGTCCAGCGGACTTCCTTAACCCTTGGGCCTCCTACTTCAATTCCTTCAACCGTTACGAGAATTTTTTGCGTGATGCCTGTTTGGTCCCTAATTTGAAAGACGTGCTCCCCGTTCGTTTTAACGTTGATTACTGCCTCTTTATAGGACAGGACATCGCCGGCTTCGTCTTTCACTTCAGTCAGAAGTGCATGTTCATATCCACGATAAGAAACGGTAAGGTCTGTTAGTTTCCTAAGAATGTCCAGCGGAACGCCATCACTGTCACGGATTTGGTCAAAGGTTACATTCACGCTCAGCTTATCTTCAGCTAATGTGGCTGTGGCTTTGATTTGCGGCGGTGTGGACACAATATTAGATACGGTAATCACTTCCTGGCCTTCATTGCCATAATCGTCAACAAAAAACATGGACACTGTACCATTTTTTCTAAAGCGGACAGCTTTTGTGCCGGGGATATGTACGATATCGCCCGCAGTTAGGCTTCCGGCAGGTTCTACACCGGTGACTGTTATCGTTTTGAACTCCTTACTGAACTGTGTCAGCTCCACATTCACGCTTTGTGCAGTAGTGGTGGTTGGTGGCGTACTGTACGTTTTTGCGATTGCAGTTGGCACTACTTTGTTAATGTTTGAGACGGTGATTGGCGTCGTCCAACGGTTTCCAGCGTAGTCATAGGCGGTCACATTGTAAATTCCTGAGCTGTCCAGTTCTACGACATATTCATTCTCAAGCGGCTCCCCTTTGAAGGGATAGACCACATCGCCCTTCTTCACCTCTGCAAAGGCGATTTCACCTGAATCATCCGTTAAAGTGATCGTTGCAAAGATATTTTTGTTGGTCTTGGCCGTATTCGATAACACATAGGATGTTTGTCCAATCGTATTGTCGTAATGGTTATAGCTAACCGTATGAGAACCTGTGTTGCCTGATTGATCCTTAAATTCAAATGTGAATGTGTTATTATCCTCGGTTAGAGTCCTTGAGAAGGCTGCGTTGTTGTTTGTCATCGCAAGCGTTTTTCCGCCTCCGGTAAACTTGAGCGTTGCCATAACCCTTCTATAGGCTTTTCCTTCTGTGATTGGAACCCAGTTCCCAAGATAGTTCTCATAACTGTATTCAACCTTGTAGTGTTTGTCTTGCGAAATTGGCGTTTTATCAATATTCGAGACTGTGACCGGCAGTACTGTTGCTATTCCGGCTTTGTTAGTCACTTTGAAATATACCGTTGCATTCTGCTCGAAGGTTTCGGTATGCGAAACAACGGAGTCAATAGGGCTGAAGCTTATGCCGTCATACGAACGTTCAAGTTTTAAAATCCCGCTTTCCGGGTCATATACAGAAAGTGTTGCGGTAACATTCTGGTTGGTAGAATCCGTGATCGAATAGTCCACCTTTGCAGCTGGTGCAGTTTCGTCAACCACTGTAATGGCAACATATTCATCTTCCATCCGGTCAGCTTCCATACCTTCTGCCGTGTATGACTCGAAATAAGCTGATTTTGTTGTTTTGCCGTCTCTTAGCGCTTCAAATACAAGCTTTGAATAAGCTGTTCTTCCTTCTTCTGTAAATGAAGGGTCCGGAACACTTAGCTCTGTATTGAGTTCTAATCCAGATAACACAGCATGTTCAACAAAGAAATATTGTCCGGCATAATTTGGATTTGGAACTACAATATAATACAGCTTGTCCCCTTGGTTAAAGGATATGAACCCGCCGTTTTGGATCGTTTGACCATTTTTCTCTACATAACCTGTAGTATCAAAGCCTGTAACAAAATCAACCTCAGGCGTGAATTCCAGAACACTGTCTCTTCCAACCTCGTCCTGAACGTAAAGGCTGATTTTATTATTGTTCTGGATAACAACCTCATAGTCCATTACATAGTTAGCGGAGGTTGTTAAAAGTCCTGTATACAATAGGTTCGACCTGGCCATATCCCCCACAGCATCTCCCTCTACAGGTGCGTTTGGCATTACGGTTACTGGAACATTAAAATAAACGCTGACCGTTGCAGTGGTTTTTGTGGTTCTGGGGTTTGCGCTGACACTTACAATGGCCGCCGCCGCGTCAACCAGGTCCAGTTTTGCGTCAGTGAACACTTTTTCAGTCACATTTCCTGCGGTGTCGGCGGCTTTGACCCCAATGGCATAGCTTCCGCTAAGCCCCTTCAAGTCAATTTTGTAGGTTTTCTGTTTGTTACCTTCGCTATTAGTGATTACCGGACCACTTTGCATTTCCACGGATGGGCTTGATTGAAACAAAGCATAGTCCGCTTCGGTTAGAATATGGTTGTCTGCCGGGTCTTGAATAAGCGCGAAGGAAACGGTTGTATCGTTCTTGTCCGAGACATCAACTGTAATCTCACCATCTTGTCTTGCTCCTTTGGTCACGATGCTACTTGAAGCAAGCGCAGATGGAGCTGCCCGGTCAATGTTAGATACGGAAATAGGAACCAGAACATGATTTCCAAGCTCGTCAGACAGGGTCAGGTTTGTTGATATATTTTCGCTTACCGTTACTGTGAATGCACCGTCTGTATATGGAGAAACCGTGATTTTGTCTGCATCCTCGGGTGCAACGGTCAGTTTGCTAATCCCTGTACCGGCATCACTTGCGATGATTGTTGCTGTCACGGATGCGTTGGTTGGCTGAATGGTGCTATAGTCCGGCAATTCAAAGGTTGGTGCCTGGCTATCATACAGAATGGTGAGCGGTCTCGCTTCTGTTAAAAACTCCGGTCTGTCGTCCGCAGGAGCATTGATGAGTCCAAACTGGACGTAGATGGTGTTGACACCCTCTTGAAGCGGAACCGGTGTGTCGAGTGTAAATGCATAATTCCCGCCGGAATTGTTGCTCGCTGTGAACTCAGGAACTAAAACGCCGTTATCTGTTGGCATGCCGTCCGTTGTTGCATAATATACCGGGTTTTGATATTTCAATGCGCTATCAGAAGTCCATGCTGCATGCGGTTCATTCAACACAGCATAGATACTATAGGTTCCATCCGTTGTTGTACCCATTCCGTTTACAGTCGGCTCCGTAAAGTTCAATGTGTCAATGATCGCAGCTTCTGACCTCATGCCAAAGTAGGGGGAAACCTTTTTGCTTACTCTGCCATGCGGATCTTGTGCCACAACAACAATGCTGTACGCACCTGATGGAAGTCCTGTTAGCGTCAAGGTCTGATTAACCTGTGCTATATTGTCACTGTCCAGTGTCAGGGTCAGCGGATAGTTCGGCATATCTTCAATTCTGATGTCTGAGTCCGGCTGGGATACATAGTAATATGCACTTGCAATTCCGCTGCGGTCTGTCACTTTCACGTTAATCTGATGGGATGATTTGAAATGATCGTGCTGACTTATTGCGGTATATTTAATCTCCGGGGAATAGGCGTCATACGTGTACACTTGTGAGAATTCGGCAATATTACCAGACTGTTTATTTTTCACCCGATATTCCAGTATATATTTCCCGTCCATCAGAACTTTGGTTCCGCTAAGATTCGTTTTTTCAGCTGCACCAACATCATCGCTTGATTCGTATACTCTAAATTTTTGCGTAAAGCTGTTGTCATTGCCAGGATCAGAAATCCACCGGTAACTCGTTTCAAGGTTTGGATTGCTTACGTCAAAGCTAAGGTCAAAATGCGGCTTTGGAAGACTGGAATCCTCCGTAATCAGTGTGTCAGCAACATTTCCATTGAAAATACTCACAGGTTTTTTATAGTATCTAGAGGCTTGCTCGTTTCTAGAATCGTTTCCAAGTGAGTCTACTGTGAAATAATAGAGCGTTCCCTCAAAGTTGTCCCCTTTGGGAATGGATAGAATGGCAGTGGTGCTGTCACCTTCTGAGTCTACAAATGCCCATATCCCTTGAGTTGAGGAAATTTCTGCAGAGGCAGGTTTAATCTGATTGATTGGCGTGTCAGGCGGCGCCGCATTCCCGTTCATAAACGTATAATAAGTTCTTGACCAGCCGTTATTGCTTTGCTCAAGGTCATTCATTTCAAAGCTATAGTCATTTCTTTTGCGGAGCTGTGCATCTTGGGGATGTACCGTTTCGTTTACGGTCACCCGCGGAGCCTGGTTATCGATTTTGATATTCTCAATTTCTGCAAATCCGGCCTCTCCGCCCAGCGGATTGTCGGCTTGATCCCATCCATACAGCCGGAGCTTGAATTCGCCTTCCGTTGGAACAATTGGACTTAGCTTTATGCTAACGCCATTGATAACTTGCGTGTTAATAGGTGCAGTAACTCTTGCTCTGTTTCCTGTACCGTCAAAGTTTGTTATTCTTGTCGCGGCCGGTTCATAGGAATCACCGGTTTTCTTGTACAGCTCATAATTCAAATAGTTTTGATTCGACTCGCTGTGGGCGACATTTCCGTCCGGATAGAGGGTTTCACTGGCAACCATATAAAATTCATGCAGCTTTTTGATGTTGCCTTGAATGGAATCTGCCCCCGCCAGGTCATTTCCAGTTTGGTCGGTCACTCTTACAGTTGGGGTTTTGGTGTCCACTTTATGAGTTGAAAAATAAAAACTTTGTGATGCCGGTGATTCTGGAGTTGGATTCTCTAAATAATAGGCCTGCGCCCGGCCTTTTTTCGTTAGATGGGTAGATACGTTGTCAAGCTGAAGCCTTATGCCCTCGCTTTCCACTGCGCTAACATCCAGCGGCACTTGTCCAGTGAACTGAAGTTTGCCGTTTGGTTTGCCGTCATTGCCCTGCAGTTTGGTCATGGTAAGGCTGGTAAGCGGTGTTTCCGTACTGTTTCCAAGATATAACACAGGCGTGGCTTGGAGGTTGGTAATCAACTCCGTTTTAATTTCTTGCGTCATAGTTTTTTTATGAATGGACACCGCTTCAACCGTGATATTAACATCTGTGAATTTACGGTTGAGATACAGATTGTCCTGGCTCGGTGAATAGGTAACCGTTTGAGTGATATCGGGGTTGCCGAGGTTATAAATGCTACGATAGAACGTATACGTTACATCTTTATAATAGTAGTCCGCTTGCCCTATCTTTGTTGTCAAATAGGTTTTCACTTCCGGATTTCCTGAACTTGTATGGGCAAAAGTTCCCCCGAGGCTCTCAGCATTGGTAGACTGGGCAAGCAGCGCCACTCTATAGGTCAGCGAAATCTCTGCTTTGTCCTTGGCAACCATCTGATCGTGAAGCTTCTTGCGGTCAATATTGAGCTCAAACGTTTTTGTTTTTGTCGGTTCCTGGAATGTCAGCCAATCCCTGCCCACAGCGTCGTCCGAAACGCTATAGCTGACAACAGGAGCATCCTCATATTGCATAATGTCATAGTGACCATATTGATCTCTGACATAGTTGTCCCACTCTGCACGTT
Source organism: Paenibacillus sp. FSL M7-0420 (assembly GCF_038002345.1). Taxonomy (NCBI): domain Bacteria; kingdom Bacillati; phylum Bacillota; class Bacilli; order Caryophanales; family Paenibacillaceae; genus Paenibacillus; species Paenibacillus sp. FSL M7-0420. The sequence goes on along the minus strand of NZ_JBBOCJ010000001.1, from coordinate 923,265 downwards.
CAGAGCCTGACGAATTCGCATCCAGATAGAACTCTCCTCCATGCTTATCAACGTCACCCATATCGGTGAATTTTCTTTTGGTTACGTCCGAAATGTCACGATACAGTCTACCCTGGTCTTTTGTCCATGAGTATATTGGAATGGTCTTCGTCTGTGTTGGATTTATGTTTCCGCCAATTTGAGGAAGCCACAGAACTACCGACTCACCGTACCAGTCATCACTGCCCACCAGCCAAAAAACGAGCTCGTTCATTCTCCACGGTGGAGTATTTTGCAATTTAAATGTATGTTGTGTATCAGACCAAGCGGCAGCGCCGCCAAAATTTGTTGCTTGATCAGAGTTTACTCCAGATTCATATGTACTTACGCCCATATAAATATCATCGCCGGTTCCGCCGTTTTCGTTTCCTCCTGTTTTCACACCAAACACATAATTGTACTCTGTTGCTACATTCGCATACACAGGCGCTACTGATGCGAGAAGCGAAAATACCAGCATCAAGCTTAAAATCTTCTTCATAAAATACCTCCTCGTTAGAAAATCGTTTCTATATACTTTGAACTTAGCCCCATAGCCTGTAGTTCTTCTTTCATTTCATGTGTGCGTGCAATTTTTCTGCTAGGAACATATAAAGCCACACCGTTGCGGTTTTTATAACCTGCTGAATTTCTTACTTCGAAGGCAAGTGCTTGGGCGGCGGCAGTGACTTCTGAAGATTGGCCCATAAGCTCTATAAGATCATATTGATCGAATATCCCGTCGTTTTTGCCTAATAGCTCTGAGTGGTTGGCAAGGTCTGATAGTGAGCGATCAAATTTTGCATTTCCTATGGCCTTAACCAAGGATTCCGCCTGAGACAGCTTCAGCATTGATAGGGTAGTTTGCATCTCAGCTTCCATCCCCGAATGAAGGGTAAAGGAGTCTAAAATTAAACGTCCTATCCTTTCAGTGCTGATCTGCGGGTTTCGCTCTAGCGCACCTATCCATGTGGTATAGTACAAGCCTGCTGCGGGGGTTGAATCTTCAGAAGCTATGAGATATTTGCCCTGATCTCTAAGCGCATAGGCAGTTTCAACGGTGCCCATAAGACAGGCATCAAAAACGATTAAGTCGAAATACATATCTGATGAACCGATCGCTTGGGAAAGCTCCGAGACCTTCATCGTTTTTCGTTCATTTAGCTCGTCTGCGCCAAATCCGCCCATTGTTCCATACCCATGGTCCCATAGAATCAGGATATAACGTTCACTTGGTGCAACGGCTTTGCCCCAAACAAGAAAATCCCTCAGTGTTCTAGGGTCTGATGCGGCGGTTTGGATGTGGCTTTCGTGCTTTTGCAGCTGTCCATGACTAACTTCAAAGCGTTCGGATGTCCCATCGGTCATATATTTGTTGTGATATTTGAGCGTTCCGCCTGTTTGCAGCAGGATTTTCGTATTTTGGTTGGGTTGACCGCGCAAAATTTCTTCCAAGTCATCAGTTAGCCGGCCTTGCTGTGATTCAAGGTCAGAACCCACTGCATAGATTAAAATCGTCGTTCCATTCAACCTTTTATCCTGCTCCCAAAGTGACCTGGCTTCGTTTAAAGCTTGCGTGGTGAAAATATTTGCTGTACTAAGGGTTTGACCTAGCGTGGCAAGCTGGTTTTTGGGTCTTGTGTTTAGAACATAACTGCTTATTTTTGCAAGCGTTCCCCGGTTGAATTCGCGTTCTTGGGTAAGGTCTAATCCTAGAACTATTGAGGCGAAAGAAACCGCAGTTCCATAAGTGAAGTCGCCCTTTGTTTCTGAATATCCCAACACTCTTAAAACCATTGAACAATACTGGTTAAGCGAGATGGGCCGGTTACCGCCAAAACGAAACTCATCTATTCCATTAACGACACCCTTGGTATAGGCATACGACACGTAGCGGCTTTCCCACCCTGTATCAGTAAATGGACTTTTGTAGGTGCTTTTCAGGACCTCTTTCTCCTTCCCCCACAGACGCAGCATCATTACAAGAGATTCTGCTCTGGTGGGCACCCGCGACAGCTCATACCCATTCTCCGTTCCACTGAACAATCCCAAGCGGTTAAGCGCTTCTGCATAGCTGGAGCTTTGTGCCGCTGCTGATGATGGAGTTGTTGCAAGAAGAAAGACTAAAAAAATGATAAAACCTCTGATTTTTGTCATCATGTTCCGGCCCTTCAATTGATTAATCCTATTAAGCTACAATTCTACATGGCGGATTAACCCCTGTGTGAAAGTTAAAGAAATCTTTAAGTTCGCGCTTGCCGCTCAACTTTGGCAGACACCACAAATGTGTCCGTCGCTCACACCATTGATTCTGTGCATCAAACGAAAAATAATGATACTATGTATGATGGGTAAAAGACTTTGCTATGGATTATATCGTTTTTATATGTTGCAACAGGAGAAGATAATATGAGTAACGAACCAAACTTTTGGCTGGATTTACCGAAACCGTTTTTTATATTAGCTCCAATGGAAGACGTCACAGATATTGTATTTCGTCACGTCATTAGTGAAGCTGCAAAACCTGACGTATTTTTCACAGAATTCACAAGCGCAGAAAATTATTGTCACCCTGTTGGAAAAGAAAATGTAGGTGGCCGGTTAATGTTCACAGCTGATGAGCAACCGATTGTCGCTCATATTTGGGGCAATAAACCTGCACTTTTTGAACAGATGAGTATTGATATGAAAAAACTTGGTTTTCGTGGTATCGATATAAACATGGGATGCCCAGCACAAAACGCCGCAGCCAGTGGAAAAGGGGCCGGATTAATACGCCATCCTGAAGTTGCAGCAGAAATTATTCAAGCAGCAAAAGCAGGTGGATTGCCGGTTAGTGTTAAAACAAGATTAGGTTACTCTAAAATTGATGAGTGGCGCGGTTGGTTAGGACATATATTGAAACAAGATATTGCGAATCTGTCCATTCACCTTCGTACCAAAAAAGAGAAGAGTAAAGTAGCTGCACACTGGGAACTAATTCCTGAAATAAAAAAATTGCGCGATGAACTTGCCCCAAATACGTTGTTAACCATTAATGGAGATATTCCGGACCGCGCAACAGGATTAAAAATAGTTGAACAATACGGCGTTGATGGTATCATGATTGGCCGCGGCATTTTCACTAATCCATTTGCTTTCGAGAAAGACTCTAAAGAACATAGCGCGAAGGATTTTCTCAGTTTACTTCTTTTACAGTTGGATCTTCACGATAAATATTCAACAGAAACCTTGCCACGTTCATTTAGACCACTTCTTCGCTATTTCAAAATCTATGTTCGTGGATTTAGAGGCGCAGACGAACTAAAAGACCAATTAATGGAAACCACTTCAACAGACCAAGTGCGTCGTTTAGTAAAACCTCTTTTAGATCAGAAATTAGATTGAAGAATATTAAAAGATTTGAGCTATGAAAAAGAGGCTTCCTACAAGTTCAATGAACTCATAGGAAGCCTCTTATTTTTGCATCATGTGGTCAAACGGTGTTTCCTTCTCAGGAAACCCTTAATGCATAAGGGTTTGTCACCCTTATTACATCATGCCGCCCATACCGCCCATGCCGCCCATATCTGGCATTCCGCCACCAGCAGGGGCTGGTTCTGGCTTGTCAGCGATAACCGCTTCAGTGGTCAGGAACATAGCCGCTACGGATGCTGCGTTCTGCAGCGCATAACGGGTTACCTTGGCAGGGTCAACGATCCCTGCTTCGAACATGTTTACCCACTCATCGGTAGCAGCGTTGTAGCCGATGCCGATAGCTTCTTTTTTCAGACGGTCCACGATCACGGAGCCTTCCTGGCCTGCGTTAGCAGCGATGGTGCGAACTGGTTCTTCCAGTGCGCGCAGCACGAGGTTCACACCAGTTCTTTCGTCGCCTTCAGCTACAACAGCAGCTACAGCAGCATATACGTTCACAAGAGCTGTACCCCCACCGGATACGATACCTTCTTCAACCGCAGCGCGGGTTGCGTTCAGGGCATCTTCGATGCGGAGCTTGCGCTCTTTGAGTTCAGTTTCAGTAGCAGCACCGACTTTGACAACGGCTACGCCGCCAGCCAATTTCGCCAGACGCTCCTGCAGTTTTTCTTTGTCGAACTCGGAAGTGGTTTCTTCCAGCTGGGAACGGATTTGGCTAACGCGTGCATTGATGTCCGCCTTGTCGCCGCTTCCGTCTACAATTGTAGTGTTTTCTTTGGTTACGCGCACTTGACGGGCATTACCCAGTTGCTCAATGGAAGTGCTTTTCAGATCCAGTCCAAGCTTCTCAGTGATCACTTGGCCGCCTGTCAGAGCAGCGATATCCTGCAGCATAGCTTCACGGCGGTCGCCGAAGCCAGGAGCTTTAACCGCTACAGCATTGAACGTTCCGCGCAGCTTGTTCACAATCAGCATCGCCTGAGCTTCGCCTTCGATGTCTTCAGCGATGATTACCAGCGGACGCGCCTGTTGAACGATCTTCTCCAAGAGTGGAAGAATTTCTTGCGTGCTGCTGATTTTCTTGTCTGTAATCAGGATGTACGGGTTCTCCAGAACGGCTTCCATTTTGTCCGTATCCGTGATCATGTACGGGGAAATGTAACCACGGTCGAACTGCATACCTTCAACCACTTCAAGCTCTGTCAGGAATCCGCGGGATTCTTCAACGGTGATAACGCCGTCTTTGCCGACTTTTTCCATAGCTTCAGCAATCAGCTGGCCCACTTCTTCGTCAGCAGCGGAGATTGCAGCTACTTGTGCGATCGCTTGGGAATCCACAATCGGCTTAGCGATGTTCTGCAGTTCAGCGACAGCAGCCTTCACTGCTTTGTCGATCCCTTTACGCATAACCATCGGGTTAGCGCCTGCAGTTACGTTCTTCAGACCTTCGCGGATCATAGCCTGAGCCAGAACCGTTGCAGTTGTAGTACCGTCACCGGCTACATCGTTAGTCTTGGTAGCTACTTCTTTAACGAGCTGTGCGCCCATGTTCTCGAAGGCATCTTCCAGTTCGATTTCCTTGGCGATAGTCACACCGTCATTGGTGATCAGCGGGCTGCCGAATTTCTTCTCCAGCACCACGTTACGGCCTTTTGGACCCAGTGTAACCTTTACTGCATTTGCCAAAGCATCAACCCCGCGCAGCATTGCACGGCGAGCATCTTCACTGAACTTAATTTCTTTTGCCATTGTATAGTTAACCTCCTAATATTATTGTGAACGTAATCTTAGCTTGTGTATAAGTACTCTAAATCTGACTTATGAGCGACGCTTAAGACTAGTCAAGAATAGCGTGAATGTCGCTTTCTTTCATAATCAGATATTCTTTGCCTTCGTATTTGATTTCAGTTCCGGCATATTTCGAGAAAAGCACACGGTCGCCTTCTTTCACTTCCAGCGCTACACGGACTCCGTCTTTCAAAGCTCCGCTGCCTACAGCGATAATAGTACCTTCTTGCGGCTTCTCTTTGGAAGAGTCCGGAAGCACGATCCCGAAAGAAGTGGTTTCCTGTTGCTCGCTTGGTTCTACCAATACGCGTTCACCTAGTGGTTTAATCATGAAAAAATAGCCTCCTTTGAAATTATGTGTTTTGCTTTGAAAACATAGATAGAGCTGCGGGGATCTGCGCCATCAGCATCCCTTACGGAATGTTGCTCCGGCCAATCCCGGTTTTTCAGCAGCGTTAGCACTCAACCCTCTGTAGTGCTAACAACAATTTTTATGATACTCAACTTGAAGACGGATTTCAAGTCCTTTTACACAAAATCGTATTTGTTTTTGCCAAAATTATGGTTTCAGCGCTTGTCCGGCCCGCACTCTCCTACATTCTATCCAGCAAGGGGCATATTATGCCCCCCTCCCACTAATCTGCCTTCACATACCGCGCCTCCCGCTTAGCGTCCTCAGCCAACTGCCTGCGGTAGACGAATGCGGACAGAAACACACTGAATTCATACAGCACCAGCAGCGGAATCGTCACCAGAAAGTCCGAGATGAAATCAGGCGGTGTAATGACCACAGCAATGAACACCAGCGCGAAATAGGCATAACGGCGCATCTTGCGCAGACGCAGCGGGTTCAGCACCCTGAGCTTGGTCAGGAACATGACAATCAGCGGCAGCTCGAAGAGCAGGGCCAGCGGAATCACCAGACTGAACAGGAAATCGAAGTATTCGGCGATGCCGTAGGTCTCCTCAAGCCCCATATTCCGCGTAATCGAGATAGTGAAGGATAAGGCCATAGGGAACACTATGTAATAGGCAAAAGCAATGCCGGCAATAAACAATACAAACACATAAGGCACATAACGCAGGGCAGCGCTCCGCTCCACAGGCCGCAGGCCGGGGCTGATGAACGCCCATAGCTGGAAGGCGATAAACGGCACGGAGAAGACCAGCGAGACCGCCATAGCGATCTTCATATACATCCCGATTCCATCCCAGAAGGAGAACGCATGCAGGACGAAGCCTTGCGCAGCATCGGCGCTGATCAGGTAGAGATAGATTGGCTTGGCGACGAATAAGCCGAGCACAAGTCCTGCTACGAACACGATCAGCACGTAGATAAGACGTCTGCGCAGCTCCGTCAGATGATCGACGAGGGACATTTCTTCCTCTTCCAGAGACATGACTGACACCACCCGGATTGACATATTAGCAATAGATAAGTTATATCGTGAAACATATAAATTCTATTTCAAAAAAAGGGCGCCGCCCCGGTCTAAAAGCAGACCTGGGAAAGACGCCCCTGCGTGGGAACCTTAAAATTATTCCGGCAGACGGCGGTCCTGCGGAAGTTCTGCTGCAGCCGTCTGCGCCGCCGCAGGAGCAACAGTATCGCTCCGCTTGGCCGCTTCCGGCTCGTTCACAATCTCCCGTGCACCGTCCTTGAATTCACGGAAGGTACGTCCGACTGCCCGCCCCAGCTCAGGAAGCTTATTGGGACCGAAGAGCAGCAATGCCAAGATAACCAACAAGATAATTCCGGGTGTGCCAATACCACCTAACATACCGGTTTCCTCCCATCCTTCTGTCCGTTCATGACAATAGTTAACGATAAAATAATAATACCATAACTTATATCACACATCCATTGTGTATCCTGAACGATTTAGACAAAAGTGAATAGAGCAGAGTCCGATTACTGGCGGTATTGTCCCGTAACCATTAACAGAGCCTCCGGAAGCTGATCCATAATCGCCGCCAGATTCTCATGTACCCCCTTCGGGGTACCGGGCAGATTGACAATCAGAGTTCTTCCACGGATGCCGCAGATTCCCCGGAACAGCATAGCAGCGCGGTTCTTCTGCATCACCGTACTGCGCATCGCCTCGGAGAGTCCGGGCACTTCGCGTTCAATGACCCGCCGCGTCGCCTCCGGCGTAACATCGCGGATGGCCAGATCGGTTCCGCCGGTTGTCAGCACCAGATCCGCCTGGAAATAATCCGTAAGCTCAATCAGTGCTGCAATAATCTCATCCTGCTCATCAGGCACGATCCGGTATTCAATGATCTCGCCGCCCAGCTCCTCCTCCACCAGCTCCCGAATCACCTGGGCGCTCGTGTCTTCCCGTTCGCCCCTGGCCCCTTTATCGCTGGCCGTCAGGATTGCTGTTTTCCACGCCATAGGTTGTCCCTCCCTCTCTATGTACTATGTATATCCGGCTGCTGAAGCAGCTGCCGCTGCGCCTTCGGCTGTATCATTCCCTGCTGCTGCTCTATTCTGCTTCCAGCGCGTAATCCCCATTCTTGCCGCCGCTCTTGGACACCAGCATCGTAGGTCCGATAATCATGTCCTTCTGCAGCGCCTTGCACATATCATATACGGTCAGCGCCGCTGCCGATACGGCAGTGAGCGCCTCCATCTCCACCCCGGTCTTACCGGTAGTGCTGACGGTTGCTTCTATATATAGTTCATCTTTGTTGTTATCCATGAAGCGGATATCCACTCCGGTAAGCGGCAGCGGGTGGCACATGGGAATCCAGCTTGCGGTCTGCTTCGCCGCCATGATTCCTGCAACCTGAGCTACCGCAAGCACATCGCCCTTGCGGATCGTTCCCGCCTTAATGGCGTCCAGCGTCTCCGGGGCCATATGCACCTGGCTTCTGGCTGCCGCTGTCCGCCTGGTAACTTCCTTGTCGCTCACATCCACCATGCGGGCTCTGCCCTGCTCGTTGAAATGAGTTAATTCCATGTAGCCCTCTCCTTCCGGCAATCCCAGATGCCGTTCTCCGTAATCAGCAGATCCATTAAGGCATCATGCTCCTCAAGCGGTACTTCCGGTACCAGCTGGAGGCCGTAGGCCAGACCAATCCACATAGGCTTGGCAGCCGAACCGGGGACCCCTGTCTCCAATGCGGTGTGCAGGCGGTCATAATATCCTCGTCCGTAGCCGAGGCGTCCGCCACGCCGGTCAAAGGCCAGTCCTGGCACGAAGATAACCTCCGGCCAGCCGGTTCTCCGTCCTGCTTGCGCGAGGGGGCCGGCAAGAGCAGCACTCCCGGCCGGCGGCTCCATGATCCCGTAGGTTCCAGGGACAAGCTCATCCCAGGAGCTTACCTGGTGAAGGCTTAAGTTACCGCTCTCCCGGTTGACACGGGGAAGCAGCACCTTATGCCCTTCCGCCCATGCCGCCGCAAGAAGCGGACGGCAGCCCAGCTCGGAGCGAAACGGCGCATACGCAAGCAGTGAAGCTGCGCCTTCCTGCGAGAACCAGCTCCAGGCATGGGCGCACACCCGGGCGGATAACAGCTCCCGCTGCTCCAGGGGCAAGGCATCGCGGAGCGCGGTATTCCCGGTGCGAAGCTCGTGCTTCCGCCCGGCAAGCTGCATGCTGTGCTCCTGCATAGGCAGCCTCCTCCTTCACTTGTTCCTAGCTTATCATAGTTTGTAAGCTCAGTTTACCACTCTTCTCACCGGTTCGCCAAGGTTGATTCATTACCCTTGTTAGAAGAATGGACCTCGCACGCCCCACCTTTTTCATGTAAACTGGAGAATAAGATTAGACAATCGCCTGGGCGCAAGCCGCCGAGGCCAATTTGCAAGGGCGGAGGTTTCATCAGAATGCTTCTTCAAGCGACAGGAATTACGAAATCATACGGTATACAAAGCGTGCTGGACGGCATTAGCCTAATGGTGAACGAGAGGGAGAGAGTCGGGCTGGTTGGCGTCAACGGAGCAGGCAAATCGACCTTTCTGCAGATTCTCGCGGGTGAGATGTCTTATGACAGCGGACAAATTCATAAGTCTAAAGAGACTACGATTGGCTATCTGGCCCAGAACAGCGGCCTGCAGTCGGATAACACCATACAGGAAGAGATGCTCGCGGTATTTGCGCCGCTGCTGGAGGCAGAGGCCGAGCTGCGGCAGCTGGAGACGGATATCGCCGATCCGGCACTTGCCGGAGATCCGAAGCGTTATGAGGATCTGCTGGAGCGTTATGCCAGACGCTCCGACTGGTTCAAGGATCACGGCGGCTATGAGATCAATACGCGTATCCGCAGCGTGCTGCACGGGATGGGCTTCGGGGAGTTCGCACCGGATACTCCAATCTCTACCTTAAGCGGAGGCCAGAAGACACGTCTGGCACTGGCCCGCATCCTGCTTCAAGCGCCTGATCTGCTCATGCTCGATGAGCCGACTAACCATCTGGACATCGAGACGCTCACCTGGCTGGAGGATTATCTGCGCGGTTACGCCGGCGGCATCCTGGTCGTATCCCATGACCGGTATTTCCTTGACCGCCTGGTGACGACCATCGTGGAGATCGAGCGGCACCAATCGCGCAGATACACAGGCAACTACAGCCGCTATATGGAGCTGAAGGCTGCGGAATACGAGATTCGTATGAAGCAGTATGAGAAGCAGCAGGACGAAATTTCACGGATGGAGGATTTCGTGCAGCGCAACATTGTCCGGGCCTCCACCACCAAGCGGGCACAGAGCCGCCGCAAGGCCCTCGACAAGATGGAGCGTATCGACAAGCCGCTGGGCGACCTGAAGAAGGCCAGCTTCTCCTTCGAGCCTGACTTCATGTCCGGCAAGGAAGTGCTGCAAGTCCGGGAGGTCGCAGTCTCTTTCAGTCCTGAGGCTGCACCGCTCTTCCGCAATGCCTCCTTCGAGCTGCGGCGCGGCGAGACAGCGGCGCTGATCGGACCGAACGGGATCGGGAAGTCCACACTGCTGCAATGCATGACCGGCACCCGCGAGCCTTCCCGCGGAACCGTGAACTGGGGAACCAAGGTGAAGATCGCCTACTACGACCAGGAGCAGACCCGGCTGAATCCGCGCAATACGGTGCTGGAGGAGCTGTGGAGTGAATATCCGATGCTGGAGGAGGCCCGAATCCGTACGATTCTCGGCAACTTCCTGTTCAGCGGCGAGGATGTACTTAAGAAGGTAGCTGCGCTGAGCGGCGGCGAGAAGGCCCGGGTGGCCCTGTCCAAGCTGATGCTGCGCGGAGCCAATATGCTGATTCTCGATGAGCCTACCAACCATCTGGATCTCGTCAGCCGCGAGGTGCTCGAATCGGCCCTGATCGATTTTGAAGGCACCCTGCTGTTCATTTCCCATGACCGTTATTTCCTCAACAAGATGGCTGAACGGGTACTTGAGCTGCACCCCGACGGAATTGATCAGTATTTGGGCAATTATGACGACTATATTGAGAAAAAGCTCGAGCTCAAAGCGATTGCCGAAGAGGAAGCCGAGCTTGCCGCCGCCAAGTCCTCCAGAAGTGCCGACATTGAAGCGATATCCGCCGAGAAAGGCAGCTCCCTCTCCTATGAGGCGGACAAGCAGGCTAAACGTGAGGAACGGAACCGCCTGCGCCGCATCTCCGAACTGGAGGAGAAAATCGCCAAGCTGGAGGAAGCCATCTCGGGAATTGAGCATGAAATGACTAAACCTGAGGTGTATCAGGATTATATGGCGCTTCAGGAGCATGAAAGTGAGCTTAAGGACAAAAAACGCGAGCTGGGAGATTTATTTAGCGAATGGGAGAAACTGGCTGAGGACTAATGTAAAGACGCATCAAAAAAAAATTTAACAGTTTCCAATTTGTTCAAATCTGGTTATCCACAGCCTCATCCACAGTTTCCGTGCATAACTATCATCTAAAATTAGCCCTTCGGGGCTTTTTTCATGCGTAAAATGGCTACTTTGCTTGTCAAGGACTTTTTATCCACCGAATTATCCACATTATCCACAATTCTCACAATTTTGTTTCATAGCATAACCTCTTGTTTATGGTGCTCGCAAAAAAGGCGTTATTGCTGATTTTACACGGTTTTTACACAACTCGTGCGGAATATGTGGATAACGTTGTCCACAGGTTGACAAATGCCGCACGGGGCAAAAATCATGTTAGGTTTAGGCGATATGAATGCCCACTTGCCCGCCATCCAGCCCACGCTCCCACGCAACGCCGAATGTGGTCGGTTTTTCGATTACATTTGGCTCGCGTACCTCATCCCGGCGCATTGTAGTCGGTTTTTCGATTACATTTGGCTCGCGCACCCTCATCCGGCGCATTGTGGTCGGTTTTTCGACTACATTTGGCTCGCGCACCTTCATCCGGCGCATTGTGGTCGGTTTTCCGACTACATTTGGCTCGCATACCCTCATCCGACGCATTGTGGTCGGATTTTCGATTACATTTGACTCGCGCACCCTCATCCGGCGCATTGTGGTCGGTTTTTCGACTACAATGCGCCCTTCAGCCGTCGCGGCATATAATGTGTTCGGTTTTTCGTATACATTCGGCTATCCACCGCCCTGCCAGCCCCTGACAGCAAAGATGCCTCTGCCGATGTCGGTGACATGGCAAAGGCGTCCATCCTTGAGAAGCGTTGAATCTGCGAGACAACATCGCTCTAGTCCCTGGTTTCTGGTTTCTAGTCTCTGGTCTCTAGCCTCTAGCTATTCACCGCCGAGCCGGGAGAGGGCACCGCCGATTCCGACAGCAGCGCTGCATTACAAGCGGCGATGTAAGCAATGCCTGCGGCCATCACGATATCGTGATGGATGGCCGTGCCCCGGAACTTGGTGTCCTTCCACTCCACCATGACGGCGGCCTCGGCCTGGGCATTCCCGCCGCTGCCGAGGGAATGCAGCTCCAGCCCGTCGAAGCGGATATCCTCGGCAATCCCTTGCCCTATAGCGGCAATGATTGCTTCCAGCGGACCGTCTCCGGTGCTGGTCTGGGTCGTCTCTGCGCCGCTGTGCAGATGGCGCACCGTCACTGCAGCCACGCGGCGCGGCGCGCTGCCGGCCAGAACCTGGACCTCGCCGAGCGCATAGACCTGCGCCTGCTGTCCTGTGGTGCTGCTGACCATCCGCAGCAGCTCATCATCGCTGACAGCCTTCTGGCGGTCAGCCGTCTCCTTGAAGGATGCGTAGAGCGCGTCCAGCTCCGCCGAATCCAGGGCAATGCCGTACTTCGCGGCGCGGTCCTTCAGCGCATGCCTGCCGGAATGCTTGCCGAGGATAATCATGCTGCGCGGGATGCCCAGCCGCTCCGGGTCCATAATCTCGTAGGTGCTGCGGTCCTTCAGCAGGCCGTCCTGATGGATGCCGGATTCATGCTGGAAGGCATTGCGCCCGACCACCGGCTTGTTGAAGGCAATCGGGAAATGCATCGCCCCGCTGATCATCCGCGAGGTGTCATACAGCTTATCAAGCACGATTCCAGTCTCGGCGCCGATAGCCTCTCCGCGTGTCTCCAGCGCCATGACCAGCTCCTCCAGCGCACAGTTGCCGGTCCGCTCGCCCACACCGTTGACCGTGACCTCAATCTGTGTAGCGCCGCCTTCAATGGCCGCCAGGCTGTTCGCTACGGCGAGGCCCAGATCGTTGTGGCAGTGGGCGCTGTAGATGACCTTGTCTCCGCCCCTGGCCCCAAGCCGCACACGCCGGAACATCTCTCCGTATTCCTGCGGCAGCGCATAACCTACCGTGTCCGGCAGATTAATAATCGAAGCGCCCTCTTCAATTACTGCCTCGACCATCTCAATCAGATCGTCGATGCCCGTCCGTACAGCATCCATTGCAGTGAACTCTACCACATCGCAGAACTGGCGGGCATAAGCGGTCATCTCTCTGGCAACCGCTACAACCTCAGGGCGGCTCATGCGCAGCTGATGGCGCAGGTGGATGTCGGAGGAGGAGATGAACAGATGAATCCGCCGCCGCGCGGCATCCCGGGTGGCCCGTACAGCAGCATCGATATCCCCCTTGACTGCACGTGCGAAGCCGCAGATCTCCACGCCCTGAATGTTGCGGGAGATCGTCTCCACCGCAGCGAAATCCCCCGGGCTGGATACAGGGAATCCCGGCTCCATGACATCCACTCCCAGGTCCGCCAGCTTGCCGGCCAGAATAATCTTTTGCTCAGGGGTAAGACTGGCTCCCGGGGCCTGCTCCCCATCGCGCAGCGTCGTGTCAAAAATCTGAATACGTTTCTTTACCGGAATAATCATCGTAATTCCTCCTCAAATTAGGTTTATATCATGGAGGGCTGCCTCTTAAAAAGCACAAAGACCCCCCGTCTCTTATAAAGAGACGGGGGGTCAGCCCTCCGCGGTACCACTCTTTTTGACGCATAGGCTCCCTGATGTCAGAAGTCCCGGCTGCGTCCAGCTTAGATCAGATCTCCCAGCCCCGATAACGGAAGCTATAAAGATCTGAATAGTCCGGTAACGGGGACATCCGTAGCAGCGTACCTGTAGCACTTTCCGCCGCTCCGCTCACGGGCGAGATTCGCCGGCCTCCGGTGTCTGCGTCGCACCTCCCCGCAGCTCTCTGTTCACCTTGGCCGTCTACTGCTCCCGATCCTTGCGTGTCATTCCTATAAACTTCTTCTCACAAAATGTGCACAAAAAAAGCCTGCCGTCTCATTCAAGAGACGACAGGCTGTTCACTGTCGCGGTACCACTCTTGTTGATATCCGAACCCGCTGATCTTCCAGCTGTTCTGCGATACCCACTCCATGTCTGCAAGGTTCCCGGAATGTTACCACTCCGTCCAGCCTTGACTGACCACCCTCTCACGGAGGTTAACCGTAACGGTGTACCTAAGGTTGCCGGATTACATCCTGTACCGGCCAGCGCTCCTGTTCAAAGAGCTCCCTGCTTCCACCGCTCCGCTCCCGGACGAGTTCAGGTCTCCATCGACTGCGTCGCACCTTCCCGCAGCTCTCTTATCCCGGAGTGACCTTACTGCTTCCGATCCTTGCGTTTGTTCAAATATAAGATGATTGAATTGAACTGATTATACCCGGCGGCTTCTGCAAAAGTCAATAGGCAGATACCGACCATTTCTCCAGCGAATAACCGGGATCAGCTACCATATCCAGCGGAATTCCGCCTTCATGTCTCCATTTCACATAAGCTGCGGCACCAATCATCGCCGCATTATCCGTACAATACACGGGAGGAGGGATAATCAGCTCAATCCCTTCTGTTCCGCAGCGCCGGATCAGGGCTTCGCGCAGCCCCTTGTTCGCCGCTACCCCTCCGCAGAGCAGAAGCTGCTCCGCGTGGTATTCACGGACGGCACGGATCGCCTTCTCGACCAGCACTTCAACTACGGATTCCTGGAAGCCGCGCGCAATAGCCGCGACATCCGGCACAAGCCCCTTCATCTTGCTCTGATTCACCGCGTTCAGCACCGCGGACTTCAGACCGCTGAAGCTGAAGTCATACGAGCCCGGCTCCAGCCACACACGCGGCAGAGCGAAGGCTTCCTCCGCTTCATGCGCCAGCTTGTCCACATGCGGCCCTCCCGGATAAGGGAAGCCCAGGGCCCGCGCCACTTTGTCGTACGCCTCGCCGACGGCATCGTCACGGGTGCGCCCGATGATCCGGAAGCTTCCTTCCCGCTCCATATGCACCAGCTCCGTATGCCCCCCTGACACCACCAGCGTCATACCCGGATACTTCAATTCCTTGACCAGCCGGTTGGCATAGATATGACCGGCAATATGATGTGTGCCGATGAGCGGCTTGCCCCAGGCCAGCGCCAGGCTTTTGGCAGCCACGACTCCAACCAGCAGCGCCCCCACCAGTCCCGGACCCTGCGTTACCGCCACTGCTGTCAGCTCCTGCGGACGTACGCCTGCCGCGCTTAAAGCCTCTTCAATGACCAGCGTAATCACCTCGACATGCTTGCGGGAGGCCACTTCAGGCACCACACCTCCGAATGCCCGGTGGGTCTCAATCTGGCTGGAGATGATGTTGGACAACACCTCACAGCCATCCTTCACTACAGCTACAGAGGTCTCGTCACAGCTGGTTTCAATTGCCAGAATCAATACAGGCTCTCTTGCGCCCGTGTCTGTCTTCATTTCAAGTCCACGCTTCCTTCCGTTACAGCTTGCTCCCCGTACTCCGGCAGATCGGCCCACATGATGAGCGCGTCCTCGCGGTTGTCCGAATAATAGCCCTTGCGGGTACCGGCAGGCTTGAAGCCTTTTTTGCGGTATAAATTCTGGGCCACCTCATTGGAGACCCGTACTTCAAGCGTGATCGACTGCATGCCGAGATAAGCCGCCGTCTTCATCAGCTCGTCCAGCAGCCGCTCGCCCCATTTACGTCCCCGGTAGGCCTCCAGCAGTGCAATATTGGTGACATGCGCCTCATCGACAATCGCCCACATTCCTGCGTAGCCAATAATATGCCCTGCCAGCTCCATTACCATATATTTAGCAAAATGATTGTGGGTCAGCTCGTTGCGGAAGGCTTCCTCTGTCCAAGGCATGGTGAAGGCCTCCCGTTCAATCACAAGAATCGCAGGCACATCCTCCAGCCGCATCAGGCGAAAAACAAGCTCAGTCCCCTGAGCCGGTCTACGTTCCGGTTCGATCATCGTGTATTCAGGCTCCCTTCGCTGCTGCGGCGCAGATTCGCCTCCGCCTCCGACAACTGCGTATAATTGGGAATTAGCGTATGCAAATCTCCGCTCTCTTCGTAGAGACCCGCTTCCGCCAGAAATCCGGTCCAGCGTCCTTCCAGCTCATAAGGCAATGCCTGGACGTTGGCAGCTTCCATCAGCGGAGCCAGCATGTCCGCACTTCCATGCAGCGCCGTCTCCCCTACGAACCACAGTGTGTCCGGCAGATTGCCCTCAGCTGCGGCTTCCTTCAGCCGTACCGCCAGCTCCTGCACCCAGTCGGCCATCAGCCGGATCGCATCCGGCGCCAGCCGCCGGGGCGGCTTGTCCCCGTCCGCCGCGAATACAGCGGTGTATGCCTGTCCCCGCCGGGCATCGATCAGCGGAATGATCCAGTCTGTTCCTGCCGTGCCGGGCGCAAAAGTTATAGCGTCTTGCTCTTGCAGCGCAGAAGCCGCATGGTATCCGCCCCAGGCCAGCGCATGCAGGCTGGATACACCGGTAACCGGTACGTTCCAGGCCCAGGCCAGCGTCTTGGCTGCAGTCACAGCAATCCGTGTTCCGGTATAGGAGCCCGGGCCGATCCCAACCGAGATTCCGCCGATTCTGTCGGCCGTAGTGGCAGACGCCTGAAGTGCCTGCTCAATAATAGGCAGCAGATGAACCGAATGGTTCCGCTCCCCGGAAGCATTAATCTCATGCAACAGCTCCCCGCCGCCAGTCACAGCCACTCCCAGAACTGCCGTTGATGTATCCAGCGCCAAAAACCGCTTGCGCGGCTCATTATTCGAGTTCGTCATGTTTCTTTACCCCACTTCTGGATCAGCATCCGGCACAATTCGCCGTAAGGCTCTCCGATTCCGGTCACCGTAATCTCCCGTTCCTCCGGGCCGGCGGTCTTCAGCTCTATATGGAGATGCCGCGGCGGCATCAGTTCAGTAATGATTCGGCTCCATTCCACCAGACTCACACCCTGACCGTAGAAATACTCTTCCAGTCCCAGCTCGTCCGCTTCCTGCAGCGATATCCGGTATACATCCATATGATACAGCGGCAGACGTCCTTCATACTCTTTGATAATGGTAAAAGTAGGACTATTCACAATACCTTCCACACCCAAGTGGCGTGCATAGCACTGCGAGAACGCTGTTTTGCCTGCACCTAGATCCCCGTCAAGTCCGATAACCATCCCCGCCGATGACGCGGCAGCAATGGCGGCGGCAAGTGCCTCCGTATCCTGAAGGCTGAATGAACGGGTTGTGAACACCGTTTGTGTATTATTGTCCAAAGCTGCAACTACCACCTTTATGAAGATCCCTTAACAGTTAACAATACTTTTAATTATATCGGTATGCTACTTGCACCGCAACAGCCTGTCAGTCCGTTGAGAACGCCGGAGCCGCCGCAGGCTTCCCAGGATGCCGGGAGAACAGGCTATGCAGCACCATACCACCAATAATGACCGCAATCCCCGCCCATGACAGGAGGGAAGGCAGCGGCGAGTCCAGTAAGAGCATCTCCCCCAGCAAGGCGAACAGCACCTCCAGTGACTGGGTCGCTTCCACGGCTGCCAGACTGCTCATGCTGCCCCGGACCAGATCGGTAGCCCGGAAAAACAGCACCGTAGCCACAACTCCCGAACTGAGTGCAACAATGACTGATTGTCCTATTTGCGGGGAGGAGGGCAGGCCTGTATCTGCCATACCATACAGAGCGACAGCCAGCCAGAAGGGCAGGCTGGCAAGCGTCATGCCAAGAATCCGCTGGAATACATCCAGTTGGCCGCCGCACAGCTCCATCATCTTACGGTTGCCGAGCGGATAGGCGAAGGAAGCGATAAGGACCGGGACAATGCCCAGCAGGACCTGGGAAGGGGCAAGCTGCCGCGCCTGCTCCACTTGCAGCAGCGCTACTCCGGCGAGAATAATCAAGGAGAGGAGCAGCCCGCGCAGCGGGATTTTACCTCTTATGTATACTCGTCCTCCCGGTCCGCTAACCCATTCTCCGAAGAACGGAGCCAGCAGCGAACCGGAGATAATTGTGATTTGCCACGTTCCTGCTGTCAGCCAGCCCGGTGCATAGGCAGCGGCGAAGCAGATGGGCGCGTAGAACAGGCCGAACCCGACAGTGCCCCACAGCAGCCAGGCTCCGGGCCGTTCTCTCATCGCAGCCAGCAGCGGCTTCAGCCTCCCTCTTCCGGCCACAATCGCCAGCAGCAGCGGGAGCGTGAACAAGTACCGCAGCGAGGCGCTCCACGCCCAGCTTCCTCCCGCAAGCTCCATCCTCCGGTTCAGCACAAACGTCACCGCAAAAAACAGCGCCGAGCACACACCCAGCAATATCGGACGCACTTCCATCATCTCTTTTCGTCAAAATTCTACTCCCAAATATAGGGGCTCACCACTCCCGGCGTCAATATCTGTGTCAGCTATAATTATGGGGCCGTTGCCAGTTGAAGCTGTGAGGGAAGGTGACTTGAGGAGGTGACAGGTGAGGGGAGTGCAGGGTGTGTGGTGCGGATGAGCATGGTGGCGGATGAGCGAGAAGACGGTGTGTGAGGTGACTAATGAGCATGGTGGCAGATAAGTGGACTGCTGGGAGTTAAGCGGACACAGAAGCCGCTATTTGGCTTAAAATATCATTTTGCTGCTTGTTGCGGACTCAAGTGCCGTTAACTTCGAATTTTGAGCCAAATGTTACGCCGAATAGGTTACTTAACGGCCTCTGAGTCCGTATGAATCCACAAAATGAGGAAATCTATTCCATTAAGAGCACTACAGTCCGCCATTCCTCGCTTCATGTATCCGTAAGCCGCCCCACGCTCACTTTCCACGAATTCAGGGTGCACTCATACACCTCATTCGCGCTCCACGCCCGGCCCTGAGCATAACGTGTGTAGGAGGTCAGGCCACACAAAAAGCAGGAGACTCCTGCGATGGTGTCACCGCCAAGAGAACGCCTGCTCCAATTAGTATTTTACCTGAATACCTGCCAGACTTATTGTGCTGAACCGCTACTTCTCCTGCTCCTCCAGCCGCTCAACGCCAACAGTCTGCGTATTATCCGGCCGGGAGCCTACCTGAACCGTTGCCATACCGTTATCCGAATCTACATGCTCAATCCAAACCGGTTCTCCGTCGAGATGCACAGCGATCTTGTCCTTGGAAGCGTAAATATCCTTCGCACGTGTTATATCCATTCTCTTCTTGCCTCCTTATTCCTCGTCATCTTCCGCCGGAAGCTCCCCTATGGTTGCACCGGCATCCAGCAGGCCTGCGTCCTCGTCCAGTCCGGCATCCTCCGGATCGGCAATAATATTGTCCCAATTGACCGCCTCTGCCGGAATATCCTGCTCCGATAGGGCATCGCTCCAGTGATAGTGCTCCTTGTCCATAATGCCCCCTTTTCACGCTTTGTGTCTGTGCAAGCTGAGCAGCATTTATTTTTTCCCATGACTCTCAAAACATGCATCCGGCTAGAAAAAGCCATCCCGTTCCATACTAAGCCATAACACATCCCATCAGGAGGCGATTCTCATGCATACCGTTTGGAAAGGAGCCATCAGCTTCGGGCTTGTGCATGTTCCGGTCAAGATGTTCTCCGCTACGGAGGATAAAGACATCTCGCTGCGCTACATCCACAAAGAATGCGGCAGTCCGCTGTCTTATGTACGTAAATGTCCTGTCTGTGACAAGGAGGTCACCTGGGAGGAGATCGGCAAGGGGTACGAATATGAGAAGGGAAAATTTGTCCTGTTCGACAAGGAGGAGCTGGATCAGCTAAGCGAGGAGAGCAGCAAGAGCATCACCATACTGGATTTCGTGGATTTGACGGAGATTGACCCGATTTATTTCCAGAAGACCTATTATCTGTCACCAGACCAGGCAGGTGCCAATGCTTACCGTTTGCTGATGGAGGCGATGCGTCAGACCGGGAAGATCGGTATTGCCAAGATCTCCATCCGCTCCAAAAGCAGTCTGGCCGCCATCCGCGTCCTGGCGGACTGTCTGGCGATTGAGACGATCTATTACCCGGACGAGGTCCGTCCGGTATCGCAGGTTCCCGGCCTGCCGGAGCCGGGCAGCGTGAACGACAAGGAGCTGGACATGGCCAAGCTGCTGATCTCACAGCTGTCCACCCCGTTCGAGCCTGCCAAATATACGGATGATTACCGCCAGCGGATGCTTGATCTGATTACACATAAGATTGCAGGCGAAGAGTTCCATATTGCTCCGGCCCGCCAGGAGAACAATGTTATCGATCTGATGGCCGCCCTGCAGGCCAGTATCGAAGCTGTGCAGCATATTCCTTCCGATCCCGGACCCGCCAAGGGAGACAGCGGGGCCAAGCCGCGGACAGCCGCCGGTGCGAAGAAACGTCCGGCCAAGGCTACTGCCGCCGGGACTTCAACCGATACACCCGCCGCTCCGGTTGTAGATGAAGCCACCGGACCGATTCCGGTGATCGCTCCGAAGCCGAAGCGCCGGAGCGCGAAGAGCAAGGGCACCGGTGCCTAGAGGCCGGGTGTCTGCACCCGCCGCCAGGCTGGACAGCTCCCTTCAGCTTAAGACCATCACTCCGTTTGAGCCTGTACTGGCCTCTGTGCTTCCCGACGGGGACCAGTGGATCGCCCAGATCAAATGGGACGGCGTGCGGATGATCTCCTATTACGATGGGCGCCAGGCCGAACTGATTAACCGCCGGGGCAACCGGCGCACGCTCCAATATCCTGAGCTGGCCGGACCAGGGAGCTATTGCCGGGCCGGCTCCTTCATTCTGGATGGCGAGATCATTGCACTCAGCGGCGGCAAGCCCTCCTTCCATGAGGTCATGCGGCGGGACAGCCTGAAGAATGAGGCGGCGATCCGGGCAGTGCAGCCGCAGGTTCCGGTGCTGTATATGGTTTTTGATATGCTGTATTGTGATGGCATCTGGCTGCTGGACGAACCGCTGTCCCGGCGGCAGGAGCTGCTGAAGGAGATGCTGCTGCCCCATCCCCATGTGCAGCAGGTGCCGAGCTACCCGGACCCTGCACAACTGCTTACTGCCGCGCGGCAGGGGAGTCTGGAGGGGATCGTCTGCAAGGATCTCGATAGCACCTATGCGCTGGGCGGCAAGGACAGACGCTGGCAGAAGCTCAAGATCATCTCCGATGTCACCGCTGTCGCCGGGGGCGTCACCTTCCGGGACGGCATCGTGAATGCGCTGCTGTTCGGCCTGTATGATGATGCCGGCAGGCTGCATTATATCGGACATGCCGGGGCGGGCAGAATGACCGTCCAGGACTGGCGGACGCTGACCGGACGAATTCCGGGACTTGTCACAGAGCAGATGCCGTTTGCCGAGCTTCCGCAGCGAAGCTCAGGCTCCGTTTGGATTAAGCCTGAGCTGGTATTTAAGCTGCATTTTCTGGAATGGAATCCCTCCGGCACCTTCCGCCAGCCTGTGATTCAGGCTCAGGTCGAACTGCCCGCCCATTCTTGTTCTTTAAGCCAGAGGGGGTTCTAGCTGCCTATTGGGGAGTAAGGCTTCCGGCAGTGGATGTGTTGTTGCTGCAACACCCCTATAATGCCGCCGGACTCCAAAAAGGGACATCATTGTGTTCGGTTTTTCGCATACAAAAAAGATGTTCCTCAGCCTTTGCGGCTTCTGGAACACCTTTATTTTAACGCCCTGATGCCCGCTCGCTTCCCCTCACCGCTGCACCATACCGGCGGCAATGCTCTCCCATTGCTCCCGGGTCAGCCGCTTA
Organism: Paenibacillus sp. FSL M7-0420; assembly: GCF_038002345.1. NCBI lineage: Bacteria > Bacillati > Bacillota > Bacilli > Caryophanales > Paenibacillaceae > Paenibacillus > Paenibacillus sp. FSL M7-0420. The sequence goes on along the minus strand of NZ_JBBOCJ010000001.1, from coordinate 901,630 downwards.
TCCGGCGGGTCCGTAATCAAAGCAAGCCCTCCGTAGGCGCTGTCATACCAATACAGTCTGCTTACTGAACTTCCGTTCTCTTCTCCAGCGCCTGTCCCCGGAATGAATAGCAGCTCCTTATCCTCGTAGGTCCATAGTTCAGTCGTTTGGCCGGGGGATACGTGAATTTGCGAAGGACCGGTGGTTGCTGCGTTATTCCAGAATAACTGAAGCTTCAGCTGATTACTTCCATCCTGATAGATCACCTCGGCGCTTGCGAGCTTCTCCAAGGGCCATAAAGTTGCAGCCAGCGGATTCCCGTCCGGAGCAGCTTCCGTTTTGGCCTTCAATGTCTCCAGTGCCAGCTGGTACTCCGGCTCAAACGCAGAGGGGGTTTTGGCGAACAGCCGGCCCCCGGCAAACTGTAACCCGCCTATTCGCTCAGGCGGCAGTGCAAAGCTCCACTTGCCCGTTTGCTCCCGGGCGGCTGACAGCTTCGCGTAGTTGGTATAGGTAACCGTTCTGCTAGTGAAAAATAGCGGTTTCCCATAACCCAGCCCGTTCATCAATGCAATCAATTCACTGTCATTGACATAATAAGCTGCTGTCTCCCCCGGCTGTAAATCTGCTTGCGCCTGTTGTTCATATTGCTCCCTTAGCTTAAAGAAACGTTCCCGGGCAGAGCTAGAGCCAATGTAGGGCGGCGTGACCTTAACAACGAGGTGCTCCATTTCATCCAAAATCGTAAAACGCTCCTCTCTTATAGCTAACACCCTTATAAGCCCCGGCCCTGACCAAAAGGGACATTTTGCGCAAAAAAAGTGTGAACTGCCCTTATCCCGGACCGGAATCCCGACTGAAAACCGGCAGCACGGCAAATACTAGTACAGACATAGACAAGCCTAAGGAGGGATGTCCCATGCCAGCGGCCACTAAAGGAACCATTACAGTAGACGGACAGCAAATCAGCATCACCAATCCCGACAAACCGCTCTGGCCCGAGATGGGCATCACCAAGCAGATCTATCTGCAAAAGCTGGCGGCCCTCTCGCCTTACCTGCTGCGCTATTGCAAGGACCGGCTGCTCACGGTGATCCGCTATCCCCATGGCGTTCCCGGGATGTCCTTCTATCAGAAGAACGCCCCGGAACCGCTGCCGGAATTCGTCCGCACGGCGGTGCAGGATGATATCACCTACATTGTGCTGCAGGGCCTGCCGGAGCTGCTCTGGCTGGGCAATCTGGCTGCGCTCGAATTCCATCCCTCCCTCCATTATGCCGGCAGTATTCTGCCCTGTGAATGGATGATTGATCTGGACCCTTCGCTTGAGGTCGAACCGCGGATTATGGAAGCTGCTGCTGTGGTAGGGGAGGTACTGAGATCGCTCGGACTGGACTCCGTTCCCAAAACCTCGGGAGCCACCGGAGTACAGATCATTGTTCCGGTTAAGCCGGGGGTGACCTTCGATGAGCTGCGCCGGATCGGGCATTTCGTAGGCCGCTATGTCACCGAGAAGCGCCCTGATCTGTTCACCCTGGAGCGCCTGAAGAAGCATCGCGGGGATAAAATATATTTCGATTATCTCCAGCATTACGGCGGCAAAACGCTTGCTGCCCCTTACACCCCGCGCGCCCGGCCGCTGGCTACCGTCTCCACTCCCCTCCTGTGGGAGGAGGTTGAACGGGGCGTCAAGCCTACAGATTTTAACCTGCTGAATATAGAAGAGCGTCTCAGCCGGTTAGGAGATCTGATTGCCAAGGTTCCTCCCCAGCCGGTCGAAGCGATTATTGCCAAGCTGCCCTCAGGACAGCAATAAGCCCGCAAATGCCATTCTCAGGCTGCGGGCTTATCTGGCGTCCAGAATCAGGACGGAAGGTATTATTATATATGGGCATACGGGGCAACAAGTCAGGACCGCCGTATGGGTTACTCTGTCGTTCGTAAATATACCTTCCTTCGAAGCGTTCCGGCTGAACCGGTTACGCTAATGCTAATGAATTGCTTTTTTCTTGAAGCGGCCGCCCTTAACATCATGGATATTGCCGATTGCGATGAACGCGTCAGAATCCCAATCTTCTACGATAGACTTCAGCTTCGCTTCTTCCAGACGGGTAATGACAACAAAAATCACTTTCTTGTTATCGCCGGAGAATCCGCCCTCACCATCAAGATAAGTCACTCCGCGTCCCAGACGCTCCGTCAGAGCTTCGCCGATATCACGGAATTTATCACTGATAATCCATACCGACTTAGACTGGTCCAGACCTTCAAGTGTAATATCAATCAATTTGAAAGCAATGTAATACGCAATAAGCGAGAACATCGCATTATTCCAGCCGAACACAAAGCCTGCGCCGGACAGAATGAACAGGTTGAAGAACATAACGACTTCCCCTACAGAGAACGGAAGCCTCTTGGATACCAGAATGGCTACAATCTCAGTACCATCGAGCGATCCGCCATAACGGACAACGAGCCCGACCCCAACGCCGAGAATTACCCCTCCGAATACTGCTGCGAGCAGCGGCTCAACCGTAATGGGATGAACAGGATGGAGCAACTGGGTACCGATGGACATTACAATTACAGCAAATAGAGTAGATAAGGCAAATGTCTTCCCGATCTGCTTATACCCGATAACCAGGAACGGCAGGTTAAGCAGGGTCAATAGAATACCGAGCGGTATATTGAAAATATGGGACAACATAATGGAAATACCGGTGATTCCGCCATCAATCAACTTATTGGGAACAAGAAAAATTTCAAGGGCAACAGACATCATGGCCGCTCCGATGACAATCATCACAATCCGCTGGGCCAGTCTTGCCGTCTTGAACACTCCAGACTTCTGCGTCTTCTTCTGTTCTTCACTCGTAAAGATATGTTGGCTTACAGTCATAGAACTCCCCCTATAAATAGTATATCTAAGAAGCTTACGAAAGCGAACGTACAGTCGTGCCTTCTCCCCTGTTCTTCTTATATTTCCATTATATCATAAAGGAAAGTCAAATAACGCATGTAAATTGATATAACCTTCGATAATCGATGATTCGGCCATCTTTTCTGTCATAATAGCGGAGATAAGAGCTGACACAGACTTTCTATGCGTTTGACATTACGGCTGCGCTCCCGGAATTTTTTCGGATCAATGAATTCACTCTGCTCCAGATCTCTGCTGAAGTCCTCAGCCAGCTCTGTAATAGTCTCCGGACGGAACAGCACCGCCGTCAGCTCGAAGTTGGAATAGAAGCTGCGCATGTCCAGATTGGCACTGCCGACGGTGGCCAGCAGGCTGTCGATAATCATGACCTTGGCATGCATGAACCCTCTGGTATAGCGGTAAAACTTCACGCCGGCGTCCTGCAGATTCTCCAGATACGACAGCGTGGCATAATAGACCAGCTTGTTATCCGGCTTCGCCGGGATAATGATCCTCACGTCCACACCGCTAAGAACCGCATTCTTCAGCGCTCTGCTTATCGCAGGGTCGGGGATAAAATATGGCGAGGTCATCCAGATACGCTGTCTCGCGGCACAGATGGAAGCAAAATACATCTCCTGGGTCGCATCTATGGCCGCATCGGGACCGCTGGCGACAATCTGCACGGCTTCCCTTCCGCTACAGTCATGATCCGGAAAGAAGCGCGGATGGCTGAGCGCATCACCGGCCGCCAGCCGCCAGTCCTTGAGAAACACATACTGCAGCTGATAGACGGCATCCCCTTCGAGGCGCAGATGCGTATCCCGCCAGTAGCCCATTTCCGGATTTTTGCCCAGGTAATCATCGCCGATGTTCATGCCTCCGGTGAATCCGGTCAGTCCGTCCACCACCAGGATCTTCCGGTGATTACGGTAGTTGAACCGGCGGTCCGGCAGTGCAGTCAGCGGCGGCAGAAAAAAATAAACCTGCACCCCCGCGTTCTTCAGTGTATTCACAAAGCCCCGGCTTAGTTTATGGCTTCCCAGGCCATCGCACAGCAGGCGCACCCTCACCCCCTGGCGTACCTTGCGGATCATCAGCTCCTGGAACTGCTTGCCGATCCCATCCTCCCGGAAAATATAAAACTCCATGTGGATGTGCTCCTGCGCACCTTCCATCACCTCCAGCATGGACTTATACGCTGCCTGTGCGCTGGACAGCACTTCACACCGGTTATGGCTTGTAACCGGACTGTCCGCCAGTTCAGAGAACAGGTGCAGCAGCTCAGAGCGGTGTTCAAATCCGGGGTTGCCGGTATCCTCCACCTGCTTGACCTGATGAATCTTGCCGGCAATATGAATACGGATTTCCCGCAGCAGGGAGACGCACCGGTTCACGAGCTTGCGGCTCTGCCAGTAATCGCGCCCCAGGAAATAGTAGAACAGCAGACCCAGCGGCGGGCAACAGAAGGTAATACATATCCAGGCAAGCGCCCGCTGCGGACGGCGGAATTCGGAAGCGGTAATAATGGCAAGCTGCACAATAAAAAGACATAAGATCACGGCAAATATCCTCATTCCGGTCCTCCTGATCAACTGAATGAACTATTACTATCTCTGCGGGCATAGACGGCGCCTGCTAACTTTCATGAGAAATCTGCGGCGGCAGAAGCCTGCGCTTACTACAGGTTTTGCCTTAACTCTCCTTCTTTATTCAAGTAAACCGTTGTCATGTTCACCTTAGTTATGGAATACATAGAGTAGTAGGACGAATCGGATAAGCCCCCTGCACCCCGACAGATTGTATCAGTCAGTTCATACCCAGCGGCTGCTATGGCCGCAGTAAGGAGACGTTATGAAGAGTCAGCCAAGTCAGGAAAAGATTACGCTGCTCGTTATGCGTGAGGCCGGACGGCCTGTGAAGCAGCTGCAGATGTCGAAGCCCTTCGCTCTGGCGCTGCCTGCCGCAGCCGCGCTGTCCCTCTCCAGTCTGGTCACCTCCATGCATATCCATGCCTCCCGGTCCATCGCAGAGCTGGAGGCCGAAGCGGCCGCCTTATCGCTGACCAATATCCGCATGGAGCTGAAGGTTGCCGATAAGGATCAGGCATTGCAGCAGCTGCGCGGCCAGGTAAGCGAGCTCTCGGAGGAAGCGGAGAGCATTAAAGACAAGCTGAAGAGTGTCACAGAGCTGGAAGAGCAGCTGCAGTCACTAATCAACAAGGAGACCACCTCTTCCGCTGCCGGTAGCAGTTCTAGTAAGGCTACCCGCACTGAAGATGCTGGCTCCAAGACCTACAGCGCGGATATATCAACCTCCGCAGCTTCCGTCATAGGCAGCCAGCCGGTAGTGGCGGACTTGCCTGATACCGGAGCAGGAGCCGTAGCCGCCGGAAGCTATGGTAAGATCAGCCGCTTAAGCGCCGGCCCGTTCATCCGGGAACAGCCGGAAGCTCTCTCTGCCGCCGTATCGCCTGCCGTCAACTTCCGGATCAGGGCTGCTGCTACAGCACTGAGCCTGCTCCCGAATCCGCAGGTCGGCGGTGAATATGTCGCCGTCTACGAGAATGATCCGCAGCGGCTGGTTGAGGAGACAAAGGACGACTTCGAGGAGATCCGCAGCATCATGGATGAGATGATTGGCAGTATCTCAAGCACGATTACACAGGCTGAGAAGGCACACAAGACAAGAGCGGAATTTCAGGCCAAACAAGCCCAGGAGAAGCAAGCCCGGCTGGCACGGGCCGTGATGTGGCCTACCGGCTCGAAGGTCATCACCTCCAGCTTCGGTTACCGCTCCGATCCTTTTAAGGGGGTCTCTGCTTATCATTCCGGGATTGATATTGCGGGAAATATCGGAGATGCGGTATACGCGGCACTGGGCGGCGTGGTTACCTCCGCAGAACAAATGGGAGCCCGGGGCAAATACATCATCATCAAGCATGACAATGGACTGGAGACCTGGTACATGCATTTGAACCAAATGACGGTCTCCCCCGGCGAGCGGGTCGGCAAAGGGGAGCAGATCGGCATGCTGGGCAGCACCGGGCGCAGCACGGGACCCCATCTGCATTTCCAGGTCGTGAAGCAGAACAAGCCGGTGAATCCGCTCAATTATGTGAAGCCTTTATAGGTTCAAGATTATAAGGAGGAATGCGGGAATGTGGAACAGACGTCAACCGGGTGCTTCGCTGAGGTCAACCGATTCGCTGATCGGACATGGCGGCACGCTTGAGGGGAAAGTGCATTGCGATACGAACCTGCGGATTGAAGGGAATTTCAGCGGGGAGATTCTATGTGAGGGTACTGTGACGGTTGGTGAGCAAGGCACCGTCCACTCCAGCATCGAGGCGCAGGAGATCATTATCGCCGGAAAGGTCTATGGAGACGTAACCGCCCAGCGGAAGCTCATACTCACCGGAACGGGACAGCTGCATGGTAACATTGCCGCCGGTTCTCTGAGCATTGCGGAAGGCAGCCTGCTGAACGGAGCTGTGGCCATGACCGAACAGCCCGCCCCTGAGACAGCGGGCGGGCTGCATACGGTCACTGCCAAGAAGACTGCAGGCAAGCGCAGAGAGAGCAAGCAGAGTAAGCTGGAGGGTGCATGAGCCGTAAGCGCTCAGCCTGTACGCCTGCATTGACCAGCCCCAGTTTGCGCCTTACGCTGCTACATCCCTTTTACGGAACACAATCCAGGATACCGCCATGAATACAACATAATACACAGCCAGGACGGCAATCGCGAACCCCAGCGTCGCTCCCCCGGGACCGGTATCCGACACCAGATAATTGCTAAGATTCATATGGGCAAAAATCAGATAGTTCGCCCACTCATACCGGTCGGGGTTGAAGATGGCGATAAAGATATCCTTGGTGAACATGATCGACAGCGACAGCACAATCGCAAGGCCGCTGGAACGGAACACGCTGGAGATCATGAAGGCAATAGCTGCTGTCAGGAACAGCTCAATGTAGCTGCACAGAATCAGCATGAAGACATATTCGCCCTGCCCCCAGCCCATCACCATGTCCCCCGTAATCCCTGCAGCCCCGGAAGAGAAAATGAAGGCGGAGCCATAGCCGAACAGGATCAGCACGCCCGTGCTCACAAGGCTGAAGATAACCAGCGAAATATATTTCGAGAGCAGAATCTTGGAGCGGCTCCATGGGCGGATCAGCAGCAGCTTAATCGTTCCCCAGGTGAATTCGCCCGCCACGGAGTCGGCAGCTACCAGAGCTGTGAAGATGGTATTCAGGAAAAATGCGATGGCTACGGTGGTCCGGAAGCTGTCCCATAGCCCGACTACATCACTGCCGTTCGTGGTGAAATGAACCAGCGCCGGAAACAGCGCGCTCATCAGTGCCAGAAGAACCAGCATAATCCATGTCCGCAGACGTCTGAATATTTTGATATTCTCATTATGTATGAGAGAAGCGAACTCACCCAATGCCTTCACCTCCTGTAATTTCCAAGAATTGATCTTCAAGCGAACGGGACATCGCTTTGATGCTGTAGACTTTAATCCCGGCAGCTACCAGCTTGGCATTCAGCTCGGCAATCTCCTCCCGCACCGCATCCACAGCAATTCCGCCTTCCATGATTACACCTTGGCCGATCTGAGCCAGTGCAGCCTCAGGGTTATCTACCTCGAAGAACGTCTGGCTTACCGGTACCGCTGCATCCCCGACAGTCTTAAGCTGCTTCACATCGATCAGGCGGCCGTTCTGGATAATCGCCACACTATCGCACATCAGCTCCATCTCCGACAGCAGGTGACTGGAGACAAACACGGTTGTCCCCTCGCTCTGACACAGCTTGCGCAGATAATCACGCAGCTCGCGGATACCCTGCGGGTCCAGTCCGTTGGTCGGCTCGTCCAGAATCAGCAGCTTCGGCCGATGCAGCAGAGCCTGGGCCACCCCGAGCCGCTGGCGCATCCCTAAGGAATAGGTCTTGACCCGGTCATTTATCCGCTGGCTGAGGCCGACCAGCTCCACTACTTCATTGATGCGCTCTTTGGTCACGCCGGGCACCATGCGGGCGTACTGGCGAAGATTCTGGTATCCGGTTAGGAACTTGTACATTTCAGGATTCTCTACGATGGCCCCCACATTGGCTATGGCCTCTTCAAAATGGTCTTTGATGCTTCGTCCGCAGATCAGGATATCCCCGCGGCTAATGGAGATCAGTCCTACCATCATACGGATGGTAGTGGTTTTACCGGCTCCGTTCGGCCCGAGGAATCCGAAGATTTGCCCGGGTGGAATGTCGAGTGTCAAGTCGCTGATCAGCGTTTTGGAGCCTATCTTTTTGGTAACCCCCATCAGGCTGGCTACAGGCTTCACCACTTCTGCCGTATTCGGCATAACTTCACTTCCTTTCGTCGGTTTGGTGTGAAACGGGTACAGATTAAATTAAAGTGTCCATCGCAACTGCGGGAAAGGTTTGGACTTCCCCTCCGTTACTTACACTTTATTGTTATAACCAAAACCCGTTTCAACCATTTATATATTTTACCACACCTTCCCTTTTCCCTGAAATTAGGGAAGATATGCAGGGAAAGGATAGAAAGCAAGTGGAGACGGCTTTGCCGTCCTTTTAAAGGACGGTATCGTTTCGGTGAGAAATAGAAGGATAATGTGTAGCGTGAAACATATACATTCTTATATTTGAAACGAAATTATCCTACCGGATGAACGGGATAGCGCCATGCATGCTGTATTTGGCATACATTCGGGCCATCCTCCTCGTGAGAGCACAATAATCGGCCAGCGCGGGGCGTATGAGCGGAATGTAATCGGAAAACCGATTACATTGGATCAGCGCGGGGCGCGAGGGCGAAATGTAATCGAAAAACCGATTACATTGGACAGCGCGGGGCGTATGAGCGGAATGTAATCGGAAAACCGATTACATTGGAGCAGCACGGGGCGCGAGGGCGAAATGTAATCGAAAAACCGATTACATTGGACCAGCGCGGGGCGCGAGGGCGAAATGTAATCGGAAAACCGATTACATTGGTGCAGCATGGGGCCCCGTGTACCGAATGTGTACTGTTTTTCGCATACATTTGCTCCGTCCACCCTCGCGTCAGCACAATGTATACTGTTTTTGACATACATTTCCCCCGTTCACCCTCGCATCAGCACAATGTATACTGCTTTTCACATACATTTGCTCCGTCCACCCTCGCGCCAGCACAATGTATGCTGTTTTTCGCATACATTTGCTCCGTTCACCCTCGCATCAGCACAATGTGTACTGCTTTTCACATACATTTGCTCCGTCCACCCTCGCGCCAGCATCCTGCGGATGGATTAAGCTGCATTTATTATCCACAACGATAACGATAAGCATACTTTATCACCTTCAGACGATATCATAATTTCCTAAAGAGAGAAGAACAAGAGAGGCCGTATCTTCCCATAATGGAAAGATACGGCCTCCTGATTAGCGACATGCTCCGTCAATGCCAAATCACATCACTTATAAAATGTAAAATCTTAACCGCCAACACGCGCAAGCTCACGCATATTCGCTTCAAAAGCAGCCATCAGTGCAGCTTCACCGGTCAAACCGCTGCTCTCCACCTTGCGGATCTGCTCCAGCATCCGTTTGTAATCCTTCGGAATGACACGGGCAAATCTCGGCAGGGCCTCATCCCATGAATCCAGAATTGCCCGGCCCGCATTACTGTCTGTATGCTGGGTATGACGGCTGATCATAGCATGCAGCTCAGCGATTTCGTCCGCTTCCTCTACACGCTCCAGCAGCACCATTTCCAGGTTACAGCGTTTGATGAAGGTGTTGTCAGGATCGTATACATAAGCAATACCGCCCGACATCCCTGCTGCAAAGTTACGGCCTGTTGTACCCAGTACAACCACACGTCCGCCGGTCATGTATTCGCAGCCGTGGTCGCCTACGCCTTCAACGACTACATTCGCCCCGGAGTTGCGGACAGCGAACCGTTCGCCGGCAATGCCGCTCACATAAGCTTCGCCGCCGGTTGCTCCGTACAGCGCCGTATTTCCGATGATGATATTCTCTTCTGCCGCGAAGGTAGCCTTGCGCGAAGGCCGGATAATCAGCTTGCCTCCGGACAGCCCTTTGCCGACATAGTCATTCGAGTCGCCTTCAACGGTAATAGTGATGCCCTTCGGCACGAAGGCACCCAGACTCTGTCCCGCCGATCCGGTAAAGTGCAGCCGGATCGTATCGTCCGGTAGACCTGCTGCGCCATATTTGCGCGTCAGCTCACTGCCGAGAATCGTACCCACGGCACGGTTCACGTTCGTGATCGGCAGGGAAGCTTCCACTGCCGTGCCGGATTCCAGCGCCGGTGCAGCAATATCCAGCAGATGGGTCATATCCAGGGTCTCTTCCAGACCGTGGTTCTGGAACTTGCTGCGGAAGCGTGTACTGCCTTCCGGCATGGCCGGAATGTGCAGCAGGCTGCTCAGATCAACGCCCTTCTTCTTCCAGTGTGTAGATGCCTTAACCGCATCCAGGCAATCGGTACGGCCGACCATCTCTTCAATCGTCCGGAAGCCCAGCTCGGCCATAATCTCACGCAGATCCTGTGCCACGAAGGTCATGAAGTTCACCACATGCTGCGGATCACCCATGAAGTTCTTGCGAAGCTCAGGGTTCTGGGTCGCTACGCCCACCGGACAGGTGTCCATCTGGCATACACGCATCATGATACAGCCTACGGCTACCAGTGGTGCAGTAGCGAAGCCGTATTCTTCAGCACCCAGCAGAACGGCTACCGCGAGGTCACGCCCGCTGAGCATCTTGCCGTCTGTCTCCAGCACGACACGGTCGCGCAGATTGTTCAGCATCAGCGTCTGGTGGGTCTCCGCCAGGCCGAGCTCCCAAGGCAGTCCGGCATGACGGATGGAGTTCATCGGCGAAGCGCCGGTACCGCCGTCGTAACCGCTGATCAGGATAATATCAGCGCGGCCCTTCGCCACACCTGCGGCAATAGTGCCCACGCCAACCTCAGAGACGAGCTTCACGTTAATACTGGCACGCGGATTGGCATTCTTCAGATCATAGATCAGCTCGGCCAGATCCTCAATCGAATAGATATCATGATGCGGCGGCGGCGAGATCAGTCCCACACCTGCCGTTGAACCACGGACCTCTGCCACCCAAGGGTAGACCTTGCGGCCCGGAAGCTGTCCGCCTTCACCCGGCTTGGCGCCCTGCGCCATCTTGATCTGAATCTCGTCGGCGTTCACCAGATAGTTGGAGGTAACGCCGAACCGTCCCGAAGCCACCTGCTTGATCGCACTGCGGCGGGAATCGCCGTTAGCGTCCGTAAGGAAGCGCGCCGGATCTTCTCCGCCTTCCCCGGTGTTGCTCTTGCCGCCGATACGGTTCATGGCAATAGCCAGCGTCTCATGTGCTTCCTTGCTGATCGAGCCGAAGGACATGGCACCGGTCTTGAAGCGTTTCATGATCGATTCAGCCGATTCTACCTCATCCAGCGATACCGGAGCACCTACGCTCTTGAACTGCAGCATCGAGCGCAGCGTCTGGTGCTTCTCGCTTTCGCCCTGAACGAGCGCTGCATACTTCTTATACATCTCATAATCACCGCTGCGCACGGAGTGCTGAAGCAGATGAATGGTCTGCGGGTTGAACAGATGCTCTTCCCCGTCACTGCGCCACTGGTATTCACCGCCGGAATCCAGCACCATATCGTTGCCGTCTTTGTCGGTGAACGCGCGGTAATGGCTGGCAAGCGCCTCTTGCGCCACTTCCGCAAGGCCAATCCCGCCGATACGCGAAGGCGTCCAGGTGAAGTAACGGTCTACGAACTCCGAATTCAGCCCGACCGCTTCAAAAATCTGTGCCCCCCGATAGGACTGAATCGTGGAGATTCCCATTTTGGACAGAATTTTGACCACGCTCTTCGTAGCTGCCTTGATATAGTTCTTCACAGCCTTCTCATGCGAGATTCCGCGGAGCAGGCCTTGGCTGATCATGTCATCGAGACTCTCGAAGGCCAGGTAAGGATTGACCGCACTTACACCATAACCCAGCAGAAGCGCATAATGATGAACTTCACGCGGTTCGCCGGATTCCAGCAGGATGCTGACCTTGGTACGGGTTCCCGAGCGGATCAGATGGTGATGCAGGCTGGAGACTGCCAGGAGCGCCGGAATTGCCGCATTCTCACGGTCTACACCCCGGTCGGACAGAATAAGGATATTATGGCCCTTGCCCATGACGCGGTCTGCCGCCTCATTCATCCGGTCAAGCGCGATTCGCAGCCCCTCTGCCCCCAGCTCTGCCGGGAAGAGAATCGGAATGGACATCGACTTGAAGCCCGCACGGCGGACATGACGGATTTTGGCGAAATCCTCGTTCGAGAGAATTGGAGAATCCAGCGAGATCTGCCGGCAGCTCTCCGGTTCTGCCTTCAGCAGGTTGCGTTCAGGTCCGATCGTAGTCGCTGTGGACGTTACCAGTTCTTCACGGATGGCGTCAATCGGCGGGTTAGTGACCTGGGCGAACATCTGCTTAAAGTAATTGTACAGGCGCTGTGGGCGGTCTGATAACACGGCCAGCGGAGAATCGTAACCCATGGAGCCGACAGCTTCGGCGCCTGTGGAGGCCATAGGCTCCAGCACCTTGCGCAGATCCTCGAAGGTATAGCCGAAGGACTGCTGCAGCTGCTGCACATTATCATGCTTCGGATTCGGCAGCTCCGGTGCATCCGGGAGCTGATCGAGACCGATCAGATGCTCATCCAGCCACTCTTGATAAGGCTGCTCGGAGGCGATCTCGGCCTTGACCTCTTCGTCCGAGATAATCCGGCCCTGCTTCGTATCCACGAGCAGCATGCGGCCCGGTCTCAGCCGGTCTTTGTATAGAACATCTTCTGCCGGAATGTCGAGGACACCCGCTTCAGAGGAGAGAATAATAAGATCATCTTTGGTGACATAGTAACGCGCAGGACGCAGGCCGTTACGGTCGAGGATGGCCCCGATCTGTACACCGTCGGTAAAGCCCATTGCGGCAGGCCCGTCCCACGGTTCCATCAGGGTGCTGTGGTATTCATAGAAGGCTTTCTTCTTCTCGTCCATGCTGTCATGATTGCTCCAAGGCTCAGGAACCATCATCATCGCCACATGGGGCAGGGAACGTCCGCTCAGGTAGAGGAATTCAAAGGTATTATCGAACATGGCCGTATCGGAGCCGTCCGGATTCACCACCGGCTTAACCTTGCTGATGTCTTCTCCGAACTTCTCGCTCTTGAACAGCGACTGGCGGGCATGCATCCAGTTCACATTGCCGCGAAGGGTGTTAATTTCACCGTTGTGGATCATGAAGCGGTAAGGGTGGGCACGTTCCCAGCTTGGGAAGGTGTTGGTGCTGAAGCGGGAGTGGACCAGCGCAATCGCTGATTCCAGCGTCTCCTCCTGGAGGTCCAGATAGAATTGTCCGACCTGTACGGTAGTGAGCATGCCTTTGTATACGATCTTCTTACAGGAAAGACTCGGCACATAGAAGGATTCGCTCTCTTCTGCCCCGCCGTAGCGGATCGCCAGCTCTGCCCGTTTGCGGATCACATACAGCTTGCGTTCGAAGGACAGGTCATCCTTGATTCCCTCCGACCGGCCGATAAATACCTGGCGTACATAAGGCTTAGCCGCCTTGGCCGTCTTGCCGAGCATTTCGTCAAAGGTCGGGACATCGCGGTAACCGAGTACCTGCTGACCCTCTTCCGCGATAATCTCGCTCAGGAGCGCCTCATGGCGGGCGCGGATCTCCTCGTTATGAGACAGAAAGATCATACCCACGCCATAATGGCCCGGCTCCGGAAGCTCAAAGCCCAGCTTCGCAGCTTCGCCGGCGAAGAAACGGTGGGGAATCTGCAGCATAATGCCGGCTCCGTCTCCAGAGTTCGGCTCGCTTCCCTGGCCTCCCCGGTGCTCCATATTGAAGAGCATAGTCAGCGCATTGCTGACAATATCATGGGACGGCTTGCCTTTTATATGCGCGACAAATCCCATGCCGCAAGCGTCTTTTTCGAACTGGGGATCATACAGGCCCTGTTTGCCGGGCAGTTCAGTGTGTCTCATCACATGCAACCTCTCTATTATAAAGTAGACGGAATTCCAGGAAAATTTTTCAGCGGAAAATCTTAATAATTATTCAGGCAGAATTGGTGTTATTATTTTATCATCGAGCTGACATGAGCGCAATTTAAACTTTTTTATGAGCTTGATTAACAAATACTTTTACAGTGCAGCTTTAGCGAATAAAAGCGTAAAAAAACTGTCGAATGTATAATTATGCATAAATGACGAATAAGCGCTTATGCATTGAAAGCGTTCCAATCATTTTCCCGCCCTGAAAACGGCACTTCCTTTAGCTATTTATATTTATAAATAAACCAAAAGCGCCCCTGAGGGGGCGCTTTTGGTTCGTATGTTTTACAGAGAATATTGTTGATTTATACAGTCAAAACTTGTTCACTTTTCAGCACCGCTTCATTGCCGCGGTCACGGGTCATGAAGTAGGTGAAGGTAAGCGCCAGGAAGATTATTCCATAAGCACCAAGCGTTCCTGCATCGGCCCACATGGAGCCGAAGTCTCCCGTAGAGATTACTGCCTTGAAGCCTTTGACACTGTAAGTCATCGGCAGCAGCGGATTGAAGAACTTCATCCAGTTAGGAATCAGCTCCAGCGGGAAGGTTCCTGCGCTTGTAGTCAACTGGAAGATCAGAATCAGAATGACTACGAAGCGGCCCGGCTGATCCAGCCAGGTAACAATCGCTTGAATCATCCACATGAAGGCCAGGCTGGTAATGAACGAGAAGGCGTAGAACAAAGGTACATTCTGTACTTCAAGTCCCAGACCATACAAGACAATCAGGACAGCCAGCAGAGCCTGAAGCACACTCATCATGGAGAACGTAAGGGTACGGCTCATGAACCGGTTGAACCGGCTGGCGCCAATGACTTCGGAATCACGCATAGGGATAACAATCGTACAGATCAGAGCACCTACGAACAAACCGAGGGACAGGAAGTAAGGAGCGAATCCTGTGCCGTAGTTAGGCACCTTGTTAACCTTCACTTCTTCGATCTGTACCGGCTGGGCGAACATAGATACCAGTCCATCGGTCTTGTTCACCGATTTGGTCTGTAAAGCCGCATCGCCCAGCTTGCTTGCCAGCTCACCGGAGCCTGTCTTCAGCTCATCCAGGCCATCCTTCAGCTGCCCTGCTCCGTCACTCAGCTTCTTCGAGCCATCGGCTACCGAGCTGAGGCCGCTGCCCAGCTTGCCTGCTCCGGCCAGCAGCTTCGTAGTGCCGGCTTCAAGCGCCCGGCCGCCGTCTGCCAGCTTCGCACCGCCCGCTGCAGCTTCGTCCAGCTTCGCGCCGAACTGCTTCATGCCTGCGGTCAGCTTCGTACCGCCGTTCTCCAGTGCAGCTGCTCCGGCTGCCAGCTGATTCTGGCCATCCAGCAGCTGCGAACTGCCTGCGTAGAGCTTCTGCGCTCCGTCATGCAGCTGGCCTACCCCTGCATCCAGCTGCTGTGAACCGCTGTGCAGCTGATTCGCTCCCTGCAGCAGCTGCTCCTGGCCGCTGTTCAGGGCCGCAGCTCCGTCAAGGAGCTGCTGCTGGCCCTGGTCCAGCTGCGCCGTGCCCGCAGCTACTGCTGCGCTTGCTGCCAGCAGCTTCTGCACCTCAGGGCTTGCCGCCAGCTGAGGATTCGACTTCGCCAGCGCCTGCAGACCGTCAGCTACAGCCTTGGCTCCGGCTGCTGTCTTGGCACTGCCGTCCTTCGAAGCCGTAAGTCCGGCTTCAAGCTTCGCACTGCCCTCGGCGGAGGAGCTTAATCCGGCCGCAAGCTTCGCGCTGCCGTCCACCACAGCCTTCGTACCTGTCTGCAGCTTCTCGGTGCCGGTTACAGCCGACTGGGTTCCGGCCTGCAGCGAAGCCGTTCCGGCTGCTGTCTTCTGCAGCCCTGCATTCAGCTGCTTGCTGCCCGCTGCTGACTGCGTTACACCCTCCTGCAGCTGCTTATGCGCTGCGGATAACTGCTGCAGTCCTCCGGCCAGCGTGCTGCTGCCGGTTTTTAGTGCGGCTGCACCGTTATTCAGATCACTCACGCCCTGCGTAAGCGGCGCTACACCATCCAGCAGCTTGCCGGTGCCTTCGGTGAGGACAACCAGATTGTCCTTCAGCTTCAGAGCGCCATCATCCAGCTTGGTGGCGCCGTCTGCGATCTTGGTCGCACCGTCTCCGGCTTCGCCCAGACCGTTTGCGATTTTGGTGATTTTATCAAATACAGAACTGGTATAAGCTTCGGTAATCTTGGCGGATACCTTGCTCTTAATATCCTTCACTGCCGTGCCGCCAATCTGGCCTGCCAGGAAGTTGTAGCCTTCATTCGGCTCGTAGATGATCTTGGCCGGCTGCGGATCTGCATCCAGCAGTGTAGTTGCCTTGGCCGAGAAGTCTTCCGGAACCACAATCGCCATATAATAGGTATTATCCGCAAGTCCGGCTTCCGCCTGCTCCCGGCTGACGAAGTTCCACTTGAACCCGTCCGTCTTCTTCAGCTCCGTGACCAGATCCTCTCCGGCGGTCAGCTTGGTGCCTTCATAATCAGCACCCTTATCCTGATTGACAACCGCTACCGGAAGCTCGTTCATTTTACCGTAAGGGTCCCAGAATGCCTTCAGGAACAATCCGCTGTACAGAACAGGAATAAATAGAATGGCGAACATGGAAATACGCATCTTGGGATTCTTGAATACCGCGCCAAGATCCTTCATAAACACGGATAAAGATTTCATTCTGGTTCTCTCCTTATGATCATATGCTCTCTCTTGAAAAATACGGTGACTTGCTGTGAAATGATAGTTTCGTGAATATTACAGTAACACCAAATGACTGTTTTCCCCACTTGGTCAATCAAAGGCAAAAAAAATGGGTCTATCCTGTTCAGTACGATCCAACTCAGCACCATCCGCCTCAGCCCGCCCGGTCCCAATCAGGGAAAGCGCAGCAGTGTGAAACGCCATCCCTATACCGGACTTAACTTCTACTGCGACAGCCCTTCTGCCAAAAACAGATGAAAATAATGCTTGATCTGTTCTTTGGTCAACGGTACATGTACCTTGCTCAGCTCAGCAGTAAGCGCGATATATAGCCTGAACATTACCACCGACACAATCTGGGGATCGCAGGGTTTGATTTCCCCTTGACGAATGGCCTGCTCCACCTCCCGTTCCAGATATTCAAGCACCACACTCTCGATCTTGTCGAGTCCTTCACCAGCCTGCGGCGTTCCGAAGTCCAGACTCTCCTGAGACAGCTTGATGAATAGCTCGTGTTCGCTTCGAAATTCCAGCAGGGCATCCAGCACACGGTGCAGATTATCAAAAAACGGCTTATCGCGCCTAATCTCCCGCTCGGCGATCATTTTCATCTCGATGATGACGTCCCGCAGGATTTCATCAAATAACTGTTCCTTGTTCGTAAAAAAGGTGTAAATCGTCCCTTTGCCGACATTGGCAATCTTGGCGACCTGGTCCATCGTTGTTGCCTTATACCCGAATAATGAAAAAGACTTCGTCGCCGCCTGCAGCACCTGCTGCCTTCGATCTACCACAGCCATTCATACACTCCCTTTCCTGAAGGATCGTCTGCCGCTTCCGTTCTGACCAATTTACTGATCCGGTCACTCGGTCAAGACCAACTTTATCACTTTGCCTATGCCTTTGCAATACTTTTGCTAAATTTTTTTATTTTATTGCAGTGTTTTAACTTTCTATTTACGTCTTATTTGTATAATGTGAGAAAAGAAGCAGAATCCCTAGTATAATATTAGGAGAAGCATCTACGCGAGTAACCGCAGACGGACTAATGAAGCTATCTAACAAACCTATCTATAATGGAAAGTTGCAGGTGAACTTATGCGAAAGAAAAGAGTACTGCTGTTTTCGGAAGGCTTCGGCACGGGCCATACAGGGGCAGCCTATGCTCTGGCTGAAGGAATACGACTGCTGAACCCCGATGTTCAGTGCCGGGTCTTCGAGCTCGGAAAATTCCTGAATCCTACGGTCGCTCCTTGGATTCTTTCCGCTTACCGCAAAACTGTCAGCAGCCAGCCGAAGCTGGTCGGCATGATGTATAAGACCCAATATCATAAATCACTGAACCGGTTGACCAAGCTGGCCCTTCACCGGATTTTTTATACGCATGCCTCTCAGGTCATTGAACAGCTGCGGCCGGATCTGATTATCTGCACGCATCCGATTCCCGCTGCGGTCATCTCCAGGCTGAAGCACCAGGGTCTTGATGTACCGTTCTATACGCTGATTACAGATTATGATGCCCACGGCAGCTGGGTAAATGCGGAAGCCAATAGATATCTGGTATCGACCTCAAGAGTCAAATCCATTCTTACGGGGCGGGGAGTCCCCTCCGAGCTGGTGACGGTGACCGGGATTCCCGTGCATCCGAAATTCTGGGAGTCCCAGGGGAAGACTAAGCTGCGTAAAGAGCTGGGGCTGGCCGACATCCCTACTGCGCTTATTATGGGCGGCGGCTGGGGCTTGATGTTCGGCAAGGATATTATGAACTCGCTCACCGCCCGGATCAATGAGATCCAGCTGATCTTCTGTATGGGCAGCAACGACAAGGCTATAGCCAAAATGCAGGCCAACCCCCTGCTGAACCATCCCAATGTAAGGATTCTCGGTTACAGCAGTGAGATTAACAAGCTGATGGATGCCTCAGATCTGCTGATCACGAAGCCTGGCGGAATGACCTGCACTGAAGGTCAGGCCAAAGGCATTCCAATGCTGTTCTATAACGCCATCCCCGGCCAGGAAGAGAAGAACAGCCAGTATTTCGTCGAGCTGGGGCTGGCCGAGATGCTTGATCCGGGCGTCGTGGACAAATGGTTCTCCATGCTCCTGAGCGAATATGCCGGATTCGGAGGACCGAAGAAGCGCAAGGCCTCTCCGGACCTCCAGCAGCCGCAGCACTGCGCCGCCACCATTCTTAAGATGCTGGGCAAGCCAGCTGCGGAAGCGGTCTTCTCTGAGGCGTGGAGCGCCCCTCCGCCCAAGGTAAGGAGCGAAGAAGCCGTCTATGTCACACCTTAAACCCTTATCCTGATTCCCTAACACAAAAAACCTCCAGCCCATAGATCCTGCGGGCTGGAGGTTTTTGCATTACATATGGCCGTAAGGGAATAGACGTATAGCGTCTGATGTGTAGCGGGTCTTTTATTTATAAAAGGTATGATTGCCGATGGTCTTGGCGAGTGTCCGTGAATGATGCACGGTCAGATCCTGCGCCAGCGTCAGCGACAGGAAGAAATAGGTATCATCCGTAACCTCTTTGACCCCCATAAGTGCTGCGTTTACAGCCTTAATACTGTCCGCATTTGGCTTCACGCGTTTAAGACGCCCGTTGGCCACAGGACTGAACTGCCTTTTCTGATAGATGACTTCTCTGATTGTGTCGGGAAAATTGGCTGACCGCAGCCGGTTTAGAACAACGTTGGCAACTGCCACCTTGCCCTTGTACGGTTCGCCTTCTGCCTCTGCCATGACGATTTTTTGCAGCAGATGCAGGTCTTCTCCGGATACGGCGTAGCTCCAGGTAGCTTCAGCTTGCTGCTCCTTGGGTAGTAGCTTGGTCCGGGAGAAGAACAATGTTGCGGGGGGATGTTGCTGAGTTACAGCCTTGCTTGGTTTAACACTCTTCGTCCCCGTTGCCGCGATCTTGGGCGCTTGCGCCACTGGCGGCGATGCTTTCACCACAGTTACCTTAGGCTTAGTCACAATAGAAGCAGGCTTGACAGCGTCCTTGCGCTGCAGCTTCTCGGGACTTAACCATCCTGCACTCACCGTGCGGGTCCAGGTATGAACCGGTTTGGCAGCTGTGGTGTATAGCATGGGTGTACTATTTTCGGCTGAATGGCTTGTCCTGTGCAGGACGGATGCGGCTTGCGGAAGAAGCTGCTCTACCGATTGATGGCTTGCAGACTTCAGCTTACCCATTTCTATTACATTCTCCCCGGTAGCAGCAGTTCCTTCGGGGTTCATCAAACTTATCGCTGAGAAAGACACTAGGATTACACCAACCAGCAGCGCAATATAGCGGCTCTGTTTGAAAATCAACATGTTTTACCTCCTATTTTACGGCACATTCCTATTGTATGTAACCGAAAATGGAAGCTTTGAAAACTTTCTTGTCGATTTATGTTGAGAAAAATGAAAATTTTTCAGTCATTTCATACATAGGAATGGCATGCATCCTGGTAGCATACACCACAAAAGCATCTACCGTCCAGCCTATGTCTGGAAGTAATTGATCCGCAGGCGGGGTCACCATCCGTAAATTTTCCAGCCGCTCCAGCGTAAACGGATCTTCTCCGCGATATTTGCGTGCTACAGTCAAATGGGGATTGTACGTTCGCATCTCTGGAGTGTAGCCTAGGGGAAGGGTCGCAGAAACCACCTTGTGCTGCAGCTCCTTCAGCGGCTCCAATTCGCCGGAAACCCCGGCCCAGAGCACTCTTGGCGAGTCTGGAAGACCGAAGGTGCCCCATTCGCCGAGCTTTAATTGAAAGCCTTTACTTGAACGCGCAACCTTCCGGAGTGCCTCATATAGAGGTGGAATATTTTCCCTGGGGGTATCTCCAAGAAATTGAAGCGTAATATGGAAATCTTTGAAATGTGTCCATCTGGCAAATTTAAGTGCGGACGACACACGGGCAGACTCATTCTTCAGATATTCAAGCAGCGTATCAGGCAGCGGCACCGCAACGAACAGGCGCTCCACTTCTTGCTCCGGGTCCAATTGGCTCATGCGAATTTCACCTTTCCAGACAGATTTGTTATGCTTATCTATACTTATCGTCTATTTCTCTACTGAAATGTAGAACAGGAGGGAACCATCATGACTAAATCCATCGTTTGTATGCAGCAGCTGTCCTCTGCTCAACAGGAGCTGATCCGCACCGCTGCACCAGAGTACACCCTTACCCTTGGAGATTCCAGGAACCCTGATCTGGAGCTGCTCTCCAGCGCAGAGATTATTATCGGCTGGGGCAAAGGCATCCGGGACACCGTGCTGCGCCAGGGCTCGCCGCTCCGCTGGGTACAAGCCTGGTCCGCCGGAGTAGAGAAGCTTCCGCTGGAAGCCCTGAAGGAACGCGAAATTCAGCTGACGAACGCCAGCGGCGTGCATGCGGAACCGATTACTGCTGTCATCCTCAGCTTCATGCTGATGTTCACGCGGAATATGCACACAGCCATCCGTAACCAGCAGAACCGCCGCTGGCACTCGGACGGACAGGAGAGCGAGCTGACCGGCAAGACGATTGTTATCGCCGGAACCGGCGCCATCGGCAGCGAGACTGCCAGAATCGCCAAAGCCTTCCGGATGAAGACGATCGGAGTCAGCCGCTCCGGGCGACCGGTGGACGGCTTCGACCAGATCTTCACCACCGGGGAGCTGAAGAACGCCGTCCGCGAGGCGGACTTCGTGGTCAACACGCTGCCGCTCACCGACGAAACGCGCGGGCTGTTCGATGCTGAGGTCTTCTCCGCCTGCAAGCAGGGGGCATATTATATTAATATCGGCCGTGGAGTGACCACGCATACGGATGACCTGATCGCTGCACTGAACAGCGGCCAGCTGGCCGGTGCGGGCCTCGATGTCTTCGAGACCGAGCCGCTGCCGGAGGACCACCCGCTCTGGGGCATGGAGCAGGTCATCATCACCCCTCACTGTGCCGGGGTAACCGACCGCTATGCCGACCGGGTGGTCGACATCTTCGTGGAGAACATGAAAGCCTACCTGGAATCCGGCAAGCCTTCGCGCAACCTGGTGGATTATAGCCGCCAGTATTAGGTTGCTTTCGCGGCTGAGCTGGCGCGTTGGAGAGCTGGGGGCTTGGCAGGCCGTAGCTTGGCGGGTTGGCCGGCTAGTGGGTCGGCGGGCAGGCCGTAGCTTGGTGCGTCGGCGGGTTGACGAGCTGGTGGGTTGGTTGAGTAATGGCAATTTTGTTACCTCGCAAACTCACAGTTTAGAGTCCTAACGGTCCCTTGCGGCCAAATGTTGCACATATTGCAACTCGTGTACCGCCAATTTGGGCTATTCGAGCGGAATGTTGCATGAAATGCAGGAATTGTCCCGTTCATCTGCCAACTGGAGAGGAATTGCTGACATTTGTGCAACAATCTCTCATTCACCTCATATTGATCAGGTAAATGTTGCAAATTGTGCAGGATTCCAAGCGGACTCATTAGCATTAGCACCAATAACAGCACCAACACAACACCAACACCAGCATTAGCACCAACATCAGCAGCAGCATTAGCAGTACCAGCATTAGCATCACCAGCACCCACATGTCGATAAATGCTAAGCTCGTTCAACTCTTTCAACTAATTTCAGCAATTCTGTTCATTCAGTAATTCACGCATTCAGCGATTCACGCATTCACGCAAAATAAAGTGCCTCTGCAAACTAAGCAGAGGCTCTTTATATACTTCCATCCCTAAATAGATTGAACTTGAAATTCCCCCATTAGGGAGCAGTGGCGGAAGAGAAGTTTGGAACTGTAGGAGCGACAGCGTCCGCCTTTGTTCCCGGATTTCAACCGCTACTGCGGTTCAATCCAAGAAATCCGGGAACAACAGCTGCCGTAAGTCCAAACATTCTCTGCAGTCACGGCGTATCCCTAATCCCCGAAATTTCGCAGCTTCAATCTATCCCCCTCACACCTTAAAGCGGGTCACCGACTCCCGGAGCTCCGTAAGCAGCAGCTTCAGCTCCGCGATGCCGTTAGCTACAGCGGTGGTCGAGCTGAGCTGCTCATGCGCAGAAGCAGAGGTCTCTTCGACACCGGCCGCCGCTTGCTGGGAGAGTGCCGAGATATGCTGGCTGAACTCGTTCATGGTCTCGCTGGCACCGGTCATTTGCTGCAGATCCTGGCTCATCTCGTCGATAGTCACCGCCATCATGCGGACCGAGCCGTTGATCTCAGCCAGCGCATCACCGGTCTCGACAATCTGCCGGCTGCCTTGCTCCGTCTTGGCTACCCCGCCGCGCAGCTGCTCTACCATGGTTCTGGAGTCGAGCTGGATGCCCTGCGTAATCTCTGTAATCTCGGAGACCGTCCGCTGAACATCCTCTGACAGCTTCCGCACCTCCTGTGCGACAACCGCGAAGCCGCGTCCGCTGTCTCCGGCCCGTGCGGCTTCAATGGCGGCATTGATCGCCAGCAGATGAGTCTGCTCCGAGATGCTCCGGATGGAGCCTACCAGATGGAAGATGCCTTCATTCTTGCGGTTCAGCTCTTCTACGGTATCCATGGACTGCGAGACCGCATCGGCAATCTCGTTCATCTGCGCCACGGAGCTTTCCATGAGCGCCCGGCCCTTTTCACCCTTTTGCCGTACCTGCTCTGAATGATTGGAGAGATCGGTACCTCTGCCGGCAAAATTCTCAATTAACGTATTCAGCTCCTCCACCGCCTTGGAGGCATCCACCGCTGCTTCGGCCTGGCTTCCGGACGCTGTGGCCAGCTCTTCCATCGTCAGCGCGATCTGGCTGCTGCCTTCCTTCGTATCCGCAATGGTATGCATTAACACATCGCCCTGCTCCCCAATGATCCTTGATACATCTCTGATCCGGCTGACCATTTCCAGCAGCGTGCGGTTCGTTTCATTCACCGTCTTGGCCAGCAGGCCAATCTCGTCCTTGTTGCGGATCATCGTCTCTTCCGCCGTCAGATCCCCGCTTGAGATCTGCTGCAGCTGCGAAGTTACCCTCTTCAGCGGATTGATGATCGTTCTGCGGATAACCATATTAACCACACCGATAACGACAAGGACAATCAACACAGTCGCAATATTCATTCTCCCGGCGGTATTGAAAATACTTGTAGATATTTCCCCCTCATTCTCAGCATCCTTCTGGCTGTGCGCTACCAGCGCATCCAGATCCACCTGCATGGAATTAAAAGCGTCAATCCCCTTCTGCGATACCTCAAGGGCCAATTTCTCGTCATTGGAGCTGCTGAGCAGAATCGCCTGATTGTTGACAGTCAGGAACTCGCCCCATTTTCCGACGAGCGACTGTAATTGCTTCAGCTCCTGATCTCCTTTCAGATTGGCTTTATATTCCTTAAAAGTATCCGCTACTTTGCCGATGAATTTGGACCGCTCTTCCGCAAGGGCGTTTTTGTCCGCGCTGTCAGTGCTCAGGATATGCTGCAGGCTGAGTGCCATAACATGCTCTGTCAGATAGTTGACATTGTGAATTTTGTTCAGCTCGGGAATGATGTGATTAATGACTTTCCCGGTGTTCTTCTGCATACCGTTCATTTGATAGAGCGATACCCCGCCGCTGATCAGAACGAATACAGCCAGAGCCGCATAACCGGAAGCGATCTTGAAGCCGATGCTTTTTCTGCCGCTGGACAGCTTCGCCTGCTGCTTCTTGCCTGCTTCATTCCTCCCTTTTCCTAACCAATCCTTCAGTCGCTGACCTATCCCCACACCTGTGTGCCCCCTTGAAATTATTCTGGATGATTCCACCAATTTCCATCTGATTACATTTATTTTCATAAAAAAAGCAAAAAAAAATAGGTTATATGTACTATGTCGGCAGCAGACGGTTAAAAATTAACATGTTTCTCTCGATGTAAGGTTTTACCTGCCAGCCCAGACGGCGGACAGGTAAAGTTTCTACTATATAGGATAAGTCTAATCCAGATCGTAAATCGAACCGACCTTCAGCCCGTACAGCTCATTGTAGATTTTCTCGGCAAAAGCGTCGGTCATTCCGGCGATATAATCGGTCACCATATGCTCCCAGGTCCAGATCGGCTTGGCCGACTTCTGATCCTTCTCGAACCGCTGCAGCCAGTCCGAAGGGATAATACTCCGGGACGTCTCGGGATCAAGGAACGCCTCCCACAGCCGCCGCAGTATCCACTCGCTCCGTTTCTGCAGACGCTGTACGCGCAAATCGCGGATCATCGTTACCCAGGCGAAGCTTTTGAGCACACTGACGGTCCGCAGCATGTCCTCATCCTCCCTGCCTTCCTTAATGAAGGTAACCTTCTTCCAGTCCCCGTCCCCGATCACGCCGAGACTGGCGACAAAGGTACTGACCCAATAGGCCTTGACTTCACGGCGGGTGCGGGAATAGTCATTCTCACAGGTAGGCATCTTCTCCTTCCAGATCCGCAGGAATGAACTCAGCACCTCCTCCACCTTGAAGCGGATCGCCGACTTGTTCCAGCCGGACCAGAACGCATCCTCAAGCGTAGTGATCTTCTCGACAATCAGCCGCTGAATATAGTCGTCATGCAGGAAATGCTCATGTACCTCAATCTTACCGGCCTTGATGCCGTCCTCCAGATCATGCGCCGAATAAGCAATATCGTCACACAGGTCCATCAGCTGCGCTTCCAGCGTCTTTTTGCCGGCCGGAATTCCCCACTGGGTGCGGATCTCATGGATATACTCCCATTCATGCAGATACATCCCCTTCTTCAGCACCGTCCCGGGAAAAGGATATTTGTTAATGCCCAGCAGCACCGCGTCCGAGAGGTTCAGACCGTCGATATTCTCGCGCTTCTCCAGGAACATGATCAGGCGGAAGTTATGGGCGTTGCCTTCAAAATGCTCAAATTTGCGCTTCATGCTCTCATGTATCGTCTGCTGCTGAACCGGACCTGCGCCTGACTTGGCCACTGCCTCTAGCGTCTTGCGGGTAACCAGCTTCTCCAGCAGGCTGTCCAGCACCTCTTCTCCCTTATGCCCAAATGGGGGATGTCCGAAGTCATGGGCGATTGCCGCACATTCCACTACCTCGGGATCAATGACCAGGCCCGGATTCTCCGCGGCTCCTGTCTCTACTTCCGGGTAAGAACGCAGCAGACTCTTGGCCGCTTCGCGGGCAATCTGCGCCACCTCCAGCGAGTGGGTCAGGCGCGTCCGGTAGTAATCCCCGGTTCCGGCCCCGAACACCTGCGATTTGCCCTGCAGCCGCCGGAAGGTCGGCGAATGGATCAGACGCGAATAGTCGCGTTCATATGCGGCTCTGGAGGTCTCCAGCTTCGTGATTTCCGGATATTGTCTATGCTCTCTTTGTTCAATCAGTGTCATCTCCGCTGCCCCTATTCCTTGATCTGTATTTAGTAATTTATTATAAGTCATTTCCGCCGGAACTTTCACTCTAAAATGCAAATCGCCCTGCGGGCTGCTATAAATGCATAGCAACCAAGGGGGATAGAGCATTCTAAGACTTAAGCAGCAGGAACCGCCTATAAAAACAAGTGTGGAGTGAATCTGAGAGCCATGAGAACAGCCACCCGATTGACCGCCGCAGTTCTTGCCGCACTGGCGCTGATGCACAGCCCTTCCGATCTGGCGCTGGGCAGTCCGAACAAAGCAAAAAACCGCTACTACTATGAGGAGCGCGGCGATATGATCTGGGAAGTGCGAACCAGCCAGAAGGTGATTGCGCTGACCTTCGATGACGGCCCGGACCCCCTGGAGACGGACGGCATTCTGGAGGTGCTGCATGAGTATCAAGCGAAATGCACGTTTTTTGCGATTGGCAAACGGATCGCCGCTTATCCTGATGTCGCCAGACGCGTGATTAATGAAGGACATGAGCTGGCGAACCATACCTACAACCATGTCTATTTCAAAAGGCCGGTCTCCGGGGAGCAGATTCAGGAGGAGCTTGCGCTGACGGAGAAGGAAATTATGAAGATATCCGGCAGACACAGCAGCCTGTTCAGACCGCCGGGCGGCATGTATGACGAGACGCTGATCGATGTGTCCAACAGCATGGGCCTGAAGCCCGTGCTGTGGTCCTGGCATCAGGACACCCGCGACTGGAACCGCCCCGGCGTCTGGAACATCTCAAGCCGGGTGATCCGCAATGCCAAGAGCGGCGATATTGTCCTGTTCCACGACCATGTCCACGGGCCCTCGCAGACGAAGGAAGCACTGAAGATTATTCTGCCTGAGCTGAAGAAGCAAGGCTTCCGGTTTGTTACCGTCTCGGAGCTGATTGAGTTATCCGATGTGCAGCAGGCGAAGACAGACCGGCATATGACCTATTAGGGGGCCTGCCCGGATTGCACAGGTTCACAAAATAAGGTAGTCTTGAGCATAATAAGGCTATCCTAATATGGCTATTTGTGAATCTGCCGCAGTCCATCCCCCAGGAGGGTACAATACATGACCGAGAATACTTCCTATACAACCGAGGAAATCGCCCGGCTGCTCAAAATCTCCAAGCTCAAGGTCTATGATCTCATTAAAAAGGGCGAGCTGCCCTCTTACCGTGTCGGCAAGCAGATGCGGGTTGACCTCTCTGATCTGGAGAGGTACAAGCAGAATTCCCGCAACAGCGGGCCTTCTGCCCATCCGCTGCCCGGGGGCGGGCTGTCTGAAGCTGCATTGCCTCAGGCGCAGCCATCGCAGCAGACGGGCCCCCTGTTCGCCGCGCCTTATCAGGCCTTCGCCTCCCCTCCGCCACACAGCATGAAGAGCAGCGGTGTACATGTAGTCATTACCGGTCAGGATATGTCACTTGATATTCTGGCGACCCATCTGGAGCGGACCCTGCCCTCCACCCGCCCGCTCCGTTCCTATGCGGGCAGTCTGGACAGCCTCATTGCCATGTATCAGGGCGAATCAGATATTGTCAGTACCCATCTGCTGGATGGCGATAGCGGCGAATATAACCTGCCCTATATCCGCAAGCTGCTCGTAGGCTTCTCCTATATTGTAGTGCATCTGCTAACACGCAGCGCAGGCTTCTATGTGCAAAAGGGCAATCCGCTGGGCATCCGCAGTTGGGGGGACCTCCGGCAGGACGGGCTAACGCTGATCAACCGTGAGCGCGGCTCCGGTGCCCGGGTGCTGCTGGATGAACAGCTGCGCCTGCACGGAATTCCGACCTCCCGCTTGAACGGATACATTAATGAAGAGAACAGCCATCTGGCAGTAGCCAGCCTGGTGGCGAGAGGCGGGGCGGACGTGGGCATCGGCACCGAGAAAGCCGCCAGAATCATTGACGGCATCGACTTCATTCCGCTGATCCGGGAGCGCTACGATCTGGTCATGGTGAAGAAGCCGGAGAATGAAGCCTGGATTAACGCCATTCTGGATATTCTGCGCTCGGAGTCCTTCCGCAGTGAGCTAAGCTCGATTCACAGCTATGACCTGAGCGAGACAGGCAATATTATTTACGAGACTTGAAACCAGAGGAGGAACGCATGTTATCCACAATACCGCAGGCAGCATTCAGGCTGGAGCGCTTGTTTTTTTCAAGCGTACACAGCTATTACGGAAGATTTGCAGAAGGGGACGCTTTGCCCCGAAGGACCCTTCACCACCATGCCCTGTGTTATGTAACAGAAGGTAAGGGGCAGATTATCCTAAATGGGGGGCTGCTTACGGCGAATAAAGGAGACCTCTTTTTGTTGTTGCCCGAAACTTCAGTGGAAGGCAAAGCGCTGACGGCAGAACCGCTGCGTTATATGATCATTTTCTTCTCCTGTATACAGCTTCGTAAGGATCACAGGCACCAGGAGCTCCATCCTCCGGTATTTCCGGTTAACGGGAAGCTTGAAGCACCCGGCCATCCACGGGCTGCAGAGATCAGCCGGCAAATGACCTCCTTTCACCGTACCCGTAATCCGGAGGATATCATGCACGCCAAATACCGTCTGCAGCGGCTGCTCGCGTTGCTGCTTCAACCAAGTAAGCGAATGGTGCAGGGCAAGGCTGTAGGGATGGATACTGTGCTCGCCCACATGAAGAACAACTACAACCAAGAGCTTAAAGTTGGGCAACTGGCTCTAATGGCAGGCTTAAGCACCAATCATTTTATCAGAGCGTTCAAGCAGCTTACAGAAAAGACACCTATGGCCTATTTGCTGGAGGAACGGATAAAAAGGGCTAAGCAGCTGCTCTTCTCTTCCGAACGGGTCAAGCAGATCGCCAAGGAAGTGGGCTATAAGGACGAGCATTATTTCAGCCGGGTGTTCAAAAAATCGGAAGGCGTGGCACCGGCCAGCTACCTCAAAAACAATCATATCCGTATTGCTGTTCTCTACTATGGTCTGGATGATTACCTGATGACACTTGGACTGACGCCAGTGGCTGCGCTGTCTTACCGGGAACGGGTGTCAAGAAATTATAGCCTCCCCCACCCGGGTGTGCTGGAGCAGGAAATTGTCCGCCTGAACGGTTCCCGGTTGAATTATGAAGAGCTGGCACGGGTGAGGCCTGATCTGATTATCGGGAGCGACCGGCTGTTACCAGGCGAGTTGCTGGAGTCCATCGCACCCACGGTTGTCCTTGAGCATACCGATAATGTGGAGCAGCAGTTGTCCCGGTTGTCCCGTATTCTGGGCAGAGAGCAGCAGGCTGACGACTGGATGAACCGCTACGCAGAGCAGAAGCACCTCCTTAGATCACGGCTGGAAGCACAGAATGTACTGCCCACGGTTTCTTTTATCAGAGTCAGCTCTGAATTCTACCGCCTGTACGGTGCCTCCAATCAGACAGGAACTCTCCTATACCAAGATCTTGGACTACGCCCGCCCCACTCAACCCCTGAGCAGACAGGAGCAGTGGATTTCGAGATTCATGAGCTTCCCCGGTATAACCCGGGAACCATCTTTTTGGCTGCGGACCCTACCCTGGAATCGAGACAACGGCTGGAAGCACTGCTCTCGTCCAGAGAATGGTCTTCACTGGATGCAGTGAAGCACTCCCGGGTATTCGATGCCGGAGATCTGTTGTTCAAAACACTCGGACCCTCAGGCAGAAAGTGGGCCATGTCCTATGTTGCATCCCGGATTGGCAGGCGGGACGATAGAATTATCCACGGCAACACAGGGTTATAATCCATTGAAAAGTATGTATCGATCTCCTATCATAATGATAATGATTATTATTATCTATTAGACAAAGGAGACTAGAAATAAATGAATCGAATGAAATCCATCCAGGTCATGCTCCTTGCCGTTCTGCTGCTGATACTGGCCGCTTGCAGCAATACAGCGGGACAACCGGCCTCCGGGGAACAGAGTCCCGCCGCTTCCCAAACCAGGGACCCGGCGGCTGCAGAACCGGGCACACGCACGATTACCCACCTTAAGGGAGAATCCGTGATTCCGGCCAAAATCGAAAAAATCGTTGTTCTCTCGGCAGAGTACATAGATCATCTGTTGACTATCGGAGAGAAGCCCTCCGGTGTGAACACCGAGGTCCGGTACGGAGGAGAGTATCTTCCCTATATGGCTGACAAGCTGCAGGGGGTACAAACTGTAGGTTCGGCGGATAATCCCAACCTTGAGGCCATTACCTTGCTTGATCCGGATGTGATTCTTATTGAGAGCCGGACGGCCGAGAATAAGTATGAGCAACTGAACAAAATCGCCCCTACCATCGTTCTTGGAAATGAATGGCTTGATTATGGCGACGATACTTCCTTTTGGACCAAGGATCTGCTAACCATTGCCGAGATGTATGACAAGACGGATATGGCGAAGGAAAAAATTGCCGAACTGGAACAGAAAACGGTCCAGGCCAGTGAGAAAATTAAAGCGCTGGACAACAAAAAACTTGCCTACCTCCGTGTACGTGAGAAGACGCTCCAGGTGTACGCACAACAAGGTCATCCAACCAATGCACTCCTTTACCAGGATCTCGGATTTGAACCTGCCGCACTTACGCCGGAAGAGCAAAGAGCAGATTTATCCTTGGAGAAAATACCGGAGCTGGGGGCAGACTTTATCGTCCTTGAGGTGGATTCCAATGCCCGCGATTTCCTGGACAACATGCAGGCCAGCGCACTCTGGAAGAACATCCCTGCCGTACAGGGAGGAAAGGTTCATGAGACCGATTCCTTCTGGCTCTTTAAGGGCTGGGGAGTGATCGGCCGGGGTGAAATTATTGATGAAATCATGGCATGGCTGGAGCAATGAGTGAGGTTATACCTTTTAGCAGCCAGTGGATACAAGATTTCATGCAGCAGCATTTTGCCGTGACTGTCGCGGAGGACAGGAATAATTCTTTTCCATACAGTACAGAAGATCTATTGGACGAAGCGAAGCTTCCGTTAATTATCAGGCAGCAATCACTCCAGCTTGGGGAGCCTGGAGGAATTGTAGTCGGAACTTTGTTTGCCAAAAGGTACTCGGTGTTGATCATGGGACTGGCCGCCTCCATCACTCTCTTCGATACCCCGCTCTCTCTGCTGCCCGGCGCTTTGCGGTTCAGGCTAACGGATGCAGGAATGATGCAGTATGAAGCGGAGACGGCAGCCACGGACAAATGGCCTGATAACCCTTCGGAAGTTCGTCAAGCCTGCCTTTCCGGCTATATAGATCGCCTGCTGGCACATTTACGGCAGGTGCTCCAGGCTGTATCAGGTTATACGGGGGCCAAGGAGAAAATCATGTGGTCGCTGATTGCACATAATTTGCATAACCTGTATGGACAGCTGCATACGGACAAGGGAATCTGGGACTCAGAGGATCGGGGCCGGATCATCGGCCAGGATTATAATACCCTGCTTCAGCCGGAGAAGCCGGATGAATTATCCATGCGGTTCCGGCGGTATGAGCATCCGAAGCTCCGTGGCCGTTCATTCTATCTGCGCAGGCATTGCTGCCTGGCCTACCGGATCAGAATCGGGCCTGATGCCGGAGAGTATTGCAGCACTTGCCCCAAGCTATCACCGGAAGAGAGATGCAATATATTGAACAACTGAGCAACGCCCATCCCCGGTTCAGGATGGGCGTTGCTTATTTCTGCTCTGCTATTCTCTGAGACCACTAATGACAATAACATCCCGGTTATAGCTGCCTCCGGCAAACGTAATGCCTTCCGGCTCCGTCTTGCGGGGCAGCAGCGCTTCAGAGATAATATTGCCGGTATGGTCAAGGTAGCTGGTGACATCGACACTCTTATGATAGAGGCAGATGTCATCCACCCGGTCCTCCATGACGATACGCAGCGCGGTGGCCTCCTGCACCGAGAGCAGTTCCCCATGCTGCCGCACAGGCAGCCGTTCTGCATGCATCTGCGGCTTCGCTGCCCCGAACGGAACCGCCAGGGTGACGATGGCTGCACTGCCGGTTAGGGTAAGGGAACGCTTCATGACCGGACTATCATGGTAGTGACCTTGCTTGAAGATCAGGCCCTGCTCCAGCGTCAGCCGGTCGTCGGCCAGCCCGGAGGGCAGCGGCTTCAGCAGCAGATTAGCCCCCTCCAGTTGGGAGACAACGTCCCCGCTGAGAGCATCGTAGGCCGCTGCACCCGGCGGCAGGTGGAAGTACTGCTCATAGCGGTGCTGCCCTTTGGCTTCGAACAGATCCACGATCAGCCAATAGCTGTTCTTGACGAACAGTACCTTGCGGGAGTGAACCACCGGATCTTCGTACCGGGTATATCCGTACTGGCTCGCAAAGGTGTAGTCATATGCTTCATTGAACTGGGTATCCCAGATTCTGCAGCTCGCCGTAGGCGGTGTATTCCAGTGGAAGCTGCGGACATGCTGGTCCTGTCCGTCTACAACTACGGTGTTATGGGCACGGGTCGAGACTGTATATTTACGTTCCTTGTTCCACTCAAACAAGCCCATACCCGAATCCGCCAGCAGCTCGCGTCCTCCGGCGTAGAGCACCAGGCTGAGCGCATCGGAATGCGCATGCCCGCCGATGCCGACGCCTGCCCGCATCGCCATGTACATATCGTTAGGGCTCCAGCCCTGGCGCGAGGTCACATAACCGCCTGCCGGGAAGCAGGCTGCCGTCTCCGCCGGCTCGACAGCCTTCAGCTGATCATACTCCGCTGCAGCCTCCGGCCCGATTCTCCACAGCAGGGAGAACGGCAGCCGCTCATGCCCCAGCGCTTTGAAGTCTCCCCGCTGATACAGGTAAGCGCCCAGGCTCATGACACCACGCAGCTCGCTGACGACCTGAACATCGGTATCGCCGAATTTGACCAGTTGCCCGTCCGGGGCCAGCAGATGCATCGTAACAACATACATCTTCTCCAGCGTCTCCCGGTATTCTCCGGCATCGATGCCGAGCTTCTGATACAAAACCACCAGCTCATACAGCTCACGCATGACGATCAGGTGGTAATTCGGGCTGCCCTCGAACTGTACCCCGTCGGGGTAGACGTTCTCAAGGATATAGCCCGGCAGCTTACGTCCGGCGTATTCCAGCCATGCGGCGGAATCCTTCAGCTCCGGCAGCAGCAGCGCCGTCTGAGTCAGCCCCCGGAGCTGCATACAGACATGGTTGCCGCCGCTTGCATGATATTTACGGACGTAATCCCCGTGCTGCTGGAAGGACTGAATCAGCTTCAGCTTCACCTCAGGCTCGAAGGCCGGGGAGCTGAAGAAGGTAATGAAGGCTTCCGGCAGCATGAACATCCGCACACCGGCGGAGAGGGGGTCCCAGGTCGAATGCTCCGCCCGGAAGGTACCATCCACCGGCATAGGGTTGTCGTCAATGAAATGGCTGATCATATCATTGAAGCATCTGGCGTATTTGTCATCCCCGGTCAGCGCATAGGCTCTGGACAGGCGCTTCACGTAGACGAACCGGGTCAGATGGAGCTGATACTGCGAGCTGTCGAACAGCCAGCTGTTCCAGTCATAGCTTCCGTGCCGGAAGAGCACTCTTTTCCCTTTGAACAGGGGAATATCCCCCTCCACAATCCGGTCCGCCTCGGCAATATCCTGCTGTGCCTCTTCCTCCCCGCTGTAATGGCTGGCGGCGTACGCCCGAAGCTTGGGAACATCCTTCACCTCAAAGTAATATCTCCCGTTGTTACCCGCTGCAATGACTTCAAAATAAGCATCCCGTGCACCGGGGACATCGCCTAAGTCCAGCTTCGCAGCTACCTCTGCAAGCTCCGGTCTGTTCAAGTCCAGCATCGTGCTTAAGAATTCCCCGGCCGTGAGCTGCGGCTTCGTGTATGCGGGATTGTGGCGCAGATCTTTATATCGCATAGTCAATTCTATCATCACCTTTATATTCGCGGATCTCTCCGCCTAAAGTCTATTCCTTAATTGAACCAAGCATGGCACCCTTGGCAAAATACTTCTGCAGGAACGGGTACACTATGACTATAGGCAGCATCGCCAGCAGAATGGCTGCATTCTGGACATTGGGTCCAAGATTGGCTGCAAGCGAAGCATCTACCGCTGCCTCTGCCGAGATATTGGAGGCGCTGATTGCCACCATCTGCCGCAGGAGCGGTTGAATCGGCCAGCGCGAGGTATCATTCAGATAGATGACCGCCGAGAAGAACTCATTCCAGAACTGCACCATGAAGAACAGCGTGAATGTGGCGATAATCGGCTTGGACAGCGGCAGCACGATCGAGTAGAGAATTCTGAATTCCCCGGCCCCGTCAATTCTGGCTGCTTCGTCCAGACTCTCGGGCAGGCTCTGGAAGAAGGAGCGGATGACCATAATATTGAAGGCACTGGAGGCTGCCGGAAGCACTACTGCCCAGTAGGAATCGATCAGACCCAGATTTTTGACGACCAGATAGTTCGGAATCATGCCCCCATGGAAGATCATCGTGAAGAAAATAACCAGCAGCATGATCCGGCGTCCGGGCAGAAATTTCTTCGACAGGGCATAAGCCAGTGTAATCGAGACAAACAGGCTGAGCACCGTTCCCATCGCCGTGATAATGACCGAGTTCTTGACGGAGGTCAGGAACGTATTCGCATTCAGCAGATAGCTATAGGCATCCAGTGTCCAGTGCTTGGGCCAGATGAAGAAATTCCCGGCCATCGAATCTCCCGGCGGACTGAACGAGACCGCAATAATATATAGAAAAGGCAGAATAACCAGCAAGCTGATTAAGCAAATAATGACTACAATAATGGTGTCAAACCAGGTTGCCTTAAGCTTCATAACCTCTCCACTCCTGTTCTTGTTCTAGAATATGCCTTCCTCACCAAGCAGCTTGGCCGCATAGTTGGCCCCGAGGACCAGGATCAGACTGGCAACGGATTTGAACATGCCTACGGTAATCGCGAAGCTGTAATTGAATTGCTCCAGACCGACATGGTAGACGAACAGATCGAAGACATTGGAGACATCCAGGTTCAGGCTGTTGGTCATCAGGAAGATCTGCATGAAGTTGGAGTCCATGGAGGAGCCCAGACGGAGCAGCAGCAGAATCACGATAGTCCCCTTGATGCCGGGGAGCGTAATATGCCAGATGCTCTGCAGACGGCTCGCTCCATCCACCTTGGCTGCTTCATACTGCTCAGGGTTAATTCCCGCCAGTGCCGCCAGGAAGATAATCGTGCCCCAGCCCGCATCCTTCCAGATGGACTGGAAGATGACCAGCGGCCGGAACCATTCATTGCTAACCAGGAAGTTGGCGCTACCGTCGAACCACTGGCCGAGGTAATGGTTAATGACGCCCGAAGGCCCGAAGAAGGAAATCGTAATCCCGTAAATCACGACCCAGGAGAGAAAATGGGGCAGATACACGATGGTCTGCGAGACACGCTTGAACACCTTGAGCCGCACTTCATTCAGGAGCAGCGACAGGAAGATCGTGAAGGGAAAATAAATGATCAGATTCAGCAGACTGATCAGCAGCGTATTTTTCAGCAACATATAGAAATCGGAGGTTCCGAAAAACTGTCTGAAATTATCCAGCCCCACCCAGGGACTGTCCATCATGCCCTTGAACGGGCTGTATTCCTTGAAGGCTAATATGAGTCCTGTCATCGGGATGTAATGAAAGGTGAGAAAGTAGAGAATACCCGGTGCTGCCAGTAAGTAAAAGGGCCATAGCTGATGAAACCGTTTCGGGCGTAAAGCTCTTTGCACAGGCTAAACCTCCTTATCCAAATGGGCAAAAGAAAGGGGAAGCCCCCTCCTTTGCCTCTGTGTATAGTGTTGTTGTATTACTTCGTGGAATGCTCTGCTTTATACTGGTCCAGCAGTTCCTTGGTGATTTGCTCGCCCGGACCCTTAGTCCAGGTATCAATCTCCTTCTGCACATCCTCCCAGGCTCCCTCGCCCAGTACATACTTCGTCATGACCGCACTCATTTTCTTATAGCTGTCCGGATTCTTGCTGGCGTACTGTGAGTTGTAGCTGAGGAATGGATTCTCCACCCCGATCTTGCTGATCGTATCGAGCGTCGCCTTTTGCAGCGCCAGGATGTCCGGCTCCTTGGAGTTGGCGTATACATATGGATCTGCACGGTTCTCCAGGATGAAATTGTTCGGCTTATCCAGCTCATACTGCTTCTTCTGCTCCTCGGTCTGCACCGCAACCCCATTCTTGAAATCGCTGGAATGGATGCCGGTGACTCCCGCTTTGGAGAACGCTACATTCTCTTCGGAGGCCGTGAAGTCAAGGAAGTCTACAATCTGCTGCACCTTATCCTCCGGCACGGAGCTAGGAACCGCCCACAGTCCGTAGTACCCGGAGAGTACAGAAGCGCCCTTCTGTCCGTTCGCGCCTTCAAGCACATCGACAATCGCGATTTCAGCCTTCGGGTCCGTCTGCTTCAGCTTTTCTACGTTGGTCTCTACAATATCACTGACATTCCCGACAAAAGCACCCGCTGTGCCCGCAAGGAACTTACTCCGCGCCTGCCCCTGGTTCTTCAGTACCGGCGCATCCTTGTCGATCAGGCCCTTGCTCCACGAATCTCTCAGCCACTCCAGGAATGCCTTGTATTCAGGCGTCTGGAAATCACGGACCACGTTGTCACCTTCCAGCTTCCAGACATTAGGAATGCCAAAGGCATACTGGATCGGGAGGACACCCGAGAACGGCCCGGGGCTATTCACACCGTCAGAACCGTAGATCGTGAACGGAATGGTTTTGCCGCCGCCTGCCGGGTCCTTCTCCTTGAACACCGCAAGCGCATTCGTCAGCTCATCCATGGTCTTCGGAACCGGCAGATTATATTTATCCAGCCAGTCCTTGCGGATCAGAATATTGGCTTCACCTCCGCCGTAAAGGCCGCGCGGCCGGGGAATCCCGTACGATTTGCCGTCAATCTTGGCTCCGTTCCAGACCACCTCATCAATCTGGCTGATATTCTTGGTCTTCGCAAGGTAAGGCGTCAGGTCATGAAAAGCGCCCATCTTCACCAGGTTGTTGAATTTATCGTCCTTGCCGCCATCCATCAGCAGCAGGTCATAGGAATCTCCGGCCGATACCGCCACAGAGAGCTTGTCCGTATAGGCTTCGGATGGCACGAAGGTTACGTTCAGATCTACATTGCCGCGCTTCTCCAGATCCTCCAGCGCCTTGTTGTTCGTCATCTCCGGCGGATTGCCGAACAGAATGGTCATGGCCTTGATGCTGGCCGGCTTGCTAGCCTCACCGCTTGGTGTACTGCCTTCCGGTGCCGCTGTGCTGCCTGCCGCAGAATTTTTATCTCCGCCGCAGCCCGCCAGTGTAGTTAAGGCTAACGCCGCTGTAGCCATAAGCGGTACAAGCTTTCTCTTGTAACTCATTGTCATCCCCCATTTGCTTGTATTGGTTGCGTTTACATCGTGCTTACACTTTGGATTATAGAAGACACCCGAGCTTAAGAACATGCCGGATTCCAGCCAAAGTGTCACCATTTTTAAGATTTGCCGGTCCGCAGGTATCTCCATGTTCGCCAATGT
Source organism: Paenibacillus sp. FSL M7-0420 (assembly GCF_038002345.1). Lineage (NCBI taxonomy): Bacteria > Bacillati > Bacillota > Bacilli > Caryophanales > Paenibacillaceae > Paenibacillus > Paenibacillus sp. FSL M7-0420. The sequence continues at coordinate 864,001 of NZ_JBBOCJ010000001.1, read as the reverse complement.
ACTATAATCTGTTTAGGATAGCCTACCCGGTATCCGTAGTCCAAAACCCTTAACGGATGTGACTCTATGAATTCACCCTTTTTCAGCTTTTTGCGGCGGAGCTTCTATATTAAGATGATTGTGGTCATGTTCGCCATCTCGGTGGTTCCGCTCATTGTGCTGTCCTTCATCTCTGTAAGCGTATCCAGCACGACGGTGGAGCAGCAGGTGAACCGCCTGAATGCCCAGCTCGTCAATCAGGTCGTGGACCGGATTGAATTAACCATGACCCGGCTGCGGGAACTCAGCGAGCAATACTCGCGGATCTCGTCCATTCAGAGTGCGCTGGTCTCGCCTTCGGCTCAATATTTTGAAGAGGTGGTCCGCAAAAAGGATCTGATCTCCGTGCTCAGCGGCGCCTCCGCCATCATCGGGAATGTGGAGGGTCTGCAGGTCTATTCCGCCGTTACAGGAGAAGTCCTCTCCTCCACAGAAGCCCCGGCCATGCTGGAGGAGTCTCCATACAGGCCGCTGATTGAAGCGTATCTGGCTTCGGGACGGCCGAATCTTTTTCTGGACAAGCATTCGCTGCCTGAGCTGGCTATTCTTCAATCGTCCACCTATTATATCTCACGCGTTCCCTTCGACTTATATAAGGACCTGAAGGGCGTGCTGCTGATCTCCATGAATAACAGCCAATACCAGCAGCAGATCGAGAATATTCAGCTTGGGAGCGAGGGCTCCATCTCCCTGCTGACGGAAGACGGCCTGACCATTGCCACGACCAGCAAGCTGGAGAAGCAGGAGGATACGCAGCGGGTGCAGGAGATTCTGAAGCGCTGGAAGGAGCTGAAGCGCCCGGATCAGTTCGCGGCAGGCTCCTCGATAGTCTCTGTCAAGCAGACCTCCACCTACGACAAGTGGATCGTACTCTCGGAGATTCCGTCCAAGGAGCTTACAGCCAGCGCCGAGATTATCCGCCGGACGGTCACTTATTTTCTGCTGGTACTGGTCTGTCTGGGGGCGCTCTGTGTGGTCGGCTTCGGGTATCAGCTCTACCGGCCTCTACAGGCTGTGAAGCGGCAGGTCGATGCTCTGAAAAAAGGGAATTTCGAGGCCAGGGTCACCCATTTCGCCAATAATGAAATCGGGGATCTGGGCCGGATGCTCAATACCATGGCTGTCCGCATACAGGATCTGCTGGCAGACCTGCATGATTCGGAGGATCTGAAGCGCAAGCTGGAGATCCGGGCGCTGCAGTCGCAGATCAACCCCCATTTCATGTACAATACCCTCAATACGATCCGTATGTTCGCCATGATGAAGGATTATGAGAAGATCAACTCCCTGATGGGACGGCTGGTGGCCTTGCTGCGGTATTCGATGGAGAATTTCGAGCAGACGGTGCAGCTCCAGCAGGAGCTTGATTATCTGGCGGATTATACCGGGCTGTTGAATATGCGCTACAAATGCCAGATTCATCTGGAGACTGAGATTGAAGAGCCGCTGCGGGGCATGATGATTCCGAAGCTGGGTCTGCAGCCGCTGATTGAGAACTCCGTGTTCCACGGCATTCTCCCGCGCAAGGCACCGGAAGGCCATATCCGTGTGCGCGTATACAGAAGTCCAGGCGGAAGCCATATTATTGTACAAGTGGAGGACGACGGAACCGGTCTGGAAGAGGCTGACCTGCGCAAGCTGCAGCTCCATCTCCAGCAGGAAGAGTCTGCCGAGAACATCGGACTGCAGAATGTATGGATGCGCATGAAGCTGCTGTTCGGGGCGGAGACACAGATCCTGCTCACAAGCGCCCCGGGTGAAGGCTTGACCATCCGCATGCTGCTGCCATCCGGGAACGTTCTGATTAAGGAGGAACATCATGAATCACTATAGAGTTGTCCTTGTGGAGGACGAGATTCCGGCAAGAACCGTCTTCCGGCATTTCATTGAGGAGCGCGCAGACCTGTTCACCCTTGTCGGTGAAGCCGAGGATGGCCGGGACGGGCTGGAGCTGTTCCTGAAGCATAAGCCGGAGCTGATCGTCACCGACATTACGATGCCGGGCATGAACGGCCTGGAGATGCTGCGCGAGATTGAACGGAGCGGGGTACGTGCGCCGCAGATCATTATCCTGACCTGCCATCAGGACTTCCACTATGCCCAGCAGGCCATTCATCTGAAGGCAGCCTCCTATCTGATTAAGGATGACTGCCTCTCCGATCCGGGCCTGCTGACCCGGACGATGGAGGAGCTGGCGGTCCTGGCGGATTCACGCGGCGAGACGAGAGACAATTATCTGCAGCTGGAGCAGCAGGTCCGCCTGAGCGAAGTGGAGATCGAGCAGAGCCTGTTCCTGGAAATGCTGCGCAGCCCGGCGGCGGAAGCCAAGTGGCTGCGCAGTCTTGCGGACTCGCAGCTTCCGCTTCACGGCCAGGGCTTCATGACCCTGCTGGTGGAGCTGGACCGCAACTCCCTGCGCTTCCCGATCGACCAGCTGGAGGAGTTGAAGCTGTGGCAATTCGCCGGGGTGAACGTGCTGAAGGAGCTGCTCGGCAGTATAGGCCCGCATAAGGTGATCGCCCTCGACAAAGGGCGGTTCCTTGCCCTGTATACCGACAGCTTGAAGGAGGGGAGACCCCGCTTTCTGGAGCAGGTGCTGGAGTCCCTGGCTGCGAATCTCCGGATGAGCTGCATCGCCCTGCTGTGCAGCTTCGAACAGGGATTGGAGGAGCGGTCGGAGGCGCTGAAGCGGCTGGCTACGGCGCCGTATCCGTTCTTTTACCGCAGCAATGAGCTTATCGGCATCGGGGAGTGGGGGCAGCTCTCCAGCTTCCAGCGGATTCCCGAGCCGCAGAGCCGCTTCTGGAGCAAGGTGCTGAAGAAAGCGCTGCTGGAGCCGCATCTCAGCACGGCAGCCCTGGAGCAGGAGCGACTGTCCCTGTACCGTCAGGCCATGGAGCAAGCCTGGGACCCGGAGCAGATCAAGTCCCTGTATCTGCGAGTCTTCCTGGATATGAGCCATAACGTTATTGGGGCAGAAGGCGGGGCGGACCTCGAAGCGGAGCTGCGTGTACAAATCGAGCTGTGCCAGACCTTCAACGCTGTACATGAGATCACCTGCGATCATTTCCGCAAGCTTCAGCAGCTTCAGGAGGGCGGCCGGAAGATCGATGCCTCCATCACACGGATCATTCAACAGATGCGCGAAGATCTCAGCTATCCCTACAAGCTGGAGGAGCTGGCCGCTTCGATCAATTACAGCGTGCCCTACTTCAGCTCCATGTTCAAGAAGGCCGTCGGTGAGAGCTTTGTCCAATACCTGACCCGCCTGCGGATCGAACAGGCCAAGCTGCTGCTGCTCACCACCGACCACAAGACCTTCGAAATCTCCGAATCCATCGGGTTCGAGAATTACCGGTCCTTCAACCGGATCTTCAAGAAGGAGACCGGCGTCTCGCCCTCCGATTACCGCCGGCAGGGGACTCACAGCATATAAATTGGACTATGGGGCCATCGGGAGGCCAATTGTGTTCCGTTTTTCGATTACATTTGGCCTACGCGCCGCCTTCCGTCCCATTGTGGTCGGTTTTTCGATTACATTTGGCTTACGCGCCGCCCCCGGTCCCATTGTAGTCGGTTTTTCGATTACATTTGGCTTACGCGCCGCTCCCGGTCCTATTGTGTTCCGTTTTTCGATTACATTTGGCCTACGCGCCGCTCCCGGTCCTATTGTGGTCGGTTTTTCGATTACATTTGGCTTACGCGCTGCTCCCGGTCCTATTGTGGCGGTTTTTCGATTACATTGGGTCCATGTGCCGTCCGCTCCAGCCAATTGTGTCCGGTTTACCGAACAACCCTCGCCTTCACCGGAAACCCGGTGAGGACGGGGGTTGCTCTTGTTAACCTGTAATCATCCGTCAGGTACGGCGGTTCACGAACATCAGCATAAGCATGGAAATCACGATGATCGAGCCGACCCACATCCAGGCCAGCGTCATATTGCCGCCATCCACCGCTACATAGATCGCAGTAGGCACGGTCTGGGTACGGCCCGGGATATTGCCCGCCACCATAATCGTTGCCCCGAACTCGCCCAGCCCGCGGGCGAAGCCGAGGACATAACCGGCAGCCAGCGAACGCCCGGCCAGCGGCAGGGTCACATAACGCAGCACCTGAAGCTCGCTGGCTCCCTGCGCCCGCGCGGCATCCTCCAGATCCTTCTCCACGCCCTCGAAGCCCGTTTTAACCGTCCGGTATACCAGCGGAAAAGCAACCACAACAGCGGCAATGACTGCCGCCCCCCAGGTGAACAGAATCGTCTGCTCCGTAAACTGTTCATACAGCCTGCCGATCCAGCTGCGCCGCCCGAGGACCATCAGCAGGACGAAGCCGACCACGGTTGGCGGCAGCACCAGCGGCAGCAGCAACACGGTCTCTACCAGATTATGTCCGAAGAACCTGCGCCCCGCCATCTTCCTGGCTGCCAGCATGGCCAACAGGAACACGATGATACTGGTCAATACCGCAATCTTGATTGATAACCAGACCGGGGCGAAAAAGTCGGGCCAATTGATCTCCATCTCTCTTCACCCCATCTAATGGTAGTTAGTTATTTAGCCAATTGAAAGCCGTAGCTGGTAAAGACAGAGCTGGCCGCTGCGGTCTGCACATAGCTGTAGAAGGCTTTGGCCTCCGCCTGATGCTTCGAATCCTTAACAATGCCCGCCGGATAATTAATCGCCTTGTGCACATGGCCGCCCACCGTCAGGGCGATCTTCACCTTCTTCGAGGTTAAAGCGTCCGTCTTGTAGACGAACCCGGCATCCGCATTGCCTGTCTCCACATAGGACAGCACCTGTCGGACATCCTTGGCGAAGACCAGCTTGCCTTGCAGCGTATCCCATACCTTCTTCGCGGTCAAGGACTGCTGAGCGTATTGTCCGGCCGGTACCGATTCCGGCTGGCCTACGGCTACCTTTTTGAAGGCTGGAGCGGTAAGGTCAGTAATGGTTGTAAGCTTCGTGTTCGAATCGGAAGGCACAACGACGACCAATTGATTCTTCAGCAGCGCCTTGTGGTCTGCAATCAGCCCTTTATCCACCAGTGCGTTCATCTGCTTATCGCCTGCCGAGAAGAACAAGTCAGCCGGCGCCCCCTGCTCAATCTGCTTCTGTAGCGTACCTGAAGCGCCGTAATTGAACACTAGCTTAATCTCAGGATGCTGCTGCTCATACTGTACAGCAATCTTGTCCAGACTATCCTGCAGACTCGCTGCTGCGGAGACAATAATCTCCGTCTTTTTCATTGCCGCCTCAACATCTCCTGCTGAACCCGCCGACACTCCCGCCACCATAAGCAGCACCAATAATCCCGCTAACCACTTCTTCAGCACACTCCATACCTCCCAATCGCTATTTTGTATATTTGAACATATTCTAGCAAGTCAAATCGAATTATACAATATATTTGATTATGTTTGTATATGTTTAGTTATAATTAGTATTAAAATCAGGGATTACCCTCGTATCCACGCCAAAAAACCCCGCCCTATGTATAGGGAAGAGGCCTGTTCTAAGGCTATTCGCAATAAATTTCTCACCAGTTCCAGTTATTTGACCTTGAAAGCAACCTTGAAGCTTCCCTTGGCATCTTCACCCTTGATTTCAATCCGGTATTTCCCGTCCTTCCCGGCTTCCACCTTCTCGGTACCTGATTCATTGGTTGCCAGTTCAGTAAGCACCTCATTACCCGGCCCGTATAACTTCATGGTCAGCTGGCCCTTCTCCACCTTGGAATCGTAATCTATACTGAGCGTTTCGCCGCTTTTCATACTCAGCTTCTTCTCCTCTGTGCCCGTAAAAAACTTGTAGGAGCCGCTTATTTTGCTCTTCGTGCTGGACCCGGCGTACATTATTCTCTTGTCGCAGGAAGTCAGCAGCACCGACGCCATGATGATCAAGATCCCCAGTGTCATCCATTTCTTGTTCATATACTTAACACTCCCCGGTTTAGATTAGATGGCCGCAGTGCGGACAACGGATATCCTGATTGCCTGCACCATGTGCAGCATGAATGTGATGCTGTTTCCTCGCCAGGAGATAAAGGATCAGACCGATGAAATTAGGAATATAGATGACCGCAGTCACCCAGAGCCAGGCATTCATCCGCCGCCGCGAGGCATCTTTGTAAATGAATACTGCAATTAGCACATTGAGGCTCAGGAACAGCAGGGCCAGCAGGCTTATCACGATAAGCCAGGTCAGATTCTCCTCTACAAATTCGCCCATATAGGGGCTTATGGCATACCCCAGCGCAATACAGCTTAACAGGATGGTTGCCGTAAGCGCCCAAAAAACAAATTGCTCAACGGTTAAGTGAACTTTCATAAGACCCTCTCCCGCTCCCCAGGGTACTGTACAACAGCAATGTTCCGGCGATCATTGGAGACAGGATGAACAGCAGCCCCATGCTGATCTTCCATTGCAGGGCAGCCGGACCGGCCAGGAAGTACAGTCCCAGCACCATGAATACCAGCCATTGCAAGACCATTAAAATGGGAAGTGCGCCCATTGTCCTGCGCCCTTGTGTCCGCTGAATCGTATTAGAGACAAGCTCTGGAGATGGCGTGAGCGGCAGATTGAAATATTCCGTCAGCAGCTGGTCTTTGTCTCCGGACTCCTTCATTTAGTTCATCTCCTTCATTAAATTGTGCAGCAGCTTCTTGCCTTGATTCAATCGGGATTTGACGGTTCCGATGGGAACTCCCAGCACCTCCGCAATGCCCTCATAGCTGAACTCCTCATAGTAATACAGCACGAGAGGGGCAAGATAACGTGTGGGCAGACTGCGCAGGCATTCCTCCAGGAACCGGTGCTCCTCATGCCGCAGCAGATCCTCTTCTGCAAGTGAAGCCGGATCTCTAATTTGAATAAGCTCCGCATCCGAGGACAACCAGGTCCAAAGAGCATACGCGCTTTTCCACTTCCGGTAGCGGTCGCGGTACATGTTGAATGCCACCTGGAACAGCCAAGGCTTAAAGGGACGCTCGGCATCATACTTCTCCAGCTTGCAGAGCACACGTACCCATACCTCCTGGAACAGGTCCTCCGCATCCTGCCGGTTCAAGGTAAGATGGCGGCAGAACCGGTATAAATCATCCCTATACCTGACAATGAGGAGCTCAAGATGCGCTTGTTGACCGGCCTTGCATCCTTCAACGAGCTGTTTGTCGGTCATCATCTGTTCCCCGCCGCCCTTTCAACCTACATTACGAAGTGATCTGGATATTGTTCGAAAATTCACAAGGTTATTTTTAGAAAACGTTAATGAAATTTGAAAATAGCCCTGACCCGAGGATAGGAGGTGGTTTGGCTTAATTGCACTTTGTACAACTAAAATGTCCTATTCATAACCCTTTCCACGTTTAGTTGTATTTCGTTCATTTAAAAGGCAGCCTTCTCCCGGTTATCAGCTAATTAGGCAGATTTAGTTGTACAGAATACAGTTAGAAGATGAAGCTATGCCTTTTCGCTGTTTTTAAGTGTACATTCTACAACTAACTATATTTGAACAACATCATCCTAACAGGTGAAGCATGCTCGCGCCTTCCAACAGTAAACCACCTTCTGTTAAAAGAAAGGGCTGCCCCAAGCAGCCATTGATATGGCTTGGGACAGCCCTTGCTAATACCTTCTATTCAGATTCAACTCTTCATCCGCGGGTCCAGCACATCCCGCAGGCCGTCGCCCATCAGGTTGAAGCCGAGGACGGTCAACATGATGGACAGGCCCGGGAACACTACTGTCCAGGGGGCCTTCTGGATAAACTGGCGGGAATCCGATAGCATCTTGCCCCATTCCGGGTCCGGCGGCTGAGCGCCCAGTCCAAGGAAGCCCAGGGCAGCGGCTTCAATGATAGCTGTCGCGACGCCAAGGGTGCCTTGGACAATGATCGGCGTCAGGCTGTTCGGCAGGATGTGGCTGAACAGAATCCGCCCGTTCTTCATCCCGATCGCCCTGGCCGCGGTGATATACTCCTCGGACTTCAGGCTCAGCACCTTGGCCCGCACCAGCCGGCCATAGGTCGGAATGTTGACGATGGCAATCGCGTAGAGCGCATTCTGCAAGGAGGGTCCCAGAATAGCTACAATCGCGATAGCCAGCAGAATACTCGGAAAGGCCAGCAAAATGTCAAACAGACGGGAGATGATCATATCCATCCATTTGCCGTAGTACCCGGCGAGGATGCCCAGCGCGGTGCCGACAATGATCGAGCCGATTACGGAGAAGAATCCCACCCAGAGTGAGATCCGTGCCCCGTAGATTACCCGGGTGAACAGATCCCGCCCCAGATCATCCGTACCGAACCAATGCTCCGCCGACGGCGGCTTCAGCCGGTTTACCAATTGCTGGGCCTTGAAATCATACGGGCCGATCCACGGCGCGAGCAGCGCAATCAGTACAAAGAACAGGATAATGCCAAGCCCAGCCATGGCTGTCTTGTTCTTGCGGAAGGCCTTCCACGCATCGCGCCAGGGGCCGGAGGCCTGATCCGCCGGAGCCTTAGGAGGTGAAGCCTGTAGTGCTGCCTGTCCCATAGCTGCTCCCCCTCACTTGTAATTGATGCGCGGATCGATTGCGGCATACAGCAGATCCACCAGCAGATTGATGAGCACAAAGATAAAGGCAATAATCAGAATCCCCGTCTGAATCACCGGATAATCCCGCGAGCTGATCGCTTCAAAGATATAACGCCCTACCCCGGGCCAGGCAAAAATCGTCTCGGTCAGCACCGCCCCTCCGAGCAGCGCCCCCGTCTGCAGGCCGATTACCGTCAGCACCGGAATGAGCGCATTCTTCAGCGCATGCTTATAGACCACGAGGAACTGCGACATACCCTTAGCCTTGGCTGTACGGATATAATCGGAATTCATCACCTCCAGCATACTGGAGCGGGTCATCCGGGCAATGATCGCCATCGGTATCGTGCCAAGCGCAATACTCGGCAGAATGAGATGCTTAATGACCGTCCACAGCTGGTCCCACCGCCCGGCCAGAATTGTATCCAGCACGTACAGGTTGGTTATCGTCTCCACCGGATTGCGCTGGTCCATCCTGCCGATGGACGGCAGCCAGTGCAGCTTCAGCGCGAAGAGCAGCTGCTCCATCAGCCCCAGCCAGAAGATCGGCATCGATACCCCAATGAGCGCGATGATCATAGCCGTGTAATCGAACCAGGAGTTCTGTCTCCAGGCGCTAAGGATACCGGCGTTGACTCCGACGAAGGTTGCGAACAGCATACTGGCAGCCGTCAGCTCCAGCGTAGCCGCCAGATACGGTACGATTTCCTTGGCGATCGGCGTTTTGGTGCGGATCGAAGTCCCCAGGTCGCCCCGGACCAAATCACCCATGTAGTTAAAATATTGCTGCAGCCAGGGCTTGTCGAGACCAAGCTGGTTACGCAGCGCCTGCTTGGATTGCTCCGTTGCCTTCTGGCCGAGAATCGTCTCGGCCGGATCACCCGGAATGGCATGGATGATGGAGAAGACGATCAGGGTCATGCCGATCAGAACCGGGAACAGCACCATCACACGTTTTATGAGGTAAGAGTTCAATTCCGTTCACCTTCCAAAGGTGTATTTATTCAAAATAAATCTCACTGTAATACTCTGTCCCTGTCGGTCCGGGAACGAAGCCCTTCAGATTGGCCTTGCCGGCCAGCAGCGGTGTGGTATGAACCAGCGGAATCCACGGTGCATCGGCTTTGATCATCTCCTGAGCCTGCTTGTACAGCTCGGAGCGCTTGTCCTGATCCGTCTCCTTCTGGGCACCGGTCAGAAGTGTATGCAATTCTTCATTCACATAAAAGGCACGGTTATTGCCGGGAATAGCATCCTTGTCCAGCAGGGTGTACAGGAAGTTGTCCGGGTCGCCGTTGTCACCGGTCCAGCCAAGCATGAAGATATCATCCTTCTCCCCGGCCTTGGTGTCATCGAGATACGTGGCCCATTCCGGGGACTCGATGACGGTCTTGACCCCGATCTTCTCCCATTCTGCTTGAATCGCTTCGGCTACCTTCTTGCCGTCAGGCATATAAGGACGGGATACAGGCATCGCGTACAATGTCACCGGATCAGGCAGTCCGTCAGGATAACCCGCTTCGGCCAGCAACGCTTTAGCTTTGTCCAGATCATACTCATAATCCTTCACGCTGTCGTTATACCCCCACAGCGAAGGCGGCATCGGATTCACTGCTGGCTGAGCCTGGCCTGCGAAGAACGCATCGATAATCTCCTGCTTGTTGACTGCATGGCTGAGCGCCTGTCTGACCTTCACATTGTCGAACGGCTTCTTCTTGAAGTTGAAGCCGAGGTACGCCACATTGAACGGCGGACGCTCAATCTTGGTCAGCGCACTGTTACTCTCCAGCGTGGACAAGTCATCCGGGCTGAGATCTTCCATCAGATCGATTTCCCCGTTTTGCAGCGCCGTGAAGCGGGCTGAGTTGTCCGGGATCGAGCGCACGATGACCTTGTTCAGCTTGGGAAGCCCTTCTTTCCAGTAGGCGGTATTCTTGTCCAGGGTGATGGAATCATTGCGCTTCCACTCCTTGAACACGAACGGGCCTGTCCCTACCGGCTCATTCTTGAAATTCTCCTTCTTCTCCTTGACCGCAGCAGGACTGGCAATCCCGAAGGTGGTCATGGCGATATTCTGCAGGAACGGCGCCTGCGGCTGGTTCAGTACAAATTGAACCGTCGACTCGTCCACCGCCTTCACTTCCTTGATCACCCGTGAACCGTCCGGACCGAACATGGAGTCATAGTAATCGAAAGAATCACCTTCGAATTTGTATTCACTGGCCGGATCACTCCAGCGCTGGAAATTGAACACGACTGCCTCGGCGTTGAAATCGGTTCCGTCATGAAACTTCACGCCGGGATGCAGCTTGAAGGTGTAGCTCAGCCCGTCCGGCGTTACTTCCCAGCTATCGGCAAGTGAGGCCTGGACTTCAGAGGTACCCGGCTTATACTCGAGCAGCGAATCGAAGACCTGATGCGCAATCTTCAGCGACTCCCCGTCCGTCACAATCGCCGGGTCCAGGGAAGCCGAGTCGCCTCCGCGCCCCAGGATCAGGGTATCCTGCGCTGTCCCGGAGGTCTCAGGTGAGCTTGCCGGAGCATTTGTTGCCGCCGTATTCCCTCCGGTATTTCCCGTGTTGCCTGTGTTGTTCCCTCCGCCGCAGCCGCTGAGCGCGAGCCCCGCGCCAAGCATCAGTACCAATGCGAGATTACCCCATTTGTTCATCTCCAGAAAGCTCCCTTCTTTCATTGAAATATCAAAGTGTTTATATAGAGCGGTGCAGGTAGCACAGCTATAAACCAAGGTTCTTCTGTGTATGGCTCTACGATGCAAGCAGATCAGGCAAGCGGTGTATTGGCTTCTTCATCATAGAGATGGCAGGCTGTGAAGTGTCCGGCTTCTGTCTCTATCAGCGGAGGTCTGATCACCCGGCACCGCTCTATCACGCGCGGACAACGCGTGTTAAACGCACATCCGATTGGCGCATTAGCAGGACTTGGTACCTCCCCCTGCAGAATGATCCGCTCCTTGCGGATATCGGGATCAGGTTCAGGAACCGCAGACAGCAGAGCCTGCGTATAAGGATGCTGCGGCCGGGCATAGAGCTTATGCTTGTCCGTAATTTCGACAATCCGCCCCAGGTACATTACCGCTACCCGGTCGCAGATATGCTTCACCACACTGAGATCATGGGCGATAAATATGTAAGTTAAGCCGAATTCCCGCTGCAAATCCTGCATCAGGTTAATGACCTGGGACTGGATCGATACATCCAGCGCAGAGACAGGCTCATCCGCAATAATCAGCTTCGGATGGAGTGCCAGTGCTCTGGCAATGCCGATCCGTTGGCGTTGTCCGCCGGAGAACTGGTGAGGGTAACGCTGCAGATGCGCCCTGGACAACCCGACTACATCCGCCAGCCGCTCCACCTCTGCCTTGCGCTGCCTGGCATCGCAAGTAGCGTGTACAATCATCGGCTCTTCGAGAATACGCTGCACAGTATGGCGCGGGTCCAGGGAGGAGAACGGGTCCTGGAAGACAATCTGCATCTCCCGGCGCTGCCGCCGCATCTCTTCCGCAGACAGCTTCGTAAGCTCCTGCCCTTCGAACCAGATCTCGCCCGCTGTCGGCTCAATCAGCCGGAGCAGCGCGCGGCCGGTGGTCGATTTGCCGCAGCCGCTCTCCCCTACCAGACCGAAGGTCTCCCCCTTGCTCACCGCGAAGGAGATATCATCTACAGCCTTCACACTGCCACGTTCCCGGCTGAAGAAGCCCTTGTTCAGCGGATAATACTTCCGGAGTCCCTTGACCTCAAGCAGGCTCTCACTCATACCGCATCCTCCTGTGGACTGTCATGCAGCCAGCATCTGCAGCTGTGCTGCTCCTCTTGCCGTGTCAGCGCCGGAAGGCTCTGCATGCAGAGCTCCATGACCTCCGGGCAGCGCGGTGCGAACCGGCAGCCCTGCATATCTGTACTGAGAATCGGCACATTGCCCGGAATGGAGTAGAGACGTTCCTTAGCTTCATCCATCCGGGGGACGGAGGCAATCAGTCCTCTCGTATACGGATGCAGCGGATTTTTGAAAATATCATGCACACTGCCTTCCTCCACCACCTTGCCGGCATACATCACAGCCACACGGTGGCACATCTCGGCTACTACGCCAAGATCATGGGTAATCAGCATAACGGCAGTGCCCTGCTCCTCATTCAACTGGCGGATCAGCTCCAGAATCTGGGCCTGAATGGTGACATCAAGCGCCGTTGTCGGCTCATCGGCAATCAGCAGCTCCGGGCTGCAGGAGATCGACATGGCAATCATGACACGCTGGCGCATGCCTCCCGACAGCTGATGCGGGTACTCGTCGATGATCGCTTCCGGCCGGGGAATTCCAACCTTGCGCAGCATACCGACAGCATGCTCCCGGGCCTCCTTCCTGGAGAGACCACGGTGCAGGCGTACCGTCTCCATAATCTGCTGTCCAACCGTGAATAAGGGATTCAGCGAGGTCATCGGCTCCTGAAAGATCATCGAGACCGAATCCCCCCGGATCTTTCGCATATCCTTCTCCTTCAGCGGAACAATATCGCGTCCCTTCAGCAGGATGCGCCCGTCTACAATTCTCCCTGGGGGGCTTGGGACCAGCTTCAGGATAGACAGTGAGGTGACGCTTTTGCCGCAGCCTGATTCTCCTACGACACCCAGAACTTCGCCCGGATTAATGTAGAGATCGACACCATCCACTGCCGGGACCTCACCCCGGTCGGTAAAAAAGTGGGTATGCAGGTTCTCAATGCTCAGAATCGGCTGGATCAAGTCTCTCCCTCTTTTCTGTTAAAAATTGAACGAAGGTCAAATGCCTGGTCAGGAAAACTATTTAAAAAGTTAGATATATTAACTATTACCTAACACAACAAGTAAAGTAATTGACTTTAAATACATATTACTGTTATTTAATGTATAACTTTACTATGGATGTCCTATCTAGGCAAGGAAAATTTATGCATATAACTAACCCTATGAATTTTGTATGAATATATCAGAGCATAAAAGTGTGGGGAAAATATACCTATCGTTATTTATATAGCGACAGCCACTTCTCCAGCTGATGCTTCAGCACATCCCGGTAGTACAGCGGCTCCATAATCTCAGCCTCTTCCTTGTATTTCATAATCCAATGGACGAAGCCGATGTCCTGCTCCACAGCGACCTTGAAATGCAGGCTGCGGTTCTGGCGGTCCACCCTGCTCGGCTTCACAAACATCTCCTCCTGCTTCAGCCGTTCCATCATCCGCTGCGAGAATTTGACTCTGAATTCAACCTGCAGGCTGTCCTGTTCCAGGGACCACTTCTGCTCCATGAAGGACTGCAGATCGAACTGATCTTTGGAGAACCACCTGTCCAACGGATTGACACTGGAGAAGCCGTTAATATGAAAGGTGCGGATGATCCCGAAGCGGTGACAGAAACCAATCAGGTGAAAACGATTCTCTAGCGGGACCAGGCAATAGGGATCAATCCGGATACCTTTTTCTTCGTAGGCATTCTCACTATAGTCGGCCTGTATGCTTCTCTGCTTCATTACGGCATCCAGAATGTCGGTCAGAAAGAGGGGCTGGTCTCCCTGAGATCTGCTGCTTTCCGTCCAGTTTGGTCCGGCTTCCTTTTTCGTACGCTCCATTGTTTCTTCCCTTTCTGCCTTTTGCTTATAATCTGCAGCCATCACTTTCTCGTATGCGTCTTCAAAGCTCGGGGGCAGCAAAGGTTTGATCTCCGCCATAATACTGCGCAACTGTGAAAAAGCCTCTTCTTCCTCTTCTGACCAATCCAAGGGGTACAGCGCGAAATTACCGATAAAAGCATACCCCTTGCCGTGTCCCATATGAGTAATGGGGATATGCATGGCACTGAGCGCATCCATATCCCGATAAATCGTTCTCTCGCTGTTGCCGCATCGTTCCGCCAGCTCACGGGCCAGAATTCCCGGTTTGGCTTGAACTAGCGTAATGATGCGCATCAGCCGGATCAATCGGTCTGTCATATTCAGTTCTCCTTGACTTATGGTAAAATAGACCCATTATTTTTAAATAAACTAGTTATATATATCTATAACCAAGGATGTAATAACCGAGATAAGAAAATATAATAGAACTATTTTACTATGTTACCACATTTAGATATTACGCATTTCTTTATCTGCTCCGCCGAGTGTGATTCTATATTTGAGCCCTATGTATGGGTAATTCCTATTCTATCTACGCAGTTTCCCTGCAATTATCTCATTCCTATCCTGCTGAGCGGCAGATTCTCCGCCTCCAGTCTTTTATACAGCGCTTCCGCTTCTCTGAGCAGCTGCATATCCCCGGAACGGGCAGCCATCAGGAGTAGATGATCGGCCTGCCTGCGAAGAATATCTGCGGGCACCTCCGGCTTGTTCCTCATCCGGGCCTCCTGGGCTTCCGCGATTAGCGCCTCTGTCTGCAGCAGCGCCAGATGCTTCTCCACATGGAAGCAGGAGTTGGCTCCCAGCAGGCCGGTATGATGGGAATATTCGATTCCCAGCTTCTTGAGCGGCAGCTCGCGGATACGCTCCACCGTAGGCTGCTTGTATTGCCATTGCAGCCAGAGGGCTTCATGTATACCTGCAGGCATACCCGCCATCATGAATTCCAGGGCGATGTACCTGCGCTGCCCGGAATGGATTTTGCCAAGCTTCAGGAGCAGTGACCTCCCCTCTCCTTCTTCTGCACTACAGCCGTAACATCCTGTTACCTTGACATGACTTTCGAGCCAGACACGCAGCTCAATATCCCGGGCTACCACCTTGCGGCTCTTCTTGCGGGAATCCTCCCCTTGTAGCGCTCCCTTCCACTCCACGAGCAGCACTATTTTCTTGGCACCGCCTGCCAAAATACGCTCCTGGCTCCATGTAAACAACGTCTGAATACTTGCTTGCATATTTCCACCTCTTTCTTAATTTGGGTCTTCTATTAATGTACCAATATTGGCGGACAACTCCTTGTCATGGAATGTATGTTCGGTCCTATAATATCGACAAAAAAAGAGCCAACCTACCCCAAAAGGTGATTGCCTCTTTATGAAAGTCTATTCTTTTGTCAAAATATGACGAACAAAGTTTTACGCATTACATCAATCGGACCCGTCTGCCCGCCTTCTCATGCCGGAAGAACAGCCCAAGGGCCCAGGTTGCACACAGCAATGCGAAGAGGAAGAACAGGAGTGACCACACAGGGGCCGGTAAAATGGTCAATCGGGCCAGATTCGCCGCGTCCCCTGCCCGGGAAGGCGTCACGACGGAAGCATAGACCAGGAATAAGGTCCCCATCACAGACTCCTCCAGAGTCAGGAACGCAAGAAACAGATAGTACACCTTGCTGACCTTCGGCCAGAGGAACAGCATCGCAGCATTCAGCAGAATGAAGCCGCTTAGCCAGATCATTCCGAAGCCGCCCCGTACATACAGCACAAGCATAATCAGCGCGACCAGGCTGGTCAGAACAAGCCCCCATTCCCGCTTATCTCTACTATAGAAATAGAAGAGCAGCAACGCGAACAGTGAAGCCAGAGGATAACCCGCCAGCGACACCAGGATCGCCTTGCCTCCGGCAGCAATCGCCGAATAGGTCACACCGCTGTGATCAGAATACAGCTCAATGCGCAGCACATTGCCGGAGAGCAGCAGAGTCATCAGCGCGTGGCCGAATTCATGGAACATGGTATCCAGATTACGGAATAAGGAGGAGAACGGAATAAACCGGGTCAACAGGGCGGAGCCCGCCAGGAACAACAGTGTTTTGAGCCATCTATTCATTGAATACAGCCCCTTTCCGTTCACAGTATACGTTAATTTGCAGTTACACTCAATATTATGGAAACCATCCCTGCCTTAACGCTGTATTACCTCTTGGTTCTCTCCATAGACACAAAGGGTAATTATGCCTACAGCCGCCCGGGTTGTTCAAACAGCAAGCAGCTATGATAAAATAGGAGGACAATTAGCTCTAACAGGTGGTGATCAGTTGATGAAAAGACGGGTAACAGGAGTGATGCTGAGGCTGCTGGGTTCTTCCCTGCTTATGCTTGGCCTTACTCTCACTTGGCCTGCCCCCGAGGCCAAGGCCAATTATCTGAATGATATATACAATGGAATACAGAGCTTCTCGGAGCTTCCCGGAGAAGTCACCAAGCTGCAGGAGAGTTACCAGAAGACTGCAGAAGAGCTTCAGCAGACGAAGGAGGATCTCGGTGAAGCCAAGGACCAGCTGACGGACAGCCTGCAGCAAATGCAGACGTATCAGTCCCAGAATGCTGCCCTGCAGGAGCAGAACCGCCAGCTCAGCCAGGTCGTGGACGAGCTGAAGAATGACCGCACGGCGAGAGAGAACTACTTCAACCGGATCAAGGTGACAGTCATCTCCGGGATTGCTCTTCTGCTGGGCTACTTCCTGCTGATCCGGGTGCTGCGCTTCACGATGCGGCACCGCTCCAGAAGAAGCGACCGGCTGCGTTAAGGAGGATGAAGAATGAACATTGACATTCAGGATGAAGGCGACAGCGGCAGCGGACAGGCGGTTGCTTTTACCGTTCAGGAGAACGAGGAGGTCCATGTGCTGCATCCGCAGCAGATTATTGCCTACCAGGGCCCTTCGGCGGGACGGGCCGACCGGTTCATGGATGTGAAGGGCATGTACCGCAAGCGCAAGCTGATCCGGGCGGATCTGACCGGCCCTTGCCGGTTCACAGCCGCGCTGCCGCCCGGCTACCGGGTCAAGACCATCCAGCTCGACAGCAAGAGCGATCTGCTCTACGACTTCAGGCATCTCTTCTTCTACAGCAAGGGTGTCACGATGCAGACGAGAGTGCTGAGCATGAAGAACATGCTGATTACCCGGGATATCGTCAAGGTCAAATTCTCCGGCCGCGGCAGCATCGGCATTCTGACGGAGGGCACGGTCTGCGAAGCCGAGCTGCATCCCTTCGATCCGCTGTATGTCGATGCCGGAAGCATTATCGCTTATCCCGAGAATGCCAAGCTTGAGCTGACGGTGTACGGCAACCATCTCGCCAGCCAGCATATGAGCTATCACTGGAAGATGACCGGCCACGGGCCTGTGCTGTTCCAGGCCGGACGCCAGAGCAGACGCTTCGAGCGCGACAATAATGAAGACGGCATTATCAAGCGCTTCCTGCGGGAGGCGCTGCCCTTCGGCGGTGTATTTATTAAGTAAGCAAAGAGCGCCCGCATGTATAACGCGGGCGCTCTTCTATATGTCTTATGCCGGAGTTACGCCAGGTAAGCGTTCAGCATCCAGGATGTCTTCTCTACACTTGTCCGGATTCCGATCAGCAGATCGGCGGTAGGCTGGTCGCTGACCTCCTCTGCGCTAGTAATGCCCTGCTTCAGCTCTTCAGCTACGGCAGCGAAGTCTTGAACCAGCTGTGCCACCATTTCCTTGGCGCTCTCACCGCCGGCAGCTTCCTTCAGGCTGGAGAGCTTCAGGTACTCTGCCATCGTAGAAGCAGGACGTCCGCCGATCGCAAGCAGCCGCTCCGCCAGCTCATCCACATAACCCGCAGCTTCATTGTACAGCTCTTCGAATTTCTCATGCAGAGTGAAGAATTGGGTTCCGCTGACATACCAGTGGTAGTGATGCAGCTTCACTCCCAGCAACGTCCAGTTCGCGGTCTGACGGTTCAGAACAGCATGCAGTGCAGTGTGGCTGTTAACTTGTGTACTCATTTAAATAACCTCCCGGAATGTGTATTTTGCAACTTATTGTATTTAGACTCGTTCTAAATCTATATACAATTTAACATACTTTTTGCCGTATTGCAATCTAATGTGCTGCATCCTTGATGTACTGCACATTCTAGCACTCCTCCGGGAGGCTATCCTATAATTTGAATCACAATTCTGCAAAAGCACATGGATTGACATAAATCACCTGAACCGGAAGAGAAGCTTCCATCCCTCCCGTAGGATGTCCCTTATACCGTAGGGATATCCGCCTCTGCCGCCCGCCCCAGGCCGCTGCGGAAGATGGTGCGCATCTCCTCCCGTTTGCTCTTGGGGCTAAGCACATATACCGTATCTCCGGGCTCAATCACCGTGCTGCCATGCGGTGTCACGATGCTCTTGTTCCGTATAATGGCCGTGAACAGAATATCATCCGGCAGGCCGATCTCTGCAATCTGCATGCCGGATATCGCCATCTGCCGGTCGATTCCGATATGATTGAATTCGGAATCCGTCTTCCCTAGCGCAACAAGCTCCATCAAGGATGGCTGGGACGCATGCTCCCGGCCCACCAGCCTCAGCCGCGAGGCCAGGGGTGAAATGGTTGTTCCCTGAATCACTGCCGAGGTCAGGACAACGAAGAATACGACATTGAAGAACAGCCTGCCATGCGGCAGCCCCGCGAGCAGCGGGTAGGTCGCCAGGACAATCGGGACGGCTCCCCGGAGCCCGGCCCAGGAGATCAGTGTCTTTTCACGGAAGGAGAACCGGGACACGAGCAGGCTAAGAAATACGCCGAGCGGCCTTGCCAGGGCCATCAGAATCACTGACAGCAGCAGCCCCTGCCAGGCCACAGCCGCCAGCTCCTGCGGGAAGACCAGCATCCCGAGCAGAATGAACATGGCAATCTGCATCATCCAGGCAAAGCCATGACTGAAATTCATAATGGTACGGTGGTACATCAGCTCGGAATTCCCCAGCACCAGCCCCATGACATAGACGGCAAGCAGTCCGCTGCTGTGCACCATAGCCGAGACCCCGTAAGTCAGAACTGCGAAGCCTACCGCCATGACCGGATACAGCCCGGTGGAGTCCAGATTAATCCGGTTAATCAGATACACTGCCAGCTTGCCGAGGATGATCCCGACCAGCAGCCCTACCCCCATCTCCCAGAAGAACGACAGCACCAGGCTCCAGACTGCGGTATCCGGGTGCTGCACCCATTCAATCAGCGACACGGTAAGGAATACAGCCATCGGATCATTGCTGCCGGATTCGGCTTCAAGCGTCGAGGTCAGCCGTTTGTCGATATTTTTGCCGCCCAGCACGGAGAATACCGCCGCCGCATCTGTGGAGCCGACAATGGCCCCGAACAGGAAGCTCTCCGCCCAGGGCACCCCGAGTATAAATTTGGCAAAAACACCAACGATCACCGCAGTCAGCAGCACTCCGAGTGTAGCCAGCGACAACGCCGGCTTCAGAATCGGGCGAATATCCTTCATGCTCGTCTGCATCCCGCCCTCAAACAGAATCACCACCAGGGCAAAAATGCCGGCAATCTGCGTGAGCGAAGCATTGTTGAAATAAATAAAATGGCTGAGTACCATGCCGGCTGCAATAAACAGGACCAGGGCAGGCATGCCAAAACGGGTGGAGAATTTGGTGGAGAGCACGGCGATCAGCAGCAAAGCCGCCAGCAGCAGGATGATTTGATCTGCAAGATGAGTCATGAACCGGTTCACACCTTTCCCGGGAGCGGGTATTCGCCTTAGCCCCATGTATTTTATAGTATGTGTATGATTCGTTAGATAGAAAAAAACCCCGGTGGGCTGAATTCCACGGAGGTTATTATGCCGTCCTTCATTCTCTTGAATACACCTGCAGCTCCTGAATGGACCAGTAGTTGCCGCCGGAGCCTGTCTGGGTAATCTTGATATGCCGGGTCTTGACCGGAGCAAACGTAATCTTGGTCTTCTCCAGCTGGCCTTTGCCCGCTGCAACCTGTCTCCAGCTCTTGGCATCCTCCGATACGTGGACAGTGTAGCCGCGCGGATAATCATATGGCGATAAAGGGTAATCCATATCTATAGCTTCTACCGTATGTTCTGCGCCCAGATCAATCTGGAAGTACTCCCCCGAAGCCTGATGCTTGACCGTATCCCAGCGGGTCCGCCGGTCTCCGTCAATGGCACCTGCCGGATTGGAAGCCTCCTTACTCACACTGGACGTCACCTTCCAGCCTGCCCGGTCCAGCGGGACAAGTCCGGTTGCTGTAATCTGTGTCTTCTCTGACATCACACCAGAGCCGGACACTCTTACAGCATAAGTATAAAGTGTGCCTTCCTTCAGCTTGCTGTCGTTGTACTCGGTTCCCTTCACTGCTGTAGCGATGACCTTCAGCTTCTCGTCCGGGCCGTCCGCCCGGAGCACTTCATAGCTTGCTCCGGGGGCTTCCAGCCAGTTCAGATGCATCGATAATCCCTTGACAGCAGTCGCCTTCAGGCCCTGAGGCGCCGTATCCGCCACCTCGGAGGAAGGCTCCAGAATGTACTGTACGCCTTCTCCCGGAGCCAGCGTCTCCGTGAATTCCAGCTCCGGCGAAGCGGCTCTGCCGGTTACATAACTGCGGGCCTCCTCATAAGTATCGCCCTTGCCAAACCGTTCTCCTTCGTACTCCGTTTTCTTCGGCATAGTGACCTTGACCTTAACGGTCTGCTCCGTCTTCTCGAAATTGACGAAGTTCACCAGCACCTTGTTGGATGTCGCCTTGCTGCCCGCCAGCGGCTCAAGCGTGGAGGTGTCCACTGCTCTTACGTAGACCAGCTTATCCTTCAGCTCCTCCTTATTACTGATCTGGTAGGTCAGCGGAGCGCCGTGTGTAGCATAAGCCAGATCCAGCCTGCGCATGATACTGACGCGGGATTCTTCGCCTTCCTTGGTGTAGTAGATCTCTGTAGCCGCCGGATCATGATCCTCCAGATTGAAGCCGTATTTGAACAGGCTGAAATTTTTGAAAAAGGCGGCATGCTGCACGAACATCTCGGCATAGCCAATATGTGCCCGCATAATCCGGTCGAACACCGCTGAAGTCCGCTCCTTGGCCCCATATTGATACGCGTCCACATGGGAGTCCGAGGTGCCGAACTCGGTGGCGAGCATTTTTTTGCTAAGGCCGTCTAGCGAGCCCCCGAAGGTCTTCAGGTTCTCCGTGAAGCTCCCGCCCTGTCCGAAAATATAGGAATCCCCATAAGAATGGCCATTCGTCAGATCCGTTACCGCTTCAAGCTCATCGCGCTGCTTCGGATCGCGTTCCCAGCCGTCGGGGTCTCCGCACTGCTTCACCGGCCCCTTCTGATTGCCGCACGAGTCTTCGCTGTAGCCCGGCCAGTAGGCCCATCCGGGTGCAACCGTCTGCAGATGCGGTGCGATCGTCTTACCCTTGCTGTTCAGCCACCCGGCTATGGCCAGATTGACCGCTTTGGAACGGTTGAACAGACCCGGTTCGTTATCCACCTCGTAATACTGGAAGTACGGGCTGTACTTCTGGAAATATTCCGTCAGCTTCTTCTCGGCATCCTCGGGCAGCGATCCGTCCGCCTTCAGCTTGATATCGCCTGTGTACAGATAGAGCGCTACGGCCTGCATATTGTAATCCTTCAGGACCTTGTAATACTCCTCCATATTCTCACACGAGCGGCCCACATCGCTGGCACAGCTGGTCCGCATGATATTGCCGCTATAGGCTACGCCCAGCCACTTCATAATATAGGGCAGATGCGTAACCGCCCCCTCGTCAAAATAAAACTGCTTGTTATTCACCACCGTCCCCGTCAGCGTATAGCTGCCGTGAATCGGCTCCTTAATCGGAGATTTCAGCGCCTCCAGACTCAGATTATCCCATGTCCACCAGTTGTACTTATCCTCAGCCTCTGAGGAATAGATTCCCCTGGCCGTCCGCAGCGTCAGCTCGTTGGTGCCGCTGATGAGCTGTTCTTTGGGAATGTACAGCTCATAGGTTTTGCGGAAGTCGTATTTGCTGCCTGTTCCGGCAATCCCGGCGATCTGAATGATGCCTGAGAGCTGACGGTTGGAGAACACGCTCATCTGGGGAACGGATTTGTAAGCATCGATAATGCTCACGCGAAATAAGACCCCGTGCTCCGGGATCTTATCCAGCTCATACTGAATCCGCAGCTCCGGGTTGGTCTCCCCGTGCAGGCCGGAGGGCAGTGACTTCAGCTCTGCCGACCTGGCAGTGGTTGAGGCTATGCTGAGCGACTTCTTCACCCCGCTTGACCCTGCCGCCTTGAACTCACCGGCAGAGCCGTCATGCTTGCCAAGCTTCCATAGAACCGTTCCTTCCGGCATCTCAGGACCGGCATCCTTGGCCGCCGACAATGAAGACAGATCCACATCTGCTTCACCGTCCCTGGTCCCGTAATCTCCGAAGACAGAGACGGACAACAGAATCAAGATGATCAGTGCTGCAAATTTTAGTAGCCTGTGGAGATATTTACTGGGTTTCTTTTGAACTCTAGTCCTCATTCCCTTGTCCTCGCTTTCTTCCGGAATTCTGTGCTGCACCGGGCTAACGTCACGCTTCTTCCTCTGCGCGGCTTCCTTAAGGAAGCGTCAGCGCACTCTGGGGAATAATCATCTGCTTCTGGCTCTGGCTTCTCCACATCAGACTGACGCTGGCATCCCCGCGGTTCTCGTAATACTCTACCTTGATAGCATAGGGGGTACCCGCAGAGAGCGTGATGCTGCCCTCCTTGCTCGCACTGCTTTGGTTCTTCCAGCTGTCGATCAGGAGCTTGCCGCCGATCCATACGCGGATGCCGTCATCCGAAGAAGCGGTGAACGTATACTTTTCACTGTAGAGAGGCTTAAGGGTCCCGGTCCAGCGTACCGAGAATGAATCCTTGGGAAGGCCGGATGCCGGTGAATTCCCATGCCAGTTGAACTGAATGGTACTGTCGTTACGGGTAAGCAGCGGTGTGCCGGACAGGTCCATATTGCCATAATACTGGCCTCTCAGACCGTTCCTTGAGCTTACAGCCGCCGCATGGGTTTTGGCACCCGCTGCGAGCTTGTAATCCTCCCGCGAGACCGTATATTTATGGTTCATGAAGCTTTGAATTTTCACGGTCGGGTTATTCTCCACCAGCATCTTGCCCCATGTCATCGTATATACCCATTTGCTTTGTTTTTGAGACATGATGACAGGGTCTGGCAGCTCTCCGCTCTCCCCGATGCCTATCGGTTTGCCGTCCGCAAGCTTCAGAAGGCTGTCATAATAAGACTGCTTGAAATCATTGTCATAAATGTCGGCGGCCAGAATATCCACCTTGGCGGTGCCGGGAAAATAGGCGGCATACGGCTCAGACGACTTGTTGGGGGCATTCGGATTCCACACCCACAGCAGATTGTTCAGCTTATGCGTATTCACCATGCGGTCATAGACCAGGTCCCACAGCTTCACAAAGTCATCCTTCTGCCCCCACCAGAACCAGCCGCCGTTCATCTCATGATAGGGCCGCCATAACACGGGAACTCCGGCATCCCGCAGCTCACCCAGATACTTGGCCACTTCATCCAGCTCGGCAATCAGAGCCTTATACTGCGGCGTTCCGGGAGTGACGTACTGCTTGAATTGATTCTGGCTAAGCGGCTTCTGCACATTGGTCCATACCGGCGCAGTTCCCGGCAGATTCTGATGGAAGGTCATGGCGACAATGCCGCCGCCCTTATGCCACCGGATGGCGCTGTCCACGACAGCCTGACGCTGCTTGGCAATGGTCGCCTTGGACTGGTTACCTATGGCTCCCAGCTCATAGCCATGCAGAACGGCATAGCGGCCGGTTGTGGTGCGGAGCTTATTATTGAATTCATCGGGGCTCTCCAGGTAATCATGCTGGCCGGATATCATGCCCTTGCCGCTGAGATCGTGGAGATAGCTTAACAGTGCGGAAGCCTCCTTGGAGGCCGAAGGATTAATGGGCTTAATGGGAGCGGCGGCAGGGGCGGCCAGTGTGGTAATCTTGGCATCTGCCGGAAGACTGCGCCCTTCCCCCCATGGAAGCAATGAAAGGATAAGGATAAGAGGAAAAACAGTTGTAAATAGCCTGTACTTACGGTTAGTGTTCAATGTAATCTCCTTTCTCCAGCCACACCGCTTCGGCAGACCCCGGAGCGGTTACGCTTCCCGGATGGTCGTCTATAGCTTAGTAGCCCTGCTGGTAAGCAGGGCCATTAAGAGTGGCTTGCAGGATTTATAATTGTAACGTCTTAACCAGTAACAGCGCCAATGTTGAACACAGCTGCGGACCTTATGAGCTTACGAAGCGGAAGGGAGAAACAGCGCGCTTGCCGGAATGGTTCCTTTGGCCTGGCTTGGACTCTGCCACATCAGCCGCGCTTTTGCATCCCCTTGATTCTCATAATACTCTACCTGAATATCATACAGCTCGCCTGCGGTCAGGCTGATGCTGCCCATGCGTTCGGTGCCGCTCTGCTTCACCCAGCTGTCAATCACAAGCTCACCGTTCACCCGTACGCGGATACCGTCATCGGAATGGGTATAGATCTGATAAGTCTCCGTGTAGAGCGGCTTCATCTTCCCGCTCCAGCGGACAGAGAAAAAGTCTATGCCGAGGGCGGCATCCGGCGAGCCTTGGCGCCAGTTGAAATCAAGCACAGCATCGGTACGCACTACAGCGGGTTCGCCCGATAGCGTCATGTTATTGAAGTATTCCGCGTACAGTCCATTGGCAGCAGGAACTTCTACCGGCAGATCCACCGGTGTTGCTGTAGGAGAAGGAACGGGAGCCGCTGTCGGCGTAGGCACCGGTGTTGGCGTTGGCGTTGGCGTTGGTGTCGGTGCTGGCGTCAGTGTTGGTGCTGGTGTTGGCATTGGTGTCGTTACTGGTGCCGGCGTTGCTGTCTGTGCTGGCGCTACTGTCGCTGCTGGTACCGTTGTCGGTACTGCTGTTGCAGCCGGAGCAGGTATGGATGTGTTGCCTGCTCTGGAGAAAAGCGCACTTGCAGGTACGGTTCCCTTCACCTGGCTGGGGCTCTGCCACATCAGATGGACATTCGCATCGCCTGCATTCTCATAATACTCTACCTTAATATCGTACAGTTGCCCGGCAGTCAAGGCTATGCTTCCTGTGCGGGCAGTTCCGCTCTGCTTGACCCAGCTGTCAATGACTGCTGTGCCGTTCACCCATAAGCGGATACCGTCATCCGATGTAGTATAGAACTGATAGGTCTCGCTGTAAGCCGGCTTAATCTGGCCGGTCCACCGGATCGAGAAGTAGTCCACGCCGAGTGTGGTATTAGGAGTACTCTGACGCCAATTGAAGCTGATGACCTCATCGTTACGCACCATAACCGGTGTCCCCGAGAGTGTCATGTTCTTGAAGTATTCTCCAAGCAACCCATTCTGGCCAGGCTTGCTCTCCGTATCACCGGAGGTTGGGACCGGCTTCGGAATCGGCGCAACGGTTGGTGCCGATGTTGCGGTTGGCGTTGCTGTTGGCGTCGGCGTTGCGGTTGCCGTTGGTGTCGGTGTTACTGTAGGCGCTGGTGTTGCTGTAGGCGTCGGTGTTGCGGTTGGCTTAGGGGCCGCCACTGGAGCAGTCCAGGCCTTATATTGGTCACGGGTCAGTGTGTAGCTGTCATTCATGAAATTCTTGATCGTAGCCGTGCTGTTATTCTCATAGAGCATCTTGCCCCAGTTCATCATGAACACGTAATTCTGCTGGGTCAGCTTCAGCTTCGAGATATTCGGCATTTCACCGTTCTCGCCGATGCCGATCGGTTTGCCGCCAGCCAGGCTGGTCAGATCATCATGATATTTATTCGAGTAGTCGTTATTATATATATCCGCTGCCAGCACATCCACTCTGTCCGCACCCGGATAAGTCCGTGCATAGGGATCAGAGTTGGCATTCGGCGCATTCGGGTTCCATACCCAAATCAGATTATTTAATTGATGAACGTTTACGAAACGGTCATACATAATATTCCATAGAGCTGAGAAATTATCTTTCTTCCCCCACCAGAACCAGCCGCCGTTCATTTCATGGTACGGTCTCCACAGGATGGGAACCTTGGCATCCCGCAGGCTTTTCAGAGAGACGGCTACTTTATCCAGATCGGTGATCAGCGCATTATACTCTGTAGTACCGGGGGTTACGTATTTGTTGAATTGTGCCTGGCTGATTGACTTCTGCACATTGGACCATTCGTACTTGGTGCCCGGCAGGTTCTGGTGGAAGGTCATGGCGACAATGCCGCCCGCTCTGGACCAGTTCGTTGCACTCCAGACAATATTTTTGCGTTGTGCAGCGACTCCGCTCTCACTCTGTCCACCGATTGCTCCAAGCTCATAACCATGCAGTGCGGCGTATTGTCCGCTTGTTCCCTTTAGCTTGTTGCTCAGCTCATCCGGACTCTCGAAATAGTCATGCTGCCCTGTAATAATTCCATTTCCCGAGATATCATACAGATTGTTCAGCAGCTTGACCGCCTCGGCTGAGGCATTAGGGTTCACGGGCGCTCCTGTAGAGGAGGCAGCCTTGACAGTGGACGGGGCGATTCCCAATCCCACGGGTACAGCAGACAATACCACGGCCAGCGACAGCACAGCGCAGAGCAAACGAGACTTACGGTAAGTTTTCACAATATTCTCTTCCTTTCGGTAGCCAGGCTGCCACTCTTGCGAAGGCCCTATAGCTTTGCGTCCCTATCTTTCGATTAGGTTTGCCATTGTCGTTTTGGAAGGATCAATCCCTCTTACCGTAAGTATCGTCGATATGCAAATTTAATGTAGAGTAAAAACAAAATTTGTCTAAAAAATAGTTCTCAATACCTGATTTAAAATTGTAACAATTGGTTAAATAGATAAGTTAGACCTAAGAAATGAACTGATGTAGAGCGATATCCTCCCAGTCCAGAGTAATACGGATATTGTCTTCCTCTACCAGCTCAGAGCCTGTCTGCACCTCAATGAACTCCACATCGGTAAGAGCAAGAATGGCATGCTTGGTCCCTTCCGGTATCCGCACCACATCCCCTGCCTTCACGTTGTGCATCTTCTCGTTAATCACAATGCTTGCTTCGCCGCTGACAAAGGTCCAGATTTCACTGCGTTTGTGATGCAGCTGATAGCTGATATTTTTACCCTCATTGATGAAAATCCGCTTGGTCAGCACCTCGTTGCCTTCATCATATTTCACATAATCGATCACCTTGTAGTGTCCCCAGCGGCGTTCCTCGTACATCGGTCTTTGTTCAAAAGTCTTCAGCACTTCCTTGATCCGCGGACTCTCGGCCTTGTGTGTCACCAGAATGCCGTCCGGGCTGGCGGCGATAATCAGATCCTTCGCCCCGATGACCGTAATCGGAATATCCAGCTCGTTAATGAGGCAGGTGCCCTCGGAATCAGCGGTGATGAAGCCTTTGCCGACATGGTTGCTGGTCATTTCCTCGGTCAGGGTGTTCCAGGTACCCAGGTCCTTCCAGAATCCGGCATAAGGCTGCACGACGATGTTCTCTTCTTTCTCTACCACTTCGTAATCGAAGCTGATGGAGGACAGCAGCTTATACTGCTTCTGCAGCTCCTCGTAATTCAGCGGCAGCCCTTTGCGCTGCAGGATATCCAGCAGGTAGCCCAGACGGAAGGCGAATACTCCGCAGTTCCAGAGCGCTCCCCGGCTGATCAGCTCCTCGGCCTGCACACGGTCAGGCTTCTCCTGGAAGTGGCTCACTTGCAGGTAACCATTCGCTCCCGCATCTGCGCCCGTTGGAATGATGTAGCCGTATTTCTCCGAAGCATGCTCGGGAACTACGCCCATCAGCGCCAGGTTCGCCCCGCTCACCAGCATGGTGTTCTCCAGCTGCAGCACCGTTTCGAAAAAGGAGGATTCCACGTATGGGTCCACCGGCAGAATCGCCACGGTCTCGCTTGGGGACACCCCCGCGATGGAATACAGGTAGGCCGCCGTCAGCGCAATAGCCGGGAAGGTATCCCGCCGCTCCGGCTCCACGATGATCGGCACCCCGCTGCCGAGCTGGCTCTGGATCATCTCCACCTGGCTGCGTCCGGTCGCCAGATAAGAGGACCCGGCCATGCCGTTCTCCTCCAGCTGTCTCCATACCCGTTGTACCATCGATTCCGGTTCACCTGCCGGGCTTTCCAGTACCTTCAGAAATTGCTTGGAGCGTGAGTCATTGGACAACGGCCAGAGCCGCTTGCCGGAGCCGCCTGATAGAAGTACTAGTTTCATAGTGAACCCTCCATATCGTATTGTTATTGGGTATTTCTTGTTGCTGGAATTGTAATTTAAAATCCCGCCTGTTATGAGGGTCGCTGCAAGGAATTTTGGGCTTACGGCCGCTGTTGTATTTGGATTTCTTGATTAAAACCGCTTCTCGCGGTAGAAATCCAAATACAAAGGCGGACGCTAACGCTCCTACAGCTCCAAAATTCCTCTCCGCTCCATTTCATAACAGGCTGTGCTTTTACATCCGCTTCGCCCGCAGGCGAAGCTCCCGGCTAAAGATCCGATATTGCCGGCTTGTTGTAGCGGCAAGGGGGCCGGGCTGCCGCGCTATACTTGCGGCAGCAGCAGTTGAAATCCTGGTTGCCGGCAGCCTGCCTTCACGACAGTGAATCCCTGGTTGCCGCCTACTGTTGCGGCGGAGAAAGATTCAAAAGCTCAAAGACTCTTAAGTGCCGCTTGTTCCAAGGCGTCGCCGCTGAGTTAGCGGCTGGAAAGAACAAGTTCCAAGACATTAGAATTCAAGACCAAGATTCAAGACCGGAATCCAAGACTCTTGTGCCAAGGGCTTGCCGCACAAGTTCGCGGCGGCAGAAGCTGGTTAGTTAAGTACTAGGCACTAGTGCTGCTCAGTTGCTCCATTTGGCTCGAATCCGGGAAATCAGGGGTACTTGTGCTCTTCATTTGCTCGTTCAGCTAACATTCCCGGGATTCAGGTGCACTTGTGCTCTTCATTTACTCATTTAGCCAACTTTCCCGGGATTCAGGTGCACTTGTGCTCTTCATTTACTCATTTGGCCAACTTTCCCGAGATTCAGGTGCACTTGTGCTCTTCATTTACTCATTTAGCTAACTTTCCCGGGATTCAGGTGCACTTGTGCTCTTCATTTACTCATTTAGCCAACTTCCCCGCGATTCAGGTGCACTTGTGCTCTTCATTTCCGCTTCCAGCCAACTTTCAGCGCATTCAATGGGATTTATCCCTCTCATTTCGCCGGCCAGCCCACTTTCGACGCATTCAAGGGGATTTATCCCTCTCATTCCGCCGTCCAGCCCGCTTTCAGCGCATTTAATGGGATTTATCCCTCTCATTCCGCCGTTCAGCCCACTTTCAGCGCATTCAAGGGGATTTATCCCTCTCATTTCGCCGTCCAGCCCGCTTTCGGCGCATTTAATGGGATTTATCCCTCTCATTCGCCGTGCGGCCCACTGCCGGCGCACTCCGCCAGAGAGATTAGACCGCGCCAGCCACGCTGGCGGAGAATCCGCTAAGCCCGCCCATCTGCGGGCGGCCAACGGAGATATATTCGAGGCCGGTGCCTTCGATCTGCTCTTTGGTGTAGACATTGCGGCCGTCGATCAGCAGTGGGCGGCGCATGGTGCCCGCAAGCACGTGCAGGTTGATCTCCTTGAACTGGCTCCAGTCGGTCAGCAGGCAGACGGCATCGCTGCCCTCGGCAGCTTCTTCGGCCAGCCCGCACCAGCGGAGCTGCGGGTGATCGTACTCGCGCCGGAAATTCTCGGCAGCGATGGGATCATACAGCTTCACGATGGCGCCCTCGGCGACCAGCGCCTCGACGATCTCACGGGCCGGGGCCTCACGGACATCATCGGTATTGGGCTTGAACGCAAGCCCCCAGATGCCGATGACCGCGCCGCGCAGGCTGCCGAGCGATTCATGGAGCTTGGAGATAATCATGAAGCGCTGGCCTTTATTGACTTCAACGACGGATTTGAGCAGCTTGAACTCATAATCCACGTTACCGGCAATCTGGATCAGCGCGTTGGTGTCCTTCGGGAAGCATGAGCCGCCATAACCGATACCGGCCTGCAGGAAGGTCGAACCGATTCTCTGGTCCATCCCCATGCCGCCTGCGACTTCGGTGACATCCGCTCCTACCTTTTCGCAAATGTTGGCAATCTCATTAATGAACGAGATCTTCGTCGCCAGAAAAGCATTCGAAGCATATTTGATCATCTCGGCGCTGCGGATATCCGTGACGAATACGTTGTCCGTAAATCCCTGATGAAGCTCGCGCATCGTGGGCTCAAGCGCCGGATTATCCAGTCCGATCACGATCCGGTCGGGATGAAGCGTATCGCGGATTGCGGAGCCTTCACGGAGGAATTCAGGCGCAGAGACGATATCGAAGGGATGATTCGTGAGGGAGGAGATCAGCTGGCGGATTCGCTCATTGGTGCCGACAGGAACAGTTGACTTGGTCATAATGATCTTGTAGCCTTCCATCGCCTGCGCAATCTCGGCAGCCGCCCCTTCGATATATCTCAGGTCGGCTTCGCCGCCCGGCAGGGAGGGTGTACCCACGGCCAGAATGACGATATCGGAGCGGCGGACCGACTCCTGAAGATCGGACGAGAAGCTCAGCCGCCCCTCGCGCAGATTCATTTCGATCAGGGCTTCAATGCCCGGCTCATAGATGGGAGATTCCATCCGGTTCAGCTTATTGATTTTCTCCTCATCCTTATCCACACAGATGACATGATTTCCATTTAGGGTAAAGCATACGCCTGATACAAGTCCTACATAGCCGGTACCAATAACTGCGAGTTTCATACTTTCATCCTCCTTTTAGGAAATTGACGTAGGCCTGTTCCACATACTGCTTGAACTGAACCATAAACGCCTGCTCATCGAATTTGCGTGCATGGCCCATAATCTGGTCGATATCCCACGCATAGGACTCCACCTCATCAATGGCCTTAAGCAAATCATCAACTTCCTGGTGCTGGAAAAACACGCCGTTAACGTATGGAATAATCGTGTCGAGCGCTCCCCCAGCCTGATAGGCGATGACCGGCCTTCCTGCGGCATTCGCCTCCAGCGGCGTAATACCGAAATCCTCTTCCCCGGGAAAAACAAACGCCCGGCACTGGGACATCAGCCCTGTGACTTCCTGATCCTCCAGCCGGCCCAGAAACGATACATTCCCCTTGGCCATGCCTTCCAGACGCTTCCTGTCCGGTCCGTCCCCGACAATATACAGCTTGAGACCGTTACGGTTGAACGCCTCCACCGCCAGATCGATCCGCTTGTAGGAGACCAGCCGCGAGACAATCAGATAATAATCGCCAATGCTCGGGGAGCTGGTGAAGCGGGCCGTATTGATCGGCGGGAAAATCACATCGGAATCCCGGTGGTAATAATTCTGAATCCGCGTCTTCACGACTGAGGAGTTGGCGACGAACTGGTTCACATTTTTGGAGGTGCGCTGATCCCAGTTCTTGAGCCGCTGCATATACACCTTAAGCAGTCTTTTGAATAATCCGGAATTCGATTGCCGCTCCATGTACGTGTCATAGTCCCAGGCGAAGCGCATCGGCGTATGACAGTAGCACAGATGGAAGGTGGACTCGGGCACCTGGATGCTTTTCATAAAAGCACTGCTGGAGCTAAGAACGATATCATACCCGCTGAAGTCCAAATCGCGGACAGCCATGGGGTAGAGCGGGAGCACCCCTTTGAAGTTGCGCTTCACTCCCGGAATCTTCTGCAGCCAGGAGGCCCGGATATCGGCATCTTTGAGGTTATCGGTCAGGCGGCTTCCGTTAAAAACCGTTGTGAAGATCGGAGCCTCCGGGTACATGTGATGAAAAACCTCCACCACCCGTTCCGCCCCGCCCATCTGGATTAAATAATCGTGCGCTATCGCAATTTTCATGTGAATCATCCTCAAAGTTTTATGGAGCAGCATCATTAAGCAGTACACGCATGGCTAGAGACAGATATGATGCAAGCCTTAAGCATTATGGAGCGGGAAGGTCAGGTAACTGCCAGCAGACCTTTGTAGTAAGCGACAATATCCTTGACCGTGTTCTCGATGACAAAATGCTCTTTCACCCGTCTCATTCCATTGTCCGCCATCCGTCTACGCTCTTCGGGATGGTTCAGCATCCAGGTGATGGAGTCTGCAAGTACAGTAGCATCTCCCGGCTGGATCAGCAGTCCTGTCTCACCAGGAACCACGATCTCCACCGGTCCGCCTTCATTGGAGGCAATCACCGGCAGTCCGGCTGCCATGCCTTCGACGATGACCTGGCCGAACGGCTCAGGGGTAATCGACGTATGGATCAACAGATCCGCTTGGTTCATGAGTCCTTGTATATCATCTACATGACCCAGCAGGCTGACATTGGTGATGTCCCCCTGCTGCATCTGCGCAATTAATTCCTGCTTGTATTCTTCCTCTCCGAACAGAGCGTCACCGGCCAGCCAGAACTTCACGCGGCTGTCGTGCTTGAAGGCCTTGGCCGCTTCCAGCACAATATGCTGGCCTTTCCAGTGGGCAAGCCGTCCGACCAGCAGGACATTGAAGTCCTTCTGATCCCGCTTGCCGATCCCTTCGCCGATTGCCTTGGCGAACGCCGAGTAGACGACCAGCGTCTTCTTCGAGCGCGGCAGCTCCAGCGCATTCAGCGTGGAGTGGGAATTGGCAATGACCCCGTTCGGCAGCAGGCGTGACAGCAGCCGGATCGCCTTGGCGACAACCGGCTTCAGATAAGGCGCCCCGATGTGGTCCCGGATGTGCCAGATCAGCGGCACGCCCGCTTTTTTGGCAGCGACGGCTCCGTAGAAGGCCGATTTCAATGAATTGGTATGCACACAATCCACCTTCTCTTCCTTCAGCAGCGGGGCAAGCTTGCGGCCATAAGCCAGCAGCTTCATCGCTGCCGCCGGAGCGCCGAGGTTCACGGCATTGCGGCCGCGGCTGCGGATGCTCTCATCCAGCGGGATAATGCGGACATCAATGCCCTTCTCCCGCAGACGTTCGGCAAGCGTGCCTTCCTCCGCCAGGATCACCAGCGGCTCAATCTGCTCACCAATGTTGGTGAGGATGTTGAACAGGGCGACCTCTCCTCCGCTCCATTTGGCGGTGTGGTCGATATAAGCGACTTTGATCATCCTACGCTCACACCCTTTCCCAAGGTTTCGAGGAATACAGACTCAATCTTGTCGCCTACATGCTGCCAGGTGTACTTCTCCAGCACATGATTCCGGCATTCCTCCCGGCCCGGCAGCAGCTTGCGGTTGCTCAGCATATGGATCATGCCTTCCGCCATATCATCGCTGGCCGCACTCTTGAACAGCAGCTCCGGCCGGAAGCCCTGGAGGATCTCCTTGTTGCCGCCAACCGGCGTAGCCATCACCGGCAGTCCCGAGGCCAAGGCCTCAACGGTGATCAGGCCGAAGCCTTCCAGTGCCTGGGAAGGGACGACGAACATGTCGGCTGCCTGATAATAGGAGGCCAGCTCATGATCGGGAATGTAGCCGAGCAGGCGGACCTTGTTGCCCAGCCCGTAATCGGCGATCCGTTCTTCCAGCTCCCCGCGCAGCGGGCCCTTGCCCCCGATCAGCAGAATCGCATTCGGGAACCGCTCTCCCACCTGCTTCCAGGCTTCAAGCAGCTGCAGCAGCCCCATCCGGTTCATCAGCCGGCGGACGGTCAGGACCGTTGTTGCGCCTTCCGGCAGATTCAGCGTCCGGCGGACCGCCAGCC
This sequence comes from Paenibacillus sp. FSL M7-0420, assembly GCF_038002345.1. NCBI lineage: Bacteria > Bacillati > Bacillota > Bacilli > Caryophanales > Paenibacillaceae > Paenibacillus > Paenibacillus sp. FSL M7-0420. Next base: position 829,880 of record NZ_JBBOCJ010000001.1, on the reverse strand, counting down.
GATTGGGGGCGGGTGTGAACCGCTCGACATTGGCCGCTCCCGGAATGACGGTGATCTTATGCAGCGGCACACCGTGCAGTTCATGCAGCATGTTACGGAAGTATTCGCTGAGGACGATGAATTTGTCCGCCAGCTTGTAAGCCTTATGTTCTATCGATTTGGCAATCGTTGTTTTGACCTTATGCTTGATGCCTTGACCTTCGATCTTCATCTCTTCGTTCCACGGGCCGTGGAAGGTCATGATGACCGGAATGCCCCGCTTCTTCGCTTCAATCGCCGGCCCGATGCCATAAGGGGCGAAGTGGGTGTAGAGGATATCAATCCGCCCGCTGCCATCTCCCATCAGGGAGGCCGCCTTGCGCTGGAAGGCATCCTTGCGCTTCCAGATCGTCTCCTTCGGATCACCGGCGTTGTGGATGATCAGTTCCTTCGGCGTCTCCGGCGTTTCCTGGCTGCAGATCAGGGCATGCACCCGGTTCCGTGAGGAGAGCTGCTCACACACGGATTTGAAATAGGTGTTCAGTCCTCCAGGCTGTAACGAGGGCCAGCTGAGGCCGGTCGTCATAATGTTGAGTCCGTCATTGTACGACATAGCTTCTCTCCCCCTTGTTCTCCTGCTCGGCCTGACCCGCTTCGTTATGCCGGGCCAGCCTGCCTGCGCTGTGTAATTCGTAATGCTTGAAGCCGACCATGAATTCATACATCACCCAGAAGACGGATACCGCGAAGCCCGAGATGCCTTTCTTGAACAGGCCATGCAGGAAATACTTCTGCAGGAACCGTGCGGGCGGACGCAGGAGCAGGTGGCTCAGCTTGAACGGCTTGCCGCTGGCGAACGCACTCTCTGCTTCCAGATCAGTGTATTTGTTGAACCGGGCGACATGATCGTTGATGCTGCGGAAGCCTTGATGCCACAGCGTTCCGTTCAGCTTCACCGTCCGTTCCTCGGACACCTCGGGCATCTCATGCACCAGAGAGTTGCGGATACCGTATTCCTTGCGGTTATACAGCCGCACCAGATACTCGCCTTTATCCAGCCATTTGCCGAGGAAGTCGCCAATCCGGTACAGCGAGAACGCCACTGTAGCATCGGTCAGTCCCGGCTTGCGCTCCAGGATATCCCGGGCCAGCTCCTCGCTGACCACTTCGTCGGTATCAATCAGGAAGACCCAATCATGGATGGCACGTTCCACTCCGAATTCCCTTTGCTTCGCATATCCGGGCCATGGGTTGACATACACCCGGCATCCCAGGCTCTCGGATAGCCCTACGGTCCCGTCTGTGCTTCCTCCGTCGATTACCACCACCTCATCGGCGAATAACCGGCAGGACTGAATGGCTTTGGATATCCGAACTTCGTCGTCCTGGGCAATGATGACCGCCGAGATCGGGTAGCTTCCCCGGCCGCCAAGCACGCTTGTTACTGAATCCATGATAGGTATCCTCCTTCTGATGGTCCGGTGTGTGTCGTCGCTCCGAGAAAAGTTTGGGCTTACGGCCGCTGTTGTGTTTAGATTTCCTGATTAGAACCGCTTTTCGCGGTAGAAATCCAAACACAAAGGCGGACGCATTCGCTCCTACAGCTCCAAATTTTCTCTACGTTCCTCCAAGCACCGTCCCATGGTTTTTTAAGCAGATAAGGGGCTCGCATCGTGTCTCTGCTCGCTGAAACAAATACAAACCATTTGATTCATAAGCAAAACACTTGAATCAAACCCTTAACTGCCTAGACATCCTCTACACATCCATAGGTTTCTTACGAATATACGAATTCATCGTCGTCTTCATCCACTGAAGGTCCTGGGCGTTAATGAGCAGCCGCGGAAGCTTAACCTTCAGGTTGTACCTGATATTGAGAATAATGAACAAGAACCGCAGCACAGCTGATGAGAGCATAGCCACTCCGGCTCCGAACAGTCCGAACTTCGGCACCAGCAGGAAGAGCAGCGGAATCACAAGGATCAGGCCGACCCCCTGTAGGATGGATACGAACTTCGGCTTGCCCAGCGCCATGAACACCTGAGCCAGAATCAGCGTCCCGCCGCTGATGGTTACTTCCAGCAGCAGCAGGCGGAACACGGTAAGCGCGGTATTGAAATCCTTGCCGTAGAGCAGCGGGATGACAAAGGGCGCTACCAGCATCAGGAACACTGCGCCTAGCAGAGTACAGGTAGTACTGATCCGGAAAGCCTTGAACGTAAGGGCAACCGCTTCGTCCTTCGACATCTCGGAGGCCTTCGGGAAGAGCACCACCGTGATCGAATTCGCGAAGAAGTTCACCATACGCGACAGGCTGACCGCTACCGCATAGAGCCCCAGATCTGCCGGTCTCAGTAATCCGGCAATGATGATCTGGTCTATGTATACCGAGAATTGTCCGAGCAGGTCGTTTCCGTAGGAGCCCAGACCATAGGTGAACAATCTTTTGAAATTAAGATAGGAATCCCTGAGCTTGACCTTGTAGGTCCGCAGCAGCAGGATGGTCATCCAGATGAACAGCGGAGCCGACGGAACCAGATAAGCCAGTGCAGTTGTATAAGGATTCATGTAACCGGTCAGGATCAGAATCCCGATGGCTCCCAGTGTCAGCAGCGGCACCAGGTACCGCATCCAGTTGAAGGTCTTGTAATCCCCTCTGAACTGGAAGGCCGCGTTGTTGATCTGCGACACCACAATCAGCGGGCAGAGAATCATCGACCACTGGGCGAAGACCACTACCTCATGACTGAAGGACCCCAGCCAATAAGGCAGCACGAGTATCCCGACTGTCATGGCGATGGTTCCGAATGTCAGGCCGATCAGCAGGGCGATCCGGTACAACACCCCGGCTTCCTCCGGATTCTTCTTGGCGTTATAGATCAGCGCCGAGGGAATGCCGAAGCTCATGCTGAAGGCCAGGAACTGTGACCAGTTCACCATCGCTGTCTGCTCCCCCCGGCCTGACGGGCCGAGATAACGGGCGGTCAGGACGCCGGTCAGCATATTGACCAGCAGGATCAGCACGCTGACGAACATCGTTTTGACAGCAGCCGAGCTATTGTCCTTACTCTTCGTGAATCTCCGGAAGGTGGACCATACCCGGTTAGCGGGTAGTGATTTGGCGCTTGACTGCTGCATGCGGTAGTCCCTTCTTTCTGCTTTGAGTGAGCTCCTTGGCACTGAGGCCAAGTCCGATCAGCATCCAGATCAGATACCCCTTAAGACCGGGAAAGCCGTTATCCGATATCAGGCTGGCTACAGCACCCATCCACGCCGCCAGCGCCAGTCTGGCGTAAGGCTGAAGTTCATTCCTGCGGGTGACTCTGGCGCCGATCTCCTTGATGACCGCACCGAGCGCTCCGAAGAAGAACAATGCGCCGAGTACACCGAAGGTCAGCAGCAGCGCGATGAAGCCGTTATCCATATTGCCGTATTCCCCCAGCTCTCCGCCGTTTCCAAGCTTGGTGCCCTGGCCTACACTGCCGATCCCCTGCCCTACCGGATTGCCTGCCACCATCGGCAGCATGTTGGTCCAGAGGCTGAGGCGTTCATTGTAGGAATGATCCTCCTGCACGGAGGTCAGCGTCTCCATCCGGGCCACCAGCCCCTCTGCTCCAGGAAGCTTAGGCACGATCCAGAACAGCGCGGCTGCCACGAATGCGAGCTGCAGCAGCGTCTTCCATTTGCCCTTGGAGGGAGAGGAAGCGATGTAGACCAGCAGCATCACCAGCAGGACCAGCCATGCGGAACGGACGAGCGTAGTCAGCAGGCAGACTACTACGAGCAGAACACCGAGCCAGCGCAGAGTACCCTGCCATCTTTTCTCCAGAATCATCGGCACCAGGGCGAAGACCAGGAAGGTTGCAGCCGGACCCGGAGAGTTCAGGGTCGAGAAGACCCGGATCTCCAGCGGATAGGGGGTCCCGATTGAGATCATATCGGCATTCCGCATCCAGAAGGCGTCCCAGGGGGGAACGGTCAGATACTGCACAATCCCGTAGACCGCAACCAGTACGGCTATGTTGGCAAAAGCGTACAGCAGCCGGTCGATATCCTTCGGCTTAAACGGCGTCACCGCGAAGAAAGGAATCAGCAGCAGCGGTACGATGTAATTCGCCAGATCGTATACCGAGCCGATGCCGTTCTTCGCCAGACCAATCAATGCGCCGTAGGCCAGAGCGATGGAGAACAGCAGAATAATCCGGGTGGAGGACTTGCGGATCCGGTGAATTTCCCGCAGCACCGGAATGGCTAAGGTCGCTCCGGTCAGCAGCGGGGCCAGACTGAGCAGAGATACGGAATGATACACGCCTTCGTACCAGTCTGCAATCCGCCGCAGCTCCGGGGCAACCGCCCAGATCAGCAGCGTGTACGGGATGAGCATCCGTGTATTCAGCAAGGCCAGCAGCAAGGCCGGAAAGAGGATGCCTGCCAGAATGATGCCCTGCAGGCTGTTCGATGCGCTCAGGTTCGCACTGGCGAAGCCGATCGCAAGCGGCAGGGCCAGCGCCGAAGCGCAGATCAAGGTCATCATTACAGCCGACTTCACGGCTTGTGCCGATGGAAGATTCAGACTATTCTCATCTCTGCTTAGCATCTTCATTCCCTGCCTCCCGTCTTTCGCCGCACTCTTCAATCCGTACTGCTGTTCTTCACCTTGCCCCGTTTGCGCAGCTCCTTGAGCAGCAGCACCAGGAACTGGGCATCGTCGACAAGGTATCTTTTCCATAACCGGCCCGGCTCCTGGCTAAGTCTCCATAGCCACTCCATGCCGGTTCTCTGCATGAAATCCGGTGCCCGCTTCACCGAGCCGGACAGGAAGTCGAAGGTTGCACCTACGCCGATAGAGACCGGCGCCTGGTAGGAGGTATAGTGACGGTAGATCCACTTCTCCTGCTTCGGTGCACCTACTCCTACGAATACGATATCGGGCTGGCTCTCGGTCAGCAGCCGGATAATATGCCGGTTCTCTTCTTCGTTGTGCTCGAAGCCGTAGGAAGGAGAGTAACAGCCCACTACGTTAATGCCCGGGAAGGCGGCCTTCAGATTTTTGGTAGCCTGCTCCGCCACACCCTCGGCGGCACCGAGGAAGAACAACCGGTATTGCCTTTGCTCGAACGCATTGCCCAGGCGGCTGAACAGGTCTGCGCCGGACACCTTTTGCTTCAGCGGCTTGCCGAGCATTTTGGACGCCCAGATAATCGGCATCCCGTCCGCGACTACGGCACCTGCTTCGGAATACACTTCCCGGAACTCTTTATCCTTGCGCAGCTTGATCACATGGTCGACGTTACAGGTCAGGATGTAGGATTGGTTCCTCTCCTGAATGGTTCTGTCGATATAATCCAGCAGGTCCATGAAATCATAGTTATCGAAATTGACATCGAACATGTTCACTTGGTTCATCGTATCACTTCTTTTTGTGGGGAATCGGCCAGCTGTGAAGATCGATACAGGCAGTTCAGGTACCAACAGAACGGAATGATGAATTGGACCGTCGACAGCGTGTTATCCGTGAAAGAATAGATCAGAAATGCTGCAATAAAGAGCAGGAAATAAGGTTTGACCGCCGGCAAAAGAACTCTGTATACCATAAGAAACACAGCGAGCAAGGACAGCAGCAGCAGGATGGCCCCGACGTATCCCCCATCGTAATAAAAGCGGATATATTCGTTATGCGGAACCACGAACCCTCCGTAGAGCGTTCCGTCATTCGCCACCGTTACGGCTCCAAGCCCCCGCCCTGCCACCGGCGAATCCGCCGCCTTGTTCAGGAAGTACTCCCAGGCCTCCGCCCGCCCGGACAGGTCAATTCCCGTCTCGGTCGTCCGTTCGAAGGAGCGCTTCTTGAGGTTGTCGAGCTGCAGGTACACCGCCGAGGTAATGATCAGCAGCGAGCCCAGCAGCGGGAGCAGGTACTTCTTCTTGCCCTTCAGAAAAGCGCGGGAGATATCATAGAAGTAATAGAGCACCATCAGGACCAGGGCGAGAATCGGCCCGCGCGTGCCTGTAATCACCAGAATGAAGAAATTCAGCCCCAGCATGATGTAATTGAACCGGGTATACTGCGGACTGCGCTTGATCTCGATGAACGCGATCGCTACCCCCATGAAGGCCAGCATCGCCAGGTGAGGTGGTATGTTCGCCCCCTGCACCCGTACCGCGCCTGTGAACTCAACGGCTACCAGTGAATGTATATTCGCAGCCTGGAGCACCACGCCCAGCAGCATGCTAACCAGCGGCAGCAGGGTAATGATCCGAATCTGCTTCTCGGCGACCTCCTTCTTCCAGTTGATCAGCAGAAGCACGAAGGGCAGAGACAGTCCGATGAAGGCTTTGACCGCAATCGATGTGCTCATCTCCGGCAGCCAGATGGAGAAGCTGAAGGTGAGCAGAATCAGGGCCAGCATCGCCCATAAGGGTGGGCTGAGCTTGAACCTCAGGCCATTGACCAGGATACACGGCACCAGCAGCATCAGAATAACCAGCTTGTAGAGCGACAGGATCTCAATACCGAACATACTCCCGCTGTACAGGAAGTTAATCGAGACCGCTGTGGTCAGCAGGACGAAATAGCTGATCAGTTCAGGGCGTGACAGGGAGGCAACCAGCAGCAGAATGAAGAATACGGCCGCTACTGCGATGACCGGCTGGAAGATGACGGCTGTTCCCAGGAACAGTGCGGTTACGAGATAGAGCATTCCATATGGCAGACTATTGATTTTGGAGCCCCACTCAAAATGGGTCATCGCGCGTACCTCCCCTCACCCCGCTGCGGATTCCCTCTTCCGGTTAAGAATCATATGAAGAGTTCCGCGAATACTCTCCAGCCGGCATTTATTCAGCAGCCTTCTCCCCTTACTGCGGGAGAGAACAGAATCTGCCAGGATGTAGATGACTTTGGCACCTGTCTTGCCCAGGAGCAGCAGATGCCCTTTCATTCCTTCACTCTTCATAGCGTTTGATATGCCTTGGCTGTAGTACCGCTTCATGATCCAGTCCTCCGTCAGCCGGTTAGCCGGAACGAAATGATCCACGGCCATTTCGGGATGATAGAGAATCGAATGCCCTTCCTGCTGCAGCTGGCTGAACAGCCAGGTCTCTTCACCCGAGAGCAGCGAATCGCCCTTGCGGCCCAGCTCCAGCGGGAACAGGCTGATATCGAATACCGGCTTGCGCATCGCCATGTTGGCCCCGCAAGGGTGAAGGCGCTTCGGATACTCTTTGATCCGGCTCCCCAGATCGACAATCGTATAAGGAAGCTCGAACGGCTTGATCAGCCAATCCGGGCGCTTGCTCTCGAAGATCGGAGCAATCCTGCCGCCCATAGCCATCACCTCGGGCTTATCCGCAAAGGTGTTCACAATGGTTGTAATCCAGGTCCGGCAAGGGATCGCATCATCATCCAGGAAGGCGATGAGCTGCGATTTGGAAGCCAGAATCCCCGTGTTCCGGGCTGCTGACAGCCCTTGAACCGGCTCCAGCAGATAACGGATATCCATATCCGCACCATAGGTTTCGATGAACCCCTTAATGGCGGCCGCCGTATCATCCGTGGACTGGTTATCCACGACGATGATCTCGGCCTGGTGCAAATTCTCCAGCGGCAGCAGCGAATGAAGAGTCTTCACCAGCAGCGCCGACCGGTTATAGGTGCATATGATAATGGAAATCTCAGGTCCATCTCCGTGTACGAACATCGGCATCACCTAATTCCCATATTTTTAATAAGCATTTTTGGAACCCAGGAGCATCAGGCCAGTCTTGACAATAATCTTCAGATCCAGCATCGTGCTGCGCATGTGGATATACGTGAGATCCAGCTGAACCATCTCGTCAAAGCCGACGCTGTTTCTGGCATTTACCTGCCAGTAGCCGGTGCAGCCGGGGGTTACCATCAGCCGCTGCTTGTCGTATTCCGTGTACTGCTCCACCTCTTCAACGAGCGGAGGACGGGGACCCACCAGACTCATATGCCCCATCAGCACGTTCCAGAGCTGCGGCAGTTCATCAATACTGGTCTTGCGCATGAATCTTCCAATCCGCGTAATGCGGGGATCATTCTTGATCTTGAACATCGCGCCGCTTACTTCGTTATAGGCCATGAGACTCTCCTTCAGCTCCTCGGCATTAGAGACCATGGATCTGAACTTGTACATGGGGAACAGCTTCTCGTCCTTGCCGACCCGCATTTGGCGGAAGAACACCTTGCCCTTCGGATCTTCCAGCTTAATCAGAACAGCCACCACTGCGAAGAGCGGGAGCAGGAACAGCAGCCCCAGGGCAGAGAACAAGATGTCGATGATCCGCTTCATGACCAGATAGGATTCCATTCCCTTGCTTTCTTCACCCGAATGCAGCATGTAAAGTTTCGGCAGGACGGCCTCATAGTCTTCCGGCAGTTTTTGCATGCTCATCTCTCCTCATTTCTCGTAAAGGTTTATGCAGCCTTACTTCTTGACTCCGGCTTGTGTCGCTCGCTTTCGGGGAACCGTCTCAGCTGCTGAGCGTGGTCTGTCCCGCTTTGTTCAGCCATTCCGCCATAGCATCCATGACCTGATAACGCAGATCTTCGCTCTCTAAGGCAAATTCCAGTGTGGTCAAAATATAGCCGAGCCGTTCGCCAACATCATATCTTGTACCGTCGAAGTTATAAGCGTAGACACGTTCGCTCTGGTTCAGCTTCTGAATGGCATCCGTCAGCTGAATCTCACCGCCTGCGCCCTTCTCCTGAAGATCGAGATACTTGAAGATCTTAGGGGTAAAGACATAGCGGCCCATGATTGCCAGATTGGAAGGCGCTGTTCCAAGCGGAGGCTTCTCTACGAAATTGTTCACCCGGTAGAGCTTCCCGTCCTGCATATCCGGCTCGATAATCCCGTAGCGGTTCGTAAATTCATCCGGGATAACCTGTACCCCGATCACCGAATTCTGGGTCTCTTCATACTGGTCGATCAGCTGCTTCAGGCAAGGGACCTGTCCGGTTACAATATCATCGCCGAGCATAACGCCGAACGGCTCATCGCCGATGAACCGTCTGGCACACCATACGGCGTGGCCTAGACCCTTGGGTTCCTTTTGCCGGATGTAGTGAATTTCCACCTTGGAGGACCGCTGCACCTCTTTGAGCAGCTCCAGCTTACCGTCTTCCAGCAGTCTGGACTCAAGCTCGAAGGCATTGTCGAAATGATCCTCAATCGCCCGTTTGCCTTTACCGGTTACAATGATGATGTCTTCAATCCCGGAGGCAATGGCCTCCTCCACGATATACTGGATCGTCGGTTTGTTGATAATAGGCAGCATTTCCTTGGGCATTGCCTTGGTCGCCGGAAGGAAACGTGTGCCTAACCCGGCCGCCGGGATAATTACCTTTTTTACCTTTTTCATCACACATACCTCCCAATAGTTTCGTTCACATTGCCGCTTCGGTGTTCTACTTGGTCTGGTTCATTGCTATTCCGAGAATCCTTACACCTGTCTGTTCCATGAGACCTTTCAGCTTGCGGAGCGCTTCGCGCTTCGTCCGGCCGTGTCTGGCGACAATGACCACCCCGTCCGAGAGCGGGGCCAGAATCCGTGCATCGCTGTAATCGACCCCCTGCGGCGAATCCAGCAGAATCAGATCGAAGCTTGCCTTCAGCTCCGTAAGCAGTCCGGCCATTCTTTCGCTGCCGAGCAGGTCAGGCGGGCTGACCGTACTTACTCCGGCAGGGATTACCGCCAGATTCGCCAGGCTGCCGTATACCAGAACGTCCTTCGCTTCCTCGTAGCCGCTCAAGTAAGCTGCCAGCCCCTGGCTGCCTTCCACATCGAAGACGCTGTGCAGGCCAGGCTTCCGCAGGTTACAATCCACCACCGCCACCTTCTTGCCGTCCTGTACGAAGGATACGGCCAGATTGGAGAGAATCGTGGTCTTGCCTTCGCCGCTCTCCGCTGAGGTGAAGAGCAGCACCTGTCCGCCGGGCCCCTTCAGCAAGCCGAGCTGGCGGATATACGTGCGCAGCGAGCGGAAGGATTCGGAGACATGCGAGGACGGGTTCATATCTGTAATAAGACTTCTATTCAGCCGTAACATATTTGCCCTCCCCTACTCTTGCCTTGTCATTATCCGCACTGCCGAAATCGCGTTTGCGGATCGCCGGAATACTGGCAATGACCGGAAGGCCAAGCTCAAATTCCGCTTCCTTCTCGTTTCTCAGCGTACCGTTCAGCGTCTCCATCAGCAGGATAATCCCGACCGCTGCCATCAGTGACACCACGAAGCTGATCAGAATATTCATGGTCACCCCGCCGTTGACCGGCAGAGGCTGGGCTGCAGGATCAGCCGGAGTCAGGAATGTTACATTATCCAGATTCATCAGTGCCGGCAGGCTGCGGATAAAGGTCTGCGAAACCGCGTTTACAATCGTAGCTGCGGTGCCGTAATCCTTATCCTCCACGGTCAGATTAATCACCTGGCTTTTCTCCGAGGATTTAATCTGCAGCTTGGCAGCCAGTTGGCCCGCCGTCAGACCGAACTCGGGATGCTCCGCGATTACACTCTTCATAATGGTTGGCGACTTCATGATTTCCTTATAGCTCTCGATGAGGTTAAGACTGAAGTTCAGTGCGTTGAGATTATTGCTCTCGGGGACATTCACAACGTTGTTGACCAGTAGCTGTCCAGAGGCGGAGTAGACGGGTGCAACGAAGTTTTTACTGACGTAGAAGGTGGTGGCGCAGGAGATCAGTACAAATACCATGATTAACCATAATTTTTTCTTTATCAGGTTAATGTAATCCAGAATCGTCTTTTCCACAGTAACCCTCCTTCCGCTTGTGTTCGTTTTGAAAGCAATCATGAAAGTTTCAGATGTCTTGCTTTTATTCTATCAATGCGCAGGATTTATCACATGCCCCCTCGCATCACTTTACACTTCACTTTCGAGTACCCCCGTTTGGTCCGCTAGAGGGGGTGAATGGTATACTTTAGTACCATATCCATGGAAAATGCTAACACCCCCGGTGAGCCTTGCCTCCTTCAGGTGTTTACTTACCCAAACACAAAAATCACCCAGCCGGGTGAAGGATGCCGGTGCACCTTCGTGTCAGCATTCCGCGCGAGCACAATGTATGCTGTTTTTCGCATACATTTGGGCCGTGTGCCTGCTTGCGAGCTAATGTATGCTGTTTTTCACATACATTCAGGCCGTGTGCCTGCTTGCGAGCTAATGTATGCTGTTTTTCACATACATTCAGGGCGTGTGCCTGCTTGCGAACATAATGTATGCTGTTTTTCGCATACATTCGGGCCGTGGACCTCACAGCCGCCCGATGTATGCTGTTTTTCGCATACATTCGGCCCGCACCCGATAATCTTCCCCCCTTCTTTGATTTCCCGGAACGCAAAAAAACACGGACAGTATTGTCCGTGCTCCGTCCCCGATCATTCACAGGGATGATTATTAATCGTATGACATCTCATATTTGGTAAGCCCGACAGCATTGGCGTATAAGGCCGCCTGCGTCCGGTCCGCCACCTGCAGCTTCGCCAGAATCTGGCTGACATGCTTCTTGACGGTGAATTCGCTGATGAACAGGCGTGAAGCAATCTCGCGGTTGCAGGCCCCCTGTCCCAGCTCGATCAGAACTTCCTTCTCTTTGGGTGTAAGCTCATCCGTCGGACTGCTGCCGCTCATGCGCATCTTATCTTCCATCAGCCCGGGATCGTAATACTTCCTGCCCTTGTGGACCAGTTGAATTGCAAACAGCAATTCCTCAGGCAGAGCTTCCTTCAGTACATAACCGTCTACCAGCACTTCCTCCGCCTTCAGGAAATCTTCCCGGCTGGCTGAGGATGTCAGCAGGATGAACTTGCATGAGAATCCGCGCACGCGGGCTTCCTTGATAATATCCAGGCCCGATTCATCGGCAAGCTTCAGATCAATCAGCACAAGATCAGGCTGTATCTCCTCAATCACGAGAAGAGCTTCTTGGCCATTCGTTGCTTCGCCGGCAAACTGCAGATTGGACTGCATCGATATCACAGATGCCAATCCTCTTCTCACCAAAGGGTGATCATCAACAATGACGATTTTCACTTGAACGACCTCCTGCCTAAAGTTTATGCATTTTTCAGTTCAGCCACACCGACAGGTATAGAGATTAAAATTCTGGTTCCAGCGTTCTCGCTGCTGGTTAACTGGAAATCGCCTCCAAGGGACTGTGCCAGATATTGCATATTCTTCATTCCCAGTCCGCCTGAGTGATCCTCGGATTCAGCCCAGATCAGATCTGCATCGAAACCGATGCCATCGTCGACAATCGATAGTCTAATCCATTTCGGCTTAAGCGACAGTTCTACATCCACCCGGCTGGCAGCACCGTGTCTTATGGCGTTGCCGGTCGCTTCGGAGATAATCCGGAAGAGTGCCTTGTGGTAAGGATAAGGGAGACTGAAATCATCCCCCGTTATTTTCAGTTCAATCTCAACATCATTAAGCCGGGAGAGGCTCTTCAGATGCGAGCGCACCATCCCGAGCCAGCTCGGGCCGCCGCTCTTCTTCGAGCTGAGGCTGTAGATGGTAATCCGCAGCTCCTTGGCTACCTTGGTGGCTGAATCATGGATAAGCTCAATCTGCTCCTCCAGCTCCCGCTCAGACATTTTGCGCCACGTCTGCTTCAGGGAATGGGTCGCATAGACGATGCCGAAAAGACTCTGGGAGACACTGTCGTGCATCTCATCGGCGATCCGGTTCTGCTCGTTCGTGATGATCAGCCGGTTCTCGATCACGCCCAGCTCGTGGCGCTCAAGAATAATCGCACTCAGCTCCGACAGGAACATCAGTTGCTGGATATACCACCGGCGGCCCTCCAGCCCTTCCGAGGCTTCCAGCTTCACGCCAATCATACCGACGAACCGGGTGCTCATTCTTACCGGCATCAGCAGGAAGTCGCCGATCCCCGGCATACTCTTGAATACCGGTTCACGCTGCAGCCTCCATTCATGCTCATGCTTCTCCAGCTCCATGAACAGAAAGCGCTCCTCCTCATGCTGCCATCCCGTCTGGCGGCTCTGCGGAGCAGGCTCACCGCTTTTTTTGGCGAACCAGAACAGGGCCTTCTCCAGCTTGGTAAGCTTGACCACATAGTCGGTAATGACTTGGCCAATATTCATGAAGTCATGCTGGCTTGATGTTTCCACGATGTGATAAAGCGATTTGATATGCTCCATGGTATCGTTGGTCCGCGCGTTCGCTTCCTCCCGCTGCCGCTTTATCCCCTTAACCATCTGCATAACTATAACCGCGAGAGCCAGGGCTAGAAACAGGTTACCATTGGCAAGCATAATTTCAGCTATCGTAAGACCCGGAGAACCGGCTTCCATGTAGCCCGATACCGCCACCATGGCAATATACCCCAGGATCAGACTCCAGACACAATACAAAGAGAGCGCACCCGCCGCAAACAACACCGGATTAAGTACATATAGCTTAAAAGGACTATCGTATCCTCCAGTAAATAACATCAACACCGCAATGAGTGCCGTCTCCATACTGACCATCAGCATTAGAGTACGGGCTCTTGCATGGAACCTCCGGTAATAGTACGGGAATAGTTGGGCAAATAAGAATAGCACAATGATTAGTAGGGATTTGTATATTACGGAAGGCCCCGCAGAAACCATGAGGTACATAAACGATGTGAGGGACAAAGAAAAGATTCTGAAAAAGGCGATCGTACGGTCTTCGACTGTTAATTTAATGTTCATCCCACCACCCTATTCTCCAGTTTGTGGAAAATTCGAGTTTATTCTAAGCTATGTTTAAAAGCATCATACATGAGAAAAATCACAATAACAAGTTTCGATTTCTAATGATAGCGTTTACTTTGAAAATAAAATGGGTATAATTATTCTTTTTTCATGAAAAATTAACCAACTCTATCCAGCTTCTCAAATGATAGCGTATGCAAAATTATCCAATTCAGCTCCAGGCATGACAAAGAGCCTCTCCCTCCAGGGACAGGCTCTTCAAAAGAGAAGTCTTCGGTTACCGGTGAGTACACCCGGCACAGTCTATTCGGTCACCGCCGTCACAGCTTGCTCCAGCTTGGCATTATTACATATACAAATTTGATAGCGCTGTTCGCCAACGATATGATACCCGGTGGACAAAATACGCAAGGTATGATTAGGTCCTACCACCTTATGGAGACTGCGGCAACTGATGCAGTAATACTCTCTCAATAGTCTCATCTCCGGCATAGTCTAGAAGAACTATTCTAGAACTGCTAATATTATCTAGAGCATATCACTGTTTTTTTCTGCGTGTCAACAAAAATCTGCAAAAAACGACATTATTTCGAGACTCTTTTAAGATAAAAAGTAGAATTATGTCGTTTATTATGTCAGAGATGATTCCGGCAGGTCTGCGGGGAGAGGCCCATATATTTCTTGAATAGCCTTGAAAAATAAAAACTATCCCTATAATGAAGCATTCCCGCTATCTCCTGCACCTGCAGGGAGGTATTCAGCAGCAAATGCTTGGCCTCGGCCATCTTCAGCCGGTGGATATATTCATGCAGCGGGTACCCGCTGCTCCGCCGCACTGTGCGGCGGAGTGTAGACATGGACAGGTGCAGGCGCTCGGCCATCCCCGGCAGATCCGGCTGCTCATAGATGCAGGCATTCAGCGCCTCCCGGATCAGCGGCATGGCTTCCTGCCGCCACGGGCGGCGGCTGCCCTGGAGCTGCAGCGAGCATTCCAGCAGCATCTCCTCCAGCAGCAGCGCAGCCCGGTCCGCGTTACCGGAAACATCTCCGGCCATGTAATCCAGAACCTTTTCAAAGGACGCTTTCAGCCCTTCCGCCTTATCCCCCCGGGTCACCTCTCCACCCGCAATCATTCCCGCTTCCAGCCATTCTGTGACACGGCTTCCGCTGAAATTAATATAGTATTCATCCCAATACCCGCCTGGGGGCGGTCCGAAGCTGTAGCTATAACCGGGTCTGAAAAAAAACAGGCTTCCCTCATGGACCTGCTGCTCCGGTCCTCCGTTCTCCGTATAAGTTCCGCCTCCTGCGACTATATATACAAGTGCCCAGTGTTCAAAGGTGACACCCGAACGAAACAGCGTTCTTCCCGGCAGATGGCCGGCTTGCCCGACACGAATCGACTTCAGGCGCAGCCTGGCGGCCTCCACCTTCGGATCAATAATTCTTACTGGATACGGGCTGATCATATAATCCATGAGCTTGGGCATACACTGCATTCCTCCATGTGTTCAGGAGTGGTATGTTGATAATGAAGATGATCATATTCTACATGAATAAGAGGTGTCCACGCTATGTCTGATGTTGTTCACTTACAGCTTTTTCCCCGGCCGCAGAAGATCACGGTATCCGCAGGACAGTTCCACCTTCCTTCCCGGGGCAGCATTGTGCTGGCCGGTGAGGATCAGGTGTCTGCCCTTCCCGCAGCCCGCAGGCTTCAACAGACCGCTTCCGAGGTGGTCCGTCTCAGTCTGCCTCTGTCCATAGGGCAGCGGTCTGCCACAGTTCCGGCTTGCACTTTCCGCTATAACCCACTGCTTGCAGAAGGAGCCTACGAGCTGCACATTAACGAAAAAGGTCTCATTGCCGCTTACAGTTCTCCGCAAGGCGCTTATTATGCAGCGGCGACACTGAAGCAGCTCCTTGTGCAATTCGGCAGAACTGTGCCTTATCTGCATATTCAAGATCAGCCGGACTTCGCCGCCAGAGGACTGATGCTAGATATCAGCCGCAACAAAATCCCCAAGCTGGAAACCCTGTACCGGATCATTGATCTCATGGCGGACCTCAAGCTGAATCAGCTGCAGCTATATATAGAAGGAGCTCCGTTTGCTTACGAATCCTTCCCGCAGGTATGGGAGCTGGAAACTCCGCTCACCGGCGATGAAATCCTGCTGCTGGATGCCTACTGCTGCGAGCGGTATATTGAGCTGGTGCCCAACCAGAACAGCTTCGGCCATATGGAAGGCTGGCTGACCCGGCCGGAGTTCAACCATCTGGCAGAGATCCCCGAAGGCTTCATGCTCCCGGATCAGATGTATGATAGCGATTTATACCCGGAAGGATTGTTCATGCATCCCGGCACCTTCCATACGGAGGACCCTGAGGTATTGCAGCTTCTGGGCACGATGTATGACGACCTCCTTCCCTACTTCAGCTCAGAGATGTTCAATGTCGGCTGCGATGAGACTTATGAACTGGGACTTGGCGCAAGCCAGGCGCTGGCGGAGTCTTCCGGCAAAGGCGAGCTGTATCTCTCCTTCCTGCAGAAGATTCACGGACTGGTCAAGCAGCGCGGCAAAACCATGCAGTTCTGGGGCGATATCATCATCCAGCATCCCGGGCTGATCCCCCGGCTGCCGAAGGATATCATCGCCATGGAATGGGGGTACAGCGCGGCTCATCCTTTTGAAGCGGATACCCGCAAATTCAAGGAAGCAGGCATCCCGTTCTATGTCTGTCCGGGAACCAGTTCCTGGAACTCGCTCACCGGCAGGACCGACAACATGCTCGCCAATCTGCGCAGCGCTGCGGTGCATGGCAAGAGAAACGGCGCTGTCGGCTACCTGATTACCGACTGGGGCGATTTCGGCCACTGGCAGCATCTGCCGGTCAGCTATGCCGGATTCGCCTACGGGGCAGCACTGGCCTGGAATGTAGACGGGAATCTGGAGGCGGATGTGGCGCATTATCTGAACACGTCGGTCTTCCAAGACCGCTCAGGAACCATCGGACAATTGCTGCTAGATCTGGGGAACTACTATAAGCTGGAGTCGGGCACGGTCCGCCCGAATGACACGGAGATGTCTATGCTGCTGCGCAGCCATCTGGAGCATGTGCAGCTGGCTACGAAGCTGCCTGTAGAGCAGCTTGACAGGCTTGAGCAGTACATCCTCGGCCTTGAAGCCCGGCTTGAGCAGCCGGTTCTGGAATGCAGCGATGCCGGGCTGGTGATCCAGGAGCTGCGCAGCGGCATTCACTTCGTGAAGCATGCCGTGCAGCTCACCCGGCTCAAGCAGCAGCTCGCCGCAGCCGATTCGCAGCCCCAGGCAGCGCAGGTTCAGGCGCTGATCCATGACCTGGATCTGCTGCTCCACCAGTACCGCCAGCTCTGGACCCGGCGCAACCGGCCGGGCGGCCTGGAGCGCAGTGTCTCGAAGCTGGTCCGCCTGCGCGGGGAATATACCGCACTTGCCGCCAAGCTGAGTGGGGCGGCTGTGGAGTAAACATCATTCCATGCCAAAAAAACAAGCCCCGCTGTTAACTTGGAGACTTGTCCTGTTGACTCTGCTTGAAGAGTTCTATCAACTGGTTGCTGAGTGATCCAAATGAAGCCCCATCACATGGTATAAGGTCCGCTCCAGATAATCATGCAGGAAGAAACGCGAGCTTACAAAATGAGCGGCCATATCGGGAGACTGATACTGTTCCAACGCTGCTGTCATGCGCGGGAGGACCGCCTCTCGCCCATGGCGGTTATGCCGGTAACTGTTCAGCAGGGACTGCCATTCCGCCTCATCCCCCGGATACATCTCCCAGCGGTAGACGTATTTATGGATAGCCCGCGAACGATCTGTAGCCTCTTCAAAATCATGCATTACCGCAATCAGTCCGGCAACATCTTTGTTGAGCCGGACTTCATCAACCAGCTTCCAGATCAGATTATAATAATCCTCCAGCCTGTACCTTCCCTGAAGCTCATGCGCCTTCCCGGCAGGAATGCCGTGGAACCGCTCCAGGAAGCGGTCAATAAAAGTCTCCGTATCCGCCTTCCGGTTCCAGGCCAGCTCAGCATGAAGCAGCATGGGATACCAGGTCGTTTCAAAGATTCCGTAAGGGACTCCCAGACTGAACGGGCCGGTCCAGTTCGTAGCCACCACGCAATCAAGGTGGAGACGACCGGCTGCTTCAGCCCACTGCCGCAGATTATCCGTCCGGTTATCCAGCACGGGATAATTCTGATGCTCTGCCGAGTCGAAGCTGCGGACCGCTGGTGCCCCCATCACTTCAATGCCGAGAGCCCGGAATTTGTCCGCCAGCCCTGAGACCTCCGCTTCAATATTGCGGCCGTTATAGATCCAGATCATCGCTACACTGCGCGTGTCCAGCTTCGCCAGTTCCTCAGGCGGGCATTTATCCAGCATGTCATGCCAGAATACCGGCGTTCTGCCCCGGCTTGAAGTGAATTCAATCAGCCGGTTCAGAAAGGCGATGAACGCCCGCTCCCGGATTCCGCCGAAGGCTTCCCGGCATTGCGCACACTCACACAAGCTATACACTTCATCACAGCCTAGATGAATATAAGGGGAGTCCGGATGAGCCTCCATCATCTCACCCAGCAAATCCGTAATGAGCTGATAGGATTCCGGACGGGACGGGCAGATTTCTCCGGTGGAAGACTCGGTCTCCCGGAGATGCCGCCAACGGTCGTGCCGAAGCACATATTCCAGATGCCCGAAGCTCTGCTGAAGCGGAATAATCTCGATAAAATGCTCCTTCGCAGCGCCCAGCAGCGCCTCCAGCTGCTCCGGATTCAGCGCATGCTGCGGGTGCGTCAGCTCCTGATACTTCCGGAACGGAAACTTGTCTTCGTATTCGATCAGGACCGCATTGATCTTGTAGTTGGAGAAATCAGCCAAATAACGGACCAGCAGCTCCGGCTTCGAGAAGGTCTGGCGGAGGTCATAGTTCATCGCACGCAAACGGGTATCCGGCCAGTCCATAATGCTGACTGCGAATATCTCTCCCTGCGGATTCCGCAGCTGCAGCAAGGTCTGGAGCCCATAATACAGCCCGGCGGCATCCGTAGCCCGGATGCGAACGCGATGCTCAGACACCTCCAGCAGATAACTCTCCTTCCGGCCTTCCAGCACTCCAACTAGCCCGGCTCCCGCTACGCCGTTCTCACCGCTGCCCCCTCCCAGCGCTCCTTTCTGCAGACGCTCACCAGCAGACGTTCCCGCCGCGCTGTGCAGCAGCAGAGAATAGCCGTTGCCTTCTGTGGAGCTGACCAGCTTCGCCCCGGGAAAAGCACGGCGGCAATGCCGCTCCAGCCTTGGCTCCTCCTGCTCCATCATCAGACTCAGCCATACTCCGTCATTGATCTGAAAAGCGCTTCCGTCCTCAAGCTTCATCTGTTGCGGTTCTGGCAATAAATTATACACGGCTCTCCTCCTTATCTTGCAGCTTCATTCCCCGCTCAGCTGCACGTTCTGCATACGGTCGTAAGCTTCCTTATATACGCCTACCAGCTTATCCACGCCCAGATTGTTCATTTCCTCCACATACTTATCCCATTCGGCAAGATTTCTGGAGCCGGTGACGAATTTGGCGAAGCTCTCATCCCGGTGCTTGTTGATCGCTTCCCCGGTAAGCGAGATCACTTCATTCTCCTGCTCGGTGAAGGCTGGGCGGGGCTGCATGGCGGACGGGTCATACTTGGCCGCTTCTTCATAAGCATGCTTCAGGTTATCGGAGAAAAGCGACAGATGGGCATCGAAGTCGATCCAGGTATACGTGCCGCTGGTCTGCAGCCCGGTCTGCTTGCGCATTTCGGTCACATCGCTGTATTCCGGCTTGAACTTGATCGTATCGCCTTCTTTGGTATAGGTCTCCCCCTCCTTGCCCCAGCTGGCAAGTGTACGCCCTTCCTCTGTATAGAAGAAATCCATATAGGCCATGATGTCTTCAATCTGCTTCGAGGTCGAAGCCACTGTCAGACCGCTCTCCAGATAGTGAAAATAAGGATTGAGCTGCTTGCCGTCCGCCAGACCTGCGGGTGGAGCCAGGAACTGCATGTTGTATTCAGGGTTGTCTTTCTGCATCGCATTGTTGAAGAAATCAATCCGGCTGATATAATCGACGGTGACAAAAGACTTGCTGGTAGATACCATATCCTGCCACTGTTTTGTCTGCAGCGAGAGGAAATCCGGAGGAATCAGCCCTTCATCATAGAAGCTTTTCCACATGCCGAGCATTTCCTTATAAGCGGGCTCCGTTGGCCCGTAATGCCACTCACTGTTATCAAAATTAAAATATGCGCCCTCACTGGTCCCGAAGTTTATCGTCATGCTGGCATTCAGCTCATCGGGGTTCTGCCCGTAACGGATGGAGAGCGGAAAGCTATCCGGGTATTTCGCCTTCAGCACCTGAAGAGCTTCATGAAGCTCCTTATAGGTCGTTGGCGCCTTCAAGCCTTCCTTGTCAAAAACATCCTTCCGGTACATCCAGACTAAGCGGTTCGTCTCTCCGAAGCCCTGGTTCGGGAACATATACATCTTCCCGTCTGCGGACAACGCCGCCTTAGCTTCATCAGGATACTGCTGGATCCACTTGCTCAGGTTCGGCATCTTGTCCATATACTCCTTGATATCCACCAGAGCACCTTGCTGGCCGAATTTGTTAGATTCCTTACGGTTCGGCATATATAGGATGTCCGGCAGGTTTTTGGAGGCAATCGCCAGATTGAGGCTTTCTTCAAGCTCCCCGGAAGGCGTCTGCACCTTCAGGGTGACACCGGTCTTCTCCTTCAGCCAGCTCCAGACCGGCCAGGACTCCGAATAAGGAAACGTAGCATTGTTGTCCAGCAGCGCCGTGAAGGTCTTGACCGGCAATGCAGACGGACTTCCCGAACCTTCACCGCCCTCCTGCACAGCAGCTTCCGGCGCGGCTGCATTCTTATTGTTGCCGCTGCAGCCGGACAGAAGCAGCGTTGCCATCACGGTAAGCAGACTTGCAGTCATCCATTTTCTCATATAAGCCACTCCCATTCCTATGAATTGTACTGTTCGTTGTCAGCCTTTGACGGCTCCAATCATTGCGCCTTGGACGAAATACTTCTGGATAAACGGATACACGGCCAGAATCGGAAGTGTTGATACCATAATCGTCGCATATTTCAGCGATTCTTCAACAATCTGATTATCCCCCCCAATACCGGTTACATCTCCTGAGCTGGAGGTGCCGGCAAGGACCATATTGCGCAGCAGTACCTGCAGCGGGAACAGCTCCGAGGAGCGCAGATACAAGAGCGGGCCGAGGAAATTATTCCACATACTCACTGCATAGAAGAGCGCAATCGTCGCAAATGAAGCTTTGGACAAGGGGACGATGATACGGGCAAAGATACCGATGTCATTCAATCCGTCCATACGCCCCGACTCCTCCAGCTCCTTCGGAATGCCCGCGAAGAACGTGCGCATCAGAATCAGATTCCAGGTGCTCACCGCACCCGGCAGCACCATCCCCCATACGGTATCGACCAGATTCAGAGAGCGGACCACGAGGAAAGTGGGAATCATCCCGCCGCTGAAGAACATGGTGACCACAATCAGCATGGTCAAGCTTTTGCGCAGCGCCATATCGCTCCGCGACAAGGCGTAAGCTCCCGTGGAGGTGATGAGCAGGGAGATCAGTGTACCCGTAAAGGTGTAGACGATCGTGTTCTTGTAAGCTACCCAGATCTTGGAGTCCTCCAGTACCACTTTATACATGTCAAGGTTAAAGCCCTTGGGCCAGATGGACACTTTATTCTGGATGACATTAGAATCACTGCTAAGCGACACCGCCAGCATGTGTACAAACGGATACAGCGTAGCGGTCACAACCATCAGCAGCGCAATCCCATTGATTATACTGAACAGATTCATCCGGAATTTCATAATAAGCACCTCTTTTCTACCATAGACTGGTTTCACTTATGCGGCGGCTGATCCAGTTGGCACTATAGATGAAGACCAGACTGATCATCCCCATGAATAGGTCTATGGAAGCACCGTAGCTGAAATTACCTTGCTGCATACCGACTCTGTATACATAAGTGCTGATAATATCCGCAGTTTCGTAAATCGCCGGATTCTGCATCAAGAAGACCTTCTCGAAGCCTATCTCCAGCACCTGCCCGATATTCAGAATGAGTGTAATGACAATCGCGGGAGAGATACCCGGCAGCGTAATATGCCAGATCCGCCGCAGTCTGCCTGCTCCGTCCATTTCCGCCGCTTCGTACAGCTGGGGATCAATGGCGGTTAGCGCAGCAAGATAGATGATGGTCTCCCAGCCGATATGCTGCCAGATTTCGGAGAGTACATAAATGATACGGAAGAAACCCGGCTCGTTCATGAAGTTAACAGGCCCGATGCCAAGGCCCCCGAGCAGATTATTGATCAGCCCTCCCGTTGGCGAGAGAAACATAATCACCATACTGGCAACAATGACATTGGAGATGAAATGCGGAAGATAGCTTACCGTCTGCACGAGACGTTTGAAGGATGCCTTCCTTACCTCATTCAGCAGAATCGCGAGCAGGATCGGGGCAGGAAAGCCGAATACCAGCCGGTATAATCCAAGCAGAAAGGTATTCTTCATCAGCAGCAGGAAATCCGGGTTCTCCAGAAACATCCGGTAATATTTGAAGCCCACCCAGTTGCTGGCCCAGATCCCCTTGAACAGATTGTAATCCTTAAACGTGATCACCAGCCCGAACATCGGCAGATACTTGAAAATCAAATAATACAGCAGACAGGGAAGAAACAGCAGCCATAATAATTTGTTTCTTCTCCAGGTCTTCATCACCCGTTCCCTCAGCTGCGGCCGTTCCCGGTTTCTCCCGGCGGTTGTCTCCGGCAGTGCATTTGCTTGCCCCATACGCATCCCCCTAAGTACTGTAGTGATGTTAGCTTATTTCCCCTTTCAAGCCGGGAGTTATGGTTGAATTATAGGGATAAAATCCGTGATAGCGCTATCAGCATGTTATAATACATATCGCCCGATTAGCGATTTTCTAAGAATCGGCGTATAAAAAGAAGAAAGTGCATATTGTCCGTGTGAGCTTTCGGGAGCTATGATGGTATAAAAAGAATGTCCATAGCAAGGGGGACCATCATGCGCAGAAGAACAGACTTTAAATTTGCTTTCAACGCCTTGTTCGTGAAGCTAATGCTGAGCTTTCTCAGCGTTATCCTGCTGCTGGCTTCTTTCAATCTTGTCTCTCATCTATATCTGAGCAAGAAGGTCTATCAGGAGATGGTCCGCCAGAATGAGCTGGGTCTCAAGCAGACCGCCCTGAGCTACGAGAATCATTTCCGGCTGACACAGAACATCATTCTAACCCTTAACCGATCGCGTACATGGACGGCCAACCTGGGCCTCTTGAGCCAGGTCCGCGAGAACAGGCGTTATGATGTGGTCCGTGAGGTCAAATCGGATCTGGCGAACGTCTACTCCAACCCGTTCCTGCATATTGAGAACTTCATTCTCTATTTCAAAGAAGCGGATTATGTTTTTGAAAAGGACGGCACCAGCAGTATGAACGATATGTTCTCCAAATATTATGCCAGCAAGGAGTATCCGCCGGATTATTGGAGCCGGCAGACGATGGGCAATCAGTACATGAGGGTCCTGCCTGCAGCTAATTTTAGAGAGAGTACGATGAATTCCTCGCGTCCGCTCGGGTCGCTGCTGCCGCTGGTCACCCAGGTTCTTCCCAATAAGGAGGTCTATGGCATTGTCATGCTGAATGCACGCGAATTGCACACGGCTTACGGGGATGGGAGCGCAAGTCCGTTCTATATTCTGGATGCAGACGGCGTCATGCTGTTCTCCACCTCGGCAGACCGGCCGGTATTAAGCGACATCTCCGGGAGCATCAGCTACCATGAGCAGGTCGGAGACCAATATTATTTCTATCAAAAAGGCGGGCAGACCGGATTCACTTATGTCCAGGTTACACCAGCCGCTGCAGTTACTTCCGGGATGCGCCAGATGCAGCTGCTGCTGGCCGCCCTGCTGACTGCCGCCGTGCTCACCAGTATTCTGTTTTCGCTGTTCTTCAGTTACCGTCTTAACCGGCCGCTGCAGCGGCTGATTGCAGCACTGGAGCGCAAGTCGGGTACAGGCGCGGGTAAGCTAAGCAGCGTGAAGGAATTCGCTATCATCGGGGACCGCATGAGCCGTATTCTGGAGACCAACCAATTCATTCAGACCGATCTGGAGCATAAAAATTCGCTGGTGCGCCAGTACGCCTACTCCCATAAAATTAAGAACATCCCCCTGAACCCCAATCTGCTGGAGCTGGAGGATGCCCAAGCGGAAGACCGGCCGTATGCAGCCGTGCTGTTCAAGCTCAGCTTCAAGCAGCCGTCCCAGAGCCCGGAGAAGGATACCCTGATGCTGTGGCAGCTGATCCAGCACCTGTTCCTGGGCAGCGAAGGGGATATAGTGGCTGTGCAGCCGGAGCAGAACCAGCTCCTGCTGCTGCTGTTCCAATGCGGACCGCAGAGCGCTATTCTTCAGACACTCCAAACTCTGAAGGAGCTGCTGGAGGTGGAGCCCGCCTTTTATTTGACCATCGCGGTAAGTCCGGTCTACTCCGGGGAGACTCCGATTACCGGTGCTTACGGGATTCTCTCCTTACTGCTTAAAGAACGCAGGCTGAACGAAGAAACCCAGATTATCGTAGAGCCGCGCGCTTCATCGGCCCGTTCCTTTCATGTCAAGGTAACCCATGGGGAGGAGCTATCGGGCCTCCTGCTGTCAGGCAATGAGGAAGCGGTGCTGGGATGGCTGGCCAGACAGCTGGAGCAGTTGAACCAGAAGGACGCTGCGGCCGAAGATTTCCGGGCCTTTGCCGCGGGAGCGTTGGAGCAGGCGGGCAAGACGGTAATGAAGCTGGGGTTGGAGGAGGCTGTACTGATTCAGCCGGCTCTTAAGGAGAACTTCGAGAGCTTCTATTCCACCGGGCAATATAAGGAATGGCTTCACGCAATGGTCCGGCCGATCCTTGCCGCCATGCGGGCGAAATCCGAGACCAAGGACCCCGTACTTGCTTTTATGCTGGACTATCTGGATAAGCACTACGGAGAGAATATCAATCTGAATCTTGTTGCAGACAAGCTGAATCTGAGTCCGGGCTATCTGTCTACCTTCTTCAAGGAGAAGCAAGGCATCAATTTCAGCGACTATCTGAACAACCTGCGGATCAGCCATGCCAAGGAGCTGCTGATGAACCTCGACCTGCGCATTCAGGAGATCGCACTCCAGGTCGGCTACCTGAATGTCAATTCCTTCATCCGTATGTTCAAACGCGCCTCCGGCCTTACGCCCGGCGAATACCGCAAAAGCCATGCCAGCGGAGGACTGCCCGCTGCGGAAGACGGGCCTTGAGGCGGTCCGCTTCTTCTGCCTCGATGGTCCATACGCACGCAAAGAAAAGGCTGCTGATCTAAGCTCAGCAGCCTTCCGTTCCAGTCTGGTTTCTCTGTGGTTCCTATTTAATCACCTGCCTAACTCACAGTCAGAACCGGTTTATTGGCTGTGTTTTCTTTGCTGTTGAAGCTTATCGTTGCACCGTTATTGTTCTCAACCTGCAGCTTGAAGGTCACTTTCTTATCGCCGCCGAGCTGGCTATTCACAAAACCCGCTGCATCGATAGTGTACCAGCCGGCTGTAGATACATTAATTGTTCCAACCAGCACTGCACCTGTACTGCCCGGCTGATTGTTCCAGGTGATGCCTCCTGTTCCCGACTCTATCCATTCATCACTGCCGGTAAGTCCGTATACCTTCACAGGCGTTGACGCAGATACGGCATTACAGTATATCTTCAGTAGAGCAGAAGCAACGGGTGATCCAGTACGCCCGGTAAGATCGAATCTTACAAACCCTTTCCGGTTATAGCCCTCATCCGCATCTCCCTTTACATCGACTGTTGCTGCTGTTCCATAGTTGGTTGCCGCATAGGTGCCGTCTCTTACATAGGCATCTCCATTTGTAATATAGTCGGTTGGTGCACCTGAGGATGCGCCTCCTCCCATGAAGGCGACCATCGCCATACCCGCTGCATTGCCTGATATGGTAACCTCATTGGTAGCATAATCTCTGCGGTTATCATGCCAGATCATCCGGTTGTCATTGAACTGCACGATCCCCGGATCTTCCTGCCCGGCAAGCAGCGGGTCCTGCTGGTCTACAGCGTACTGGCTGCTGGTCTCAAACCCCTCACTCCAGGCTCCGCGGAGCTGGTAATTCGGGTTATTCACACGGTTCAATGTGGTTACACGGTGGCGGGGATTTTTAAACCAGCTTGTACCCGCACCATTTAACTTACTCACGCCCCACGGATTCCTTCCCAGCATGAAATCAATCTGCTGCTGGGCCAGAACCGCATATGTGGTATTTCCGGTTAATTCCTGATACATCATCGCTTCTACCGCATTATTGCTCATGGCTTCATACGTACCCCATTTGGGTTCACTGCTGGTATTCCAGAATTGCCCGTCAGCATAATTCTTTTTCAGGTTCAGATGATTATTCATCCGGCCTGCGGCAGTATTCTTATAAGCCGGATCAAGGGAGGCGACCTCATAGTTTGCCCAATGATAGGCTCTGGACCAGTTGAGGCTTGTGTTACTTTTGTTGTACCATTCTCCCGCACTGTCACAGAACGATTTCGCTTCTGTTAAATAGACGGCGGTACCTGTGGCCCGGTAGAGCTCGGCAGCCGCCCAGGCCATATCGTCTTTATAGTCCGTATCCACGTAGAATCCGTCCGCATCCCCGGCAATTCCCGTCCTTGTCTTACCCCAGGTGTAGATCTGCTGGGCTGCAGTCAAATAGCCGGCAGCTAATGCAGCATTATAGACCGGTCCGGCAGCATCTCCCCATATTTTAGCTCCTAGCGCTAAGGCAGCTGCAGCTTTTCCGGCCAGGTTTGCGCCTGTACCGGCAGGGCATGGATGCACCGGACGCGCCGCGCCATAGATCGTATTGTCATTTTGCGGCCAGGTTTTGCTGCGGGAATCCAGATCATCATTCTCGACATCATGGTCCAGGCCGTCGGCTACTTCCATATACAGAATCTGGTTGGTGTTGTCCCACAGCTTGAGAATGAAATCAAGACCTACCTTCGCTTCCATCAATGCTCCGGCCGCGCCTCCGGGAGCAGGAAAAGCTTCCGGATGGTGGATATAAGTCGTTAGCATCACATCCGTAACATGTCCGATGGTGCTCAGAAATTTGATATAATCCGAGGCATCATGCCAGCCCCCGGTAAAGTCCTTGGTGCCGAAAGCACCATCCGGCTTTCCGTCAATGGATGAGTTCGTTCCCGTCATATGGCATACGCCATGATCCTGCGGACTGGTATTCCCACACCGCTGCACTTTGAAGAACTGCATGGACAGATCGGCCAGACTGCTGTAAACGGAATTGCTTATAGCGAAGACCGGGGACTTATAGGCGTTGATTTTTATATAATATCCGCTTCCGGCAGTAGTTAGTGCACTGAAATCTATAGCATAGGAATAAGCACAATTTGCACCACCCGCGTCACCCCAGCTCCCTTTACTGGCTGTGGTAATGGTTCCGTTCAATACCGAGGTGTTGTTTGAATTGAACACATCATATCTAACTCCGCTCAAGTCCGTGCTTGATAATACGATGGCTATTTTAGCCGCAGCCGGACTGTATCCAACCTGGTTAACCCTTATAAATATGCCGCTTACACTAGCTTGAACCGAATCCGGTGAATTCATATCTTTGTACACGCCCTTTCATTTTTCACGTGCAAGGTGCTGTAATTTATATGAAGCCGCCTGCCTCAACCAATCACCTCCATGAAGTCATTTAAATGTCAGGCTGTAAACCGCTGCGCCTTGGAGCGGTGTACCTGCATTATAACCAGTCCTATCATGGGAATTAAATCCTCATATGTTATTTATATCGTCTTTTTTACGGATAGCGAAGAAAATGAATACATACATGGCAAAGTGTATATGGTCAGTGTCCGATGCTTCCAAGGAATATAGTCCTACTTTCCAAATTTTGATTGAAATAGGACGGACGTAGGATTATAATCAGGTCACATAACCACTTTTTACCTAATATTTTAAATAAAATACATAAATGACAGGAGATAAGCCTATGGATTGGCTTCATGCTTATGAGGACGAGCTCCGTGTGGTCTTTGAGGAGAGCCGCAGGGTGATCTCTGCGTTTCCAGAGCCGCTTAATGCCCGCGGCCTGTCGTATCTCAATCAGTTCAACGTGTTCCACCCGGACAGCCACAAGAATTACATCTGTTACCTGCTGCCCTTCTGGCTCCAGGACCCGTGCAGCCTGAACCCCGAACTGGCCCGCAGGATGTCCGCAGGTAACATCTTCCTCATGCTCTACTTCTTCCTCCAGGATGATCTGATGGACAGCCCGGAGGCCTCGGCTGCGCAAACGCTGCCGCTTGCCAATCTGCTCTATGTCGAGTTTCTGGCTACCTACCTTCCGCTGTTCCCGGCGGACTCTCCCTTCTGGCCCTGCTTCAGCCGTTACATCAGCGAGTGGGCAGACAGCGTAAGCGGGGAAGCCGGCAGCGATTACTTCCTGAATGACCGCATCCGTATCTCCCATAAGGCCAGCCCGCTTAAGCTCAGCAGCACGGCTGCGCTGCTGCTCTCCGGCCAGTCCTCCTCCATTCCCGAGGCCGAAGAGATGATTCACACTGTGCTGTTGACCCTGCAGCTGCTTGATGACTACGAGGATTGGGAACAGGATCTGGAGGACAGCAGCTATAACTGCCTGCTGTCAATGGTACGCTCCAGTACCGGGATAGCCGCAGAAGAACCACTGACCGAATCAGCAGTGAAGGACTTCCTCTATGTAGCAGGCGGACTTACCGGATATGCTGCAACGGCCCAAGCCAACCAACTCATCCTGGAGGAGGCCAGCCTACAGCTGCCCTTGCTGGTGTCCTTCCATCTCGTGCTCGTGCAGAACCTGCAGCAGATCGCCGCAGCCATTGAAGCGCAGAAGCAATTGCTGCTGGGCGGGGGGCTGGATTACTGGCTATCTTCGCACTCGAATCTCTCATAATTTATGCAAATAGCAATAGAATTATAGAATGGCCTATGCTATACTAAAAAGGCAATTATAACCATTTCGAAAGGGTGATTGTATTGTCAGTAGGAGTTCTTAAGAACCAGGTGATTCAGAAGGCGTGGGAAGATCCGGCTTTCAAACAAAGACTGCTTGCAGATCCGAAGGCAGCGCTCCAGGAAGTGCTGGGCATCAACCTTCCTGACAACATTACACTGAAGACCGTAGAGGAAGGCTCTAATGAATTCTACCTGGTCATTCCCCCAAGCCCTTCTTCCGATGTAATGAAGACACGTATCACCCCAATGGGAACCTGGTAGCATATTCAAGTCAACCTATTACCGGGAGTTGGAATCGTCCGGCCCTTCTGCACGCGGCAGAATGGTGATGGACTCGGTTCCAACTCCTTTTTTGCTCATAAAACGAATTTCGCCCTCCATCGCTTCAATAATACGGAAGGTAACCATCAGCCCGAGCCCCGTGCCCTTCGTTTTATTGGAGGAGAAATACGGCTCGCCCAGACGGCTAAGCACAGCCGGTTCCATACCTGCCCCGTTATCCTTAATATGAATATGTACCTTATCGCCCCGGCTGTAGGCCAGCAGATGAATCGTGCCTTCCTCCCCCAGGGATTCAATGCTGTTCTTGATGATATTAATCATCGCTTGCTTGAACTTCGAGGAATTCCCTTTGACCCGCAGGCCGTCTTTCACCTCCAGAATCATTTTGCCCCCGTTCAAATGGCATAAAGGCAGCAGGATGCTCTGGATATGCATGAACTCTTCATTCACATAGAGCAGGGAGACCTGTTCAAATTCCGGCTTGGCAAAGGTCAGAAAATCGGTGATAATACTCGCCGCCCGGTCCAGCTCACTGAGCGCCATGGACAGGTATTTCTGCTCGTCCCCGCTCGACTTCTCGCTGAGCAGCTGGAGGAACCCCCGGGTCACCTGGAGCGGATTACGCACCTCATGGGCTACCGACGCTGCCAGCTCGCTGATAATCTCCATTTTCTCCGAACGCTGCAGTTCGTTGTTGAACAGCTCCAGCTCCTGCGAATATTTCACCACTTGGCTGTGGTTCTGCGCCAGCCGCCGTCCCAGAATCACAATCAGCGAGAGAATGAACACAACCAGCGCCCATTTCCAGTAGAAGAGATCATAATTTCCGCGTTTGAAATAATACCACAACAGCTCCAACACCCCGGTAAGGGCAGCCGTACCGAAGCCGCAGGCGAAGATGATCGCATCCTTATTGCGCTTCAGGGAGAACACGATGACGCAGCCGATCAGCAGAATGAATTGAAGAATCATAATAATGCCGACAATGTTGGTGGAGATGAAGTAGTAGAATTGCAGATACCGGCCCCCGGAGAGTGCATTTATAATGAGGAGGACACAGCAGAATAAGGAATAGGCCATCTGGAATTTGCGGAACCTGCGGATGATGCCGTATTTGCCCGCGCCGAATATTTTCTCGAACAGGAAGGTCAGTGCGGGTAACAGGGACAACAGCGCCACATCGAACAAAAATACGCTGAGCCCGCCCAAATAGCTGTAGAAGGTATACGTGAAGGGAGAGTAGGTTACAGACAGCACACCGGTAGAGGCGATAACAATAGACAGCGAAGCCGCCACAGGGAAATACTCCTTGTTCAGGAAAAATGCGCACACAAACAGCACCGCCGCCACGAAGATAAAAGCGCCGCCCAGAATCACATCTATGAGTCCGTTCTTGATATAGTCCTTGATTAGAATACTGTGCTCACCGAGCATCACCTGCTCTTTGATTCCAATCCGGTCCTGGAGCGTCTGCGTCCAGATATAGAGCGTCTTTCCGTTATCCCGCATGTCCAGGGGCACAAGCAAGGAATAATTATCCATAATAAAGCCGCGGTCCCCTTCAAAAACCAGCCGGTCCTCCACATACACCTTCACATGTAGCGCATAGATCGTCTGAATATAGACGGAGGGGGACACGTAATGATAGGAGGGCAAAGTGATCTTGGTCCAGGCGGAGGATACCCCGGAAGGCTTGCGCGGCATCTCGGCCTTCGCCTCCACATCGATCCACCCCTGGTCTTCCGTTACCGGAGCCCGGAGTCCGCCATCCTCCGTCCCCTCCTGCCACTTCATCTGCCAATGTCTGATCTCACCGGCGGGGGAAGCACTTTGCGCGGATACCAGGAGGCTTCCGCAGGTTAAGCAAAGCAGAAACAATACTAACGCTGTATGTAAACTTTTGACCATCAAAGACATGCAAGCACCTCAGAGGAAAGTTTTAGAAGAAAAGTTCTGTTAGTGTTAATATTTCGCCCCATGCTATGCCCATCCCTTCAAAAAAACGGAATAAACAAAAAAAATTCCTAATTTATGCTGGAGGCCGGCAATTCAATAAGTACCTCGGTCCCTTCGCCCTTGCGGCTGTTAAACTTAATCGTGCCGTTCATCGCTTCAATAATACGGAAAGTGACCATGAGGCCAAGCCCCGTGCCCTTGGTCTTATTGGAGTAATACGGCTCTCCCAGCCGGGCCAGCTCACTGACCTTCATTCCTTCGCCGTTATCCTTCACGCTGATGATTACAGAGCTGCCTGTCCTCCAGGCCGTTACGACAATCTGCCCCTCCTCTTGCAGTGATTCAATGCTGTTCTTGATCAGATTAATGAACGCCTGCTTGAATTTGGCCGGACTGCCCGTCACTTGAAGCTCCTGCTGCAGACGCAGCTCTATCGAACCGCCCTGCAGATTAGCCAGCGGCATCAGGATTCCCGACACATGCTTCAGCTCCCCCGAGACTTCGAATACATCTACGATATCCACGCCCGGCTTCGCAAAGGTCAGGAAATCAGTAATGATCACCGAGGCCCGGTCCAGCTCCCCCACAGCCATCTGCAGATATTCCTTCTCCTTATTGCCGGAGCGTTCCCCCAGAATCTGCAGGAACCCGCGTGTGACCTGGAGCGGATTACGCACCTCATGGGCTACAGAGGCGGCAAGCTCGCTGATAATCTCCATTTTCTCCGAACGCTGCAGCTCATTATTGAATTTCTCCAGCTCCCTGGCGTATTCCAGCGCCTTCTCATGGCTTCCTGCAAACCTTCTCCCCAGAATAGCTATCAGGGAAAGAATGAACACCATCATGCCCCATTTCCACCAGTACAGATGATATCTCTCCGCCGAGATGAAGTAATGCAGCAGCTCCGCCACGGAAACCACGGCAAATACAGAGAAGCCCCCAGTGAACAGAATGGCATCTGAATTGCCTCTGCGGGCATAAGAAAGCGCCAGATACAGCAGATAGATAAACTGGGCAATCATTAGTACACCGGTTGCGTTAATAGTCAGAACCGAATACAGCGCGTCCAGCCGGAAGGATACTGCGGCATTCAGAATAAGCGCTGCGGTACAGAACAGGGAGTAGCCCAGCTGAAATTTACGCACTCGGGTAGTGAGTCTCCGCTTGCCCGGTCCGAATAACTGCTCAAAATAAAGCGTGAACGCCGGCATAATGGTAAACAGGGCCAAATCGAAGCTGATCTGCCTCAGACGGTCCCCCCGGCTTAGAATCAGCGTCAGAAACGGGGAGTATGTAAGCAGCAGCACTCCAAAGGACAGGATGACAAGCGCCAGAAAGAAACCGCTGTGGAAGAATTCCGGCTTAAGGAACAGCAGACAGATCAATAACGCTCCGGCCATGAAGATCATGGCGGCTCCGAGTACAACGTCCACCAGATCCTGCTTCACATAAAAGGACAGCAGCTGATTATAGCTGCCGACCCTTATGTCCCCCTCGATTCCAAACTCCCCGCTGCCCGCATTCCATAGATAGAGCGGCTTCGCACTATCTTGTGCCGGTAATGGAATCAGCACCTTGTTGCCGCTATATTCCACATCCCCGCTGGAATCGTAGATTAGCCGGTTGTCTATATATGCTTTCAGGTTGTCGCCAAATACTCTATTGATCAGAATAGCGGGAGTTGCTCCCGCAGGGGGCAAGGTGATCCGCATCCAGGCGGAAGCGGTACCAGGTGGCGAAAGGGGCCTGGCCTCCCCCGCCCGCACCCATGTCCATCCGGCGGCTGGCCCTGCCATTACAGCTTCTATGCCGCTATTCCCGGCCGTTTCCCACTTCAGCTCCCAGGCCGGAATTTCCGCTTCGGTATGTGCATCCCATTCTATGGCGATCCCCGCCGGAATGATGGTTATGACAAGCAGCAGCATAATAAAGACTGCGGCTGTTCTGGTTGATGCTAACTTCATTGTGGCACCTCAGTGAATCCTTAGTTGTATTTATATAGTCCATATGATTCTTATTTTCGACAACGTTTGCACAATACCTGCCATCAGACTGCAAATAACCTCGAACCGGCTCGGTTAATTCATCTATTCCGGTTATTCTGACGGCGAAATGAATATATTAATCAGATGGGCAGCCTGGATGCCGGGCAGATTCGCCGCCGTGTAAACGGGTATAGTTGTACTATAAGATGAAGAAGACTTACAACAAGGGAAAAGGGAGCTGATTGACGATGGGTAACGAATTCAATAAGACGGAAGCCGACTTTGCATATGAGCGCTATACCAAAATGGGCGGTATCTCCCCTGAGCAGGATATCCCGCTGGAAGAATTGCGTCCGCTTGGCACGATTACTAAACAAAGCCCCAGTGAGGATACCGCAGACGCCGGGAGACGCCCGCTGGAATCCGCACTGGCCAGTCATGACCCTGCTCATTTCACGCCAATCGATTTCGACGGTGTAGTGGATGACGGCTCTGATCCGGAGCTAGTGAGCGACCCTATTCTAGCGGCCGATATCGGGCTGAATGTACCGGACGCCGGGCTTGGACCGCGCGCAGACCGCCCTGCCCCTTCCTCTGTCACCCCGGGTCCGCAGCGGGATGAGCTGCTGGAGTCAGATGCTATATACACGGCCGGGGCGGCTGGCTTAACCGGCAGTGTCATTGATTATGCGGATACGGAGGACGAGGTGGCAGGAGAAGCGGAGGAAGCCGCTCCGTTGGAGGATGTCCCGGATGCGGATGAGCTGGTTCCCGGCAGCAGCATTGACCCGGCCTCCCCGGACCCTGATGCTATGCCCGGAACCGATGTGCTGAACGGCTCGAACGGTGACGAGTAGACACGGCTAAGCGGTCCTGCCGGAGCGTTCACCCAAGGTCCAGGTTCATATTGACTTTTGGAGACAATCGGCATACGATAGTTTCATTCAATTGCGGCGATGGAGTTCGCCATAACCGCCCTTCGGGGCTAATGACTCCTACCAGTGGTTAACTGCGCTGGTAGGAGTCTGTTTTGATTTCAGGGTAGTATTGATTTCGGGTCGGGGGGCGTTAGCCATAGTGAAGAGGAAGTATGACCAGTGGGCAGCACTTGCAGCGCGCCAGAGCCAGCTTGCGCTCTG
The DNA here is from genome assembly GCF_038002345.1 of Paenibacillus sp. FSL M7-0420. Taxonomy (NCBI): domain Bacteria; kingdom Bacillati; phylum Bacillota; class Bacilli; order Caryophanales; family Paenibacillaceae; genus Paenibacillus; species Paenibacillus sp. FSL M7-0420. The sequence continues at coordinate 795,583 of NZ_JBBOCJ010000001.1, read as the reverse complement.
GAGTACATTCGTCAAATGGGTGATCCTGGGGGGAATGGTCGGGCTGCTGGCAGGAAGCGCCTCGGCCTTGTTCCTGGCCAGTCTGAATGCGGTCACCCAGGTAAGGCTGGAGCATGCCTGGCTGCTCTTCCTGCTTCCGGCAGGAGGCGCGCTCGTCAGCGGAATGTATATGCGTTACGGCAAGAGCAGCCTGAAGGGTAACAATCTGATCCTGGAGCAGATCCGCCAGGGCAATGAAGCGATTCCGCTGCGCATGGCCCCGCTGGTTCTTGGCGGGACGCTGATTACCCATCTCTTCGGCGGCTCGGCCGGACGCGAAGGCACGGCCGTGCAGATGGGCGGCAGTCTGGCCGACGCACTCGGACGCTGGCTCAGAATCGGTCCGCTGGACCGCCGAATCCTGCTGATGTGCGGCATCAGCGGCGGCTTCGGCTCCATCTTCGGCACTCCGCTGGCCGGAACGGTATTCGGCCTGGAGGTCATCGCCATCGGGCTGATCAGCCATAAGGCGCTGCTGCCCTGTTTTGCCGCCAGCTTCACCGGTGATCTGGTAGCCTCCCGCTTGTGGGGCGTTCACCATATCCACTATCAGGTGGATGTCTTCCCCGCTATGGATGCGCTGGTGCTGGTCAAGGTTATATTCGCCTCCATCCTCTTCGGCCTGTGCAGCCTGCTGTTCAGTGAGCTTACCCATTATCTGAAGCGGACCTTCACCGCTATAATCCGTAATCCTATGCTCAAAAGCGCCGCCGGCGGGCTGATCATTATTGCCCTGGTCTACATAGCCGGTTCCCGGGACTATCTGGGGCTGGGCCTTCCGCTGATCAACAGCTCCTTCGAAGACGGCGTATCGCCCTTCGCCTTTCTGTGGAAGCTGATCTTCACCGCCTTCACCCTGGGGACCGGCTTCCAGGGCGGCGAAGTGACGCCGCTGTTCGCGATCGGAGCTTCTCTGGGTAGCAGCCTGGCCGGAGTGCTTCATCTATATGGGCCTTTTCTGGCTTCGCTTGGCTTCATCGCTGTCTTCTGCGGAGCAACCAACACACCGCTTGCCTGCTTCATTATGGGCATCGAGCTGTTCGGCTCCGGCGGAGCGGTCTATATGTTCATCGCCTGCATCATCAGCTATCTGTTCTCCGGGCACAGCGGAATCTACAGCTCCCAGCTCATCGGCATCTCCAAAAGCGCCTTACTGCCGGTTCCCGAAGGAACAACGCTCGCTTCCGCCAAAGAGCAGCCCGCACCAAAGTAGCGGAATCCGGCAGGGCGCGGAAGCAGGCTTTGCCAGAAGCAGGACAAAGAAGGTATGATACAGAGGTGAATGCACCAGATTATTCAAAAGGAGAGATACTGAAGTGAAGTCTATCACAAGAAAACCCGTCATCCTGCTTGCGATGATGTGCCTGATGCTCGTCCTTCTGGCGGGCTGCGGCAATAAGCCAGTGAATAATAATGCCGCCGGTAATGGTAACAGCAGTAACGGAACAGGCAGTGAGGCTACAGCAGCACCGCAGGAGAGCGCCGCTGCTACAGAAGGCGTGCCTTCAGCAACAGCCAGCCATCCGGTGGTTACGATCGAGATGGATAACGGCGCTGTGATTAAGGCCGAGCTGTATCCCGAGGTTGCCCCCAATACGGTCAACAGCTTCATTTCATTGATTCAGAAGGGCTTCTATGACGGAACCATCTTCCACCGGGTCATTCCGGGCTTCATGATCCAGGGCGGGGACCCGGATGGCACAGGAATGGGCGGACCGGACTACAGCATTGCCGGAGAATTCAATAACAACGGCTTCACCAATAATCTGTTGCATACAGAAGGTGTGCTGTCCATGGCGAGAGGACAGCACGATATGAACTCTGCTGGCTCCCAGTTCTTCATTATGGCCGCTGCTTATCCAAGCCTGGACGGCGATTACGCCGCCTTCGGTAAGGTTACCGAAGGACTGGATGCGGTCCAGGCCATCGTCAGTCTGCCGCGTGGCAAGAATGACCGTCCGGATCAGCCGCCGGTCATGAAGAAGGTCACCGTTGATACCCTTGGGGTTACGTATCCCGAGCCGCAAAAAGTACAATAAGCAGCCTGCAAGCGGGTTGCACAGACTAGTAAAGCAGGCTTAATTGTATTTTGTACAACTAAAACGTCTGGTTTGCTCCCCAGTATACGTTTAGCTGTATTTCGTACACTTAAAATCCCCACTTTCCCGAGTTTCCACCCGTTGGGGCAGATTTAGTTGTACAGATTACAGCTAGAGGCAAGCCTTCTTTTTCGCTGTTTTTAAGTGTACATTCTGCAACTATCCCTGAATGTCTACTTGGAACTACACGCCATAAAGCACTGCTTGGTTGAACTGCATTAACTTCTATAGGTCTGATGCTCAACTAGTCTTGCTCCAAAATCCACACAGAAGAGCCATCCCCCATAACCGGAGAATGGCTCTTCTTCGCATCTTAAGTATACTTGAAGCATGCAGCTTCTTATTGGAAGTGGGTGTGCTTCGTTCTCCACTGCTCCAGCTTAATGACCACCCAGAAGCCGTAGATTCCGAGCGTAATCAGCGTCAGCAGGAACCATTTGATCCATTGTCCGAACAGACTTACGGCTGTACCGTCGAACCGCAGGCGCTGCCCCTCCACCACGGTATGCTCGACCTTCCAGCGGTAGAGCATGACTACTGACCAGGGATAGCAGATGCCGAAGGTACAGACCGTAACCAGCCAGCCTACCAGACACCAGCCAATGTACTCAATAAGCTTCCCGTCAAAATAAGATTCCCTGCTTCCATAATTCATCGCTGCCGGATTCATATGCAGTGCTCCCATGGGCCTCCGCCTTTCATTCATGCAAATTATTCCTGGTTCTATTTTCCTTATTATCCATGATGAGCACTGCTACATTTCTCACAATTCTAACGGGAAATGGATAAAAAGCAGAATAAAGTCGAAATTAGCCGCCCCGTCTGGGGGCTTATCTCCGGCTAAGGGCGTGCTGCCCGTTCCGCAGGAAGGTGCTGCGGCTGTTGCGCAGCAGGGATATCCGTTCTTCTGCAAGCTGATCCGCAGCCGCATAAGCCGGAATCCCCTTCAGGCGGGAGATCTCCAGCACACGGGTGATGCTGTCATAGATTCGGGCGATCTGCTTGTACGCCCGCTCCTTGTGGTAACCGTTCAATTCATCGGCAATATTAATAACGCCCCCGGCGTTAATTACATAGTCCGGTGCGTAGACAATCCCCATCTGGTGCAGCGCATCCCCGTGACGCGGCTCCTTGAGCTGATTATTGGCAGCCCCTGCAATCACCTTGGCTCTAAGCTGCGGCAGAGACTCATCATTAATGGTGGCACCGAGCGCACATGGTGCATAGATATCACAATCTGCTCCAATAATTTCGCCCGGGTCTACGGCGGTTGCCCCGTAAGCCTCCACGGCCCGGTTCACTGCCTCTCTATGAATGTCTGCAACCAGCAGGCGTGCGCCTTCTTCATGCAGATACTTGCATAGTGTAAAGGAGACATTGCCAACCCCCTGCACGGCGACGGTTCTGCCAGCCAGGGAATCACTGCCGAAGGCAGCCTTCGCTGCGGCCTTCATGCCTTGATATACCCCGAAGGCTGTAGCCGGTGAGGGGTTGCCGGACGAGCCGTAGGAAGCCGATATTCCGGTAACGAAGTCGGTCTCCTGGTGGATGATATCCATATCCTCTTCCGTAGTGCCTACATCCTCTGCTGTAATGTAACGGCCGTTCAAGCCCTGTATGTATCTGCCGAAGGCGCGGAACATCGCTTCGTTCTTGTCTGTGTGCGGATCGCCGATAATGACCGTCTTGCCGCCGCCCAGATTAAGTCCGGCCACCGCATTCTTATACGTCATGCCTTTAGCCAGACGAAGAGCGTCAACAAGCGCCTCCTCCTCCGTTGCATAAGTCCACATTCTCGTTCCGCCCAGCGCCGGTCCCAGCGTGGTGTCGTGAATCGCAATAATCGCCTTAAGCCCTGATGCCTTATCCTGACAAAACAGTACTTCCTCGTAATCCTCCCGCTCCATCGCCGCAAACAATTCCATCCGCTTCATTTCTCCTGTCTATTCTTATGTACATGTTACGTTTCATAACAAAGCTAGTCGTTCTGGAATGTATTGTCAAGTTCATTTGTCCCATTTTCATCTTTTTTCATAAATGCGCACAAAGCAGCAGACCCCGAACCTCACGCCTATTGTAAGCACATGGGGTGGAGTCTGCGAAGGGATCAGGCCCAGTATTGATCTGGCCGGTACTCGATTTCGGATTGCACGGCTATCGTTAAGCGCCCGGAGTCCGCATCATAGGTTACAGGCTGATCTCCAACGTAGTACCAATGCTTGATGACCGGCCCGTCCGCAGGCTCCTCGAAGCGGAAGACATTAAGCTCCGCCTTCAGCTCCACCACCGCAGCGCCCTTATCTGCCGCCACATTCGTCAGGGTGATCAAGGTCAGCCCGCCCTGCTCATCGAAGGTGTACCCGGCTCCCTCCATGCTGTTCACAAGCATGCGCCCGGTTACGGAATGCTTCACCAGCACTCTTTCCTGTTCTGCCATTCGCGCTCCTCCTTCATGTCTGAATCCCGCCGCTCATTACGGCAGATCAATCACCATGACCAGTATATGCTCATCCGCCTTCAGCTCCAGCTGCGCTGTGTCCTCGATTCTTGCCGAATCGCCCGGCTTCAGCACATCATTCCCGTTCAGGGTAAGCTGCCCTTCTACCAGATATACAAAGCTGCGCCGCCCCGGCTCCTGCCGGAAATTCAGTTGCCCTCCCGCCTCGGCCTTCCCCAGATAAATCGTCATATCCTGGGCTATACCAACAATCTCCTCCGACGCTTCAGCCGCTACTACCGGAAGCAAGCGTCCTTCAAGCTTGGCCGGATCGAAGCGTCCGGTTGCATAGGAGGGAGCTGTCCCCCGGTTCCGGGGCATGAACCACAGCTGAAGCAGGCGGACCGGCTCACTGTCCGAAGGGTTATGCTCCGTATGAATCGCGCCGGTCCCGGCCGACATCCGCTGGATGCCGCCGAAGGACGTCTGCGCGACATTACCGAGGTTGTCCTCATGACGAAGCACGCCGGACAGCACAATCGAGACAATCTCCATGTCACTGTGCGGATGGGCGCCGAAGCCTTTTCCCGGAGCGATCGTATCATCGTTACAGACACGCATCGGCCCAAAGGCCGTGTTGTCCGGATCGTAGAAATCCCCGAAGGAGAAGACATGACTGCCCTTCAGCCAGCCGTGATCGAACTGGTGCGCAGACGCAGCTGGATAGATTGTAATCAATGGAACCGCCTCCTGTGGTTATTATGAAGTGGTCGATATCTGCAGTTCAGAAACGATGAACCATTTCTTGGACGCAGCATCCTTGAAATACACCTGGATCATATAGCTCCCCTTGTCGGTAACCTTATAATTATACGCTGCCGATTTGAACCAGAAGCTGTCCTTCTTCTCTGTAATTGGCTGGTTATCCACAATATCCGTCTTGCCTGCCGGGTCTGTAATGGTGATTTTCAGATCGGAGATATCTGTTTTGAGATCATCCACCTGCACCAGGGCAGAGAAGGTATTGCTGGTGTCCATTCTGACTTTGCCGAAAATCTTGCCCTGCTCATCCAGCAGCACCGTGTTCACATTAGGCTTGTAGAGCTTGACCGTCCCTGCTGACTCGTCCACGGATACAATCGCCTGCATATTCTCCGAAAGCTGCTCCACAGGCACATAGACCCCGCCATCCGAGGATAGTGCAGGCTGCTTAAGCAGCATATTATTCACATAGAATGAGAGATCTGTTTTGCCGGCAGCAGCATACAGCAGGCCTCCCCCCGAGACCATCATCAGGCACATTGTTGAAATCGCCAGCTTGCGCATCTTCCCCATTATTCCCGTCCCCCTCTATAATGTCCTATGCTGTTTATACCCTTCAGGCGGCAAGGAGTTGCTGTGAATTGTAAAATAAAACCGGCTGTACGTTTTTCCTGAGGAAAAGGCACAGCCGGTCACGGGACAACCTTCTTGCTCCGGGTGCACCCGGAAGCAGCATTTACAGCTTGGCGATCGTCTCGGTAAGAACCGGTACAATCTGTGATTTACGGGACACTACACCCTTCAGCACAGCCTTGTTATCATCCAGCTTCACATTGTAAGCCTGCTCCACAGCGCCGGCTACGCGGCCTAGGGCAAGACCCACGGAATCGTTGTTCAGGATATCGGTAACCACGAACAGGAACAGATCCAGTCCCTTGTCGTCAATAATCGCGGTAAGCGCCGCTTCCAGCTCCGGCTGTTTGGACAGGACATCATTCACGTCCACAGCGTTAACCTGGGCAATCTCCACCTTATATTCACCCATTTTGAATTCCTTGGCATCCAGAGAGATCAGCTGGGCAATACTCTTATCGCTCAGGTCGGCACCGGCTTTGAGCATGTCCAGGCCATAGCTCTCGGCATCCACTCCGGCAATGACCGCCAGTTCACGCGCAGCAGCCACATCCTGCTCCGTGCAGGTCGGCGATTTGAACAGCAAGGAATCGGAAATGATAGCGGACAGCATCAGACCGGCGATGTTCTTAGGAATGGCCACGCCATTCTCTTTGTACAGCTTGTTCAGAATGGTAGCCGTACAGCCGACTGGCTCAGCCCGGTAATACAGCGGATAGGCGGTCTCGAAGTTCGCAATCCGGTGATGATCAATAACCTCAACCACACGGACCTGATCGATATCATTCGCACTTTGCTGGCGTTCATTATGGTCAACCAGAATCACTTGTTCAGCTTCTGCAGCAACGTTCTCCACCAGACGCGGCGCTTCTATCCCGAAGTGGTCGAGGGCGAACTGAGTCTCTCCGCTGATGTCTCCAAGCCGGACCGGCTCAGCATCCCAGCCCAGTTCCTTCTTCAGTGCCGCATAAGCAATGGCCGAGCAGATCGTATCTGTATCCGGGTTTTTGTGACCAAAGATCAAAGTTTTTGTCATTTCCAATCTCCTTACTATGTTTTTGTGAGAATAATATACCATACATTGATAGAAACCTGCCAGAGACCCGTAAATATCCGGCCTGGGTTAACGCTTGGTATGCTCCTGCACTGCCTGTACAGGTTGACCCCGTTTCGTCTTCGGCAGCGCCTCAGGCGCATTCTCCCCGAAGAGCGGCTCGTTATCCGAGAACAGATCCGGGTTCTCCCTGAGCATATCACTCAGGATACGCGTAGTCTCCACCGTGCCGCAGAGCATAACCGCTGCATCGCCGAAGCTGCTCCGGCGCAGCGCCCCGCCGTCCTCCAGCACAGTCTCCACCTTCCAGAAATGCTCCGACCAGGACAGTCCGCAGTGTCTGCGCGAAAGCACCGCAATCTCCTCTCCTTCCGGCGTCACGGTATAGAGCGCCTCAGGCCCGTCCGTCATCCGGCCGGGAATATCCACCCACTCTTCAATGCCGTGAATGAACGTATTCCTCCGCAGATCCACACCGAGCAGCATAATCTCCGCTCCCCGGTCCAGCAGCTTGCCATAGACCGACCCGCGTGCACAGGGTGTATCCCAGCGCTCATCTCCGGCTGTGAACACCGCCGCCTCCCTGCCCAGCGCCGCCACCGAATGTGTGGGATGCCAGGAACGGATCACGCCCGGCCGCTTCCGGAACAGCTCCGGCAGAATTCCTACGCAGGCGGGAGACTCCAGCACAGAGAAGCGCGGATTCTGCCCGTCGATATAAGACCAGGTATGGGTGGGCAGAACCAGCAGCCCCTCCTTCATATATTCTGAGAGAACATCCAGTACGGTATCCGCTCCCCCTTCTACTTCACCGATGCTTTTGAGCGAGGAATGGACCAGCAGTGTCCCCTGCGGATCGATTCCCATCCTCTCCAGCTGCTTCATCAGACTTGATCTGGTGTGCATGATTAACCCCGCTTTCCTGAATAATAAATACCAGCTTGAAATGCATCTTGCAATACACCCTGAAATACATCTTGCAAAATTACTCATTTACTATTAAAATTATAGTAACTTAATATTAATAAGTAATTTGCAGCTTTTATATAACAACCCAAGTTATATAAGAAACACTAAAGAAATTAACAAAAAGCAAAAAGAAGCGGAGGGGAAATTTGGAACTGGAGGAGCGTTAGCGACCGCCTTTGTATTTGGATTTCTACCGCGAAGAGCGGTTCTAATCAGGAAATCCTAATACAACAGCGGCCGGAAGTCCAAATGTTCACCGCAGTGACGACCTAGCTTCGAGTTCAACTCTTAAGTGTGTCTTATATAACAACCTAAACTTCAGGAGGTATTCCCATGAGTTTAACACTAAAAGGACTTCACCATGTATCTGCCATTACCGCCAAAGCGCCGGAAAACTATAAATTCTATACAGAAGTGCTGGGGCTCCGCTTGATCAAGAAGACCGTCAACCAGGATGACGTCTCTGTCTATCACCTGTTCTACGGGGATGAGACCGGGAATCCCGGCACGGAGCTTACCTTCTTCGAGCTACCTAACGCCGGGCGTAACCGTGATGGCAACAACAGCATCTCCGCACTCTCCCTGCGCGTTCCCGGGGATGATGCCCTGCTCTTCTGGACCCAGCGCTTCACGGTGCTCGGCGTAGAGCATGAAGAAATCACCGAACGCGGCGGCCGCAAGACACTGGCCTTCACCGACCATGAGGGCCAGCGCCTCATTCTCGTCTCAGATGAGCATAACGTGGGCATGCCCGGCGGTAAGCCCTGGGCCAAGAGCCCGGTACCTGCCGAGTATGCCATAGTCGGGCTGGGACCGGCACATCTGACCGTCGAGACTGCTGAGCATACGGCCCTGATTCTGGAGGACCTGCTCGGCTTCCGCCGTGCAGGCAGTTATCCTTCTCCAGTCGCGGGCCAGCCGGATATTATCGTGTTCGAGACTGGCGAAGGCGGCTCTGGTACGGAGATCCATCTGGAGGAACGCAGCGATCTTCCGCAGGAGCGCCTGGGACGGGGCGGCGTGCATCATGTAGCCTTCCGCGTCGATAACGAAGAGGAGCTGAAGCAGTGGATTGAACGCATCCGCAGCGTACAGCTCCCGAACTCGGGTTTTGTGGACCGCTTCTACTTCCGCTCCCTGTATTTCCGGGAGCCGAATGGTATTCTGTTCGAGCTGGCAACGGACGGACCGGGATTCGCGACGGATGAAGAGGTTGAGCATCTGGGCGAGGCGCTGGCCCTTCCTCCGTTCCTGGAAGCAAAGCGCGAACAGATTGAGGCCCACCTGAAGCCGCTGGATACCCGCCCGCAAGTCTGATCATATTACCTTGTTGAATTAGCCTTGGCGAATTGCACATAAAGAAACTCCGGCTGACTTACAAGCCGGAGTTTCTTTTGAGTTGGCCAAGCCTGCATAACAGCTTAGGCTTACCGGCTCAGATCAGCTCTCCGACCAGGTGATCGTGAAGAGGTTGAAGCCCGGCCGGGCCGTGGAAGCTTTGCCTGTAATGGATACAGGGCTTGTCCCGCCGAGTCTGCCCGTAATTTTGACATTGCTGGCTGATACCGACTCCGAGGCATTATCCAGATTTTTAATCCGTGCATATTCACTGTACACGAAGCCCATGATCTCCAGTGTCTCCTGCGTGGAATACGTGAACGCCACCTTCTTCTGGCCGTTAGCATCCGTATCCAGCGTGATCGCAATCAGGGCGTCTTGGGGAATCGGAAAATCCTTAGGCAGATTAACCGGTCTGGCCGTTCCCTCCACTACTGGAGCAGGAGTTGTATTCCCCCCGCCGGTAGAGGTTCCCGGAGCAGGAGTCGGTGCAGGAATATCCGCGCTGCCGGCGCCAATTCTCACTTTATAGTTGACCGAGTCATAATTGATAGGCACCTTCAGCACCGTGGCGATCGATTGGACCGGCAGGTAGGTGAGACCTTCGTAGGTGATCGGTGTCAGGGTTTTGCCGTTGCCGTCTTTCATCCAAAAAGGATTACCATCCACCACAATACCCAGGCTATGGTTCAGATAAGCCTTAATCTGCTGCAGCTTGGTGCCCGCATACACCCCTGCCGAGCCTGTTACCGTCATGCCGGTGACCACCGCGGCAATCAGCCATTTTTTTCTCATAATATCCTCTCCCGTATGTTGTTGTTAAAAAAGTAGAAACTTTGCATCCCTATATATTTAACACGGAAGCGAAACTTTCAACCTGCCTGCCGCCGTTTATTCCGCTTACGCGCGGTTCACAATCTCCACCAGCTCGTCCAGACTGCGGATTTCATAGGTAGGAAGGATCTCAGGATCACCGGGCTTGCCCAGCGGATTGAACCAGCATGTATCGATGCCGTAATTGTTCCCGCCCCGGATATCCGAGGTCAGGGAGTCCCCGACGATCAGCACCTTGCGTCTATCGGACAGCTTAAGCTTAGCAAAAGCATAATCAAAAATCCCCGTCTCCGGCTTCTGGTAACCGGCCTCCTCTGAGATGATAATCTCCTCGAACACCTCGCTTAGCGGAGAACCCTTGATCCTCGACTGCTGTACATGCTTGAAGCCATTAGTGATAACAGCCAGCCTGCATCCCGCCAGCTCTCCGCAGATTTCTACCGCCCCTTGAATCAGGAAGGTGCCTTCCCCCAGAAAACGCAAATATGCTTCACTGAATTCATCCGGCTTCAGGCTGAGCTGATGGGCGGCGAACAGCCGGTTGAACCGTTCCACCCGCAGGGCGGCAGCGGTAATCTGACCTTGTTCAAGCTCCTTCCACAGTCCATGGTTAATTTCCTGGTAGCTGGCGGCATACTCCTGCGCGCCCGTCGGCAGCCCGAAGTGGGCGAAGGCATGGATCAAGGCATGACTCTCTGCCATTCCATAATCGAACAGCGTATCATCGGCATCAAATAAGATACATTCGTATTTCATCATTTCCTCCATCTCGCTTATGTAGTTCGACAACATACATCCTTCTGCGATATAATTTGGGATAGGCCTTAAAAAAATCAACGGGGTGATTGTCATTTTATACGGTTTAGCTTTTCTCGTGTCATTTTTTATCGTTTATCTGCTGATTCCTCCTCTGGGCAGGCTGGCTTTCCGGCTGGATTTCGTGGACAGGCCGAGGGAAGATGTTGAACGCAAAATCCATAGGGAGCCTATCCCGCTAACGGCAAGCTACGCTATATTCGTAGGTTTTTTCATTACATATCTGCTCTTCGCACGTGAATTCACCCTGGAGACGCTCGCCCTGTTCATTGGCGGTGTGCTTCTGCTGACTATAGGAACCATCGATGACTGGTACAAAACCAAAGGCAAGGATTTCCCGGCCCTGCCCAAATTCATCGTACAGATTGCCGCCGCGGTTCTGGTGTTCTTTTCGGGCAATGCGTTTACCGGCTTCATTAATCCGTTCTCAGGTGATTATATCTCACTGCCGTTCATTTTGCAGTTCCTGCTGACGATCATCTGGATCTTCGGCGTTACTACGGTCATTAATTTCTCCGACGGCATGGACGGTCTGGCCGGCGGACTTACAGCGATCTCGGCAGTTACCCTGTTCGTCGTCGCACTCACGATGGGCCAATCTACTTCTGCCTACATGGCAATTTCGCTGATCGGGGTTACGCTGGCGTACTTGCGCTTCAACAAGGCTCCGGCCAAAATCTTCATGGGCGATGCCGGCGCCACCTTCCTCGGCTTCATTCTGGCGGTGATTGCGCTGGACGGCGCCTTCAAGCAGGCCACGGTGTTGTCGCTGTTCATTCCGATTCTCGCGCTGGGCGTACCGATCTTCGACAATATTTTTGTCGTCATCAGACGCTTCCTGAAGGGACAAGCCATCTATCAGGCGGACGCCAGTCAGGTTCATTACCGTCTGCTCAAGGCTGGTCTGAACCAGAGACAGGTGGTCGGCGTGCTCTATCTGGCCAGCGTTTGCCTCTCCCTGTCGTCCATCATCCTGCTGCTGATCCAGACGTAGGCAGGCTGCTATTTATTAAAAGGGCTGTTCCCAAAAGTCATGAAATGGCTGATGGGGGCAGTCTTTTTAATTTTTCGAGCAGGATCAGCGTGGGCGCCGCCTGATTACATGGGAGAACCTTTTACTTTTGAGCAGGATCAACGCGGGCGCTCGGGTGGACGCTCCGCGAACGGAACGTTGCTACAATCGCTGTTGTCTCCAGATTTTATTTATTTCCCTAATCGGTAAAAATCCGGAGACAAAGGCGACCGCTATCGCTTTTCCGCATTCGTTCCGTCCTCTCCGCTGTTTAAGCGGGATGCGATTTAAAACCACAAACCCGATACTACACACCCTTTCGCCCTCGCGTCAGCTCATGCGTTAGGTTTTTCGCATACATTCGGGACACACGCCTGCGCACCAGCAAATGTATGCTGTTTTTCGCATACATTCAGGCCACACGCCTGCGCGCCAGCAAATGTATGCTGTTTTTCGCATACATTCGGGACACACGCCTGCGCACCAGCACAATGTATGCTGTTTTCCGCATACATTCGGGACACACGCCTGCGCGCCAGCAAATGTATGCTGTTTTCCGCATACATCAGGCCCGCGCATCCCCATCTGTACCGATTGTATTCGGTTTTTCGCATACATCGATTCCACGCAACCATATGACGCGTTTCTCCGGCCTTAAGGCTCCTGCTCCTCCGTGAAGTCACGCAGCTGCGAGTAGATTCCGATGATCTCCGGCATCGGCATGCGGACCAGACCGCTGGATGACGGGGCGACGAACTCGCGGACTCCGTCCACCACGGGAGCAATACCTTCCTGGAAGCCCCAGGCGGCTGTAGTTCTGCGGCTGAACTCTGTATATACGCCCTTGCCGACAAAGCAGGCAATCTCCGGGCGGTATTCCTCCAGCTTGGCCCGCAGAAGCTCGCGGCCCTTGGCGTACTCCTCCCGGGTGATATCTTCAGCGCCTACGGTGGGGCGGGCGACGATGTTGGTGAACCCGTACCCCAGCTTCAGCAGTTCCCCGTCCTCGGAAGCCTCGTATAACCGCGGCGTCAGCCCGGACTTATGCAGGATGCGCCAGAAATTATTGCGCGGATTGGCATAATGATGCCCCAGCTCCCCGGAGCGGATGCTGGGGTTGAACCCGATGAAAACAATCTGGAGTCCGTGATCCAGATGATCCGGCACTTCTTCCATTCCATCCCCTCCTTGCAGAGGCTGCACTCTGTTCGCAGCAGCCTTACCTTACTATAACCCATAACGCATAGATCATAATAACAGGCAACAGCCCCCGCCCGGAGAATCATCCCATGGGCAGGGGCTGTGCAGTGAATTAGGGAAGAAGCGCCTTAAGCGCCGGGGCCATGTCTTGTTCTTCCAATGAACTGAATTCTTCATTGCCCTTCTTGTATTCGATCAGCACTACGGTTCTACCCTCTTGGCGGGTAAATTTACGCTGGTGCAGCAGAATATCATCAATGAGCGTCTTGTCGGTAATCTTCACCGTCCGCTGTTCGCTGCGCGCAAGCTGCAGGCGGACCTCGGCATTATAAAGCTCTCTTGGAGGGATTGCGTTATGATGGATATCCTTGAACAGTTCAACCGATTTAACATCCTCCGCTGTTATCTTCAGCTTATCCGCATACCCCTTCTGCTCCAGCCAGGCGGTCATTTCCTTGTAGGAACGGTTCCAGTTGTACGAATAGGAGAGGGCGCTCTCGGGTGATTTCGGCTTATAGATTAATTGAATGCTTGCCTTCTCCCGTTGATCAGAGATTTCATCCGCAAAGGATTTGTTAAGGATCTCACGCTTTAGAATTCCGGTGAACGCCTCTACATCCTGCGGGTCAGAAATACTGAGGGTCTTGTTCCTGTAATTCAGCCTGAAGCTCTCCAGATTCCCGTTCATCCGGGTGAGGAGATAACGATCCCGCTTGTATGAAGCATCCTCCATCACCGCTTTCAGCTCCGGTTCGTAGCCCGCTACCGGAATCACGTAACTGCGCGTAAGCTTCCGTCCGTTCTCCAGTTGGTACACCAGCATAAAATGCCGGGTCTGACGATACTCACTCCACAGTTCTTTTCTCTGATCAGGCTTTGCAGATACCACGGCACGATGGAGTTCAGTTACCGCTTCAATGTATTTCGGGTCAGTGGAGTACAGCTCCTCCTTCCATGCCTCCGGGGCAGTCTCGCCTTCCAGGCTTCGCATTAGTGCCTGGTAGTTGTCTCCGGCAAATACCCCGGCAACCTTATCAGCCTGCGGAACCCGGCTCTCATAACCCGTCAGGCCGGAGATAGGAATGTAGATAAGCAGGCCCAGCAGCACGCTGTACAGCGCGAATTCAAGCGGCAGTCTACGGGTTAGGATCTGCCAGGTTTTGCGCAGCACCATCTCCACTGTGATATATCCGATCAGCCCTCCGGCCAAGACCCAGCCGATGATCCAGCCGGGCTGCCGGCTGATGCTGCCGAAGTAGCTGCTGGCCACCAGCATAGTGCAGAGCATCACTCCGGCTTTGAACAACGGATTGAAATAGGTAAAAGCCATGGCGTGTCCGGCTTGTTCACTCTGACGCTTACGGTACAGCAGGAAGGACAACGCCAGGAACACAGCAGACAGAAACGCATAACTCCATATCTCTGCTCCACTTAAAGGATCTGTCGTCAGATTGGTTATACGCAGGGGCGGAGACCATACGTTCTTCTCCACAGCTGACAGGCCGAACCAATCCGCGTATCCGTAAAGAAATCTGTTGAAATGCATATTGATGATCTCCAGAAGTACAGACGGAAGCATCAGAAGAATAAAGACTACAATTCCCTGTAGAATACTCTGCCCTGTGCAAATGCCAACAAAGAGGGTGAACGCATACAGGAACAGCGTCAGCACACTGACGGTCAGGCACCATACCCAAATCTCCGCTCCATGGAAGATGTACATATTGCCCTTCAAGGGGCGGACCAGAGCGATAACCACAGCCGTAATCCACACCGGCGGGAGCAGGAGGAGCAGACCGCTTAGCGCATGGGAAGCCAGCAGATGCGAGCGGCGCAGCGGAAGGCTGTGCATCAGGTCGGAGGACCTCCGGGACTGTATATAACGTGAGAGGAACAATCCGGCAATAATCGGAAAAGGAATCAGGATTGCCGCAATGTCCATGCCAAGGTTGAACAGTCCGTCTATTACGATAGGCTCCTTAAGCCGGTCGCCGTTAATGAACAGTTGCAGCGGGAGTATGAATAAGAGTGCCAGTGTATACAAAATTCCGATCCAGCCATACTGGTGCAGGTTCTGGCGGATAATGCTGCTGTTACAGAATAATCGGCTGCGCGTCATAACCGGCATCCCCCATTTCATAGATAAAGATTTCCTCCAGCGTCAGCGGAAGCTGGTCATACACATACGGGTCATAGACATGAAAAGCTTGGCTGATGCGTTCCCGCTCCCCTTTTACAATGTATAGGCTGACGCTTCCCCGCTGCTCCTGATGGAGGATCTGCAGCTTGGATTCCAGCGCCGCCGCATGACGTACGTCACGGAAAGCGACCTGAATCTTGTGCGTGTCGGCCTTCAGATCATCCAGATCCTTCTCCACAAGCATCCTTCCCTCATGCATAATGCCGACATGGTCGCACAGATCCTCAATCTCCCGCAGATTATGCGAGGAGATCAGCACGGTAAGCTCGCGTTCAGCGACTTCCTGGAACAGCAGATTCTTGATCTGGCGGCGCATCACCGGGTCCAGGCCGTCGATCGGCTCGTCCATAATCAGCGCATCCGGCTTGCAGCTAAGCGCCAGCAGGAAGGCGGCCTGCCGCTGCATCCCCTTGGAGAAGCGGCTGAGCCTGCGCCGGGGATCGAGCCGGAACACTGTAACCAGCTCCTCATACCTTTTTTGGCTCCACTGTGTATAGATTGAGCGGTAGAATTCCGCCATACTCTTCATTGTGGCCTGCGGGAAGAAATACGGGCTGTCCGGCATGAAGAACAGACTGCGCTTCACCTCAGGTGATTCATAGACGGGCTGCCCGCCTACCTTGACACTTCCTGTATCCGGGCGATAGATGCCTGCAAGCATCTTAAGAAGCGTGGTTTTGCCTGCTCCGTTCGATCCCAGCAATCCGTAGATGGCCCCTTTGGGTACCGTCAGCGAAAGGCCGTTCACAGCCTTTTCCTCCTGAAAAATCTTGCTCACACCGCGTATCTCAATCATGGCTGCTCTCCTCTCTTCTCATATCCAGCACCTGGCGGTACAAGGAACTGATCTCTGTCTCCGTGAACCCAAGGTAGACTGCTTCTGCCATCAGCCGCAGCAACTCCTCCTTCAGCTCTGCCCGTTTGCTCTCACTCTGGCCCTGCTGCAACTCGGCTACGAAGTTGCCCTTGCCCTGCAGTGAATAGATATACCCCTCACGCTCCAGTTCCCTATAGGCCTTCTGTATCGTATTGGGATTCACGGTAAGCTGCGAGGATAACGCCCGCACCGAAGGCAGCTGTTCATCCGCCCGCAGAATACCATGCATAATCATCTCCTTCACCTTGTCGGTCAGCTGCTCATAGATCGGCTTGCGGCTGCGTACATCCAACTCGAACATGACAGTCCTCCTTTCATCTGATACTCCGGCTGCTGTATCATAGTGTATTAACTGTACTACTATTATTAATACAGTTGAAGGTTGATGTCAATCATTAACTTTTACTTTGTCTAGTTTCGGCGCAAAAAAAGAGCAAGCCTGCAGGAACAGATTGTCTCCCGGGCTTGCTCTTTGCTGTTGCTATAAGCAGTAATCAGCGTTTATCCTTCCAGAAATTGAGCGGCTCCATATCCTTCGTAATGAGCTTGAAGGTATAGCCTTCCTTCTTCAGCTTCTCCAGAATACGCGGCAGCACCTTGAGTGTAGCCTTCTGGTCATGCATCAGAATCACCGGATTGGTCTTGGACGCCTTCAGCTTGTTCACCTGATCCATCACGGTGTTATAGATTCTGTCGCTGTTCTGTTTGTATTTCCAGTCATAGGAATCCACGTTCCAGTCCCAGAGATGATAGCCCTGCGTCAGGACTTTATCCCTGAAGGACTTGGTGAAATAGGGCTTACTTCCGTAAGGCGTACGGATCAAGGTGGTGCTGGTTCCCGTCAGCTTCTTCAGCGTCGCATTGGCACCTGACATCTCGGCAAGCGCCGCTGCCGGGGAAGCATAGAACTTCTCCTGGCGATGGGTCACGCCATGCAGCGCTAAGCCATGGCCTTCCTTCGCAGTCCGCTTCACTTGAGCGGGGTGCTGATTCATATTGTTCCCCAGCATGAAGAAGGTTGCCTGTACGTCATATTTACGCAGGATGTCCAGCAGGTCGCCAGTCGTGGCTGACGGGCCGTCGTCAAAGGTCAGATAGACGGTCCGGCCAGGCTTGCCCGGCTCCGTGGGCTGAACCGGAGTGACTGGAGTTACCGGAGCCACTGGAGCCTTAGGCTTCAGCTCTGCAGCATATTTATCGGTGAAGGCTGCATCGGTAAGCTGCGCCGAGCCGTCCTTCACACGAAGTAAATATTTATCTCCCGCATAGGAAATGCTATACCCGAGGTACCCGCTGAGCTTCAGCGGAGCCATGAGTTTGCCGTCCTGTACGAAAGTGCTCATAGGCACGGCAGTCCCATCCTTCAGCACCGCACCTCCGTCCTTGCTCAGCAGGGTCAGCGAACCTGTCCCGCCGGCTACGTGAATCCTGTCCGTCAGTCCGGTAAGGGTCCATTTCAGCTCATCCGCAAGCGCGCGCAGCGGTACATAATAGGTGCCTTTTACGGATACAGCTTCAACCTTGCTTAATTTATCGTTGACTCCGAGTTTAAGAATAGTGCTATCACCTTTAGCGTCAGCCGGGACCTGCACAAGCCCCATAATTAGGAATAAAGACATGAATAAAAGCAGAATTTTCTTGATGCGCACAGCAGCAGTCTCCAATCTATGTATATTTGTCTATCACTTTATCATATATACTTTCAACGTAA
The DNA here is from genome assembly GCF_038002345.1 of Paenibacillus sp. FSL M7-0420. Taxonomy (NCBI): domain Bacteria; kingdom Bacillati; phylum Bacillota; class Bacilli; order Caryophanales; family Paenibacillaceae; genus Paenibacillus; species Paenibacillus sp. FSL M7-0420. The sequence continues at coordinate 777,602 of NZ_JBBOCJ010000001.1, read as the reverse complement.
TTTGAGAGATTGTAACCGCAAGCTAAGAAATTGTTACTCTTATGCAATCATAAATGAGGGTTCGCCATTATTTTCAGAAAGCACGCAATTCTCGTCGAATGCTGTCACAGCAGGCGTTGCACGGTTAAAACAGCGGTTTTTGGCACAGAATAATTGTGACAAAATTAATAACAATATCGGAATTTTGAACAAAAATTGAACAACCTTAAAATTAGCTAAAGTGCGCCACTACAGTGATCTTTATCATACCCTTAGGGAGTTGTAACAATTTGATCACACATATTTAACTTGTTCGCCATTTTTAAGGTCTATTTTATATATTTATACAAAATATGTATTTTGCATTATGGGTAAGTAGTTCTTACTATAGATACAGATCAATGTACTCCCGTTAATGAACGGCGAATGAAAAGTAGTATTGAAGGAAGGAGTTCTATATGAAAAAAAAGGGACCGTTATACGCTTTGTTTCTAAGCCTGATCCTTCTCCTGCCGGGATGCAGCTCAATCGCTGTTCTGAACCCGAAGGGGCCGTCTGCAAGGACGTTATCTGACACCATTGTGCTCTCTATTCTTGTTATGCTCGGGGTTCTGGCTGTTGTCTACATTCTGTATATCTTTGTACTGGTAAAATATCGTGCGAAGAAGAGTAATGAGGGCTACATTCCTAAACATGAAGAAGGCAATGTGGTACTTGAGGCCATCTGGATCATTATCCCGATCATTATCGTAGCCTTCTTGTCCGTTGTTACCGTCAAGACGACTAACGAAGTGGAGAATGTGGCTGCGGACTATCAAGATCAGACTCCGCTGGTCATCTATGCTTCCTCTTCCAACTGGAAATGGCATTTCAGCTACCCTGAGGAAGGGATCGAGACGGTGAACTACGTGAATATGCCGGTGCATCGTGCGGTAGAATTCAGAATGTACTCGTTCGGCACCATTACCAGTCTCTGGATTCCACAGCTTGCCGGTCAAAAGTACGCCATGAGCGACATGCTGACAACGCTTCATCTCTCCGCTGATACGGAAGGCTCTTATATCGGAAAGAATGCTAACTTCAGCGGTAAAGGCTTCGCCCACATGGAATTCGAAGCGCTTGTACTTAGTAACAAGGGTTACGAGGACTGGGTGAAGGAAGTGAAGGAAACCGCACCTAAGCTGACTGAGGAAGAATTCAAAGGCCTGCTGGCCACGGATTACCTCGGACGCAAAACGTATTCCTCCACCCATCTGGAGTTCAGCCCTCCTCCGGGAAATCACGGAGATCATATGAGCGGCGGCGGCAAAGAGATGGATATGGACAACGGCAATCCGGAGCATCAGGATAACAAGGAAATTCATCCGTCTCCCGAGCCGTCCAGCGGAACGGAATTCGACAGCAAGCCTGATCCGGAAGTCGATCAGCCGCTGCCAAGCTCCCCTGTGGATGAAAGCACACATGAAGGACACTAGCTCTCTGAAGAGCTTAATGCAACACACTGAAAGGAGCTACCCTAATGGATTTGGACAAATTTAAGGTTCACGGCGAACCCTTGATATACGGGGCCATGATCAGTATTGCACTGGCAACCATCGGGATTCTCGTAGGGCTTACCTATTTCAAGAAATGGGGCTATCTGTGGCGCGAATGGCTGACCACGGTTGACCACAAAAAAATCGGGATCATGTACATCCTCGCGGCGCTGCTGATGCTGTTCCGCGGCGGTGTAGATGCGATGATGATGCGTCTGCAGACGGCTGCGCCGGAAATGAAATTCCTCGATGCGCAGCATTACAATGAGGTCTTCACCACCCATGGTCTGATCATGATTCTCTTCATGGCCATGCCTTTTATCATCGGTCTGATGAACGTAATCATTCCGCTGCAGATCGGCGCACGGGACGTTGCCTTCCCGCGGCTGAACGCCGTCAGCTTCTGGCTCTTCTTCATGGGCGCCATGCTGCTGAACATTTCCTTCGTCATCGGCGGCTCGCCGGATGCGGGCTGGTCAGCCTACTTCCCGCTGGCGAGTCTTGAATTCAGCCCGACCGTAGGGAACAACTACTACTCTCTGGCCCTGCAAATATCCGGTATTGGTACGCTGATCACCGGGGTTAACTTTATCGTAACGATTCTCAAAATGCGCGCACCAGGCATGACGCTGATGAAGATGCCGATGTTCACCTGGTCCGTACTCATCACCAACGTTATCATTGTCTTCGCCTTCCCGGTTCTTACCGTAGCGCTGGCGATGATGATGTTCGACCGCCTCTTCGGCTCCCAGTTCTTCACGATGGCCAACGGCGGGATGGATATGCTCTGGGCCAACCTGTTCTGGGTCTGGGGACATCCGGAGGTCTATATCGTTATACTGCCGGCCTTCGGGATATACAGTGAGATTATCGCCACCTTCTCGAAGAAGAACCTGTACGGCTATACCTCCATGGTATTCAGTATGCTGATCATCTCGCTCCTGTCCTTCCTTGTATGGGCGCACCATTTCTATACGATGGGTCAAGGGGCCATGGTCAACAGCTTCTTCTCTATTACAACGATGGCCATAGCGGTCCCAACCGGGGTCAAAATATTCAACTGGCTATTCACCCTGCGAAAGGGCAGGATTACCTTCACGACACCGATGCTCTATACGCTCGCCTTTATCCCGATCTTTACGATCGGCGGGGTAACGGGCGTCATGCTGGCAATGGCCAGCGCCGATTACCAGTATCACAATACGATGTTCCTGGTGGCGCATTTCCACTACGTGCTGATTCCGGGTGCCGTATTTGCCGTCATCGCCGGGTTCCACTATTGGTTCCCTAAAGTGTTCGGCTTCCGCCTGAACGAACGGCTGGGCAAGCATGCCTTCTGGTGGATCATCATTTCCTTTAACGTAACCTTCTTCCCGCTGTTCTTCCTGGGTCTCATGGGAATGACGCGGCGTATGTATACGTACTCTGAGGAATCAGGCTTCGGTCCGCTCAATATGCTGAGCTTCGTCGGGGCTGTCGGGCTCGCCATCGGCTTCGTGATCCTGGTCTACAATATCTACTGGAGTACACGCTACATGCCGAGAGATACGACCAACGACCCTTGGGATGGCCGGACGCTCGAATGGGCGACACACAGCCCGATCCCGCTCTACAACTTTGCGGTTGTGCCTAAGGTTGAGACGCGCGATGCTCTATGGTCTGCGAAGCATGAGAATATTCCATTGTATACAGACACTAAATACACCAAGATTCATATGCCAAGCAATACCGGCAAACCGTTCATATTGGGTGTAGTCTTCTTCTTCCTAGGCTTCTTCCTGGTCTTCAGCATGTGGATTCCGGCGATCGTCTCAGGGATTGGAATTCTGGTCGTACTGGCCTTCATGTCCTTCGATAAGGACCAGGGCTACTACATTCCTGTAGAAGAGATTGCAGCTACAGAAAAGAAACTGATGCGGGGTGAGACTGTATGAAAATAGATGCGTCCAAGCCGCTCGAATATTCAACGGAAGAGAACAGTAACAAGATCTTCGGCTTCTGGGTCTTTCTCGGAGCCGAGATCCCTCTCTTCGCTACGCTGTTCACTGTATATTTCGTAATGGTTAACCGCTATGCCAGCGGACCGAGCGGCAGCGAGCTGTTCGAGATCGGCCCGGTGCTGATGGAGACCTTCCTCCTGCTGTCGAGCTCCTTCACCATCGGTCTGGCTGTCCATGCCATGCGGCATGGCTACAAGAAAGCCATGATGGTCTTCATGGCGATTACGCTGGTGATGGGTCTGGCTTTTGTCGGTATCGAAATCGACGAGTTCTTCACTTATGTACATGAAGGAGCTACCCTACAGACCAGCGGCTTCCTCTCCAGTCTGTTCATACTGCTGGGAACGCATGGTCTTCACGTCAGCTTCGGTCTGCTGTGGGGAATTGGCATTATGATTCAGCTGTGGAAGCGCGGCATTACGCCCGCTACCGCCAACAAAACGTTCATCTTCTCCTTGTTCTGGCACTTCTTAGACGTGGTCTGGATCTTTATCTTCAGCTTCGTCTACCTGAAAGGACTGATGTGACATGATGAAGCAACTATTCCCAATTAAGCATGTGATGGGTTATGTAGCCTCTCTGGTCCTCTCTGCCGCTGCACTGATTGTAATTTACGGAGACCTGTCCTCCAGTGCCAATATGGTGGTGCTGCTGGTTACAGCGCTGATCCAGGCCTCCTTGCAGCTGTTTGTGTTCATGCACATCGGAGAATCGGCCGATTCCAAAAAAGAACTGTATATCAACATCGCATACGCCATGTTCGTGGCTCTGGTCACCATCTTCGGCACCCTGTTCATCTTCGTATGGGGCTGGTATGCTTAGTATGTAAGAAGCAAAGGAGCGTTATGCTCCTTCTAGCAATCTATAAAAAAAGCGGTCCGTATCCGGTAGATTTACCGGTACGGACCGCTTTTTTTGATTAATACTTCAACTGAACTATACTGCTGCTGCTCCCGCTGTCATCCCGCTCCGTATACGCAAGCTGCTTGCCCGAGGGGCTCCATGAGGTGGTCATCGTTCCATTGCTCTCCGCAATCTGGACGGACTTGTCAGAAGTCAGATCGTAGACATATAAGGCATGATTCGTTGTACCATTCTCCTCAAGAGCTACACTATAGGCAATCAGCCGCTGATCCGGGGACCAGGAGACGGCCCCAAGCTCGGTGCCTTCCACCAGGGTCCGCGGATTCTTACCGTCTGTGCCGCTGAGCAGCAGCGACTGGGTCGTCTCCTTATATTGCAGGATCAGCATTTGTTCTTCGTCAGGTGAAGGGATTACGCTGCTGGTACCGGGAATATTCAAGTCAGCCTTCGCCTTAGTATTCAGGTCCAAGCTATGCAGGGAGTCCTTCGAATTACTGGTGTAATAGATCTTATCCTTGATTTGTCTTACAACAATCAGACCTTCCCCGCCTAGTCCCTCCACCGGGGCGATCTTCATTGAGGTAGCCGTCGCTGTGTAAGCACCGCCGCTGTATGCAGGACCCACTACTGTATCCTTATCCGCCCAATCGGCCCCCATTGCTCCGGCAATGGTATCGCCCTTAATGGTGAACGTCTTCTTGGACCCCAGGTCCATTACATTGTAGACTGGATCACCCAGGGAGAATTCACTATAGAGCAGAAACAACTGATCGGCGGACAGCTTGGCATCCCCCAGCATCATGTTCGCCTTCTCTGTAATCAATTCGTATTCGCCGGTATCCAGATGGAAGAAATACAGGCTCTGCGGATAGGAACCCTTCAGCTCTCCCGAGCTGATCGGCCCCAGCTTATCGTTCTGCTTGGACACGACAACGGTTCTATCGTCCTTCCAGTCGGAAATTGCTATTTTCTCATACTGTTTACTTTCCCCTACCGTTACCCCAGCAGCTTCAGCAGGTGCCGGTGTAACCTTTGGCCCTTCCGTAGGCTGGGCAGAAGCTTCTACAGGAGCCGCTGTTGGCTGTGGACTGGGGCTAACCGCCGGAGCACTGGCCTGATTCGAGCTACATGCTGCAAGTGTCATTAACAAGGCTGGAACTATCACCAGCTTCCATGTTCGGGTGTTCATTATAGAGACCGCCTCCTTGGGGTTAATACTAATACGTTCAAAAGCCCGGCTCCGCCGAAGATGCCCGGGAATCTCCAGGGTTCCTCGGCCGAATCGGGCCGGGCTGATGTCTATTATACCGTTACAGCCGGAACCGGGCCAGATGCTTCTGCAGGTCCTCGGCCAGGGTAGCCAGATACTGCGCAGAGGAGGACATCTCTCCCATCGCAGTCAGCTGCTCCAGGCTTGCTTCGCTGGTGCCCTGAACGTCTGCGGCGCCTTTGCGCGAGATTTCATTCACCGTCGACATGGATTTGGCCACTTCCTCCGATTCCTGCGCGACATGGCCGATGACCTCTGTAATCTGCTCTGTCTGCTCACTGGCAGCCTGAATGGAGGTCTGGATCGCCGTAAAGGCTTCGGATACCACCTCACTCTGCGCTACACCGTGAGAGACAATCCCGGAGCCCTGCTCCATCGATTCTACGGCACTTGCGGTCTGCTGACGGATATGGTTAATGATCTCTGTAATCTGCAGCGAGCTTGTTCCGGTAGCTTCCGCCAGCTTGCGGATCTCACCGGCAACTACAGCGAAGCCACGGCCATGCTCGCCCGCCCGGGCGGCTTCGATGGAAGCATTCAGGGACAACAGATTGGTCTGGGTCGCAATCTCATTAATGGTTGTAATAATGGTGTTAATCTCTTCGGACAGGCTGCCCAGGTTGCCGACAATCTGGCGGCTCGCCGAGACACTGGAGTCAATCTCCCGCATCTGGGCCAGAATCTGCTCTACTGCGTCTACACCGCGTTCCGTGGAGGAGGCAGCCTGCTCCATCAGGCGGGTCATTTCTTGTCCGCTATACCGGGCTTCGGCAATCTCATAGGACATCGTCCGCACAGACTGCGTAGTCAGGGTAATGCTCTCCGCCTGCACATCGAATCCGGCTGCGATCTCGCCTGAGGTCTCAGCAATCATCTGTGAGGCGTGCGCGGTCTGGTCGGCACTGGCGCTCATCTGCTGGGAGGAGGCCGAGAGAATCTCGGCGCTCTCCGAGACGCCGCGCATCATATTTTTCAACCCGTCCAGCATGGTATTGAACGATGTATTAATCTGGCCGATCTCATCCTTGGACCGGTAAGCGGCAGAGGCCGTCAGATCCCCTTCTTCCGCACGCTTCATCAGCCCCTGCAATTCCTTCAGCGGTCTCGTAATCAATCTGGTGATGATCACACTCAGGACAATACTGAGCAGCAAGGCTAGCGCAATCAGAATGCTGCTTAACGCAACAGAGCTCTTGGCACTGTCAGCCGTCCGTGTATTATGGGCAGACGCATCCTGAATGAATAACGTCGCTGTCTCTTCAAGCAGCCGGACCATTTTGTCACGCAGCTCATTAAAGGTCCGGCCCGTGTACACCTGATATCCTTCATCGTTAAGGTCGTTATCGGCCAGATGGATAATATTATCACGCTGTGAGCGGTAATCCGGCAGCAGCAGGGTATATTCGTTCACATAAGCTGCAATCTTGTCATTGTTGAATTCAATCTTCCTCAGTTCGGCCATCAGCTCATTATTCGTCTGGATATTCTCCTGAATTCTCGCCTTCAGCTCCTGCTTCTTCGCGTCATCCGTGGTAATCAGATCCTCCAGCAGAAAAGACTCAATCGCCCGGTTATTCCCGCGGATCTCCGTTACGAAATAAATCGGCTGCAGATTCTGCCTGTATGTCTCTTCAGACCTCTCAGCCATTCTGGTTGTCGTCAGGATACCCGTTGTTCCGATCCCGATCAGCAGCAGGATAACCACTGCGATCAGTACAATCATTTTATGCTTAATCTTCAGATGTCTCATTTCCTGTTATCCCGCCTTCTCGATATCTAGCTGTAACCTTAATTATCGGAGAATAACATCGAATTGTTGATGGCCCTGCTAAGAAATTTGTCGAATAAAGGAGAAAAATATCATTTTAACAGAGCGATATCCCTTAATTATAATTCCATTCACTCTTGAAGCAAGCCATATTTCTTGCGGAATCTCTGCAGCACCTTGGTCCAGCCTCCGGCCAGCACCGCTAAGAAGAATACATTCGACAAGGCATGGGCCAGATCGAAGTAAAAGCTTGCGGCAAACGTAACGGCAACCAGCCGCCAGCTTAAGGCATCCGGCAGACTGAGAAGGACCCAGATATTCATAATCCAGCCGAACAGGAACCCCCAGATGAAGCCAAAAACCAGCAGCCCGGCCCGCCGGCTCAACAGCCAGCTCCTGCGCAGCCACCCGGCTGTAAGTCCGGTCATACCCCAGGCAAACATCTGCCATGGCGTCCAGGGCCCCTGCCCGAAGTAAATATTAGAGACCAGGGCAGCGACTGCTCCGATGACGAAGCCCGCCTCTGCCCCGAAGACATAAGCGGAGAGGATGACAACGGCCGACACAGGCTTTACCCCCGGCAACGCAGCAAAAGGAATCCGGCTGACCGCTGCAATAGCGGACAACACAGCCAGCAGCACGAGTTCACGGGACTTGCGCGGCCGGCGCTCCAGACGGATGAACAGCGGCAGGAGAGCAGCCAGCAGCAGCACCACGCTAAGCAGCACATAATGCCGGTCAGTGAATGCTGCGGTAAGAGCAAGCCCGGCGGTGAAGAGTCCCAGGGCAATTAGCAGCGGAATGCGGAAGCGGGCCATGCGCGAATCACATCCTCTATGGTCAATGCCTGCGGCAGCCAGTCCCGCACTATCCGGTTGACTGCCGTGGTATAGAAGTAATTGCTGCTGAAGAACTCAGCCGGTGTGCCCTCTGCCGTAATTCCCCCGTCAAACAGGAGTGCGCAGCGCGAAGCATGCTTAGCCGCGAATTCTACATCATGCGTTACGATGAGAATGCTGATCCCCTGCCCGCGCAATTGCTGAAGCAGGGCGGCCAGCCTGTCTTTGGCGGCCGGATCAAGCCCCTTAGTCGGCTCATCCAGCAGCAGGATATCCGGTTTCATGAGCAGCATCATGGCAAGCGCGGTCTGCTGCTGCTGCCCGCCGCTGAGGTCATGCGGATGACTCTGCAGCACCTCCCGGAGCTGAAATACCGCCAGCAAAGCCTCAATCTCGCTTGCTGCTGCTTCAGGCGATAACCCGGCGTAGCTGCCCATATGCTGCAGCTCCTCGGCTACCGTATCATAGCTGAAATAGAGCAGCGGATTCTGCGTCAGCAGACCTGTAGTCATGCCCTTGGCCAGCTCTATCTTGCCGCGCTGCGGCTTCATCAGCCCGTTCAGCACATGCAGCAGAGTGGACTTGCCCGCACCGTTTCCGCCCATGACGGCCAGGAGCTCCCCCTGCTTAAGCGTCAGCGAGAGCTTCCTCAGGACCTCCCGGCCCTCCTTCTCATACCGGAAGGTCACTTCGCGGCAGGTTAGCAGAGTCTTGGCGAAGGCAGCTTGGAGTTCCTCTGACGGGGATTTCACGGATACTCCGGCGGGGGGTGGAGGTGTATCCCCCTCTGGAACAGATTGTATGCGGGAAACGAGGGGAGTCATCCCTGCCTCCCTATTCAAGTTATTAACCAGTTCAGCGCCAGCCTCCGTTCCTGTCATCAGAGAATGTATCCAGCGTCTGCCTTCACGCACGGTCAGCGGAATATTCTCCGGCGCAGCCGAATCCGCTCCCGGTGCGAGCGGCAAGTACAGGCGTGTGGCGGCTGGCAGGTAGCGCCCAGCCGAGGTCAAGGCTCCGCTGCCGGTCTGCCGGGCGAACAGGCGGGGGGCGGCATCGGCCAGCAGCTTGCCGTCTTCCAGCATCAGCACCCGATCGGCCAGCGGCAGCACCTCCTCCAGCCTGTGCTCGCTGATGATCACTGTGACCGCCATTTCCTCGTTCAGCCGCTGCAGCGCCATAATGAATTCCCGCGCAGCAACAGGATCAAGCTGGGAGGTTGGCTCATCCAGCAGCAGCACCTTCGGCTGAAGCAGCAGCACTGAGGCCAGGTTCATGAGCTGCTTTTGTCCGCCTGACAGCTCATGTACCGGACGGTAGAGCAGCGGCTCCAGCCCGAACAAGCCGCAGATCTCCGCCAGCCGGGTCCGCATGACAGCAGGCGGCAGCCCCAGGTTCTCCATGGAGAAGGCCAGCTCATGCCAGACCGTATCCATCACAATCTGTGCATCCGGGTTCTGGAAGACCATCCCGATCTCCCCGGCGGCTACCGCTGCCGGAAGCCCGGACAGAGGCTGCCCTTTGTAGGTCAAGGTTCCGCTGGATGAACCCACCGGGGCGAGCTCCCGCTTCAGATGGCGCAGCAGGGTGGTTTTGCCGCTGCCGGACGGGCCGCAGAGCACGACAAATTCACCCTCTTCTATGACGAACGATAGCTCATGGAGCGTGTCCCTGTGTTCTTCAGGGTATCGGAAGGATAATTGCTGTGCTTTGAGGATCTCCATAACCATTTCTCCTTTCCTTCCAGTCCCGCAGGAATCAGCACGAACAGGCAGAAGCTTCCGTACATGACGGCCTCCTGCCAGCCGAAGTCCGCTGGTCTCATCCGGGGATAGATCTCCAGCTTGCCGTAGCCCTGCACCCAGAACAGCAGCGTAACCACACCGCTAACGGTTAACAGCAGCATCACCAGCTTATCCTGTAAATCGGCCTTGTATATCGTGTAAGTGCTGCGTTTGGTGCTGCCGTAGCCGCGGGCTGTCATGGAATCTCCTGTCTGGAGTGCTTCCTCCAGCGACCAGGTCAGCAGCACTTTGAGCAGCGTCATTCCGTCCGTCATTCTTTTCTTAAGGCTTCCCGTACCGGTATCTATTCCGCGCAGACGCTGGATCAGTGTAATCTGGCGCAGCCGCCGCTGGAACAGCGGCACGAACCGGATCGCCATCAGCGTCAGCAGCGCCGTTCTAGGCGCAGCCGCCGCGAACAGATACATGAATTTATCTGTAGTCACCGTGTAATTATAGGATATAAACCAGATAAAAATAGTAAGCAGCATAGTCATCATCATCAGTCCGTACAGTACAGCTTCCAGTGTAATAGGCTGATCCAGCCAGTAGAACAGAATGCGCGCCCCCCGATGTGAGAACAGCGGGTTCAGCAAGGCCACGGAAGCTGCCATCAGCAGCATAAAAGGCAAGCTGCGCAACAGCTGACGCCCTTGTCCCTGCAACAGCAGCAGCGCCAGCAGTCCGGCTATCTCTGTAGCCAGAAATAACGGATGGAAGACCAGCAAAGCGAACAGCAGCAGCCCCGCATAATACAACAGGGCTACGACCGGATGCATGGAACGAAAGCCGCTGCTCATGGCGCTTTGGCCCCCAGGTCTTTGCCTAGATCAAGCGTATACAGCCACTCGATGGTATCCCCGGGCTCCACGATCCAGCTGCCCGCAGCCTTGGACGGAAATTCTCCATTGACCTTGTACATCCAGCCGCTCTCTGACCCGTGATCATTCTCGTACAAATTATCTATACCTTCCACGTAAGCAAATGTTGCGCGGCCCTGATATTCCATCTGGATCTTCTGCTCCCGCGTAATCCGCTTCAGTAGGTCCAGCACACTCTCGCCCTTCTTGATCTCATACTGGGCAGCGGCCAGAATCACGCCATGCTCCTCATCTCCGGTGATGGAGAGGGTGACCACATTGTCCGGCTTGGGCGTGGCGGCCGGAGAGCGCGTAGCGGCTGGCGGCTTAGCCGTGGCCGCTGGCGCGGGCTTGGGGGTCGGCGGCTTGGGGGTGGCCGCCGGCTTGGCGGGCTCGCTCGCGCCCGCCGAAGGCTGCGTCGCCGCTGCGGCTGGCGACGCCGGGGACGTGGCGGGCTCGCTTGCGCCCGCCGAAGGCTGCGTCGCCGCTGCGCCTGGCGACACCGGGGGCTTGGCGGGCTCGCTTGCGCCCGCCGAAGGCTGCGTCGCCGCTGCGGCTGGCGACGCCGGAGCTGCCGTACCTTCCGCAGGGGCGGAAGGTACGGCAGTGCCCTCAGCGGCTCCCGGCAGCGGAGCCGCTTCGTCTCCAGGCCGCGGCGTCTGCGCGGCCGGGGTACCGGCGGGCGGCTGCGTGACGCCGCCTGCCTGATCCGGCTGCGCAGAGGAGCAGCCGGGGAGCAGCAATACCATCAGCAGGAGAAGCAGCGGAGCCAGCCTTCCCCGGCCTCTTTTGACTAAATTGAACATTACCTGCACACCTCCACAAAAAGGGAAAAGAACGGGGGCAGTCAGCCTGTTCCCCGTTCCTTCATACACCTTATGCTTACTTTTCAACACATATCCAAACGAATTCCAAGCTACTCCGTCCGTCTAACGAACCAACGAGCCTTCAGCGCTTCGGCAACCCTATACGGCTCATCGGCTCATCGGCATGAGTGCGTTAGTTGGATTTTCTACTCTTAATAATCCAGATTACGCACCTGTAAAGAATTTAGTTGGATTTCCGGCATCTAATTCTGCCCATACCTCATCCTTCTGCAGCTTCAAGCCTGAATAAGTGTCGTTTATCCAACTAGCTCCCGCTCTACAGCAAATCCGGCCAAATTAGATGTCATTTTTCCACTTATCGTCGGCTCCAGGTGCAACTCCAACGTGCAGTACCAGCTTGCAATACAGTCTGCTCCCTGCTCTTACTAAGAACTAAGGCAATCTAACCGCCACAGCAGCAGCCATCTCACGGGTTACAACAGCGGAAGGCTCGAATGCGCCGCCGGTGCCGCTCATATATCCAAGTCCCGTCACCGTACGGACAGCGGACAATGCATAGTCGCTAATCTTATCTTCGTCGCTGAATTTACCAGCCCCTGCGCCTGCTCCAGCTGATGCCGAATCCAGCTTAAAAGCTCTAACCATCATCACAGCCATATCCTGGCGCGTAACCAGCCCGTCCGGCTTAAACGTCTTGGCCGTCACACCGCTGATGATTCCTAGCTCCTTCGCCCGGTTCACTGTTCCATAATACCATGTACCGGCCTTAACATCACTGAAGGCCCCAGCGGAAGACGCCGCAGACGGCTCGTTCCCGGTTAACCGCAGCAGCAGCGCTGCAAATTCAGCACGGGTAATATTCTTTTTCGGTGCAAACAGCAGACGGCTCTCACTCACACCGTTCATCAGCTTGCGGTCATACGCCGTGTATACCGACTCCAGCGCCCAAGGCGAGATCGACTTCACATCGGCAAAAGCCGGACGGTCCGCCGCAGCAGAAGCCACCGTTACCGGGACCGTATGACGGACGATGGCTGGGGTTTTATCCTTCAGATATCCCGTAACCGTCAGGGTATATTTATTCGCTGGCAGTCCTCCGGCGATAGCAGCCACGCCCGCAGCATCTGTAACTGCTGTTTTACCGCCAATGGTTACCTGTACGCCTGCTGCCGGTGAGGTTACCGGATCGGAGGTGAAGGTCGCCTCATTCCAGACCCATTGTTTCTGGGTTACCTGCACCTTCAGATCTTGTCCAGGCTGCGGCTGTGCGGGAGTCACGGTTACGGCATCAACCACCTGCGTGTTGTCCCCGCCATAGTAGACCACAATGCGGTCATTCTCCTCCAGTGCGAAGTCGCCCATGCCTACACTTGGATAGATCCATACTCCGCCGCGTGCGACTACATACATCCAGCCATCATATCCGCCAAAAGTACCCGCAGTCACGCCGCCGATCCCCGTCACATAATTGCCTGCTTCATTGACCAGGGCCAGGCGCTTGGCTGCTGCTGTCTTGTCCAGTGCCGTAAGCACATTTCCAGCGTATACGCTGCCTTCAGCCAAGGTTCCATTTGGACCCTCAACAGTAACGGAGACACTTACCTGAGGATTCTTCACTGGTGTGCCGCTAAAGTCAAAGAGCTTACCGCCTGTTCCAAACAGCTTGTACGCTACCAAAGCCTCCAGCGCCTGCTCTGTAGAGAGCGGATTGGAGCTGCCGCCTGCAGTGTGGGCGAAGCCGCCGCCCTCTGCGCTGAAGCTCAGCAGCTTGCTGACCAGATTGATGTTACCCTTCGTGTAATCTGCTCCTGCAGGATCAATGCCGAAGGCAGACAGACCGATGATGGCCTGAGCTACACTCTCGCTGCTGTCGCCATATCCGCCGTTCTTATCCTGTGCCTTAGCCAGCCAGGCTGCCGCCCGCTGACCAGCAGCATTCACTGCCGCTTCCTGCTTGTGTCCAGCCAGTGCGTTCAGCACCATCGCTGTCATATCCGGATCACTCGCACCCGTGGTCAGGGTGAAGCCGCCGTCCGGGTTCTGCTTCGCCAGAATCTCTGCCAGCAGCTTCGACGGCGTCCATTTTGCATTGGCCGGGATCGTATAGCTGCCGGAATCCAGAGCCAGCAGTGCATAGACCGGATTATTCAGCGTCTGGCCCGTAATTTTATCGTTATGGTACAGCTTCTCGATCAGGTTATAGCCTGCCACATTCGCCGGGTCGCCGCCCAGTGCCTTAACAGCCAGCGTGATCCGGGCATAGTCCGTAGCTCTGGCAAAAACACCCTTAGCCTCAGCCACCTTGCCCTCAAGCGCCTTCAGATAGCCGGCTGGAACCTTGTAGCCCGCTTGCGCAAGGCCAATCGCCTGCCAATCCGACTGGACTCCGTTCTTCAGCATGAACTCCGCAGTAGCATAGACCGCAGCGGTTACGCTGGCTGCTTCACTTGCGGGCAGAGCGGATACCGCGGGTGCGGAAGTCACGCCTGCCTGTGCAGCAGCAACTTGTCCTGCCGGGGCTACGGCTGCTCCCAGCAGTGCGAACAGCATAATGACAGCTAGTCCCAGCCGTGTGAATCTGGATGATAGAGAGTGGTTCTTCATAACTAACCTCTTTCCTGAAATAGAATGGATGAATCCTGCTTCCTTACGCAAATAGAGCGGCAACCTAAAGACCGCCCTGTGCAGGGCGGCCGGGGAAGAATACAATACAGGGCAGCTGAAGGAGCCGATTGCTCTCCCGCATTACATACAATACAGCATATACAGCCCTCGCCAATATCAGCATCTGCTTCCACATTCTTACCCCCGAAGAATAGAAACAACAACGAAAAAGGCAGGTCTCCTGGCTCATACTTCACCGCTTCCCCCGCCTTCCCATCCCATTAACAGACAGTGGCTCCTCAGGAGTTGCTCCGTACTTACAGTGGCGGGACCGCGCCGGACTTGCACCGGACTTCCCTTTTAAGCAGATTCCTCTATTAGACATAGCCCTGCCAGCATCTGCTGGCAACAGCGTACGGCCTCTTAGACATCCGCACCTTTTCCCAAAGCTTATTAAATTTTTAATATTCTGAAACAATCATAGCTACTATTCCCCTGTATGTCTATAGACCAGCTATTTCTATTACAGCCACAGCCACCCCAAGGCCAGCCCGCACCAAAAAATCCTGAACAGCACATGCCCGCTACCCCGGCACATCGTACTATTCAGGACTATGGAGTCGTTCTTCTGCTGGTTAATTAAGACGTTGGCGGTACTAGCGGAGACAGCGGCAGCAGGCGATTGTATTATGTACATTAGAATTGGTGTAAAAGCGGCCGATAACGCATTCTGCTGCATTTCATACAATCGATTGTGGCAAAGAACCCTCCGCCGGGCCGAATTTCCAAAATCTAATGTACCGAATACAACAGAACGCCATATAAGCTCCAATATGCCTGATTCTAGTGTACAAAGTGCGATAGATTAGCTACTTACGGACGTCAGCATACTATCTGCTACATTTCACATATTCCAGCCTGCCGGAGCACTAATAAATGCACTACGCTAAGGTAAAGTAGGATGAGCCGCTAGCCGATCATCAGGTTTAAACTAATCAGTCTTTAATTTAACTCCTTCGCTTGCTGAGGGTCTGCCGTTCCCCGACGAAGGTGCACACTGTATGCTTAAATGCAATCTGTACAACTAAATCGTCTGATTTACCGCCAAATGTACTTTTAGCTGTATTTCGTGCACCTAAAATGCTTCTGTATCCGGCTTTTCGCCCATTCGGGCAAATTTAGTTGTATGGAATACAGTTAGGATAGGTCTGCCCTTCTTTTCACTGTTTTTAGTTGTACAGAGTACACCTATCTCTGAAGGTAATGTTACCCGATCGCACTAGTTAAAAAATGTAAACAGCCAGCTTGTTGCCGCTGCTTTATTCTGCATCCGTGTCTGCTTCCGGGCTTGCGGAAGCAGATGGTTCCGCACTAGGCGCGACTGTGGCTGTGGCCTCCGGGGCGCTGCCCGGATCTGCCGCCAGCTTCAGCGAGTAGCCTCCGGCGGTGATCATATCACCTGCCGCCAGCTTCGCGCCTGCTGAAAGCTCCACCGTCACCTCGTATACGCGTGACGGAGGAGTCCCCGCCGCCGCTGGAGGGGCGGTGGCTTCACTGTCCGCATCGCCGTCTACTCCGGCGCCTGCTTCACTCTTCGCACCGCCGTCCACTCCGGCTCCTGCCTCACTCTTCGCACCGCCGTCTACTCCGGCGCCTGCTTCAACCTGGCAACTGCTAACCGTTGCCTTAACCTCGTAGTCCGTAACGCCGCTGGCGGACTCCACCTTGATCCGCTCCGGCTTGAAGGCGGAGCATTCCGCCGCATCAGTGAAGCTGAACACCAGCTTACTGCTGTTGCTCTTGCCTGCTCCTCCGCTTCCCGCATCTCCGCCACTGTTCCCGCCGGTCCCTGCATCACCGCCATTATTCCCACCAGTTCCTGCATCTCCGCCACTATCCCCGCCGGTTCCTGCATCACCGCCGATAAGCCGGACAGAGACCGGGGCCGCTACAGCGGCCCCTCCGGTCACTGCCGGAAGCGGGCTGGGGCTGGCCACCGGCGCGGCTGTATCCTTGCCGCGTCCCCCAAGCTGACTCAGCAGGATAACCGCCGCAATCAGAATGATCCCGAGGATGCTCCCTGAGATCAGGATTTGAAATCGGCTGCGGCTGACCCACCGCGCCAGCGGCGAAGCCAGCTGGGCGCGGGCTTCATTGTAGACAGTCTGCATGGCAGGCGTTGCTGTGTCGAGATGGGTTTTGCGGAATTCACGGTTCTTGAATGCCTCGCGGTCGCTCTTCAGGAAGTATCTCAGCACGGCCCGCTTGTAATTCGGCCACAGCTTCTTGCCAGAGCTTGCGAACAGCCAGCTATGCTGCGACCAATCCAGGAACCGGTACACCGTCTCCTTGTCATTGCCCGCCTTGCGGACCACCAGATCCAGCAGCGCATCATAATCCAGCGGCCCGCCTTCACGTTCACTGCTGTGATAGAAGGCCAGCGGCAGCCGGTCGAACGGCTCAAGACTCCGCGCTTCCTTCAGCCACCGCGCGCCGAGCAGCTGTACATCGTCCAGCTCACGCGGCGTCAGTCCGGCAAAAATCTCCTCGTCCGGCGACTCCTCCCCGAACCAGCGGTAGGCTGCACGCAGCGCATTCGCTTTGCGCTTCGCAATCGCATCGAGCGGCGGCTGCCAGTCTGCCGTATCCCGGTAACGCAGGAACGAGATCTCCAGCAGCTGCTCCATCGTCAGCTCGTCCAGCGAGAGCCGGTTCAGCAGGAAGCGGTCGGCAACCGTGCCGAGCTCCTCCATAACGGACAAGGCCTCCGGGTATACGCCGCCTCTGCGGCGCTGCTTCTCCGCCTGCTGGACCGCTTCATGAACAGCCGTTACCGCCGCTACCGGATCAGATTCCCGCTGCAGCTTCTCCAGCAGATATTCCTTGAAGGTATCCCGTACCGCTGCCTGCTGAAGCACCTCCGGAAGACTCCGGCCAAAGTGGCCCACGAGGCGGAGGATATCCGCCGTTCCGGCAGCGGCCGCCAGCCGGGATTCCAGATAAGGCTCGAACAGCGCTCTGCGGAAGAGAGATTGGGACAGCACTTTTTTGAAGAACGCCTCACTAAGCTCCGCATCGCTCTCAATAATCCCGTAAGCCGCCGCCAGCACATCCTCCCGGCCCCCGGACTGGCAGTTCAGCATCCCGTTGATGAAGTAATCGACGATCTTCACCCGGTAATTATGGCCCGGCAGCGCGTAATACGCCTTGAACTGTTCCAGGATCTCCGTTGACGGAATCCCCTTCTTGCGGATCAGATCATATTCGCGGTCGAACCGCTCCAGGAACATATCATTCAGCCGTACCCGCGAGTCCAGCTTCCCCTCCGGCTTCAGATAAGACAGCAGGCCGCCAAGTATAGCGTTCTTGTTATCTGTATATAAGGCTTCGTTGCCTTGCTCAATTTCATAAAAGACCGCCAGCTCATTGTAGAGCGCCAGCGACAGCTTGCGGTCCGCACTCTCCCCGAGCAGCAGGCTGTCGGCAAATTTAGCGAAATCACGGAGGCTTGCGCCCTTCTCCACCAGCGTCTTCCAGGCCAAATCGGCATAGATCTGCCGCGACTCGCCGAAGTCGGTATTCAGGAACCTTGCGCCTGCCAGATCGAAGATATAATCCTTCTCGATATTCCGGTCACCCGGACGCAGAGAGCCCTTCTCCACGAAGGTCAGGTGAATATATTTGCGGCTCTGCGGCTCCTTGGCATACGTGATCACTCCCAGCCTGCGGCGGAAGTCATACGGCAGCGCAGCGAAGATGACCTCCGTCAGCCGGGCCGCACGCTGCGACAACTCACTGATCGGCACATCCAGCGCTACATAGATTTTCTTCTTCCCGGCTACGGACAGCATCACCGCCTGCAGCAGGGCTTTGAACAGATCTTCTGTGAAGCCTAGACCGGACAGCACGCTGCGCGGGTCTGACGGCTCGTCCAGCGGACGGGTTGCCACGGGAATCGAATCCAGTTCAGGCAGTGTCCCGCCAGGCTCCCCTTCATAGCTCCGGGCAAACCCCGCATGCAGCCAGTCCCCGTACCCCTCGACAATCTCTTCGGAGCGGATAGGCGGCACCACGAAATTATGGGCAAAAAAAGCGCTCCGCTGCCCCGTGAAATCCGCCGCCAGATACCGGCTCTCTCCAATCACTGTCTCGTTGCTCTCCGTATGGAACAGATGCAGCGCAGCAGGATACAGCTCCTCATCCTTCTCGCCGCGTGCCGTAAGCTCAGCCGGGGCATCGTAGAGGCAGAAGGGATGCAGAATTTTTTTGACAAAATTATTGTCGAGACTCTCCGATTTCGCTACCGTATCGAAGCCCTCTGTAGACCGGTATACGCCACGGCGCTCGCGGGTATACATCTGCTGGGTGATCATGGACCCTGACAATCTGTTCACGGCCCGTCGCTCCCCTCAATATAATTCAGCTTGTGCAGCAGCCAGATGAACGGCTCATCCACCCGGATCGGGCTGACTACGCCTTCCACCTTCTGATTGACCGGATTGCTGCCCAGCGCAGACACGGCGAAGTACCCGGTATTCGCAAAATACACATCCATCGTATCCTTGAACGGACGGTCCACCTTCTCAATGAAGCGCCGGATTTCACCGTCGATGTTGTGGAACTCGTCCAGGTTCAGCGTTTTGCGGTGCACATAGTTGTTGAACACATTGCTGTTCGACTTGATATAGTCGCCATCCTCATCCTTGAGGGAGTGGAGCATATCGCTTTTGGCCAGGACGACTGCGGTCGGAATCTCGGTCTTGCTCTTCTCCTGATAGGCGATGAAATCACCGAACATGGTCAGCACCACATCACGCGGCTCATCATACTGCGATACCCACTCCCCCGGACGGTCACCGAAGTTAAT
This sequence comes from Paenibacillus sp. FSL M7-0420, assembly GCF_038002345.1. Lineage (NCBI taxonomy): Bacteria > Bacillati > Bacillota > Bacilli > Caryophanales > Paenibacillaceae > Paenibacillus > Paenibacillus sp. FSL M7-0420. The sequence continues at coordinate 758,405 of NZ_JBBOCJ010000001.1, read as the reverse complement.
GCGGATCTTCTCCCGGACCGAACGGATCTGCAGCGGATCGACCATGAACAGAATCCCTGCGGAGTTCTTGATATGCTGGCCGTGCAGGCCCAGATAATCCTGATCGACCATTCCTTCACCGGCCACATCGAAGAACACCAGCGTCAGCGGGGGCTTGGACTCATCCTTGAACACGAACTGGAAAATAAACGGCTCCTGCATCTTCTCCTTCTGGGTAGACGCCAGCAGATCCCCCCGCTCGAACAGCGGCTCCTCATACAGGGTGCGGAATTTGCGGCTGATCTCGGCATTCAGCGGCATACAGGCTGCGTCGAAATGCCCTGCCGTTGTATGCTGGAGCGTATGGATCAGCGAGGTCATATAGACAGACTTCCCGACCTGGGAAGCCCCGATAATCGAGATAATATTGCTAGGCACCTTGCCGGCCGTTACAGGCAGCTCGTTATGGCAGGACGGACAGAGCCGTCTGCGGGTCATCACCCCATAGCGGTCGGTGAGCCCGGTCAACACGTTGTCTGTATAATGATGGTACTCCTCCGGGATATCCGCCGGATGCAGAACCGCCTCCATATCATCCACCGTATCGAGGCCGAAGCGCTCCCGGTATTTATTCAGCAGATCATCCTCACCGAGCGCATAATTCTCATCATCCTCACGGCTGTGCATGGCCCGGAACACCACTTCCTCCGGCTCAAAGCGCGTGAAGCAGAACGGGCAGACAATATCGTAATACAGCGGCCTCGCTGCAGGCTGATTCTTCTTCATGAAACGGCTAAAAAAAGACATCTCTCATCCTCCTCAGGGTGTGTCAGCACCCGGTATGCTGCTCCCGCTCACTCGGGTACCAGCTCATAATACGCCCCGTATTTAGGCCCATCGGTGAAAAAAATACGGATAAAGTCGTCCTTGCCGACCTCAATCGGCGGGAGCTGGTTGCGCCCGGGAGCGAAGTCCTGGACGAACGGGAACCTTGCACCGTCCTCCTTGGAGGATGGATGCGCATCCCGCTTTTTGACGTAGCAGAGCACTTCCTTCGGCACCGGCACCTCGGCAGTAATCGTCATCTGCACGGTTTTCAGCTTGCTGAATAACCCTTTTTTGTGCTGGACCGCGTAGTAGATCCTCGCTTTGCCCGCGCTGACAAGCACCCGGTTACCGCCATCCTGCTGGCGGACCAGCAGCGTCTCCCCATTCCCGCTAAGCCGCACGTAAATGGTATAAGCCACCATCCCGATCTCGTCCAGCCGGTCCCGGTACCCGTTATTCGCTTTGTACTCTTCACGCGTATAGAGCTTCATGCCCGGAGGCGGATGCTCATGACTGTCCGGTGCCTCCGCAGAGGCCTTATGAATATATACCGCCTGTACACCGTCCGGCCAGCGCCAGCGCAGCGTACAGAACCGGTCCTCCACTCTGGATACAACTTCGGTAATTACCGGTGCTCCAGCGTCTGCCTCGGCGTACTTCATGGCAACCTGCCCCTTTCCCTGCATGCTTTAGAACCCTTTACTGCCGCGGTTACGGCGGGGTGAATGAATACTGTCCGCAGGCGCATTACCAGCTCCGGCAGCTCTTCCCCGGCGCGACAGGCGCCCTTCCCCTACAGGCACGATATATGTGAACAAGGTGAGAATAGCCGCCAGAACGAGCAGCGCCAGCAGCCGGGTCATAGGGTCCCAGAGCGTGTCGCCGTTCAGGCCGGATTCCAGAATCAGCCCCGCCACAAGTCCCGATACCGCACCCCCGATACTGAAGCTCCGGGCCAGATGGCGGTTATCGAACACAATGCCAAGGCCCAGACCCAGCGCCGTGCCGAGCAGCATCAAGGCCAGCACACGCACCACAGCATAATAAGGGCTGTCCGCCGTCTGGTCGCTGCGCTCGGTCAGCAGTGTCCGGTCGCCCAGACGGTCATAAATCTGCTGGAATACATCGCCCAGCCGGTTCGCATCGGCCACATCATAATACTGTCCGCCGGTGCCGCTGGCGATATTCTGGAGCAGACTTGCGCCGGACGGATCATCCAGAGCCAGCCCGATTGTATTTACTTTAATTCCCCGCGCCACATAGTCTGTCAGCTCCGTTGCGGTATTGAACTGGCTGACGCCGTCGGATAACAGAATAACCATCGCCCCGCGGTCCGCGCCGTCTTCATGAATCACCTTCATCGCTTCGGCCAGCGCGCCGCTGATATTCGTTCCGCCTTCAGTGGTCTTCAGGCTGCTGATGACCTCCATGACCTTCTCGCGGTTCGCCGCTTTGGAGAGCGGGAGCAGCGGCTGGACGACGGAAGCCTCATTGCTGAAGGTGACTACGGCGACTTTGTTGTCTTTTTTGAGCTGCTGCACCAGATTCTTGGCCGCCGCGTAACGCCGGTCTGACGGATCGCTCTGCATCATGCTGCCGGAATCATCGATCACCATGACGACATTCTTCACCGGCTTGCTGCCGCCGAAGTTCAACTCGTACACGAACTCAGTCAGCGTGCCCACACCAAGCAGCAGCACGACCATGAGCGGGAACATTTTCCACGAGGTGCCCAGATAACGCAGCTTCCAGGACTGTCCGTTCAGCCTCGGTGAGATCGTCTCTGCGACCAGAGCGCCTATTCCAACACATAAGGCCACAATGGCAAAATAAATGCCGACCAACACCATCTGAGGTAAATCATACGGCCTGCGGTCCAGCAGCAGCTCACCGAGCACAAACGCTACACCCGCGCCGAGCAGACTGAACAGCAGCAGGAGCAGATTGATTTTTCGCTGCATTGCATTTCATCCTTTCCGGGAAAAGCTTGATCATCACACGCTTCCCCATTCCATTCTATTGCACATCCGGCAGTGGAATGAATGAGAATTGTCCTACGAAGCCTGTTTGGTTAGGCCCGCACCCAGGTCCGGGACCGGGACCCGGAGCCTGGGCATTATTATGGTGTACCCTCGGATTTTCGGCCGCCCCCAGTAATCAGGTGCATTAGTGCTCCTCATTTGGTGGTTCGGCACACGTTCGCTGAAATCAGGTGCACTAGTGCTCTTCATTTGGTAGTTCGGCATACTTTCGGTGAAATCAGGTGCACTAATGCTCCTCATTTGGTGGTTCGGCACACGTTCGTGAGAAATCAGGTGCACTAATGCTCCTCATTTGGTGGTTTTGCACACGTTCGGTGAAATCAGGTGCACTAATGCTCCTCATTTGGTGGTTCGGCACACGTTCGCTGAAATCAGGTGCACTATTACTGACACTCGTCAGCATCAAAGGGATTTATCCCTCTCATTCCCGCCATCCGGCCCACTTTCAGCAGCATTAAAGGGATTTATCCCTCTCTTTCCGCCATCTGGCCCACTTTCAGCAGCACCAAAGGGATTTATCCCTCTCTTTCCTCCATCCGGCCCGCTTTCAGCAGCATTAAAGGGATTTATCCCTCTTTTTCCAGCCATCCGGCCCACTTTCAGCAGCATCAGAGGGATTTATCCCTCTCTTTCCCGCCATCCGGTCCACTTTCAGCAGCACCAAAGGGATTTATCCCTCTCTTTCCCGCCATCCGGCCCACTTTCAGCAGCATTAAAGGGATTTATCCCTCTCTTTCCCGCCATCCGGTCCACTTTCAGCAGCATTAAAGGGATTTATCCCTCTCTTTCCTCCATCCGGCCTACTTTCAGCAGCATTAAAGGGATTTATCCCTCTCTTTCCTCCATCCGGCCCACTTTCAGCAGCATTAAAGGGATTAATCCCTCTCTTTCCCGCCATCCGGTCCACTTTCAGCAGCATTAAAGGGATTAATCCCTCTCTTTCCTCCATCCGGCCTACTTTCAGCAGCACCAAAGGGATTTATCCCTCTCTTTCCCGCCATCCGGCCTACTTTCAGCAGCATTAAAGGGATTTATCCCTCTCTTTCCGCCATCCAGCCTACTTTCAGCAGCATTAAAGGGATTTATCCCTCTCTTTCCACCATCCGGCCTACTTTCAGCAGCACATGGTCAGCCGCCGAACTCATGTGGACTATAGATCCAACGGCTATAGCAGCCTGACCATAAATAATAGTTTGTCATAACACTCCACTAATCTCTACTCCGCTCATCTAATCTCATTTCCGCTCATCAGCACTAATCACATCTGATCACCACTCATCTCATCTCCGGCAGCTGCTCTTCTTCCAGACCGTGGAGCTGGTATCCGTTGCCGGCATAAGTCTCGTAATAGACCTTACCGTTGCGGTAGTAGAGCAGGTCCTCCAGGTGGAAGCCGCCCATCAGGTTCAGCTTCTCCACGCCGCTGCGGCGCTGCTCATGCACGAAGCCGAGCCGGTAGATGCGTGTGGTCTCGTCTGCACTGAAGGCATAACGCAAGAATTCGGAGGAGCTGTCGCCGAAGAAGTACTTCTCCTCATGCCGGTGCTCCTGCGTATACTCGAACAGCCGGACATTCATTGCCGCCTCCTCCTCCAGACTGCGGTAGAGCTGCTTGAACAGCTCCTCCTTGGAGACGATGTCCCGGTTCTCGTAAGCGGCTGCAACATTGGCGCGCCGCAGCAGCTCCTCCTCGAACGGGAGCGTGAACGGCCCCGCCGTCAGCAGCTCCCGGCGGCACAGCTCGATCAGCCGCTCGGCCACAGCCCCACCGCCTCCGTTCACCAGCAGCCCGGAGAGGCTGCCCAGGAACCGCTCGCTGAAGAAGATTCCCGCCCCGCGCCGGTTCTCGATGTCCTTCATGACCTCATCCGTCACCGTGCGGTAGTACTCCATAATATTCTGATCTACCGTCTCCTTGCTGCGGCCGATGCTGGCCAGAGCGACACTGTGCAGCTCCTCCTCCAGCGCTTCCATCTTCGCAACCTTGGTCTTGCTGTCTGTATGCAGCTGCTCCAGTGCAGCGTCATAGCGGAGACAGAGGGCCAGCTCGCTCTCCAGCAGCAGAAGCTCATACTTCTTGCCGTAGACGGACTCGAACAGGTAATGAATGAAATTGCGCACCGTCCGTTTGTCCAGCAGCGGCACCCGCTGGAACGGCTGGCGCTCCACGCTCTCCGCATAGAGCCGCTCCAGCTCCTCCTGACCGGAGAGCAGGGCGGAACGTAGTCCGCCCATATGCTGGCGCAAGGCCTGCAGGACGCTGCCTCCCTCACCTGTCTTCTCACTGGTCCATTCCGCCAGCTGGTAGAAGGTGACCGGGGAGGCTCCTGCTTCCCCGGCAGCCAGCACTCCGGCCCACTCCCGGGCCGGATCAATCCCGGCAGCCCTACGAGCAGACACCTCCGCAAAATTACTGCGGAAGTAAGCCTGCGCCCCTTCCCCGAAGAGCAGCTCCTCAGCCTCGCGCAGCGAGAGCATCCGCAGCTGCGAATAGGACGGGCGTCCATGGCTCATCAGCCCGGTCATCTCGGCAAGAGCAGATGCCTCCGGCAGCAATTCCGCCGCGCGGTCCCGCAGGGTATCCGCTCCAAGGCCAAGCATCGCCTGCCGCTCCTTCAGACTCCGGGTATGGCCTGCACGCAGCCGCCCGGACAGATAATGCAGCGCATGGTACAGCACCGCCAGCGCAATCTGGCGGTTCGGCCGCCGCACCGCCGAGAAGCCGGCAGACGCGTAGCCTTGTCTGCCTGTGCTGCCGCGGATGCCGCTTTTGAACGTCATATTATTGTAGCCGCCGTGCCCGGAGGCCTGATCGGCCGCAGGCCGGACCCGGTTCTTCAGCAGACTGATGTGGGCGATAATCTCGTAATTGTCGTCCATGCCATGGACGGACATCAGTCCGCGCTCGTTCTTGTCGGAGAGCAGATAGACCAGGTCGAACAGCGGAGCAGGGCCATGCGTCACCGGAATGGACAGCCCTTCCTCCGTCACCAGCAGCGGAGCGCTTAAGGCATAATCCGCCGCCTGCATCCCGTCCAGCTCACGCAGACAAGCCAGTCCGACCGAGCTGGAATAGCCGAAGTTATCCCCCTGCTCCCGTTCGTTAATCAGCGCATACAGATCCATCTGTACCGATTTGAATGACTGGCTGAGAATTGCGCGGGCCAGCAGCACGATCTCCGGCAACAGCACATTCTGCGGGTCATCGACCCGTGTAATGACAGACAAATGGATGACGTCAAAAGAAGAATACAGCCGTCCGTAATCCGCTATGCTGTTGCTTAAGCTGCGCAGCGTCCGGTTCATTCCGGCCAAATACTGGCTATCCTCATGAAATTCACGGTATAGCTCACGGCGGACCGTACGCGGATCTCGCCCTGCCGTATCCGGCAGGGTCATGTGCATCACGCGTTCATGGACGCTGCTGTTTCCGCTGCCGATCCGCCCCTTGACCCCCTCCTTCTCCTGCGTACTGCCGCTGCCGTTATGCGAACCGGCATGCAGTGCCATCACGCCGCCTGCATTGTCCCATTTACGCTGGCAGCGTTCCAGCACCGGACCGATGGCCGGGGTCACCTTATCGCCCAGGAACAGGAACAGCGCAGGGTAATGGATACTGCTGCGCCCATCCCCCTTATTATGCTGTGCTTCCTCCTGGGCAGCGTATTGCTCGGCATATTGTAAGGCCTGATCTCTGATCATAGGCCTACTTCAGCTTTCTGCGGATGCTGCCAAGCTTGCCGGTCAGGCTCTTGTAGAAGCCGTACATTTCATCTCCGTTGGCATGCTCTACCCGCTCATATTCCAGTGCATCACGCGCCTCCAGGAACGAGACATACATCCCTTCCAGCTTATACAGCAGCGGAGTTACATCTTCAGCGGCGGTCATTTCTCCGGCCCGGCGCGCTGCCTTGCGGAGCAGGAGACTGCGGCTTTTCTCATCCAGCTCACGGAAATGGCGGTAGACGGCATACTCCACATAGCTGCGTTCCTTCATCAGATTCGCGAACGGCTCCCAGGCATCCTCGTCCTCGTCACGGTCATAGACATAGAGCGCGCCTTTTTTGGTAATCGTATCGGTGTATAGCGCTTCGATGAACTGGTCCAGCCATTTGTCCTCATCCAGATGCTGATGCACCAGCGCTTCCAGCTCCGCAGATTTGGCCGCCAGCGCATCGTATTTCGCCAGCTCCTCACGGACACGGGCAATGAGCTGCGGGGAACGGATCAGGTTCTCCTGGGCCAGCTCCAGATTAATGCTGCCGAAGATATCCTTCACGGCTTCGCGTTCAATACCTCCTGTGCGGAGTGCTTTGAGCTCCTCAGCGGCCTTGCGCACTTCACCCAGATTCGGACGCGGCGCATCCAGCTGCAGATCATAAGCGCCCAGCAGCTTGCCCAGATCCAGCGGCTTCGTGAAGATCACGGAGAAGCGGCTGCTGGTGTTCTCGTCCACACCCTTCTCTATGATCACACCGGACTCCAGCGCCCGGCCGAAATCCGCACGCACTCTGGCATTGTACTCACGGACCCGCGGATTCGCATACGTATCGCCCCAGGATTTCTCCGGGATCGGCGAAGGCAGATAGGTCCAGTTGTCCTTGTCGGTCATCACCAGATGGCGGCCGATGCCTTCCTTGTCGAGAATGGTCCGCTCGTAGTTCTCCTCGTACACCCGCAGCGGCGTATATACGAACAGCGGCACCCCGTTGCGTGTATTCAGCCAGAAAATCCGGTTCTTGACCTCGCTCTCCTTGATCGTAAACTGCGATTTGCCGAGTGCATTATTCTGATAATTCCGCACACCCTTCAGAATCCCCGGCGCCTTCACCGGCACAGAGACGAAGCCCCAGGACGGAAAGTGCAGACTGCCGGAGCTGTTGCTGAGGTGGAAAATCGGCACCGCATCCTCATCCAGACGTCCGGCAATAATCCGCTCCACGAATTTATCCAGCGGCTCCTCACGCCCGTATTTCATCACCAGGAAGTCCTCCATCGAACGGGTAATCAGATCCCCGAACTTGTCGCTGAGAAACTCGGAGATGGAGCGGACAATATCAATCTCCTGCTCCCTTACCCAGCGCCCGGAATGCTTCAGCATCTCGCGTGTGAAGTCACGGATCAGATCATCGCCGTCCTTCTGGTCCATGATTTTGGAGATGGTCGCCGAGATATCCGGCACGTTGACGATGTTCCAATAGTAGGTTTTGTTGCCCTTGTGGTCTGCCTGCTCTTCGCCGTTAATCAGAATGTCGCCGTTCTTCTCGAAGATCGAGCTGAGCGCGGTCAGTATCTCGGTGAACACCCCGTAGATCCGGCTGTTCTCTTCATTCAGCAGCTCATACAGATCCTCATAGAACTGGATCATCTGCTCGGTGCGCTCCACATCGGCATGCAGCCAGTATTCATTGATTTTGGCTTCAATATAGGCGTTCTTCTTCTTCTCCTTGGACACAAAAGCGCTCCGCGCATCGCCCAGCTTATCCTCTGCACTCTCCTGTGCGGTCTCAATATCACGCGGCAGGCGCAAGAGACTCTCGCGCAGCGCTTCAATATAAGACTGGATCAGCTTCAGGATGCAGAAGCCCTTCTCGGTGTAGAGCAGCCGTGACACATAGAACGGCCCCTGCTCAGGATGCAGGAAAATGCGCTCCAGCTCTTCGCCGAACCGTCCGGCAATCTCACCCGGAAGCTGCTTCTTGGATTTGATATATTCCTCACGCGCACGGGCCAGGAAGTTCTGCTCCAGCTCCGTATCCATGCTGACGACCTGATTCTTGACGACATTCGCATGGCTGAGGCGCTCGCTGTTCTGATAGCCCGGCAGCGGCTCCGGCACACGGGACTCGAACGTCTTGATCATCGTATCGAGATCGATGCCGAGCTTGCGCGCCATCTTCTCCACATCCTCCTGATTCGGGGCGTGATGGAACATCTTGTCCATTTTGTCGAAAAGGCGGTAGGCCAGGTATGTTGTCATTTCCTCAATCGGCAGCACGGCCGAGGATGCCCCGATAATGTTGTATTCATAGTTGGCAGGATAAGTCTTGTTCATCTGGGCAATGTTCGTGCGGATGTTGCTGATATAATCATGGATCGCGAATTCCTCGCCGGAGGCCTTCTCTTCACTGGCCATGAAGTTGGTGATGTTCTCAGCCGTCACGTTCATGCAGTAATCGTAGGCATTCTCCAGCAGCTTGCCCTCCGTATTGGTTGCGGAGATGAGATGACAGAGATTGAACGGCGGCAGCGGCGAGTTAACGCTCAGAATATTGCCGTACTTCTGGCGGAAGCGTTCGCCCCGGCTGTCCACGTTCATCCAGTAGTCCAGCTCTTTGAGCGCGGCATACCCGTTCTTGCGGATATACTCGCGGGTATGCTCGCTGAGGCTCTTGTTCGACAGATTGACGTCCGGTGTGAACAGATAGCCCAGCGTATTGACACGGTCTATCCCGGCTGCGCCGTAGTCACGTTCAATGATGCCGCGCACGATATAGGCAATATCCAGGAACGCCCCGCTGCCCGTTCCGCCGGACAGACCGGTAAGCAGGAAGACCATGAGCTTCTTGCTGGTGCCGACAGACAGCGTCTTGATCTTCTTGTCGATGGCGGCAACCACCTGGTTGATTTTCGTGAACAGCAGCAGGCGTCCGGCCTGGCGCACCCCGGCGGCTCCGTTCATGCCGTCTGTGATGCTCAGCTCCGGCGACAGCCAGTCTGTAATGTAAGAATCCAGGATGCTGCGGTTCTGCAGCAGTCCGCCGATCTCAGCATTGGCCAGCAGCACGAATTCATTCTGCGGGTCGAGGCCGATGCCCTTGTATTTTTTGCCGCGGTCCTGTTCATTGGTCTCGAACGCCAGGAATTCCACGTTATCGGGCTTATCCCGCTTCTTCTTGGACAACGGATCTTCAGGCAGCTTGAAGCGGCGGTTAATCTGGTATTTGAGCCGCAGCAGGGCATCGATGCCCGTGCCGCCAAGCCCGATAATGAGGATCGGGTTGTCGATGGTATCCACTCTGATCTTGTCGCTGACGATCCCTCCGCCAAGCGATACATCCAGCTGTTGAATATGTTCTCTTACTACCGGTTTCATAGGTTCTCCCCCAAAAGTTGTGATAGCCTACGCATCCCGAATCACTTCGCATGATTGCTTCGGGAGCGTACACTTAGCCTGCTTATCAGATCAAATATTCCAGAGAAATCGTCTTGTCTACCGTCTGCAGAGAGACCGTCACCCGGTCCCCGCTCTTCATCTCCAGGCCCCGCGAGGTATCAGCAGCACGCCCTGAGCGTTCTACAGTAATGCCCTCGCCGCTGCGCAGCAGCAGGCGGTCATTCGTTCCCGGCGTGAAGACCAGCTTCTCGCTCTCCTTCAGCTCCGGGGCCAGCTGCAGCAGCTGGTGAAGTGTGAATTTGCCGCGGAAGCCGGAGAGCTTCTTGTACTGCGGATAGGTTTTCTCCCCTGTGTTGTTGTCCAGCACCTCTACCACCATCTGTCCGACGAACCCCCGGTTCGCCTTACTGCGCAGCAGCCAGAATGCGGCTGCAGCAGCCAGCAGCAGCACAATGCCGCCGATGATATAGTACAGCGTGTTCGAGGTCTTCTCCTCAGCAGGCTCTTCGCCCGCAGGAGTGCCTGCTGACGGCGGGGTGGTCGCTACCGTTCCGGTCTTGGCATTGATGGTCAGCACATCGCTCTCCCGATAGAAGCTGCTCTCTTCGGCCCGGACCTTCAGCTCGTATTCATGATTATCCTTGATTTCAAAAGCACCCTTGAACTCGGCACCCGAGTTATCCAGCGGAATCTCCTGCACCTGGCCGGTGTCCTTATCGGTAGCCAGCAGCACAGCCTTCATATCCTGGTACAGGCTGCTCTCCGTTACCTCTGTCCCGTTGCTGAACAGATGCGAGGAGATATCCACCGTATCGCCTTTGCCGTAAGACTTGGAGGGCAGAGCATCCAGCTTCAGCTCCAGATCGTAGTTGAATACCAAGTTAATATCGATCTTGTCCTTCGGCACTCCCTTGACCTGGAGCTTCCAGTCTCCCTCCTCCGGCGACAGCAGCTTAATCAGCGTATAGCTGGACGACTTGGATAACAGCACTTTATCGGAGGGAATCGCTACTTCCTTCCCCGCAGGATTACTGAGCTTCGCGGTCACCGGCTTCGAGGACATGATTGAGATATTCGCTTCGAGCACGCTGCCGTTAGGCACATTTACCGTAACTTCCTGATAATCGCCGTTTGCCGTAATGGACGGCACCGGCACCACCTTCAGCTTCAAGTGGCTGGCAAAAATCTCGCTGAGAATCTGCGGCAGATCATCCGCGGAATTTGTGGTGAACGCCTTGCCGCCTGTCTCGTTGGACAGTCCGGCCAGAATATTCTTGTTCAGCTTGCCGTCCGCATTCAGTCCTATGGTATATACGGGATACCCCTTCTGCTTGGCAGCCTCTACTGCCGCCTTCAGCTCCTTGTCGGAATCGGACTGCTTCCGGCCGCTGGCTTCGTTGAGGTCATTGTTGCCGTCGGCCAGCATGACGATCATCGGCTCATGGCCGGGATCGCTGCCGTTCTCCAGCACCTTCACCGCCTCTTCCATCCCGACCGCCAGGTCTGTGTAGGGTCCGCGGCTTAGCCCGTCGATGAAATTCTTCAGATCCTCCTTGTCGCCGGCGGATTTGATGCCGAGCAACGCCTTCTCGCGCTGCACCTTATCGGTGTAGGCCACAATGCCTACCTTATCGCCTTGGGTGGACAGCATATCTATGAACATCTTCATCGCTTCATTGGCAATCTTGTTCTTGTCGCTCTTGTTCATCGAGTTGCTGACATCGATCAGCAGCACAGCGTCAATATGCGAGGGTGCGGCCGAAGCCGCGCTGGCTCTCGAAGCAGCATATGGGGATACAGTGATACATAGAATCATGAGCAATACAGGCAATATGCGCTGCAGTCTATTCTTGGCCTTGCTGAAATTACGTTCGTTACGAAGCATAAATAGGGCTCCTCTTGTGTGAAATTAGGCGGATATGGCAGATCCGTAACGCATAGCTAAATTCTGTCAATAGCATGCCATTATGATATAATTAAACCTTGTAAACTTCAACATAGTGACCGCTGGACCGGCACTTCCGCGAGTAACAATCGCCATCCTGAGCCGGATAGACTATTCTAAGTATACGCCGCAATCCTGAATATTTGATTAAAAGACCGTAACCAGAGCAGAAAGGAAGAGTTCCATGATTACATACGCCATACTCGGGATAACGTTTCTCTATGCTGTGATTCAGATCATTCTATATGCTTCCCGCCAGCGGAAGCCGCTCACCCGTGAGGATATCGACGAGCGCCTGCTGGCTGCATTGAACGGAGGGGATACCGCCCGTGAGTAAAAAGAAACCCGTCATCTTCCGTCCCTTCAAGGCCCCCCGTTACGCCTTCGAGAAGCTGCGCATCTGCCGCCGCTGTCACCGTTACACCGCGCTGGGCGAGGAACGCTGCACCCGCTGCGGCCGCGCCTCGCTGACTCCGGTGGAGAAGTATGCAGTGTCCCAGGCCGGGCGCAAGGTCCAGACCCGGCTGCTCGTTATCCTCCTGCTGACCCTGGCCGGAATCTATTTCGGACAGAATCTGCAGCAGATGGTGCTGTGCGGCGCAGGCGGCCTCGTATTAGCCGGACTGGTCTACTATACGCAGCGGAAAGTACGGCAGAACGAAAATCTGTATGCGCTGAACAAACTGCTTGGCCGTAATATCTATAGCATCAAGGAGGATCTGGAGCTGAACCGCCAGGAAGCCGTGACGGTGCTGCGTGAGAATGATGTGCTCGCTTATGAGAAGCTGCGCGAGATCTCCGTGCTGCTGCGCGGAGACCGGATCTCCCGCCAGCGCGTCGCCCTGCTGCACGGCTTCCAGCTGCGCAAGGACATGACGCTGGAGCTGGAGCAGCTGCTGCTGAAGGACTTCGAGCCGCTGCTGGCTGAATATATCGGCGAGATCGCCAGGGTCCGTCCCGAGCTGATCAAAGACCGCACCCTGCGCTATGTCAAGAATTACGAGGTGCAGATTCTCGAAATGGATAAGGGGCTGGACATTATGACCGCCGTTGCCAGTGCTGCGGTCCGCATGAAGCGATACGCGCTGCTCTACTCCGGCATGATCGGCCGCTATGTGCAGGAGCTGCCCAAAGACCGGTTCCTGCGCTTATCCAGACTCATTGCCGCGAATCCCTATGAGCCGTGGAACGGCCTGGATGTCAAGGTGGAGGAGATCCGTGAGCTTAAGTACCGCTGGGACCCTGAAGTATAAGGTTAGAAGCCGACTGCCGCTCTAATCCTTATCTATCTATAAAGGGGCTATATTATATGACGATCATACGGGCTATAACCCTGCGGAATATTATGATTATTCTGTGTATTTTGATGCTGCTCCCGCTGGGACAGAAGGCGCTGGGGATTAAGAATAAGCTTCAGGATGTACAAGAAGCCGAAAAATTGTACGCCGCCGGGGAGCTTATTGCTGCTGAGAACCGGTACCGCCAAGCAGCGGCCAATCACGCGATTTCTTATAAAGAAGAAGAAATTTCGGCAAGACTGGCAGAGCTGGCTCCCATCACCAGCATCCGCAGCAGTCTAAGCAGACTGTCCTTAACGCTTGCAGACCAGCTGACTGTGAAGGATTTCGCAGGGTTGATGGAGAGCTATGCCTCCCTGCTCAGCCTGAAGAGCAAATATATGATGCCGGGCGGTCCCTATGAAGCCTATTATCGCCAGCTCTCGGCAGATTCAGGCCTCTCAGACAAGATGACAGCCGGGTTCCGGCTGTTCAAGGAGGAGTATCTGGCCGGACTCGCCGCAGGTTCGTCTAAGGGAGCAGATTCGGGGACGGGCAGCGACAGTACGGACAGTCTCAAATGGAGCCTGCTGCAGATTCCGGCAGACTATTACGGAGGGGTGGCGGCCAAAGAGGAGTTATTGGCTGCGAGCTTCAAGGCCCATGATACCGCGAGGCTCAAGGCTCTGGCCGCAGCCGGAAGCTTCGGGCCTATGCTGGAGAGCGCCCTCTCTATGGAAGAAGCTTATAAGAATCATAGCTATACCGCGCCTTGGCTTAGCAAGCAGGTTCAGGAGAGCGCTTCGATCATCCTGAACAAGGATCTGGACGGTGACCTCACCGCAGCCTTCGCCGGACATGCCGCCCGTTACCGCAGCTATGCCGCATCAGCCGGCATTACCAGCTCCAAGGTGCTGAAGCTGATCGACAACAGCATCGCCCGGCTGCTCCGCGAGGGCGCGCGCCATGTGCGCGGCGGCCGGTATGCGGATGCCATCAGGCTCTATGCGGAGCTGGCCCCAGTGCAGGACACCTCCGGGGAGACCGCTGCGGCAACGCTGGCCTGGAACCTGGCCGAGCCGCTCCGGCTGCTGCCGGGCGGTGAAGTGCAGGGCAGCTATTCGCTTACGGCCTCCGTCACTGACAAGTACGGTGCCAAGGTGGCCGTAGCCGGAGTAGATGCTGGCGGCAAGCTGGTCTACGCCGAGATGAGCGGGGACGGCACGGTCTCCACCCGGACCGGAGAGGTGATCCAGGGTTCGGGGATGCTGAGCACTCTTTCTTTTGACGAAGCGTTGTCTGCTTACTCCGAAGTACCCGTAGTTGTAGCTAACAGCGGTGAGACTGACGGACGCAGCATCTTCACAGGCTATACCATCCGGCCGGAGGGAATCTCTCTGCTGTTCAGCTTCACAGGCAGCAGCTATGAGCTGATGGCGGAGGATGGCTCCATCCGCGTAATGAATACGGATCTGGCCGATGGTGCTGCCGGCAGAACCGCTATCTTCCGCCAAGTGAACGGGGCATATGAATTCTCGGAACTCTATCAGGAGTCCGCCGCCACCTATACTCCAATTGATGCGGCACAGCTTGAGCTTCATCTCAATGAGAAGGTGATGTTCTCCTGCGAGATTATCATCGACTCCGCCGGAAGAACCGTTGCACGCGCAAATGGGCGTGATCTGCTCCTCCAGGGCGAGGTGCCGCTGTTTACCGGCCCCGCCGCAGTCAGCGGCCAGTTCGGGAATGAATTCGGAGAGGTGGAGACGGAGCTTGGGGTACAGTCTGTGCCTGTGTTTATGGTCGATTCGGCGCAGAGCTTAAGCCTGATGGCACCTTGATGGCGGCCCGGCTGAATGCTTGGTGGACTGTGAGAACGCTATTTGGTCAAAAAGACAAATTTTCTGCCCGTCGCGGACTGGGAGGCCGTTAAACGGCGCGTTGACACTGAAAATGAGTCGATACAGGTTAGTTAAGGTCCTCTGAGTCCGGATAGGTTACTGGAATGGCGTAAACGGACCAAATAAAGGCCCTCCAGTCCGCATGGACCGAAAATCCCAAAACGGAACACAAAGACGCAAGCGTCGGACGGCACGGATGCCGCTTGACGCTTGCGTCTTCTTTTTGGCGCGGGAGATGTGTGATTATCGTTCACGAACGGCGGGCCTTGGCAGCCATCTGACGTCCCTTCTTACGGCTGAACAGCCTGAGATACCGCTTCCGGGTAGTCAGCACCTCCGCCGATGCGCTCAGCGTCTCCTTCACCTCGCCAAGCACCTCCTGAGTGTCCTTGACCGACTGCTTCATCCGCCCAAGCTCCGACTTCACCCCGTCACTCCGCAGCTTCGCCGCCTCCACCGTCTCCTGCATATTCGCTTTGAGCTCATCGACCGGAGCCTTCAGTCCGTCGACAGATTGCTTTACCCCGTCCAGTGACTGCTTCAGCCCGTCGATGCTGCTCTTGAATTCCTTCAACGGATTGCCCATATCGTCGTCCCTCCTAAGCTCTCTTTCTCTATATTACCCAGAATGAAGGGGGCGGGATTCAGCTCACCTGAAACTCAACTCTATTACGGTATGTGCAGATGCTCCGCGCCTTTGCGCTTGCTGCTGTGGCGGAAGGAGTACAGCGGCCAGACGGCAGACAGACCGACTGCCGCTGCACAGGCTACGAACACCGCCACATAGCTTCCGTTCGGCCTGTTCCCCCCACTGATCATCAGACCGCCGGCCGCCGTTCCGAACATCATGCCGATGTTGCGGGATAACGCCAGTATACTGCTGACCCGGCCAAGCTGCGATTTTGCCGCCAAACCCATAACGATGCTTGTGTTAGGAGAAGTAACCATCCCCATAGCACAGCCTAGCAGCACGACCGGCAGCACCATCGCACCTGTTCGCAGAGCAGGGGAGCCAAGGCCCAGCGCCAGCAGCGTGACACTCATCAGCAGCAGGCCTGCGGTTAGAATGCCGAGCGGCCCTTTACGGTCCGCGATGCTCCCGCTGACAGGGGCAGTTACCACCAGCGCCAGCGGATAGCCGATCATGATCAGCCCCACCCACGCAGGCTCAGCTCCCGATAGACGCAGCAGCGAAGGCAACGCCAATTGTGCGGCAAAAGCAGCCATATACGTGATAACCGTAATCACAATCCCGGCGGCAAAGCTCCGGTCCGTGAACAGGCTGAAGCCGTTCTCCGCAGGCGGAGAGATGCGCTGAGCGAAACGGGCGTATCCCGTATAACCCGCTGCCAGTCCTACCGAGACCGCGAGCAGCAGCAGTACGGATACAGACAGGAACGAGGAGCGGCTGCCGAGATCGACGGCAATCATCAGCGAAGTAAGGCAGGCCGCCATCCAGGCTGCGCCGGCCAGATTCAACTGGACTCCGGCGGTCTCCGTATCCCGGGGAATCAGCCGGTGTGCGAGCACACCCACGGCCCCCGCAACAACGGCCAGCAGCCAGAAGCTGCTCTCCCAGGCAAACCACTGGATCAGGAAACCGCCTAAGGCCGGCCCTGCCATCGAGCCCGCAGCCACGAAGGTGCTCATCAGCCCCAGCGCCCGGCCCCGCTGCTCCGCCGGAAAGAGCGAGACGATCAGAGCCATGTTAGTCGCCTGATACATGGAAGCCCCGCCCCCCTGCAAGACTCTGAAGCCCAGCAGCATCGCTTCATTCTGAGCGAGTGCGCAGCCCAGCGCTCCTGCTGCGAATGCGAACAGACCCAGATTATGCACCTTGCGGCGGCCGAACCTGTCTCCCAGCCGTCCCATTACAGGCAGCAGCACTGAAATGACCAGCAGATAGATACTAACCACCCACTGCGCAGAGGCTACGGGAATCTGCAGATCGGCTGAAATATCAACCAGCGATATATTGAACATCCCGGCAGACAGATTGGACAGGAACGCCCCGAGACAGATCACTACCTTGACTGCCGTGAGGTTCACGGCCCGTTCCGGTGACGGCACCGTGAGGCTCATGACAGCTGCTGCAGCACAGGCTGGTTCCAGATCTTCCAGCCCGCTTCAATCTCTGCGGCTGAAGCAACCACGCCGAAGTATCCCTTCATATTTTCCAGCGTCATGTCATGCGCCGCCCGGGAATACGAAGCACAGGCGTCCTGAACCATCACAATCTGATAATCCAGCATGAAGCCGTCCCTTGCGGTTGACTCTACGCACACATTGGTGCTTACGCCAGTCATGATCAGGGTTTCGATCCGCTGTGCGCGCAGCACAGAATCAAGCCGGGTGTTAATAAAAGCGCTGTACCGGTGCTTATTCACGATAATCTCCTCCGGAAGCGGGGACACCTCATAGAATTCAGCGCCCCAGCTTCCCCGGCGGCAGACACCGAGCGAGCCCCGCCCGGAGCGGGACGTCCAGACCAGCGAATCCGTCGCTTTTTCATGAAAGGTCTGGATGTAAATGACCGGTACTCCCTGCGTTCTCGCTGCGGCAATCAACCCGTGGAGCTGCGGCATCATCTCACTGACGGCTGACACATCGTTCCCGCCTGCGGCCAGCGCGCCTTCCTCATGGCAGTAATCATTCTGCACATCTACTATAATAAGTGCTGTTTTATCAGGCATAATCAGATCGGCAGTTAACTCCATTTTCGTCACCTCTTTCATTTTTGAAGACCTCTGTTTATTTCGCTGTTGTTTGATTCACAAATTGCATATCGACCAGGTCATCATAGGTATACTCGCCTTTGTAGATACCGGTCTTGATCATCACATCCATGTCCTTATCCAGCGCCTCCTGCGAGATCACACCATCCGGGCTCCAGAGCCGGTCCTCATACGCCCGGTCAAGCGCAGCCTGGGCAGCAGCATCGGAGAGTGTAGGAAATTCAGCCTTCAGGACACGCATCGCCAGCTCTTTATCCTCCTGGATCACCTTCAGCGCCTTGACGACAGCATTCACCGCCTTCTGTACCGTTTCCGGGTCCTTCTCCAGGGTGGACTTCTTCACGCTCAGCACCGAGTAAGCATAATCACCCAGATCATGGAATTTGTAAAAAGGCTCATCCCACACTCCCTTGCTCATCCCGTCACTGATCTGCGGCTCTGCGCCGTTCGCAATATCCGCTGCCCCCTGCTGAACCATCGCTACCACCGTGGAGCCGTCCGCCGGCTCCAGCAGCCGCACATCCTTCTGCGGATCAAGTCCAAGCTCCAACAGCAAATACTGGGTCAGCAGGTTCGGCGTACCGCCATGCCGTCCGGCATTCAGTTTCTTGCCCTTCAGGAAGGCTGCCAATTCTTCAGCTGAGCTGCCTGCCGGGGCTGTCCCTTTTTTGGCCATCAGATAGACATTAGCCCGGTTAACCACATTGCTGACCGAGACGATCGGGTCCGAGTTGCCAATATTCGCTAGTGCGTTGGACTCCGGCCCGCCGATGACCGCCCAGGCATCCCCGCTGACTACCGAGGTGACATGGGTGCCGCCTGCAGCCTGAAGCATCTCCACCTCCAGGCCCTCCTCGGCAAAATACCCCTCACGCTGCGCCACGTACAGCGGCAAATAACCCGTATAGTGCAGCGGCTCGGCGATAACCAGCTTCTTCAGCTTCTCCGTAACGTTTCCGGCAGCGGCTGCTTCCACTTCAGCATTGCCTTTGCCGCCGCAGCCGGACAGCAGAATTACAGAGACCAGCAGGACGGCCGACAGCTTCATTTTCGTTACATTCATCATTGGCTTCTCTCCTCTATCTTGTTGAAATGCCTGCATATTAAGCCTTCTTCATCCCATATCCCTTAGACAACCACTTCTCCAGCAGCACCACTCCCGCATACATGACCATCGACAGTGCAGACAGAACTACAACGCCTACCCAGACCAGATTAATATCGAGAATGGTACCGGCGTAGATGACCATACGGCCAATGCCATGGCTCGAAGCAATGAATTCACCAACAATGGCTCCGGCCAGCGAGAGGGCAATATTAATCCGCAGGCTGCTGATCATCCAGGGCATCGCCCAGGGAATGACCACCTTGGTGAATACCTGATGCCGCTTCGCCCCGAGCGAATACATCAGCTTTTCCATATCCTTGTCCACACTCTGCACACCGCTATGCGCCGACAAGGCCGCCACAACCACTGTCATGGCAAAAGCTAACGCCACCTTCGAGAAGAACCCGATGCCCAGCAGAATGACCAGCACCGGGGCAAGCGCCAGCTTCGGCATGGCGTTGAGCAGGATCAGGAACGGTTCACTGATGCCCGCAAATTTGCGGGACCACCAGAAGGACAGGCCGAGCAACGAGCCAATCAGCGTTCCGCCGATGAAGCCGAGAATCGTCGAGCTTGAGGTATAAGCGATATCTTCCAGCAGCGTCCCCTCTGTCATCTGAGTCCAGGTTGTGCTAATAATCCGCAGGGGGCTGCTCCAATAATACGAGTCCATCCAGCCAATCCGCGTAAACAGCTCCCAGCAGAGCACGATCAGCAGCGCCACAGACAGCCGCCCGATTCCGATGATCCGCCGCATCTGGCGTCTGGCGGCTTCTTCATCAATGATGACGGGCTCTTTCTGCATTTTGTCCGGCTTGACTGAATAGATCGGGGCGGGCTCCAGCTTGTGAATGACATAGCCCTTCTTGTGTACGCTCTCCATAGTTGTCCTCTCCTTCAACAGTTTATAAGTTCTAAGAGATGCGGGTCGCAGGCTCCTGGTCCCCGCTTGACAGCAGATTCAGCAAGTGGGCTTTCAGCTCCATGAACGAAGCAGATACCGTATCCTCCTGGTGTCTGGGACGCGGCATATCTACAGAAATCTTGGAGATGATCCTTCCCGGCCGCCCGGAGAAAACATAGATGTCGTCAGACAGATAGATGGCTTCATCAATATCATGGGTAACGAATAACACCGTCTTGCGGAAGTCTTCCCAGAGCTCCAGCAGCCAGTTCTGCATAGTCAGCCGGGTCTGGGCATCCAATGCGCCAAAGGGCTCGTCCAGCAAAATAATATCCCGCTCATACAGCAGCGTTCGGAGCAGCGCTGCCCGCTGGCGCATCCCGCCGGACAGCTCCGCCGGGTAATGTCCGTCGAAGCCCTTCAATCCATAGCGGTCCATCAGGGGCTTGGCCCGGGCGACCGCTTCCTTGCGCGGCACCCCGCGTATCTCCATGCCCAGAATGATGTTGTCCAGTATCGTCCTCCAGGGCAGCAGCATATCCTTTTGCAGCATATAGCCTACATATCCGGTCTTCCCTACGATATCCTCTCCGTCTGCAAGCACACGGCCGGTGGAGGGCGGAATCAGGCCCGCGATAATATTGAACAACGTGGACTTGCCGCAGCCGCTGGGACCGATAATACTGACAAATCTGCCTTGTTCTATGGAGAGATTCGTCTCCTGCATGGCCATAATCTCCTGGCCGTCACGGCGGAACCACTTGCTGACACCGGCAATCTCAATTTTGGTTTTCATAGAATCAGCTCCTTAAGGAAGTAATAGAATAATGACCATAAACAAAAAGCCGCCAGTTCTGGACACAGCCCCGCAGGGAAATGTCCGAAAACTGACGGCAGGCCGGCTCTCCGAAAGATCAGAGTTCCAACGTAGCGTTCAGATAATACTCAAGGTCCTTCTCCAAAATTATGATCGTACCGGAATACTCGGTCTCCACATCATAATCTTTAAGAACAGCCTTAATATTGACTTGAAATTCATCCAGAAATGCCTGCTTGATCTCACCTTTGAATACTTCATGCAGCACCAGATTCATCTGGCGGCTTGCCGCGGGATCATGGGTATCCAGCACCTTGAGTACGGGCACCCGGCTATTAATGGATAAAATAATAATCTTGTTCCCCACAAAATCGACCTTCTGCTGCTTGACGCCGGCGTTAAACAGCTTCTTGTTGATTTCGTTGTAAATCCGTAGAATATCCTGTTTCCATTGTCCGGCGGAAGCGATCATTAGCGATCACACCTTTGCTGCAATAGATTGTGTTATGAAATGTGACTTACAAGCAACTATATCGCCTTTTTGCCCACCGCTTATACATCATTATAGATAAAATTAAAGACTTGTCAATAAAAATACGGAAGATAATATAACATAAATAAAAGAAATATATATATTATGATAGAATATATAACATTTAAGTCGCCAGGTTCGCGCGAAGCTCCTCTAGCAGCTCCAGCAAAGGACGGCCATATAACGGCTCCACCGTAGAGTCTGTAATGATCGCATATTTACTGGCTCCCTCTATCAGCCCCTGCCGCAAATCGCGGGTCAATGAGGCAAACAGATGCTCACCGATCTCAATAGAGTAAGAATGATCGACTACTTTTTGGAGTGTGACTTCAAAGCTCTTGGACATGGGTTGAGCCCCTTTCATCTATAGATTGTCTGCGCCAGCGTGACTTCTTATTCTATTCATTCCTCAAAATACTTCCACCATTCCACCAGCCAAGGCTCTTCTACGCCGCGCAGGCGGAATTCCTCCAGCAGCACCCGGCGGACCCGCTTCTCCATCTTCACAAAGCTGTTATCCTCCTGGTACATTGGCGCGTAAGACAGATCTTCTGATAGGTATTGCCGGAAGTCCTTCATGCAATCAAGCACCCTTTTCCCCACTGGAAGCTGCTCTGCTACCTGTACAAGCCATTTATCATACGGATAGGGGTATCCCTCCACCGTGATGGCACAGCGTAAGGCCTGCTTGAACACCTCCACCGCCTGAAAAAGAATCGGAAAAGCCTCTCCCCGGCGCACGGGATTATCCAGGCTTTTGGCAGCACTCCGAAGGTCTATGTATGTCTTCTTCCGCAGACTCAGCAGAAGGTCTGAGGGCAGCGGAACCGCTTGCGCGAACAACGCCCTCAGATCCAGCGGATCATGATAAAGACAGGAGACCGATGCATTCCACAACCAGTCCAGTTGTCCCATTCCCAGCGCCTGCTCCAGCTCCGATAACTTGAGCAGGGTGTAATGTCCTGTTTTGCCGCTGGACAGGTACACATCGACAAACAAGCTGCTTCTCTCCGGGATCAGCCCGGCCTGTTCGAACCGGCTTGTAATCGGCTCATAGCGTTCATCCTGGCAGACCAGAATCAGATCTACATCCGAGCTGTCGTCCACAATCCCCAAGGCCGTTGATCCATCCAGCAGGATGCTGATATTCCCGCAATCTTCCGTAAGCAGCGGGTGATTCAGAATATGAGTGCTGATATAGCTGCCAATTTCCTGAAGTAATTCGCTATGCCGCTGCCGGTTGTCCGGCTTCAGCAGCAGACTGGATAGACTTGCCGTCCAGAGCACACGCTCCCCTCCCCCTCATAGAATTTCCGCTCCCTGCAACCAACCGCACAGAACATATTTCCGGAATATTATAACATAATTTAGGAGAGTTACTGTCTGCATTGTCTCATAGTGTATATTCGGTTTGCCGTATGATGATAGGAAGGGAGACCTTGAGAAGAATGAACATGGAAACGATTTATAGCCATGAGGACACGCTGAGGATGCTGGACACTTTGTTTCGGGACGAGGGGGCCTGGTGGGATCAGTTCTATGCGGATAAAGAGAAGGAGATACCATTTTTCAGAGATTATCCCGATGAGAATCTGGTGGAACACTTCAGTGGCGGGGCGCTTACCCCGGGCCGGGTACTCGAGTTGGGCTGCGGGGGCGGCAGAAATGCGGTGTACATGACGCAGCAGGGATGCAAGGTGGACGCTGTTGATATCTCTCAGGCTGCGGTTAATTGGGGGATGGAGCGTGCAGCGGCACATCAGGTAGAGGTGAATTTTACTTGCGGGAATATCTTTGACCTGGAGCTGGCACCCGGGAGCTATGACCTCATCTATGACAGCGGGTGCTTCCATCACATCTATCCCCACCGCAGAGCCAGTTATCTGGAGTTGCTGGACCGGGCGCTTACGCCCGGCGGGTATTACGGCTTGACCTGCTTCGCAGCAGGCTCCATGGGTGCAGAGATTACTGATTGGGAGGTCTACCGTCAGCGGCGGATGAGAGGCGGATTAGGGTTCACGGAGGAGCAGCTTAAGACGTTCTTCAGCGGGTTCGAGAATATCCGGTTCCGGCGGATGCGCCAGACCGAGCAGAGTGAGAATCTGTTCGGTGAAGCTTTTCTGTGGACGGCCTTGTTCCGGAAAAGATAAGGAGTAGAGCATCAGAGCTATAACGAGCCAGCGCCTACAGGAGCAGTTATTCGGATGCTGCGGGCGCTGAAACAGTAGTAACTGTATTTTGTACAATGGAATGCGGTTAAAATGGCATCGAAATAGATTCTATTGTATTCGGTACATTTGAATATTGAAAAAAGGCCATTTTTAGCCCACTACGCAACATTCCACTGTACGAAATACAATAGAATCTCATTTTACAGTCAAATATGAGTTTTCTATTGCAGGAAATACAATCAGCTGCTTTCAATTCAAGTCCAGGGGCCGGCGACAGGTGCAGAATTGCCTACTATCATCCATTGTGGCCCCCATTAAGGTACGAGCGGTTAACTTAATTGCAATCTGTACAACTAAATCGTCTGATGTGCCGTAGGATAGCCGTTTAGCTGTAGTTCGTACAACTAAAATCCCTCTATATCTGGGTTCTCGCCCACTCAGGCAAATTTAGTTGTACAGACTACAGTTAGAAGAGGAATGCTTGCCATTTCGCGGTTTTTAATTGCGCAGAATACACTTATCTCAGAATGTCTTTCAAACGTCGCCTCGAACATTACCGCGTTAATGCAATAACCTACTTCTATAGTTCACATGAGTTCACACACGAAACTCCGCATCATCCTGCACAACAAACAGGCGGGGCGCCCTGTAACCCATGCGCCCCGCCTGCCACGTGCAGCTTAACTACCTCCGTCTATCGCACCCGCTCCATAAACAGCCGCCCCGCATACTCGCTGATCAGCTCACGCAGCGCCAGCTTGCGGCTCCATCCCGCCGGGATGCCACTGAGCCCATAGTAGGCTCCTGCGATCTGGCCGTAGATGGCACCGGTGGTGTCGGCGTCATTGCCGAGATTCACGGCAAGCAGCGCGCCCTCTGCAAAGCTGTCCGACTTATGGAATGCCCATAGCGCCGCTTCCAGCGACTCTACGACATAGCCCGAGCCTTGAATCTGCGGCGGCTCCTTCAGCTTGTAGGAGCCTTGCTTGATATTCAGCATATGCGGCGTCAGCGTATCTTCATACAGCCATTCGCGGAAGGCATCCGGCGCCAGCATCTCCTGCTTACTCCAGCCATGCAGCCCGGCGAGAATATAGGCCGCGAGCAGGCGGCAGGCAGCAAGACACTCGGCGGCCCCGTGTGTGGTTCTTGAACTCATGGCTGCATAGCGGATCGCCTCAGCGGGCTGCTCCGCGTAGTACATCATCACCGGAGCCAGACGCATAATTGAGCCGTTCCCGGCAGAGAACGGGTCCTCTGAACCGCTGTACGCCTCCCCGCTTGCTTCATACCGGTGCAGCGCTTCGCGCGTTGCGTTGCCGATGTCGAAGCATCTGCCGGTGCTGCTAAGTGCTCCTTCGCGGTACCATTTCACATAACGCTGCATCTGATCTGCCGGATCGAAGCCCTGCATGGCAAGCAGACTCTCCGCAAGACAGAGCGCCATCGAGGTGTCGTCTGTCCACTGCCCCGGCTGCAGAGCGAATACCCCGCCGCCGACAATATCTGTCATTGGCTTGAAGGTTCCGGGTGCCTGGAATTCTACAGTTGTGCCCAGCGCATCCCCGGCGGCCAGCCCCTGCAGGCAGCCCTGATAACGGTCCATCGTCAATGTCACTTGGTCTCCCCCTTCCCGGAAGCTTCCTGCCCGCACTTATTCGCCGGGATACTTCAGCCCCCACTGCGCCCGGACTTCATCCAGCAGCTTCATCAGGGCTACGGATTCATCCAGCGTCATCACCGGGCTCTCGGTAAGTCCGGCCTGAAGACAACGGCCTACCTCTTCCGCCTCGAAGCAGTACCCGACTGAAGCGCGGTCATCTTCGAACCTCTCCGCCAATTCGCCGTTCACGTAGAGCTCGGCCGATTTCGGATTAACCAGGGTGCCATTGACCACGATACGGCCTTCCGTTCCATAGATATAGGCTTCATCGTCCAGATTCAGCCGGATGCCGGCATTGAGTGAAGCAGATACGCCATTCCCGTAGGACAGCAGCAGCGAGAAGTGCTCATCCACGCCGGTCTCCCCGATATGAACGGTGCTGGCGATCGACTCTGGATGAGGTCCGAGAACCATCGAGGTGAAGGAGACCGGATAGATGCCGACATCCAGCAGCGCACCGCCGCCAAGGGCCGGATTCAGCAGACGCCCCTCCGGCTTCCAGTCAGAACGGAACCCAAGGTCCGCCTTCACCATCTTCACCTCACCGATGCGCCCGGCGGCCAGCCATTCCCTCACCTTCACATGTGCCGGGATATACCGGCTCCACATCGCTTCCATGAGGAACAGCTTATGCTCCCGGGCATAGGCCACGACTTCCTCCAATTCAGCACTGTTAACGGTAAAAGGCTTCTCGCATAGCACAGCCTTGCCCGCACGCAGCGCGAGCAGCGCGTTCTCCCGGTGGAACGGATGCGGTGTGCCGATATAGATGGCGTCCACATCAGGATCGTTAACTAGCTCTTCGTAGGTGGCGTATGCGACAGGAATGCCGTGATCGGCTGCGAATTTATCCGCGCTCTCCTGCGAGCGCGAGCCGACTGCATAGGCCACCCCATTGCTGGCGTGGGCCAGATCCGTGGCGAACTGATGGGCGATCCAGCCCGTGCTGAGAATGCCCCATTTTATCGTGTAAGCGTTATCTTCTGCCATAGTAATATCCTCCTCTTAATGAAGCTCAGGTCCCTCTGATTCTATCAAAATCTCCCTGTTGTGTACATGTCCGCATCCCGCCTGAACCCTCCAGCTCCATACAGATATGTATTATAGCCCGAACAACAAATTCAGTCGCTCCTCCGAATAACCGTCCTCCCCGCGCCAGTTGGCTACAGCGTTGAAGTCATTGTCTCCGCCCCGCCCCTGGCGCTTCTCCTCCTGCGGAACCAGAATTCCAGCATATCCCCAGATCTCCATCACCACATCCCGTTCATGCTGGTTCGAGGGGAATATATCCTTCCAATGCTTCTCCAGCTTCCGTGCACCATCCTTGCTGCCGCATAGCTTCACGGCTTCGGCCATATCCTGCAAAATACGAAGATCCTGCGGAGCAGCCTCCACCTCCTCTTCCCGGCTGAACAGCTCCAGATCGAGCCAGCAATACAGCAGCTTATTAAGGCGGATGCCTCCCCATTTGACCCGCTCGAAATTGAGCACATTCAGATCCACAGCGTTGTACTGCTGATCAGACATCAGGTGCCTGGCATCACAAGCAGCACAACTGCTATACCTTGGCTGCTCAGCGGGCGGCTGGGCGTAGGCATGTGCAGCCAGCTCCGAGGTCAAAGCCCAGCTGGACAAGGCGCTCCGCAGATGAACCTTCCGGGTGGACAGACTATGCAGGAAGGCAGCCGCCACCTTGTCCCGGGTCACGCTTCCACTGTGCAGCACCCGCAGCTTCTCCACCAGCTCATCATGGGTGATCGTGAGGGGATCGAACATAACCCCCTTGCTCTTCGCATAGTCGAAATCCTCACCGGAAAAAGGCCCGTACGTCCCCTTCCAGCCGCTCGCGCTCCAGAATGATTTTTGCAGTATGGTCTTGGCCTTTCGGTCCATATATCTTAGCTCCCTTCCTTACCTGATGGTCCTGTTGAATGACTATGTATCTCTTATATTTAACCTGGAGGCGGGAATTTGCACCGTCAGCGGGAATTCGCCAGTTCTGAGAGCATTCTCTCACCGACCGCTTGTATGGATAGCATATGTCCATCTCACCGCAGCAGCACCGATTGTGTTCGGTTTATCGTCTACATTCCTCTCATCCGCCCAGCATCGGCTTAATGTAATCGGTTTTTCGATTACATTTCGGCCACACGCCCTGCTCCAGCCCAATGTAATCGGTTTTTCGATTACATTCCAGCCATACGCCCTGCGACAGCCCAATGTAATCGGTTTTTCGATTACATTTCGGCCATACACCCCGCTCCTGCCCAATGTAATCGGTTTTTCGATTACATTTCGGCCACACACCCCGCTCCAGCCCAATGTAATCGGTTTTTCGATTACATTCCAGCCATACGCCCTGCGACAGCCCAATGTAATCGGTTTTTCGATTACATTCCAGCCATACGCCCTGCGCCAGCCCAATGTAATCGGTTTTTCGATTACATTCCGGCCATACGCCCTGCGACAGCCCAATGTAATCGGTTTTTCGATTACATTCCGGCCGTACACCCCGCGCCAGCCCAATGTGTTCGCTTTTCCACATACATCCTCCACAGCCCCCGCCGCCGCAACAGCCCAAGTTACATCAAAAAACCCTCCCCGCCAGCCGCGAATCCACGGCAGACGGGGAGGGTCATCCCCAACTCTATGTTATTTCTTAAGCACCAGCTCCAGGCGCACCTCAAGGTTGTTCTCGGTACTGAGCACGATGGAATGCGGATTGCTGAGGCCGAAATCCTCGAAGGTTACGGTAGTCGTACCCGACAGCTTAAGCTCTCCGCCGCTATATGCGGCCTGCGAGTCGAACGTCACTTCCTTCTCAATGCCCTTCACAGTCAGCGTACCCTGCAGTTGTACAGGCACCGCCGTCCCCTCTGTCCATTCCTTCGGCAGCTCCGAGAAGGACTTCACCGTGAAGGTGGCTTCCGGGAACTCTGCCACGGACAGGAAGTCTGCTCCCTTGACATGCTCGTCCCGCTGGGCGGTTCCCGAATCAAGCGCGCTCATGTCGACCGACCCTTCGCCGGTCATCGCGGAGGCATCCTCCAGATTCACCTTCCAGGTGCCCTTCACGGAAGGATCTACGAAGTTAACCGTTTCTTTGGATGTGGTTACGGACCAGTAGACCTTGGACGGCTCTGCAATGTTCCAGGTTCCGTTCAACTGCTCCGGCGTTACAGCAGCAGCGGCGGCAGCCGCATTGGCCGTTCCTTCCTTCTGGGCTCCGCTGTCCTGCGCCTGCTCAGGAATCACCGATTCAATCTCCACCTTATTGCCAAGGCTGTTGTTCACTAAGATGAAGGCGATGATGGCTCCTGCAATAATTACAATGGCTGCGGTTATAGCGACTGTCCTCTTCTTCATACGATCTCCTCCATTCCATATTCTTATCTCTGCTCTATTGGCTTGGCTCCCATTCTACCAAAGCAATATGTCGGGAATAAGTCAAAGCATACGAGCCTGCAAATGTGTTAGAATTGTCGTAATTTTAGTTAAGGGACTGAAGCTCATGCAATCGATACTAATCGTAGAGGATGAAGAAGCCATCGCGCGGGTGCTTAGTGCCTATCTGCGAAAAGCAGGCTTTCACGTCACCCGGGCCGCAGACGGCCGGAGTGCCCTGGACGCCTTCGGGGAGGCGCCTCCCTCGCTGGTCCTGCTCGACATCATGCTGCCGGCGATGGACGGCTTCGAGCTGCTGGGGCTCATCCGTGAGCGGAGCAGCTGCCCGGTCATCATGCTCACCGCCCGCGACGGGATCAAGGACCGGCTGGCGGGTCTGGACGGCGGGGCGGATGACTATATGTCGAAGCCCTTCATCCCCGAGGAGGTGGTCGCAAGGGTGCGGGCGGTGCTGCGCCGCCCTTCGCAGTGGTCAGACGGCAGCCGCAAGCGCCACTACGGCAGCCTGTTCATCGACTTCTCGGCCCGCAGCATCTTCCTGAACGGAGCAGAGGTCAGCCTTAGCCCGCGCGACATGTCGGTGCTCTTGTTCCTGGCCGAGCGGCCGAATCAGATCTGTACCCGTGACCAGCTGCTGGAGCATGTATGGGAGATGGATTACGAGGGAAGCGACCGGGCCGTTGATCTCTCCATCAAAAGACTGCGCCAGGCGCTCTCGCACTGGCCGGAGGACGAGGGCGAGATCCGCACACTGAGAGGAACGGGTTATCAATTATGGACAACATAAAAAAGAGTAAGAAGAACAGCAGCAGGAAGAAGAAGACTACCTCCATTCTTACTTACTGGACTCTGCGGTATCTGCTGATCATCAGCATCGGGCTGCTGGTGACGGCGCTGTTCACCTTCTGGTGGATGCAGCAGGAGGCGATGAGCAACCGGATGCAGACGACCGGCCTGCTGGCGCAGGAGATCGCTGACCGGAGCGTGGATACAGACGGTCAACTAGCGATTACCGGGGGCCTGAATAGGCTGGTTGAGGACCGCAAACGCTTCTTCAAGGTAACTGAGGAGATGTGCGTAATCATCACCGGACCCGAAGGCGAGTTGCTATACTCCCAGCCCCCGATGACGGACGAGGAGATGCGATATAAGCTCAATGATACCCTGACCGATTCGCGGACCTCGGAATACAAAGCCGCTGCCGCTCAGATCCAGGGGGACCAGGGCACGCTGGGGCAGGTGCTGGTTATGCAGTCCAAGCGCTCCCTGCGTCATATTCCGATAGAAGAGATCACCTTCTTCTCGATTATCATCGTCTTCCTGATTATCCTAAGCTGGCTGACAATCTATCTCTTGTCGGTCAAGCTGGCCAAGCCGGTTCAGCGGGTGGCTGCCGCCGCCGCGCAGATCAGCAGCGGCCAATATAATATCGCGCTTGAGACCGGGGCCAAAGAACGTGAGATTCACGAGCTGCTCGTCTCCTTCCAGGAGATGGCAGGCAAGCTGCAGCAGTTCGAGCAGTCGCGGGCCATCATGCTGGCCGGCGTGTCCCATGAGCTCAAGACGCCGGTCACCTCGATCAAAGGACTGCTCCATGCGGTCCGCGAGGGCGTTGTCGAAGGCGAGGAGGCCGGGGAATTCCTCGATATCGCTCTGCTTGAGACCGGGCGGCTGCAGCATATGGTCGCCGATCTGCTGGACTACAATGCGCTGACAGCGGGCATGGTTGCCGTCCGTCATGATAAGCTCGAAGCAGCCCCGCTGCTGGAGGAGATTCTCTATCAATGGATGCTGACCCAGAGCGAGGAGGTCAGTAAGCCCATCCTGCTGCTGCCGGAGACTCCGCTTGTACTGCGGGGAGACCCGCTGCGCATCCAGCAGATTATTGTGAATCTGCTGGGCAACAGCCTGCAGGCGAAGATGCCTGACCGCAAGCTTCAATTGAAGCTTGAACTTACGGCTACGCCGCAGGGTCATGCCGAAATCACCGTTACGGATAATGGGCCAGGCATCCATCCGGACAGCCGCGAGCGGATCTTCGAAGCGTTCTACCGCAGCTCGGGCAAGCAGAGCCTGCTTCGCGGACTCGGGCTGGGCCTGACCTTCAGCAGACTGCTGGCCGAAGCCATGGGCGGCAGCCTGGAGCTGGGCAGCAACCCGCCGCAGGGCTGCACCTTCGTGCTGCGGCTCCCGCTGGCAGAGTAATGAACCGGGGAAGCGCGTTATAGTCCAGCACCCCGCTGCGTGGTATAATCAACTGGCTACAAGTGGAAACGGTATTGCCGTTCTTTTAAAGGACGGTACCGTTTCAGCGAGAAATAGAAAGATAATGTATAGCGTGAAACCTATACATTTTTATATTTCAAGTGAACCGGAGGCGTATATGCTTACTTTTGAACAGAAAATAGCTATTCTTGATTCCTATCCCCAGCTGGAGGCGCGGAAGGTCTCACTGGGACGGGTGAATTATCACCTGGAGCAGAGCCGTCACGACAAGAAGACCGTGGCTTCGCATATTCATCCGAACGGGAACGGCTTCGTCTATGCCGGGCTGCTGCGGGGCTATGAGACGGATGATAAGGGACTGGTCAATATCCGCGATTATTCGGAGGCTGCGCTGCGCGAGCTGCTCGATGCGTCTATCACTTCTCTCTTGATGTACATTCCCGAGGCCCCTGCCCCTTCCAAAAGAAAGAAAAAAGTGCAGACGGGCGGAGCTGAAGCGCAGTCGCTGTGGAAGAATGAGGCCGGGCATACGCTGAGCCTGAGATTCGAGGAGGATCTGTGGTATCTCTATGCCGGACTACAGCTTGAGATGGCCTTCGAGACGACGGCTGAAGCGGAGGAATATCTCGCTGAAGAGGGGTTTGCCCGGGCGGAAGACTAACACCGGAACAGAAATAGGAATGGCTCAGGCCCGTAAATCGACCTTTATCGACGATTTACGGGCTTTTTCGCATGAATTTCTGCATATTCCGGCAAATTTATAGAATTCCTCGGTGAGTGCCCTTATACTAGAGCCAATGGCATTTTCCATATATTTCACAAGGAGGAATCACAATGAACAACCCGGAAGGCGGAACACCCTTCACGAATCCTGAGGGGCCTAACAACCAGCCTGGGCAGCCGCAGCCCCAGCGTAAGGTAACCGAGCAGTTCAATAATCTGCTCAAGGATGAACGTGTACAGCAGGCACAGGCAGTAGGCAAGCAGTATTGGAGCTTTTACCTGAGAGCCCTTACCCGCCCGTACAGTACAATGAGGGAAATTCCTGTGGCCCATTTCATGAACAGCCTGATCACCATGGGCCTTACGGCGTTGTTAACGGCCTTATATTTCCTCACCCTGTTCATCAAATGGGATGTCTCGGCCATCTTCGGCCCCGGCTTCCTGAAGCCGCTGTTATTGACGGCGGTAGGCCTTGCCGTTGCTTGCGGAGCCACTTATGCCGTTCTCCGGCTGGAGAAGGTCAGCTTCGATTTCAAATTGCTGATTACCCGGATGGGCACGCTGCTCGTTCCGGCCGTGGCGCTGCTGGTGCTGGCGATTCTTACACTACTTGTCAGCCTGTACTCCTTCTCGACCACATTGGTGGCGTTGTCCTTCCTGTTTGTCTTCATCAGCATGAATACGGCTTTGTTTCAATATCCGCTGAACACCGCCGGCAGCCGGGGAATTGACACCTTATACCCGATTGCCATCGCCAACATTGTGACCGGATATATTTTCTACAAGCTGATCACCTCCGTCATAGCCGGAGCGGCCTTTGGTATGCTAAGCAACTCCTTCAAATTCTAAAATCACCCCGTAAAAAGCTTATACCAAAAACGGCGCTGCCGTCCTAATCAGGACAGCAACGCCGTTTCCATATGTTGCATTTCTATTCAGCCCGGTAAGCCTGTTACGGAGTTGTAGGAGCTGCCGGAGCCGCTGGCATTTCAACTTCCTTCGCGTCCAGCGCTTCCTGCGGAACCTTGATTTCGTCGACCTTATTGTGATCGCTGATGGTCGACTTCATATCCATATCAATCGATATCGTCTGTTCATTGCTGGTCATATCCATGACCATCGTTACATCTGTACGGGTTGGGAAGTAGGTTTTCTTATCTACCGCATAGGCGATATTCATGCTCTTGATGTTCATCTGCTCCATCATAGCAGCCATCTGAGGATCGGCACTGCCGCCCTGATTCATATAAGACTTCGCCAGCTCCTTGACGTCATCGCCGGATACCTCGGCAGACAACAGATAACTATCGCCTTCCTCGGTGATTTTTGTCTTCTCGGTAAGCGCCTTGAATTGCTCCAATTGCTTCTCAGGGTTGGCGGACTGCTGCATAGCAGTCAGGACCTGTTCACCCATCGTAGCAGGCATCTTCATCCATTGCCCGTTCACCTGGGAATAGAAGCCGTCCTTAGTCACATACTGCTCAATCTTCTGGTCGCCCTGGGCCGTCTTCATCTGCACCTCCTGATGCATCATCAGCGGCTCCTTATTGAACTCGGATTTCGTGGTCATATCGGTATCTTGCGCATTGTCCCCTTGTGCCGTCTTCACGTTGATCTTCTGCTTCACCTGCGATTCCATCGCGAAGCTCTTCAGATCACCCGATGCGGCAACCGACTTCTGAATCAATTCATCCACTGTTGGAACGCCGTCTGATGTCTGTTCAGCAGGCGCTGCCGATGCGGAGGCTTCCGGAGCCGCGTTTCCTGAAGGTGCAGCTGTTGCAGCGCCCTCTGATGGTTTGAGCTCCTCATTATTGCCGCAGCCAGCCAAGGCCACAGATAACATAACACCCATAAATAACGTAGTCCATTTCTTCAAGTTCGATTCCTCCTAGTGATGTTAGCAAGTAGTATTGTTAAATCTTGTGATGTATTTAACCACAGGAGCCCCCCTTTTAATCAGCCGTTTAAAAGTTACATCCAAAGTCATGGTCGTCCCGCCCGCAAAAGAACACTATGAAGACAGGCCAAACTGTGCTTATATGAGGAAGAATACTACTAAATCCAAAAGGGAAAGAAGCGTGGACCCGCATGAGTTTTGAAATCGTAGAGGCTACCCTGTCTGACATTCAAGCCGCTCTGGATTCCGGGGAGATCACTTCCAGACAATTAGTCCTGATGTACCTTGAGCGCATAGCGGATCATGACAAAAACGGTCTGACGGTGAATTCTGTACTGGAGATTAACCCGGATGCGCTGTTCATCGCTGAATCCCTGGACGTAGAGCGCCAGCTCCAGGGTCCGCGCGGACCGCTGCACGGCATACCGGTGCTATTGAAGGATAACATTAATACCGGAGATAACATGCATACCAGCGCGGGCTCGCTCGCGTTGGCGGACTCTTTTGCCGGAGAGGATGCCTTCATCGTCAGCAGGCTGCGCGAGGCGGGAGCTATCATTATGGGCAAGGCTAATATGACGGAATTCGCCAACTTCATGACGAATGGCATGCCCTCCGGCTTCAGCTCCCGGGGCGGGCAGGTGCTTAACCCCTATAACATCTCCACGCCGACAGGCGGCTCCAGCGCCGGGTCTGCGGTAGCGGTGGCCTGTAATTTCTGCACCGTCTCCGTTGGAACAGAGACCTCCGGCTCCATCCTCAATCCCGGCAATCTTGGCTCTATTATCGGTATTAAACCCACGGTGGGGCTGATCAGCCGCTCCGGTATTCTGCCGCTCTCCAGCACGCAGGATACCGCCGGGCCTATGGCACGAACGGTCCGGGATGCCGTCCTTCTCTTGAACGCTCTGCTCGGTCAGGATGCCGGAGATGCGGCAATGGGTACGAACAGAGGTAAGGTTCACGAGGATTATACTGTTTTCCTGGATGCAGACGGTCTGCGGGGAGCAAGAATCGGAATTCCGCGCGATTATTACTTCGAGGAGCTGACGGAGGAGCAGCTTGCGCTGTTCAATGCCTCTGTGGAGAGAATGCGGGAGCTCGGGGCGACCATTATCGATCCGGCCGAGATTACAACGGCGCGGGAGATCAGCTATTCATCCGTGGTGCTGAATGAATTCAAAACCTCGCTGAACGCCTACCTGGCCCGCCTGGGCCCGGGGGCACCGATGCGTACCTTGAAGGATATTATTGATTTCAATCATGCCCATCCGGTCCAGACGCTGAAGTTCGGGCAAGCGACCCTGCTCGATGCCGAATTAACAACCTCCGGCACCTTCACTGAGCCGCAATATCTGCGTGACCGCATGACGGATCTCAGACTCTGCAAGGAGCTGGGGATCGATGCTACTATGCGCGAGCATCAGCTTGATGCCCTGCTGTTCCCGGCCGACTTCGGCGCACGGATTACCTCAAGAGCCGGATATCCGTCGATCGTGGTGCCGTCAGGCTATACCTCAGCCGGCGCGCCCTTCGGCGTAACCTTCTCCGCCCGGGCCTATGAAGAACCGGTGCTTATCAGACTGGCTTACGCCTATGAGCAGAACTATAAGGTGCGCAAGCCGCCTTCACTCCGCAGCTTCATCTGATCCCGCTTGATGCCAACATGGGACAGGCTCCAGGTGCGCAGCTCGCAGCTGCGCACCCCCTTCTCAATCATAGTCATGCCGGTTCTCTTCATCGGCAATGCTCTGAATCTCCTCTGCATGCATCAGATGCAGCTCATAATCACCTTCGGCATGCAGCTTCACGACCCGCTCTTTGGTGAACTTCGCACTGCTCTCCGCTGCATCCTCGTCGTAGAATAACAGAATCCCGTCGCTTTTACGCAGCAGCAGATCATCCCTGGCCTTGAACTGCCAGCTCCCGTCATAGGGGGCATTGCTTACGGCTCCGTAGTAGTCGGCACCAGCTACAATGCGGCGGTATTCATTCTGCTTCTCTTCCTTCCACTTCTCCTCCGGTGAGGCATGGGCCGTAATAATGCCCAGCTTCAGCCCGGGGTATTGCTGCTTCAGCTCCAGCACCACCTCGCAGGCCCACAGATCAACGCCATATTGCCCGGGAGTAATGACCCATTCCAGTCCCTCCTCCACCAGCGGAATGATCCGGTTCGCGAGTGCTTTTTTGATATAGGGAATGCCCTGATGCTTGCTGTCATAAATGCCGAGCTCATGGGCCCGGTAGCCTGTGACCAGTAAGGTTCTCATGCGCTGCCTCTTTCCTGATTAATTCATTCCTGCTGTCCTGAACAATCTGTTCTAGTATGCATTATATACCATTTAGGCCGGCTCGAACTTTTTTCGGGAATTAGGAGTAAATTCAGATAAACTTTGGAAAACTTGATGAGAAGAAAAACGTCTGCTTCTGTCCTGACATTTAAATTTCTGCGGCTGGGGATGATCACACTGTTCGCTTCCATTGTATCGTATATACCCGGCTGGGCAGTCTTTGGTCAGGCGGGCGTTGCTATGCTCGTTCCACTGCTTCTCACGTTACTGTATAGATCGCTCTATAGGCTGGTAGGCAGCGGACGGGGCCAGA
Source organism: Paenibacillus sp. FSL M7-0420 (assembly GCF_038002345.1). Taxonomy (NCBI): domain Bacteria; kingdom Bacillati; phylum Bacillota; class Bacilli; order Caryophanales; family Paenibacillaceae; genus Paenibacillus; species Paenibacillus sp. FSL M7-0420. The sequence continues at coordinate 722,528 of NZ_JBBOCJ010000001.1, read as the reverse complement.
TAGGGTACGGCTCCAGAACCGTTCACCAGACCCAGCCGCCTGCACCTGCCCCCTCCAGCATGGCGGGTACAGCTCCCTTCAGCGGCAGCTACAGCACGGATCTGCTCGCTGTGCAAGCCGCCATTGGAGACAACAGCGATCTGCATTTCAGGGAATTCACATTAGCGAATACAGGTGCCCGGGCCGTGCTTATCCATATCGACGGCATGCAGAATGACCGGCTGCTGAATATGCGAATTATGCAGTTCCTGATGTACGACTTGCCTGAAGGACCGTTGTCTTCCGCAGGACTTGCCCGTCAGCTGCTTCCCTTCAGCGAGCTTAAGGAAGAGAACGCTATCGAAGCGTTTAATAAATACATCCTCTTCGGACACGGAGGCCTGCTGATCGAAGGTCTGCCCTGCGGACTTCTCATCGAGATGCCCGGTGCCGCTAACCGGGCCATCGCGGAGCCGGTCTCCGAAGCCCTGCTCCGCGGTCCCCGGCTGGGCTTCTCCGAGGTGCTGAGCGAGAATACCTCGATGCTGCGCCGCCAGGGCCTGAGCGACCAGCTTGAGATGAAGTCTTACCGGGCAGGCAGCACGATTGAGCGGGATATTGTGATCGCCTACATGAAGGATATCGTCAATCCCGACCTGCTGGAGGAGATCAAGAACCGGATCGCCAAGCTCGATATGGATTTCCTGGCCGAATCCGGTTATATCGAGCAGCTCATTGAGGATAATTATCTCAGTCCGTTCCAGCAGCTACAGAATACAGAACGGCCGGACAGAGTGATCAGTGCCCTGCTGGAAGGACGGGTTGCCATCCTGCTGGACGGCACACCCTTTGTACTAATCGCACCGGTAACCTTCAGCATGCTGCTGCAGTCGCCGGAAGACTATTATGATCGCTGGCTGCCGGGAACACTTCTGCGGCTGCTGCGTTTTGGCGCTTCCTTCTTTGCCCTGATGGCTCCGGCCCTGTACATCTCCTTCATCTCCTTTCATCCGGGGCTGATTCCTACAGAGCTGGCGATTACGATCATCAAGACCCGGCAGGGTGTACCCTTTCCCTCGCTGATTGAGGTGCTGATTCTGGAGGTCGCCATCGAGATTCTGCGGGAAGCCGGCATCCGGCTGCCGAAGCCGATTGGTCCGGCGATGGGCATCGTCGGCGGTCTGATTATTGGCGATGCAGCGGTTCAGGCGGGGATTGTCAGTCCGTTCCTGGTCATTACGGTGGCCGTAACCGCCATCTCCTCCTTCTCCATCCCGATGTACAGCGCCGGGATCACCCTGCGGATGCTGCGCTTCGCCGGTATGCTGTTCGCCTCGGTGCTGGGAATGTACGGGACCATTCTGTTCTTCCTGCTGATCTGCTGCCATCTGACCAAGCTCAAGAGCTTCGGAGTGCCTTATCTGACCCCGCTCTCCCCTTTCCGGCTCAGTGACTGGAAGGATCTGTTCCTGCGGGCTCCAATGGCTCTGATGAAACGCAGACCGAAAATGATGAAACCCCAACAGAGTAAACGAAGATCATGACCGCGCCTGGTATAAGGAGGAATGCAGTATGTTCATACGTACGGATGATAAAATCACGGCTACACAAACGGCCATTTTCCTGAACAATACCCTGCTGGGCGCGGGTGTGCTCACACTGCCGCGCAGCGTGAGCAAGAGTGTCGGAACTCCGGATGGCTGGATCTCCACCCTGCTCGGCGGGGCCATTGTAATGCTGGCAGTTCTTCTTATGGTGAAGATCAGCCAGCAATTTCCGGGAAAAACCGTCTTTCAGTACTCAAGGTTGCTGACCGGCCGGTTCGTCGGCGGCATTCTGTCCATGCTGTTAATCCTGTACTTCATCACTATCGCCGGCTTTGAGATCCGTACACTGGCCGAGGTTACCCTGTTTTTTCTGCTGGAAGGGACTCCGATCTGGGCAGTAATTCTTCCTTTTCTCTGGCTGAGCACCTACCTGGTGTACGGAGGCATCAACTCTATTGCCCGTGTCTACACCATTGTTTTTCCGATCAGCATCATGATTCTGCTCATCTCCTTCGTGCTCAGCCTGCGGATGTTCGATATCGATAATCTGCGTCCTGTGCTCGGCAGTGGGTGGTCCCCTGTATTCGCAGGACTCAAATCCACTGTACTTGTATTCACCGGCTGTGAAGTCACCATGACGCTTGTGGCGTTCATGGATGACCCCAAAAAGGCTGTCAAAGCTATGCTTGGCGGCCTGAGCATCCTGCTGGCCATCTATTTCCTGACCATTATTGTAGTGATCGGAGGCATCTCTATTGATTCCGCCATTACCAGCACCTGGCCCACTATTGATCTATTGCGCAGCTTTGAGGTGCCGGGATTTTTCTTCGAGCGTTTGGAATTCCCGTTCATGGTCATTTGGCTGATGCAGATGTTCTGCAACTTCAGCAGCTTCTTTTTCCAGTCCTCACTGGGTCTCTCCCAGATTTTCAAGCTTAAGGTCCATCCGATTATATATGCGCTGGTTCCGCTTCTGTTCATTTCGGCGATGCTGCCGAAGTCCTTAAGCGACCTGTTCGCACTCGGGGATACCATAGGCAAGATAGGGCTGGTATTGTTCCTGCTGGTGCCTGTCCTGCTCTCCGTCGTCTGGCTCATCCGGGTGAAGGGGCTGAAGCAGCATGTCTAGACGAATCCTCCTCCTGCTGTGTTCGCTGCTGATGCTTGCCACACTGACCTCCTGCTGGAGCAGTAAAGAGATTGAGGATTTGGCCCTATACGCCGGCCTGGCTCTGGATATCGGAGAGTTCACGCCTACAGAACAGGAGCTGGAGGACAAGGGCGCTACTTATTATAAAAAGAATAAGATTACCGCCACTGTGCAGATGGTTCCGGCTAACTCCGTGGGTGGAGCAGATAAACAAGGCGGCACCAGCAGTAGTGCACCCTATATGAATGTATCCGGAACCGGAGATTCTGTGCTGGAGATTTTCCGTCAATATTCGATTCTGCGTGAACGGCCGATCATCGGCCACCACCTCAAGGTAATTGTGATCTCCAGTGAGCTGCTCAAGCAGCAAAGTATAAACCAGTTAATGGATTTCGTGCTTCGGGATAATGACATCCGTCCCAGTACGATGGTGTTCATAAGCCAAGGCCGGGCAGCAGACACTATGGTCACGAAGCAAAAAAATGAAATTCCTGCCTTTCATATCAGAGATATGCTGCGTAATCAGAAGAGAACCAGCAAGGTGCTGGACCCTGTTATTTTATCGAAAATGGATGCCAATATGTTCTCCAAACGCAGTTATGCGCTGCAGAACCTGGTAACGGCGAATGGTGAGGTAGAATTCTCGGGAGCCGGAGTCATCAAGGGGGATACCGGACACTGGGTGGGGGCGCTGAATCAGGAGGAAACCGAATGTCTGAGCTGGCTGACCAACGGGGGGCAAAGCGGCGTCATCAAGACCTACGACTGGAGCAATGAGCCGATTACCTATGAACTCAAGTCCATGAAGAGTAAAATCACTGCCAAAGCAGACGGCGGCCAGCTATCCTTCGACGTCAAGCTCACAACGGAAGGAAGGCTAAGCGAGACCTGGAACGTAGAGGAATACCCTGCGGCCACCCATCTTCCCCAAAAAGCAGAGAAGCTGTTCAAGGAGCGGCTCGAGCGGATGATGACGAGTATGCTTCACAAGCTGCAGTCGGATTACAAAGCAGATGTGGGCGGCTTCTCCACCAGGCTCAGCATTCAGGAGCCCGCCTTATGGAAGAAGCTGGAGGAGCGCTGGGACGAGGTGTTCAGCCGGACTCCTATTCATGTCACTATTGATCTGAAGATAACAGACTTCGGCTCCTTCACTCAATAGGGTAATCCCGTTAAGTGAGTCTGTTCTAAAAAAAGCTGTCCCAGCAGCCGTGTCTAATGAACGGCCTTCGGGACAGCTTTTTCGCACCTTACTGTTTGTCTGAGAGAATCAGCACACCACGCCCGGGAACTGGAGTGGAGCCGCTGAACTTGCTGCCGGTAATCAGATCGGTCCGCTCTAGGGTACCGATATCCGCACGAAGCTCCTCTGCTGAATGGTTCAGCAGGAACAGATAGGATACGCCGTCTTTCACACGCTGGACGGACTCAATACCTTCCGGCGCGCTGACCAGCGGCGCAATGCCTTTATCGGCGCACAGGTTAGCCAGGAAGCCGCGCAGGAAGGCCGCATCGGGACTTGTGGCCACATAATAGGCTTTGCCTGCGCCGAAGCTGTTCACCGTCAGGGCCGGCATACCTTTATAGAAATCCGCGCCATACTGGGCGAGCACCTCTGCGCCTTCGGGATGAATCAGGTCACAGAGCAGATCGCAGCTATATGAACGGTTAAGTGATCCCCACTCCTTGTTCATCACGATTTCATTGCTCATGTCCGGCAGCAGGGCATCGATCTCCTCGGACCAGATCCCCAGCACCTTGCGCAGCTCTCCCGGATACCCGCCAACCGTAACCAGATCATTCTCATTTACAATCCCGCTGAAATACGTCGTAATGAAGGTGCCGCCAGCCTGGACGAAGGCTTCGACCTTCTCGGCGAAGCCCGGCTTCACCATATACAGCACCGGTGCAATGACAATCTTGTATCTCAACAGATCTTCTTCTACGCCGATCATATCCGCTTCAATATTCTGCTGATAGAGCGCATCATAATACTTATGGACCTCGTCCACATATTTCAGTGCAACAGACGGGCCGCTGGAGAGATCAAGCGCCCAGCGGTTCTCCCAGTCGTAAATAATCCCGATCTGCGCCGCGCTGCGTGCATCCAGCAGCTCGCTGCCCAAGCTCTCCAGCTCCCGGCCCAGCTCAGCACATTCGCGGAATACGCGGGTATGCTCATGCCCTACATGCTCAATGACCGCTCCGTGGTATTTCTCGCAAGCGCCGATGGACCGCCGCAGCTGGAAGAACAGCACAGTGTCAGCACCGCGTGCTACCGCCTGATAGCTCCAGAGGCGCATGACGCCGGGGCGCTTCAGGGAATTGTACGGCTGCCAGTTCTGCTGGCTTGGCGTCTGCTCCATCAGCATGAACGGCTGTCCGTTCTTCAGGCCGCGCATAAGATCATGCGTCATCGCCGTATGGCTGACCGGTGTGTCCAGTGCCGGATAGTTATCCCAGGAGATTACATCCAGATGTTTCGCCCACTTGAAATAATCCAGCTCCGGGTAGAAGCCCATCATGTTGGTTGTAACCGGAATGTTCGTGCTGTGCTGTTTGATTGCTTCATATTCGAGGATGTAGCATTCCAGCAGGCTATCCGACATGAATCTGCGGTAGTCCAGAGAAATTCCCTGGAAGTTGGTCCGGTTACCGCCCCACTCTTCACTGAGTTCATTCGGAACAACGATTTCCTCCCAGTCATAGAAGGTATGGCCCCAGAACCGGGTGTTCCAGGCTTTGTTGAGCGCATCGAGCGTTCCGTAACGTTCCTTCAACCAGACACGAAAAGCAGCCTCGGACTGCTCGGAGTAATCATATCCCCCATATTCATTGGAGATATGCCAGGCCACCAGGCCCGGGTGATCCTTATAGCGCTCAGCCAGCTTACCGGCCAGCAGGGCCGCATATTTGCGGTAGACTGCGCTGTTCGGGTTGGAGTTGTGGCGGCCGCCGAATTTACGCTTCCGGCCCTGAACATCCACGCGGGTGACCTCCGGATAGCGGTGAGCCATCCAGGCCGGATGTGCCCCTGTACCCGTAGCCAGACATACATAGGTGCCGTTTTTATATAAGCGGTCGATTAACTCATCCAGACCACTGAAATCATACGTATCCTCAGACGGCTGAATCAGCGCCCAGGAGAACACATTAATGGTTGCTACGTCTATGCCTGCGAGCTTGAACATCCGCTCGTCCTCCGCCCAGACCGGGGCCTCCCATTGCTCCGGGTTATAATCTCCACCGTACCAGATCTTAGGTAATTTCTCGTTGATCACGCTACGCACATCCTTTATAGTATAAGTATATCCTTATTTTAATCGCTACCCCTATCGCTATAAATATAATATTAATGAATTGGAATATAATAATATGGAACAGTTGGAGATGAACCGGAATGTCACTGGATACCGTCCGCAGAATCGTATTCGCCCAGGAGAGCGGCCAGCTGCTCCCCATCACCCTCGACAGTATGGGTTATAACCCTGATCAGGAGCAAGTCTCCCGGCCGCAAGGCTATCACACCTATCACTGGCTGCAGACGGCGCATGGCGGCGGGATGATCCACTTCGACAACAAGAAGCTCACCCTCACCGAGGGCAGCGGCATTCTGCTGATGCCGGGGACACCGCACCGCTATGAAGCGCTCTCCTCAGAGACTTGGCGCACCTATTATCTCACCTTCGGCGGGACCTCAGCCCGGCATATTCTGGATTCGCTCGGGATGAATACCAGCCTGTTCTATCGTTGGGAGAGCGGGGCGCCGCTGAGCTGGATGCTGAAGGAGATGCTGGACCGCCATGATGCTTCGAATGACATGTTCAGTCTGGGGGAATCCAGCGATGCCTACCGGTTCCTGCTGACCCTGAACAAATACGGACAGCTGCATAACAACACGGCAATCTCCCGCAATGTAGACAAGCTTCAGCCGCTGCTGAAATGGATGGACAGCCATTATGGTGATCCCGAGGTAGGCCTCAGTGATCTCGCCTCCCGGCTTGAGGTGTCCGGCAGATATCTGAACAGCCTGTTCCTGCAGACCTTCGGGCTATCGCCCTATGCATATTTCGTCCGGCTGCGCATCCGCAAGAGCAAGGAGCTGCTGGTTGCGAAGCCCCAGCTGACCGTCAAGGCCATCTCGCAGCTGGTCGGCTTCCGCGATGTCAGCCATTTCGTAGCCACCTTCCGTAAGCAGTCGGCGGTTACACCGGAGCAGTTCAGGAAGCTGCACTGAGTAGCAAGCAAGATTGTAATCGGTTTTTCGCATACAGCTGGCAGATGGCTATCTACATTTTCTATACACACACAGAAACGGATACCCTCCTTATAAATGGACGGTATCCGTTTGTGCACAAGCCAGCTATACCGCGTGCTTCGCATCTTATTCATGCTACGCTTATGACTTCACTGCTGCCCGTTACTCCACAGGACCGCTGCCGCTTTGCAACCTGTCTGTCCCGCTCACCGCTTCCGGCAGCCCCGCCTTCAGCTCTTCTATGAACTCGCGGAACGCGCTCGTCATATACAGGTCACGCCGCCGGATGAATACCGTCGGCACCTCCGCATACTTCTCGGGAAACGGATAGATCCTTATCCCCTCCGTGACGTTCATCCGGGTGAAATAGGATAACGGCAGCACCGCATACCCTATTCCCGCCCTTACGCAGCCAAGCAGTCCCTCCATCGTCCCGAACTCCATCACCTTGCCCAGCCGTCCGCCCTCTTCCGCCAGCCAGCTCTCCAGCCTGTTCCGGTACAGACATTCTGAATTCAGCATCAGCAGAGTCTTGTCATGAACAGAGCGGACTCCCTGATAATCCATCGTATCGGGAATTACCAGTCCGATCCGCTCATGAATGAGCAGCTCCTGGACTAGCTCCGGGTGCTCTACCGGTCCGTCCATAAAGGCCCCTTGCACGTTATGCTGCAGAACCGACTCGATAAGCTCCCCCGCCCGTCCGACCTGCAGATGAACCTCTACATCCGGGTAGCACCTGCGGTAAGTGGACAGGATAGCAGGCAGCCGCACTGCTGCCGTCGTATCCGAGCCGACCGTAATCGAGCCTGTGGGAATCGGCGAATCCAGCACCGCCAGCTTCGCTTCCTCCAGCAGATTAAGGATCTTGACCGTATATTCCATGAACGTCCGTCCGGCCGAAGTTAAGGTGATCCCCCGGCTATGCCGGTAGAACAGCGGAGTCTTCAGCTCCTGCTCCAATTGCTGAATTCTCGCGGTTACATTGGACTGTACATAGTTCAGGCTTTGGGCTGCCTTTGAGATACTTCCTTCTTCGGCAACCGCTTGAAACACTTTGAGAAGACCCATATCCACGCCGCATCGCTCCCCCCCGGATCACCCATCAGCCGCAGTGATAGCCACCATCATTTCCCTTCATTATACATGATCCGGTACACCGTTTATGATGGAAATATAACAGGAACGTGAGACCCCAACTATAAAATTGCTAGGAGTGATAGCAGTGGAAAACAAAAAGTGGAAGTTCCAGCTGCCCGGTAATCCGGATGGCATAGAAATAGCTATCAGTACAAGTGAAATCAGAACTGTCCATGACCTCCTAAGCCGGTTCCGCCAAGAGGAGCTTATGGCGGCGCAGAAGCAGCAGGCCGAAAGGCGGAAGCCACAGCCGAAAGCTCCTGTGGTCTCCCTGGCCTCCCGTCTGCAGGAGAAGAGACGTCACCCTACTGCCTGACCCCAGCTTCCGGCAGGCCAGCGCCTACAGCTTGCAGGATGTGAACAGCAAAAGGCGGAAGCATGACGGTTCCAGTCTCCAGATTGCCGGTTAGCGCGCTGCGGTAGTGCCTCTCCAGCCGGATGCTCTGAGCCGTCCGGCTGAGGTTCAGCAGGAACAGCAGCTCCCGGTTCTCTCCTGTACGCCTGAAGGCCTGAACGCCCTCCGGTAATTCCGCGAACTGCTCAAGCTCTGCGTCCAGCGCGATATCACCCAAAAGCTTCAGCCAATAATCCTCCCCGGGATCGGTTCCGATATAATATACCTTACCCGCCCCGAAGCGGTTCAGTGTAGCTGCAGGAACTCCGGCATAGTAATCATCTTCATACCAGGCAATCGGCTCCGCTCCCTCCAGACGAAGAATGTCGCACCAATGGCTGCATGCATACAGATTCCCTTCAGCATCACGGAGCGTATGAACCTCGTCTCCAACCGGATCATATTCCTCCACCGTTATGCCGGCCGCACGCGAGAACAGCCCGGGAAGAGGCTGCATTACACAGATATTATTCATGTTCTTCACACCGCTTCGGCTCGTCAGAATGACTGTGCCGCCGCCTTCCGCAAAGGATTCCAGCGCCCCTGCCGCTTCTTCATCATGCAGGTACAGGCTTGGGACTATAATCAGCTTGTAGCCCTCCAGCGGCTGACGCCAGTCCACCACATCACAGCTGATGCCCCGCTTGGTTAACGCCCGGTGATATTGCTTGATGTTATCATAATAGTCCAGCCCCTCCGCCTGGGGCTGAATCCGAAGCGCAGCCAGCTGCTCGTGCGAATACAGGATAGCTGTCTGACTCATGACCCCGGTCCCTTCCAGCAGCGGAGCCAGAGCATTCACCTCACTGCACAGCTGTCCGAATTCGGCAAATCTCCGCCCGGGCACATTGCTGTGGTCGATGAGGCCGTGCCAGAACTGCTCTGCTCCGGCGGCTGCGCTTCTCCAGCGGAAATGCACCACGGTATCCGCACCTCTGGCAATCGCCTGCCAGGCATATGCACGGATCAATCCGGGATACGGAGTACGCCACATCGGGAACCAGCAGCCCGGAGGGCCGCTAAGCTGCTCCATGATCCAGAAGCCCCGGCGTTTAATCCCTCGCGTCAGATCCAGGGATAAGGCCCCGCTGTATGGTGCAGTGGCCTGTTTCTTAGGGGAAGGATTCGGATAGTAATCGAAGGCCGCCACATCCAGCTCCTCTGCCAGCCCGTGCATATCCAGCCGCTGCGGATAACTGTGAAAGTTATGGGTGATGAAGTGATGTGGGCAGATCGCCCGCAGCACATGAATCTGCGACTTCTGGAAGGCAATCACTGAATCCCATTGGAACCGCTGGAAGTCCAGCAGCAGTGAAGGGTTCTGATAAGGTGAAGCGCCATAAGGAACGGTCAGTTCACTCCAGCTGCTGTAGCTTCCGCTCCAGACCACGGTTCCCCACTCCGAATTAAGCCGTTCCAGCGTCCCGTACTTCTGCTGAACCCAGTCCCGGAATGCCAGGTTGCAGCTGTCGCAATGACAATCCAGCATACTGAATTCGTTATCCGTCTGCCAGCCGATAACCGCAGGGTGGCTGCTGTAACGGCGGGCAAGCGCCTCAACAATCCGGCGGCCATATTTCCGCAGCGAGTTGCTGTTGTAGCAGCGGTGACCGCGCACACCGGGATAGAATACGCTTCCATCGCCGAATACAGGCAACACATCCGGGTAAGCCGAGGTCAGCCAGCGCGGCGGTGTTGCTGTAGGCGTCCCGATCACAATCTGAATCCCGTACGCATGGAACAAATCCAGCGCCCGGTCCAACCAGGCGAAGTCAAAGCTGCCGTCCGAAGGTTCCAGCCGGCTCCAGGCAAATTCCGCTACCCGGACAACCTTGACCCCGGTTTCCTTCATTAACTTGATATCCTTCTCCCATATGGACTCGTCCCAATGCTCAGGATAATAGTCGACACCGATTTGCACGTTGCTGTAATCATTCCGCTCCTGAATTGTGCCCAGCTCCCTCTTATCGTAATGTACAAGACTCTGATTCGAGTATACCTCAATCCCCAGTTAGCCGAAAACCATAAAGGACGCCCCGCCTCACCTCATTCTCTGAGATGGGCATGAGCGTCCCGGCCAAACCACTTTATTCAATCTGTTCCCTTTCAGATTATTTCTTCAGCTTATCCCAGGCAGCCTGCATGCCCTTCTCCCAGCCGGCTTCATCCACCTTGCCCGCAATCAATTCCTGAATGGAGCTGGCGAACTCTTGAGTGACGCCATCAGGGAATTTGGATGCCTGCAGTCCATAGACCTTGCCTTCTTTTACATAATTCCAGACATCCGCACCCAGGAGACCAATATCCTCAGGGGTTGCCGGAATGGTGGACAATGCAGGAATGAACTTCCATTTCTTCACGATATACTCTTTCCCCATATCCGAAGTGACCAGCCAGTTCAGGAACGTCTTCGCTTCTTCCTTGGAGCCGGATTCCTTGTTCACCACCAGGTTCGCCGGAACACCCACCGACAGCTTATCGTTCATCGCCGCATCATCGTTGATTGGCATCGGGAACATCCCGATGTTCATGTCCGGCGTAATGTTATCTACCAGTGTCTGTGCCCAGTTGCCTTCCTGCATCATAGCCGTTTCGCCCTTGGCGAACAGTGCCAGGTGAGTATTGGCATCAGTGGTCAGCGGATTCTTCTGGCCGTATTTTACCGTCAGGTTCAGCAGATTGCTCCAATCCTTGAACTTCTCATTCCCCACAATGGATGCAGTTCCGTCGTTCAGACCCTTGATGAATTCATCCACATTATCCTGCTGGGCAAAAGCTACGCTAATCCCCTGAATCCCCAGCAGCCACCATTCCTGATAGGCGTTGCCGAACGGAGTCACGTTAATCGCCTGCAGCTTTTTGGCTGCTTCTTCAAGCTCGGAAATGGTTTTTGGCGTCTCTGTAATCCCGGCCTTGGCGAACAGGTCCTTGTTGTATACATAACCGATGCCTTCAAGGTTCATTGGCATCCCGTAGGTTTTGCCGTCCTTGGTCATAGGCTCTGCGGCAAGTGGAATCAGATCCTTCACCCAAGGCTGGTCCGACAGGTCTTCCAGCTTGTCTGCCCACAGTGCCATTTCGGCATACCCGCCGTTACTGAAAATATCAGGAGCATCGCCGGAAGCGAATTTGGTCTTCAGCGCTGCACCATAGTCTGCGCCGCCGCCCACGGTCTGGATATCCAGTTTGATGTCAGGATGTTCCTTCTCAAATTCCACCTTCAGCTCATTCAGGCCTTCCACGATCTCGGTCTTGAACTGGAAAATCTTAACGGTCTTCACAGCGCCGCTGTTGCCAGCGCTTCCATTAGAAGCATTATTGGAGGCAGACTTATCGGCATTGCCGCCGCAAGCTGCGAGCACTACTGACATTAGCATTACGGATGACATCATCAGTGCAGAATGTTTCTTCTTCATTGGATATTTCCCCCTTGAATAATTTAACTGCTTCTTATGTGGAACGGGAGCCCGGTGAATTAACCCTTCACCGAGCCAGCCGCTATTCCCTCAACAATGTAACGCTGCATGAACAGATAGAAGATGACGATCGGAGCAATCCCGATGGTCAGTGCCGGAAGTGCCATATCCCACTGCTTCGTATACTGGCCGAAGAAGGAGAAGGTCGCCAGCGGAATCGTCCGCAGTCCGGGTGCCTGGAGAATCAGGGACGGCAGCAGATAGTCATTCCAGATCCCCAGGGCATTGAGCACGATAATGGTCATCAGCATCGGCTTCAAGAGAGGCAATACAATCCGGAAGAATGCCGAGACCGGGTTACAGCCATCCACCGTGGCCGCCTCTTCAATCTCCAGCGGCACGGACTTGATGAAGCCGTGGAACAGGAAGATCGCCATCGGAATGCTGAGGCCCAGATGGGAGATAATGAGACCGGTGAAGGAGTTGTTCACGCCCAGGACATTCACAACCTTCAGGATCGGAATCATAATCGTCTGGAACGGAACCACCATCGCCGCTACCATCAGCAGCAGCAGAATCTGGTTGAACCGGTTATTGGCACGCACCATGCGGTAGGCCGCCATCGCACTGAACAGCGAGATCAGCGCTACACTGATGATCGTAATGATCAGCGAGTTGCGGAAGGCTTCGGAGAACCGGGCCAGCTTCCACGCATTCGCATAGTTCTCCCACATGAAGGCCTGCGGCCAGCTGGCTGCGTCGCTCAGAATCTCGCCGAAGGATTTCACCGAGTTCGCCAGCAGGAAGTAGAACGGAGAGAGGAACAGAAGCGCCAGAAGGATCATAATCACTTCAATGCCGATATTCCATCTGCTTTTGGTCTTGGCATTCATTAAGCTTCTACCTCCTTACTCTTCGTTATACGAACCTGAATGATCGTAATCAGCGCTACAATGAGGAAGAATAACAGCGCCTTCGCCGTACCCAGACCATAACGGTTGTTCAGGAAGGCTTCGTTATAGATGTTCATCGCTACAGATTCCGTCGATTTGAACGGTCCGCCTTTGGTCAGCGAGAGGTTCAGGTCGAACATCTTGAAGGACCAGGAGATCGCCAGGAACAGCCCGATCGTAACCGCAGGCATAATCAGCGGAACGATAATGTTGCGCAGCACCTGCATCCGGGAGGCGCCGTCAATCTCGGCAGCTTCGAGCACCTCTTTGGAGACGTTGCTGAGCGAAGCGATGTAGATGACCATCAGATAGCCGGAGGACTGCCAGATGAAGACCATGACAATCGCCCAGAAGCCGGTGGTCGCATCCCCGAGCCAGGGAAGGTTGAAGAAGGACAGGCCCGTAAGATCGCCCATCGTGGCGAAGCCTTTGATGAAGATGAACTGCCAGATGAACCCGAGCAGCAGGCCCCCGATCACATTCGGCATGAAAAAAATGGTCCGGAGCATATTACGTGTCTTCAGGGGTTTGGTCAACAGATAGGCCAGGAAGAAGCCTACTATGTTAGTCAAGATCACACCCAGCACGGTGAATCTCACGGTAAACCAGAAGGATGACCAGAAGTCGTGATCATTCGTAAAAATACTTTTAAAATTCTCAAAGCCGACCCAGCTCACATTACCGGATACGCCGTTCCAGTCCGTGAAGGAGTAGTACATCCCCATCAGAAACGGAATAATCATGATCAAGGTAAAAAACAATAATGCCGGGCCAACGAAAAATACCTGCTGACCAAACTGGGACAATTTATTGCCGCGCATGTTATGGCCCCCCTTTCTTTTACTCACTCACTTGTTTATGATCTAAAGATATTATCTGTTTTTTGCAGAGCCTCTTACACCTACGCAAGTGATCTTTAGGGTGTAAAATATTGACCTGGATGTGACCCGCCCCATGAAATGGACCAGTATCCGCACGAAGCTGATCGTCTTCCTGCTTGTGCCCACCTTAATCTGCATTATGGCTACAATGTATGTCAGCTATTCCCACACCACCAAGTCACTGCGGGACCGGGCGGTCGAGGAGAACAAGAATCTGCTCTATCAAGGCTACAAAAACATTGACAGTCTGCTGCAGGAGCTCAATCGTCTGTCGCTGAACGTGTATTCTGACGGCGATTTCTACCGGCTGCTTGAAGCAGGGTACGACGATCTGTCCTCCGATATTGCCATCTATAACTCGCTCAGCTATATCTCCACCTCCCTGCCCCACCTCTCACAGGTGTACTTATACAGTGTGAAAGATTCGAAGGCTACGCTGATTACGGACAATACAACACCCAAGCGCTGGCTGGCTAGTGCACCCTACCACCAGTCCAGTCTGAGCGGAAGCTCCCCGGTAAGCGTGCAGAGTACACATCTGAGCAACGCTTACGGGCTGAGGCTGCCGTTAACGCAGTTTATACCGGAGCCGGTTTTTACGCTGCACCGCAGAATTGAGCGTATCCCTACCTCGCAGGCGCTAGGCTATCTGTCAATTGATGTGAAGCTGGCAGCCCTCAGTGAGATTGTGGACCAGCTGTACGAGCAGGATCAGGAGAAGCTGTATCTTGTGGACAGCAGCGGCAGGCTGGTCTACAGTCAGGATTCCGGGTTGCTCGGCAAACCGCTGAATGCCGCCTGGTATAACAGCCAGATTGCGGACAGCACGCAGCTGCAGGGTTATTTTGAACAGGACAGCTCTGTATTCATCTATCAAAAGATCGACAGCATCGGCCTCGGCTGGACGCTCGTCAAGCAGATTCCGGTCTCCTATCTGTTCCGCGAAGCCAAGGAGGCCGCTGCGATCAACCTGCTGCTGCTGGCGCTGCTGCTGGTGACGATCATTGTTCTGACGATCCTCGTCTCCTTCCGGATTACCGCGCCGATCAAGCAGCTGACCCGGTATATGAATCAGGTCCAGACCGGGAATCTCAACATTGAGATCCGCCCGGCGGGCAACGATGAGATCGGGGTGGTCACCGAGCATTTCCGCAGTATGATGGACACGATCAACAATCTCATTCTGCGGGAGTACAGACTGGAGCTGGCGAGCCGGACCAATGAGCTGAGGGCGCTCCAGTCCCAGATTAATCCGCATTTCCTGAACAACACTCTCCAGATTATCGGTACGCTGGCCCTGGAGCTGAAGGTGCCGCAGATCTACGGCCTGCTGTCGGCTCTGGCCAAAATGATGCGCTACAGCATGTACAATGATGAGAAGGTGGTGACGGTCCAGAGTGAGCTGGACCATGTCAAAGCGTATATCCAGTTGCAGAAGGAGCGTTTTGAGAATAAGTTCAGTTTCCGGTCTGAGGTGGAGGAGCCGCTGCTTCAGGCGCTGATGCCCAAAATGATTCTTCAGCCGATTGTGGAGAATTACTTCAAGCACGGCTTCCAGCTTGACCGGCAGGACGGATATATGGAGATTAACGTGGCCGGGCTTACTCCGGAGCGGATGGAGATCAGCATCGCCAACAATGGCCTCCCCATTCCCGCAGGCAGGCTGGAGGCGCTGCGCAAGGAGCTGGAGCAGTCCAGCACCGCTGAAGAACGGGAGCTGCTGCAGAATGCCGGACAGGACAGCCCTAGTAGACGCGATGCACCGGGCGCGGGCATCGGCCTCGGCAATGTGCTGGCCAGGCTGCGGCTGGTTTGCGGCGATAACGCCCTGCTGACCGTGGATAATCTGAAGACAGGCGGGGTAATCATCCGCCTGGAAATCGATATTGTAAGTGGAGAGTGAACGAATATGAAGGCACTGATTGTAGATGACGAAGCAAGAGTCCGGAAGGCCGTCCGCCTGCTGGTGGACTGGGAGGCCCATCAGATTGAGGAGATTCTGGAGGCGGGTAACGGCAATGAGGCCATCGGTCTGATCCGCCGGGAGAAGCCTGCGCTGGTCATTATGGATATGATGATGGAGTCCGGGAGCGGCCTGGAGCTGATGACCTGGGTGGATGAATTCGCAGGCAGCACCAAGTTCATTGTGGTCAGCGGGCATAATGATTTCGACTTCGTCCGCCAGACCGTCCGCCATGGCGGCATCGATTATATCCTGAAGCCGATTGAGCCGGATATGATTAACAGCGCGGTCTCCAAGGCAGTATCCGCCTGGCGGGCCGAGGAGGCGGAACGCAGCCACCGCCAGCACCAGAGTCTCCGGCTGAATGAGATCAAGCCGATCTTCGGGGAGAAGCTGCTGTCTGCGCTCATCGATGACAGGGTGAATGCCGAGGCCTCGCTGCGCCGCCTGATCCATGACGGCATCATTCCGCCGGACATTAAGATTTCGCGTCTGCTCCTCGTGCAGACGGACAGCGGCAACAATCCGCTGCTGCGGCGCTTCGGCGGCGACAGCGAGCTGCTCTACTACGCCATCGTGAACATCTGCAACGAATTCCTGCAGCAGCAGGGCACAGGCATCGCCTTCCGCTACTGGGGCGGGCCGCCGGAGATTGCCATCCTGCTCTGGGAGCCGCATGAATCTGTCACTTCACTGATTAGCCGGATGAATCAGGGCATCTTCCTGACGCTGCAGTTCCGTATGCATTTCGGAATCAGCACGCCTGGCGCTTTCCCCGCGCATCTGCCGGCGGGACGCGCCGAAGCCGCCGAAGCCCTGCTGCGGCGGAATCTGCTTAGGCATGAGGATTACTGCCATTATGCGGGGGCGGAGGCGTTGCCGGGCGGGGGGACAAGCATGGGAGCGGGTACGGTGGCAGGCGGGGGGACTGATGTGGGTGTGATGACGGGCGGAAAGCCAGGCTTGGGTGCGGTGACAGGCGGAGTGACTGGCAGTGGAATGGACGAGGTGACGAGCCGGAAGTCAGGTGCGGGTGCGGCGACAGGCGGATTGACTGGCTCGGGAACGGGCGAGGTGACAGGCCGGAAGTCAGGTGCGGGTGCGGCGACAGGCAATGGTGCTGGCGCAGTGACGGGCAGGGAGCCGGGGACGATACCCGGCGGGAAGCCGCGCAATAAGCGGGAGACCGCAGTCCCGCTGAGCTTCGCCGATGTCCAGGAGGACTGGCGGATGGCGGTCATCAGCGGGACGCCCGAGGCCCTGACCGCAGCGGCGCAGCACTGGACTCAGGAGCTTAGCCGCCGGGGGGTGGTTACCCCGCAGATGCTGAACGACTGGAAGGCCGATGCGCTGCTGCTTCGCTCCCGTCTGGTCCGGGAAGCGCTTGGCAGCCAGGCGGCTAACGTGCTGGCTGAGCTTGAGCACGGGGACCAGCAGAACCCCTCTCCGCAGCCCAGCGGCTATTCCTTCTCCCTGTTCGCCTGGCGCGACTGGTCCCTTGCCTTCATGCAGCAGTTATCCCGGGCGCTCGCGGCCAGGCAGCAGAAAGAGCGGAACCCGATGACGGAGATCGTAAAATACATTGAGCAGAATTACCCCTCCGACCTCTCCCTTCAGGAGGTGGCGGGCAAATTCCAGGTCAGCCGCGAGTATGTCTCACGCCGGTTCAAGCAGGAATACGGCATCAACTTCTCCGACTACATCGTCAGCGTCCGCATCGAGAAGGCCAAGCTGCTGATGCAGAATCCGGGCCTCAAGCTGGCCCAGATCTCGGAAATGGTCGGCTTCCACGACGTCAAATACTTCAGCAAGGTCTTCAAGAAGCATACCGGCCATTCGCCGAAAGACTACCGGGATCAGGCGGAGCATTGAGTGAATGATGGATGCCTCCTCAGAGAAGAAAAGAGAACCAGGTCATGTAAAGACCCTGGCAGACAAGCTGAGAGCCTGCAAAATGCAGGCTCTTTTCTAATCGTACCTTTGTGATGGAATCCTGCACGATGATGGAATCCTGCACGAAATGCAACATTTCCTTCCTGATGCCGCCATTAATTCAGTATTGTTGCAGGAAAGGCAGTATTTTTCCACCTCCCGGAGGTTCTGCGGAGCTATTCTTGTATTTTTTGCAACATTCTTCCTTTAACCCCCGGTTATCATGAATCTAAGCTGCATAATGTACAACATTTCTGCCAACTGCCCTGTCGAGGCAGTATTTCCATGCCGAGGAGTAATTTCTAAGCTGAGGCAGTTTAGCTATATGGCAGTATGGCAGAGTTACGGTCTGCCTGTTGCAGATTCCCCGTACCACGCCAGAAACGCATCCGCCACGGCCTTGCCCGCCGCACCGTTCGGATGCGGGTCGAACTCGTCGCTCATATACTCCGGCTTGATCCGGTGGTCAGCGGGAACAGCAACAGAGAGCACGGCAGCGATGTCGAACACGCGGTCCACTCCGGCCGGAGGACTCGTGCGGATACATTCATTCACTTTGCGCCAATGGGTCTCACGCCCGCCCTCGAAATTGAAGGGCGGCACCGTGCTGAGAATTACCGCTGTCTCCGGCTGTGCTTCCTTGATCCGGGAGATAATGTGCGTAAGGTCCGTAAGCAGCTCCTCTGCCGAGCGCTGGCCGATATCCAAATCATTCACGCCCAGCACGATCAGCACCTCATCACCCTGCTGCGCCTTATGCAGCCAAGGGCCGTCCGTGGCTACATCGTAAGCCCGGCCCCAGCCGGAGCCGATATTCCACAGGCCGAACTGTGTTCCCAGCCCCTCCGCAATTCTTGCCGCCCAGTGCTCATATTGATCCTTGGCCGTCCGTACCCCCTGCGTGATAGAATCGCCGAGGAATATCAGTTTCTTCGTTACATCCTTCTTGTAGCCCAGGAAGCTTGGAAGCACCTGGAGCTTATCGGATTCGCTGAACCCGGCGGCCGACTCCCTGGCCGCTAACGTGCCCGGCACATCGTAGCCGGAGATCAGCATTCCCTCCACATTGAAGGGGAAAGACTTGCCTGCTCCAGCCGTCTTCAAGGTCCAGGTGAAGGCCAGCATATGGCCCTCCGGCAGCTCCAGAAGCGCTTCGTCGCTCCAGAACTGCTCGCCCGGCTCCACGCGCCGCGACCGTTCGCCGCTGAAGGTAACCGGCACCTGTGAGCCAGGCACAACGCTGCCGTCCGGCGCGGCTCCGCCATCGGCGACATATGCCGCTTCGATGCTCCACTCGCCCCCCGGTTCACTGGCTACGGCATCCGCGCCCAGGTCCCAGGTCGAATCCACCGCATTGCTGTGCCAGAACTTCAGCGTCAGGCTCCCGTTCTCCCGCAGACGGATATAGGTGCGGTACGTATGGGTGAACGGCTCCGGCGCGTTCATAATATAATTGGCGGCTGTAGACAGCGCGGTAGCGGAGGTGAACTCCGGCTGGCTCAGCACTCCGTTTGGACTGTTCTCAACATTGTTCATAATGATCGACTCCTCTAATCTGATGCGACTGATGCTGACAGTAACTTGTCACTCCTTAGGCAATCCTTCGGTACTTCTATGGCACGCCATGTTAGCCGAATGTAATCGAAAAACCGATCACATTTGGACTGGGCATGCCACGTGGGCCCATTGTAATCGAAAAACCGATCACATTTGAACTGGGCACGCCATGTTAGCCGAATGTAATCGAAAAACCGATCACATTGGGAACGGGCTCGCCACGTTAGCCAATTGTAATCGAAAAACCGATCACATTGGGAACGGGCACGCCGCGTGGGCCAAATGTAATCGAAAAACCGATCACATTGGGACTGGGCAAGCCACGTGGGCCGAATGTAATCGAAATACCGATCACATTTGGACTGGGCACGCCACGTGGGCCAATTGTAATCGAAAAACCGATCACATTTGGACTGAGCACGCCACGTGGGCCAATTGTAATCGAAAAACCGATCACATTTGGACTGGGCACGACACGTGGGCCGAATGTAATCGAAAAACCGATCACATTGGGAACGGGCACGCCACGTTAGCCAATTGTAATCGAAAAACCGATCACATTGGCACTGATCCCCAAAAAGCTCCCCGATCCAGGAGACGAATGTCCCCTGTCATCAGAGAGCTTGGTTACTTAAGGGCACAGCCATAGGCTAAGCCAGCGTGCGGGTGTGTTGATTCGGTCTATAGTTGTGTTAATTCAGTCTTGCGGGTTTGTTAATTCAGTCTATAGTTGTCTTATTTCACGGTAATTTAGTTAATTATTTCAGCGTAATCGTGAACGTTACGGACTTCTCGCCGGCGCCCACTTTGACTGTAGTCTCATCCACCTGCTCCGCACCTTCCACGGAAGCGATAGCGCCGAGATCCTTCACCGCCAGGGTGAATGCTTTGCCGCTGCCTTCGGCAGTAACCTTTACAGTGCTGCCGCTGCGTACAGCTTCTACCTTCAGCTCAGGAGCACCGTGGATATCGCGCACGGTTGCCGATGTAGTCTTGCCGTCCTCCAGGGAGTACAGGCCGAACTTCACGCCGTCGGCAAAATCATAATCCGGACGGCTGTCCTCGCTGCCCAAGGCCAGCAAGGTGTTCGGACGCACGAACAGCGGCAGGCTGAAGAAGTCATGCTTCTCCTTGCGCCATGCTCCGCCCTGTACGGTCTCACCGTTCAACAGGTGTGTCCAGCGGCCGGCCGGCAGGTAATACTTCACTTCGCCGTTCTCCTGGAAGATCGGAGCGACCAGCAAGGAATCGCCCAGCATGTACTGGCGGTCCAGCACTTCACAGGTCGGATCTTCCGGGAACTCCATCACCATGGCCCGCATCGAGGCCCAGCCCTGCTCATGTGCCTGTCCGGCTACATCATACAGGTACGGCATCAGGCTGCACTTGAGCTTGGTGAAGAAGCGGGTAACGTCCACGGCTTCATCGTCATACGCCCAAGGCACACGGTACGAGGTGCTGCCGTGCAGACGGCTGTGGCTGGAGAGCAGGCCGAAGGCCAGCCAGCGCTTGAAGACATGCGCCGGAGCGGTGTTCTCGAACCCGCCGATGTCATGGCTCCAGAAGCCGAAGCCGGACAGGCCGAGCGACAAGCCGCCGCGCAGGCTCTCTGCCATGGATTCATAGTCGGCATAGCAATCGCCGCCCCAGTGAACCGGGAACTGCTGGCCGCCGGCGGTAGCGGAGCGTGCGAACACGGCAGCTTCATTTTTGCCGAGCTTTTCTTCCAGTACCTCGAATACAACCTTGTTATACAACTGGGTATAATAGTTATGCATCTTGTATGGATCGGAGCCGTCGAAATAGACCACATCCGTGGGAATCCGCTCGCCGAAGTCCGTCTTAAAGCTGTCTACGCCCATATCCACCAGGTCGCGCAGGTAACCGGCATACCATTCACAAGCCGCAGGGTTCGTGAAGTCGACCAGTCCCATGCCCGCTTGCCAGAGGTCTGTCTGGTAGACGTCACCGTTGGCTTTTTTGAGCAGATAACCGTTCTTCCGGCCTTCTTCAAACAACGGGGAGCGCTGTCCGATATAAGAGTTGATCCAGACGCAGATCTTCAGTCCCTTGTCGTGCAGACGCTTCAGCATCCCCACCGGGTCCGGGAACACACGGGAATCCCACTGGAAATCCGTCCATTGATATTCACGCATCCAGAAGCAGTCGAAGTGGAACACATGCAGCGGCAGATCGCGCTCCGCCATCCCCTCCACGAAGGAGTTAACCGTAGCTTCATCGTAGTCTGTAGTGAACGAAGTCGTCAGCCACAGGCCAAAGGTCCAGGCCGGAGGCAGCGCAGGCTTGCCGGTCAGGGAGGTATATTTGGTGATGACCTCTTTAATCGTCGGCCCTTCAATCACGAAGTATTCCAGGCTCTCTCCGGCGACGCTGAACTGGGCCTTCTTCACCTTCTCAGATGCAATCTCATACGAGACGAGTTCCGGCTGGTTCACGAAGACGCCGTAGCCCTTGCTGGTCACATAGAACGGAACGTTCTTGTAGGCCTGCTCGGAGCTTGTCCCGCCATCCTTGTTCCACAGATCGACCACCTGTCCATTTTTGACAAAAGCCGTGAAGCGCTCGCCCAGACCATACACGAATTCGCCCACGCCCAGATCCAGCTCTTCACGCATGAACGTGTTGCCGTCCTGATCCGTGATGTAGGCCATCGATTTGTAACCGCTGCCTGTAATCCGCTCGTCGCCGCGATAGAAGTCCACAGACCAGTGAGTGCCCTTGTTGATGACCACGCGGAGTCCGCCGCTGATCAGCACGGTCTGCGCTTCGCTCTCTTCCACCTGAACATGATCACCCGTTCCCTGGGTCAGCTCAAACGAAGGTCCGCGCTGAATAACGCCGTCATTATGAATAATTTTGACGCCTACCACGCCCGGAAGCGGGGAATGGAATTTCACCGTCAGCAGTGTGGAGTTGAGTGTCGCCGAACGTCCCGTGATGGGAGTCGTCTGCGTGATGGCGGTTAGGCCTTCCTCGGTTTTTTCTACTACATAGTTCTGCACTGCACCATTGATTGTAATTCCGTCACGAACCAGCCATAAGCCGTCTGTAAATTTCATATGTGCACTTGCCACCCTTCGATTTGGTGTATATAGTTGCATTATACCGATAATAAAATCTCAAAACTAATAATATATAGCTCATTTATAACACTATTTTGACGTCATCAGATAAGGAGGCCCCTAATGGACCGTACCTCGCAGCGCTTGCTCAAAGAAGACCGCGAACACGGGGATGTCATGTTCCCCCTGGCTGCCTACTGGATCGACCTTCCCGCCGGAGCGCATGTCCTGGACACCCACTGGCATGAGGAAGCCGAGTTCTTCCTGCTGCTGGAAGGCGAGATTCTGTTTCAGGTGGACACCGACTATTTCACGCTTCGCCCCGGTGAGGCCGTGTTCATTGAATCCGGGGATATCCATGCCGCATACGCGCTTACGGAGATCCCCTGCCGCTTCTGCGCCCTTGTCTTCCACCCCGACCTGCTGGCCAGCGCCCAATTTGACACCATCCAGCAGAGCGTCATTCTGCCGCTTCAGGAGAAACGCCAGAGCTTTCCCCGCCACCTCACCCCTTCTGTTCCCTGGCAGGCGGAGCTGCTGGTGCATTTGAACCGCATGATGAAGGCCTATGATCAACAAATGCCCGGATTCGAAGCTTTTATGAAAGGGACCCTGCTGATTATGCTCTCGCAGATTGCGCAGCCGGGGCGCTTCGTCAACCACAGCCAGTCCGAAGGCGCGGAGCCCACGAAGATTGACCGCCTGAAGCGGGTAATTCTCTATATTCAGGACAACTACCAGGAGCCGATCCGTACTCGTGACCTGTCGGGGCTGATTCCGATGAGCGAAGGGCAATTCTGCCGTTTTTTCAAAAGCATGACCCGCAAGACGCCCGTCGATTACATCAACTCCTACCGGGTTCGCCAGGCCGCAGCCCTGCTGAAGCAGGGGGACCGCAAAATCTCCGATATTGCCATGGATGTTGGCTTCGACAACGTCAGCTATTTCATCAAAGTGTTCCGCAAAGTCATGAATTGCTCACCTTCGGAATTCCGCAAGGACGCCGCTCCCTTCGTCGGGCAGAACCAGCTCTATCCGTAAGCTGAACCCCGCCCCATTCTTTTTCCTGCTTACGGATGCCCGGATACGTTTAAGTTAGTGTATGGATGACCACGGCACCTGCCGCTTCAGCGGTGGCCTAGTGGCTCATTCCGGTGGACATGCCGTTCCCCACTAATCTACTTACAGGAGGCAGATATTCATGAATCAACATGTTACCTTGCCAATTGAGGTACAGGACTTCTACAATGCTGTGAACCAATACCAGCCTGACGCTCTGATTGAATTGTTCGCTCCCGGCGCTACCGTGAAGGATAACGGGAAGTCAGCCGAAGGCACAGAAGCCATTGCGGCTTGGGGAGAATCCGAGCTGTTCTCCGCTAAGGTCCGCTTTACCATTATGGAAATTGAAGAAATCCAGGGCCGCATTGCGGTGACCGCTGAGATGGAGGGTGAGTTCAATAAGAACCGTGTCCCCGCCCCGCAGCAGTTCACTCATGAATTCAAGGTACAAGGCGGTAAAATCAGCGAGCTGATCATCACGCTTAAATAAGCGTATAGTGTTCCTCCTAACAAAACAGGCTGTCCCGTAAGTCAGAGATGACTAGGGACAGCCTGTTTTGTTCAACCCGCCTTACGAATCACGATAAAGCAAGTGCTATCCGGCAAGCCTACCTGCACTCCACTCTCATCCATGATCTCAACTCTGCTCTCCAGCGCCTCCGTGTATCCCTCCTGCAGGTAATGACGGAAGACCTCTATCCTGGCCCGGTCCCCCAGCGTCTGCTCAATGAATGCGGCGTACTGCGAGGGTGTGAAATAGCCGAACTGCTCCTGCACCTCATGAATGTAGGCTTCCTCCCCCCAAGTGTAGGTATAGAGGAATTCCATCGCATCGTTCACCGGCATCAGCACCTCGTGTTCGCCCAGCTGTTCATAACGGATATTCCGTCCGGCAAAATCCTTCGCGTACCGCTCCAGCCACGCCATGCCGTCCGCCTCCAGAAACCGTACCCGGCGCTGCTGTTCCTCCGGCTCGCTCATAATACCGTCGCGGATAATGATCGCACCGCCTTCAGCCAATACCTCGAAGGCACTGGTCAGGGCTGCCGCCACCGTGCCGTGATTGAACTTCCGGCCGTCCAGCGGCACATAGGAATACAGCTCATGCAGAATGGATGAGAAAATCACCGTGTCCACCGTGCCCGGCTCCACATAATCCTTCAGATTCAGCGCATCGCCCTGGAGCACCTCCCAGCGGCGGTCCTCCCGCTGCTTGCGCTGCCGCAGCGCTTCGATCACATTGCTGGAAATATCAATCCCTACCGGCACCACCTCCGGCATCCGCTCCTCAAGCAGATCGAGCAGCACCCCGCCGCCGGGGCCGATGTCCAGCACCTTCCGTCCGGTAACGTAGTCCAGAATCACTGCCTTATAGTCAGCCGTATCATTCATCTGGCTTAAGTAAGTATCCTCATTGTGGAAGCGGTCGAAGGCGTCACGCCGCAGATCGAACAGGTCGAACAGCAGCAGGACCGCCCGTTCATACAGCGCCGACTTCTCGGCCTCTGTACAGAACTCAATCAGCTTCTCCGCTGCCGCCGAGAACTCGAACTGGAAAAACAGCGTATCCGGCAGATGCTCCTTCCCCCGCAGCCTGTGCGTAAGATGCGGATTGCTGCCGGAAGGCTTCACGCCGCTGTAGATTTCCTCCCAGCTCAGCTCCGAGAGATACTTCTCAATAATCCGTTTCTTATAGACGTTGATCTTCTTGCTGCCCTTATAGTCGTAATGAATACTGTTCATGACCGCTTCGAAGCTCAGATGGCTTAGCTGAATCGGGCTGCTGGCGGCCACCAGACTTATGACCTTCAGGAACTGCTCCAGCGAGAAGGTCTGGAGCGCCGATTCCACATACCAGAAGGTGGCAGGCCGCAGCGGCTCCAGCGCAGCAGGCAGGAAGCCCTCCTGCACCAGCCCGTCCCACTCCGTCTCGTAATCCTCCCCCTGCGCAATGGACCCGGCGCGCATTCTCCGCAGACGTTCCTTCATCGGGACCTCAGGCTGCAGATGCCCTGAAGCAATTACAGCAATCAGCTCCATGACCTGCAGGCGGACCTCCTGCCACAGCTCCGGGGATACCGCAGCAATGATGCAGTGATTCAGTGCGAACAGCAGCCGCTCCAGCTCCTCTGCGCTCAGCAGGCCGTGCTCCACCAGTCCAGACAACGGAAGATTGACGGAAGGCGGAACCTCGCCGCGGATTTGCTGTCCAATCAACCCATGTGTCTCGATCAGCGTATGTATGACCCGTCTCTTCTCCGCAGAGCCTGCATCGTCCTGCTTCAACCCTTCTGCATAGCGCCGGTACAACTCCGCAGAGCCGATATTATGAACGAAAATATTAATGCCCTCTTCCTGCCAGCTCCGCCGCTGCCGGACAGTCCCGCCCTTAGCCGTCTCCGACCAGATCAGCGTCTCCTCGGCCAGCTCCTTGATCCAATACGACAGCGGCAGACTGTCCAGCACCCGCAGACTCCGCTCTACATAATCCAGCACCGGATTCTGCTGCGCAAGCGACTGTAGCGATTCTACCCGCTCCAGGTTCACAATCGTCTGCTCTGCCTGCACGATGTACTCCAGCCACGGATAGCCTTCTCCGGCAGGCCATCCTCCTTCACGATACGCCTCTATAGCCCGTAATGATTTCAGCATTTGCATGCCTCCCTATGTAATAGCAATCTATATACAATAGCCCATGTGCTTCAGGTTTGAATCAGAGTGTCCGCAGAATGGAACAAACCGCAAGCTTCTATTATAGAAGCCTGCGGCTGCGAAGAGCTCTTATTCAATTGTATCAGATAGTTGGCCGGGAATCAGATTCCCCTCATTTCACGCCTGCCATGAATTCCCTGTAATCCTTGGCAATCTCTTTGGACAATGTATGGTGCAGATAATGACCGCCTTCGAGCGGCACCAGCTTACCGTACACGGAATCCTTCACCTGCTCCTCATGCAGCTTCATCCAGCCCTCCACATCGGTATTATTCGACTGTATGAAGAGCAGCAGCGGAAGCTCTTTAGGGAAGGCCAGCGCCTGGGCTGCTGTAAAATTCTCCTTGAAATGGTCGATCTCATTCATGACAGTGTCATTGTTTAAGTTCTTTGTGGCGATCATTTTCATCTGCTGCTTGGTGTGCTCGTCGAACGGAAGCCCAGCATACGGGTCGGGGCCAATCTTTTGGAACAATCTCATAATGCCGGATTTGTCGAGGAACTTCAGCGTCCCCACCGGTATTTTATCGTCCAAGCCCCCTTGGGTCGGCACACTGCTGTCAATTCCTACAAAGGCCTGCACTTCATCCTTATACTTGTTCACATAATCCAGCCCGTAGATTCCGGCGATGGAATGACCCATGAGCGTGTAACGTTTGATCCCCAGCTGCTGCAGCGCTTCATGAATCTCACTGATGATATTGTCCGAGGTCCGTTCCTTATCGGTCCGGTCACTTAAGCCATAGCCGAACGGCTCCACCACGGCTACTTTGTAATTGGGGGACAGCTCGTCTACCAGCGGCTTGAAATCAAGCGCCGGTGCCCCGGTGCCATACCCCGTCAGCAGCACCACGGTCTCCTCACCCGATCCCTGGATGAGTACATTCATCTTCTTGCCATTGACTGGCACAAGCTGCCCGTACGGCTCAATCTTCTTCAGCTCCGATTTGCTGCTGATGATATTAACCACAAATACTACAGCAAAAAACAATACGATCACAATCATCAATGCCGCTATAGACTTAAGCAGGATTCTGAGTCCTTTTTTCATTATACGATCACCTGTCCTTATGAATCGAATGTGTTGACTGAATCAATTGCTAAGGATAGCTTATACAATGAAAATGTACTCCCCGTGACGGTAATGTGAACGGAAGATGAATCGGCTCAATAATCTAATCTGCGGGTGTATTCAGCGGGAGGATTACAATAAAGCTTGTACCCGCTCCAAGCTCGCTCGTAACCCGGATGTCGCCATGATGCAGCAGGACGATCTGCCTCACGATCGCCAGTCCCATCCCGCTGCCGGTATACTTCCGGCTGTGGGAGCGGTCCGCCTTGAAGAAGCGGTCAAAGATCCGCTTCTGGTCCTCGGGGGAGATCCCGATGCCGGTGTCGGATACGCGAACGGTCACACTTTTATTATCTTGCCTCGTATGCACACTAATCACTCCCCCCTCCCCGGAGAATTTGATGCTGTTCCCGAGCAGGTTCGTCCAGACCTGGTTCAATTGGTCATAATCCGCGGTGAGCGTGGCAGCCGTCAGCTGAAGATCGAAGTTGATGCGCCGGGCCGACCATTGCGGCTGAAGAGCAACGATCACGCGCCGGATCTGTTCATCCAGGCTGAAGGTGGTGAACCGGAGCTGCTGGGACTGCGATTCCAGCAGGCTCAGCTTCAGCAGGCTGTCGCTCATCTTGGACATCCGTTCGGCTTCCCCGATGATGATATCGAGATAGCGGCCCCGCTCGCTCTCAGGAATATTCATCTGCTTCAGCGCCAGGGCATAGCCGGAGATGGAGGTCAGCGGAGACTGCACCTCATGAGATACATTCGACACGAAGTCACGGCGCATCTGTTCCAGCTGCTGCAGATCATGTGTCATCTCCTCGAAGCTGCGCGCGAGGGCACCCAGCTCTCCCGTTTGCTTGATATTCAGCTTCACGTTGAAGTCCCCGGCTGCGATCCTGCGCGTCGCGTTGGTCAGCTTCTTGATCGGCCGGACCACGAATATGGCCGCTACCAAGATCACAAGACTGCCGGAGATCAGCGAATACACCACGAAATACACCAGCCATTTCAGCACAAAGGCGGAAGAAGGGGGGCCGACAGGCTCTACGAACAATGCTTTTTTTCCCGTATCCGTAGTTAATTGCAGCCCTAGGAGGCTGGTGGAGATGCCTGTCGGATTGACCTGAACGATCCTGCCTGCCAGCACCTGCTTCACCTGCTCTTCAGTCACGGTCTCCAGCTTCATTCCTTCTGGACTGCCATAAGACTGAATCCCGCCGTTCTCATCATAAATCCGCACATGATAGGTCTCAAGCTGCTTCATGCCTGCGACGAACTCGTTGGCTTCGTTCAGCGGAAAGCTCTTATAGATCCGTACGATATCTTGTCCGAAGCGCAGCAAGGGAACCTGCAAATTCTCGTTCAATTCATCTTTGTACAGCCAGATTGCCAGATTGAAGGAGATCACCGTCCCTCCGATTACCGATACCAGAAAGGTCAGAACCACACGGGTATATAACGACTTGATCATTCAGTAACCTCAAGCCGGTAGCCCAGACCGCGGACAGTCTCGATCCGAAAATCCGGCGAAGCCGCAAACCGTTCACGCAGGCGCTTAATATGTACATCTATCGTCCGGTCATCCCCGGAGTAATCAATACCCCAGATCTGGTCGATCAGCTGCTCGCGGGTATAGACCTGCCCCGGTGTTCCGGCCAGCTTATACAGCAGCTCGAACTCTTTAAGCGGCAGAGACAGCGCTTCTGTCCCGTTCATCACCTTGTAGGTCTGCCGGTCCAGCGTTACCTCTCCTATACGGATCGTATGCGATTTGCCGATTCCCGAGCGCTTCAGCAAGGCTCTGACCCGGACCGTCAGCTCCAGCGGATCAAAGGGCTTGGTCAGATAATCATCGGTTCCCAGCTCGAATCCCTTCACCTTCTCCCAGGTCTCCCCCTTCGCCGTCAGCATTAAAAGCGGCAGCTCCGGGTCTGCTCTGCGCAGCTCCTTGCACAGCGCCCAGCCGTCCATCACCGGCATCATAATATCCAGGATGACCAGATCCACATGCGTTCTGGCATAGACCGCCAGCGCCTCTTGACCGTCTGCCGCTTCAGCGGTATCGAATCCGTCATTGCGCAGAAATAGGCAGACAAGCTCGCGGATATTCGCATCGTCGTCTGCAACAAGTATAGTAGGCATCTATTCCCTCTTTTCATATGATCCGGCCTTATAAATATTTCTATCTTCCCTCTAGCATCACCCTGCTGCTTTGCCGGTATGCACCGACACCAGCACCCACTCCGGCCTCGTGCTCCGGCTAGGTGCCGAACCGCTGCCGGTAGCCGCATTTACGGCACAGCTCCTCAACAGCTTCCCGCCGCGAGAAGCCATAGAACAGATTATTCGCCCGTTCCCCCTCGACAATCTCGGAGAATGGCTGCTCATGAATATTGCCGAGGTTGATCACCCCTTCGCCATCCAGACAGCACGGCACAACGGTGCCGTCTACCAGGACCGCCGCCTGGCTGCGCAGCGCATGGCAGAAGCCCTTGCCGTCATCCTCCGGCTCATGCAGCGCCGGCCATCTGAACTCGTGGTCCTGGTTCAGGTACACACGCGGGGCAATCTTCACGCCGCTGCCGGGGACGACCTTCTCCTCGATCCTGTAGCCCAGTCCGAAGGACTCCTCCAGCAGGGCCAGTGTCTCACGGTTGCGCTCCTTCTCCAGATTCGTCCGGTTGTCCTCCGTCAGATTCCAGAGCCGGAACGAGACAATGACGCCGCGCGCAGAGATCTCCCGGACGAACTGGATGATCTCTGTAAGATAACCTTCACGGTTCTCCGAGCCTGCATGGCCGTCGAAGCTGTGCAGCGAGAAGTTCATCTGCCGCAGTGCCGGCTTGCCGAGCAGCTTCGGCCCCGCTTTACGGATCAGCGTGCCGTTGGTCGTAATATTGACCTTGAAGCCCTTGGCATGCGCGGCATCCAGCAGCTCGCCCAGCTTCGGATGCAGCAGCGGCTCGCCTTTGACATGCAGATAGATATGATTGCTATGCGGTTTGATCTCATCAAGAATGGTGTTGAACGTCTCCAGCTTCATGAAATTCTTCTGCCGCTCCGTGGGCGGACAGAAGCTGCAGGCCAGGTTGCAGACGCTTGTGATCTCGATGTATACCTTTTTGAATGTCTTCAAGTTCCGCTCCCCATTTCAATATATAATGCAGGCCAGGCTGCCCGTTACGCTAGAGATCCGAAGCATACCGCAGGCCAATCTGGGCTCTCGCCTCTTCCATCAGCTCTGCCACCGCCAGGGAATTGGCGTGGCTGTTGGTCGCGCTCTCCCGCTGCCCGCTCTTCAGCAGATGAATGAACTCCTCAATCTCATAGTACATCGCCTCATACACCTGCGGTAGCGTAAGCTCCTCGACGGTTCCGTCGCGGTAGTGGATTTTGACCTGATAGGGCTGGTTAATCTTGTCGATCACCATCGTTCCGTTCTCGCCCTGAATCTCAGCAGGCAGATAGGAATCGGCAATCTTGGAATGCATGACCACCGCATCCATGTCCGGGTAACGCATGACCATACTGCCTTCCCCGTCCACACCAGAGGCGAGCATCAGCCCAACGGCCTTGACCGAATCCGGCTTGCCGAACAAAGCCACCATCGGATATAAGCAATAGATCCCCAGATCCATCAGAGAGCCGTTGGAATATTCAGGATTGAACGCATTCAGCACCGTCCCCTGCCGGTAAGCATCATACCTCGAAGAGTATTGACAATAACCTGCGAAGTAGCGCCGGACTTGACCCAGCTTATATAAGTTATCCCGGATCACGCCAAAATTCGGCATGAACGTGGATTTCATCGCTTCCATGAACAGCACATCATTGCTGCGCGCTGCTTCAATCATCGCCTTCAGCTCCCGGCTGTTGGAGGCCGCCGGCTTCTCACAGATCACATGCTTGCCATGGTTCAGACAGATCAATGAATGCTCCGCATGCATCGAGTTGGGGCTGGCGATATAGACCGCGTCCACCTCTGCGCTTGATACCATCGCCTCCAGATCCGTATAGATCGAAGCCCCGGCATACTTGGCGGCAAAAGCCTGTCCCTTCTCCTCTGTACGGGAATACACGGCCGTAAGCAGAAACTCCTCATTCTCAAGTCCCGCCTGCACAAAGCGGTCTGTAATCCAGTTAGTCCCTACAACCCCGAAACGAATAGTCATGAATGATCCCGTCCTTTTTCAAAATATAATTTATATGTTTCTCACGCTATAAATTATCCTTCTATTTCTCGCCGAAACGGTACCGTTCTTAAAAAAGGACAGCAAAGCCGTGTCCACTTGAAATATAAGCTATAACTGCTATTTTCTCATTCCATGATAGGTATGTCCACTTATATACCGTAATTTCCGACAAATTCCGCTAGATTTCGATTGTGAAAAAAAGCACCTGAGAATAGGCTCCCTGCGTCCAATGTCCCTTGGTCCATTCGTACATGGTGGCAATGGTGCATGGTCCGGCCAATCGGAGATGAAACCCTACCAACCTGGAACGATTCGCCGATCCATCACCTTCAGCAGAGCCATGCCTCACCTCCAGGCAGGTCATCGCCCCTCCCGCTGGAACCATGCCTCACCTCCAGGCAGGTCATCGCCCATCCCGCTGGAGCCAGCAATTGTATTTTGTACACTAGAATCCGGTGTAAACCTCCTGTTTTGCCATTCTGCTGTATTTTGTACAGTAGAATCTGGAGTTTGGGCCTGTAACAGCCCTCACCCCATAAATCTACTGTATGAAATACAACAGACTCAAATTTAGAGGTGTTTTTGGGACTTTCTATTGCACATAATGCAATCACCCGACTGACTGGCGAAGGCAGGCGCAGTGGGCGGTGGGTATGGGGCAGCGGGGCGGTGAGCGATGAGCAGAGCGCAATGACGATGGACAGTCGGCTGTGCACCGAGCGAACAGTTGGAGATAGTTGTAGTCTGTGCGATTAAAAACAGGAAACACGAAGGATTTCCTCTTCTAACTGTAGTCTGTACAACTAAAATCTGCCCGAAGGAGTGAGAACCAAGGTATAGAGATATTTTAGTTGTACCAAATACAGCTAAACGGATATTCGGCGGCACAACAGGCGATTTAGTTGTACAGATTACAACTCAGCATCCCACTCGCACCTTCACCAGGGCACAGCAAACCCATCAGTAAGCGATTAGTTAACGTCCTTCTCACAAATTCACATCTGATTGGCTTCCAGCGGACAGCGCACGTACTATCCAGTGTTCCACAGTACGAACTACAGCGGACAGCGCGCCTACTATCCAGTGTCCCACAATACGAGCGACAGCGAACAGCGCACGTACTATCCAGTGTTCCACAATACTAACTACAGCGGACAGCGCACGTACTATCCAGTGTTCCACAATACGAGCGACAGCAAACAGCCCCCGCTCATCCCGGCGGGGGCTGTCTTCATCCTGCGCGGGCCCCACTGGACACGCACCTATTTTACCCGTAAAAAGCTACAAGCTGGCGCACGATCTCCGCCTTATCATGATCGACCACGACCTGATGCTGCGGCTGCTCGAACAGGGCCGAGATCTGAGCCGGGAACTCCTGCTTGATGCCGGTCAAGGCAATCGCCTCGTCGAACTTGGCCGGATGCGCTGTAGCGTAAGCAATGCTTATCTCATCAGGAGCGCTGAATTTCTCATATGCGGCTACGCCACATGCCGTATGCGGGTCGAGCAGATAGCCGGATTCCTGC
Source organism: Paenibacillus sp. FSL M7-0420 (assembly GCF_038002345.1). Taxonomy (NCBI): domain Bacteria; kingdom Bacillati; phylum Bacillota; class Bacilli; order Caryophanales; family Paenibacillaceae; genus Paenibacillus; species Paenibacillus sp. FSL M7-0420. The sequence goes on along the minus strand of NZ_JBBOCJ010000001.1, from coordinate 689,710 downwards.
TGGTACTTGCTGATGATCTCCAGACAATGTGCATTCTTCACGCCCAGCGCGGAGAAATCCGCCTGTACCCGGGCCAGCAGCTCGCCGTCCACCGTAATCGCACCCTTGCTCTGCAAGGCTGCCATGTACCCGGACAGCTTATCCGCATCCTCGCCCAGCAGATAATACAGATAGCGTTCGAAGTTGCTCGCCACCTGGATATCCATCGACGGGCTGTAGGTGCCTGTGAAGCTGCCTGGTTTGTATTCGCCGGTGACCACGAACCGTTCGAGGATGTTGTTCTCATTGGTGGCGATGATCAGCTTGTGGATCGGCAGACCCATTTTCCGCGCCAGGAAGCCTGAGAAAATATTACCGAAGTTGCCCGAAGGCACGCTGATATTGACCTTCTTCTGATCGCTCCCCGGAAGCTGCAGATACGCATGGAAATAATAGACCGTCTGCGCCAGAATGCGCACGAAGTTAATGGAGTTAATCGCCCGCAGGTGATACCGTCCCTTGAAGTCGAGATCGGCGAACAGCTCCTTGATAATCTTCTGGCAATCGTCGAAGTTGCCCTCTACGGACAGGTTCAGCACATTGCTGTCATCTACGGTGGTCATTTGCAGCTCCTGCACCTTGCTGACTTTGCCGTGCGGATGAAGGATACAGATCTTAATGCCTTCCTTGCCGCGAACGCCCTGAATGGCCGCAGCACCAGTATCGCCGGAAGTGGCCCCGAGAATATGGATGATTTCACCGCGCACCTTGGCAATGTAGGAATACAACTCGCCCATGAACTGCAGCGCCACATCCTTGAAGGCAAACGTCGGCCCGTGGAACAGCTCCAGCACGTATAGAGAATCGTTCACCCGGTGCAACGGCGTAACTTCCGGAGCGCGGAAACTGCCATAGCTGGTGTAGACCATCGAGCGCAGATCCTCATAAGGAATTTCGTCATTGGTATAGTAGGAGAAAATCTCAAGGAACAGCTCCTGAAAGCTCAGGCTTCTCCATTCCTCCAGCTTCTCCGGGGAAATCACCGGAATCTCAGCCGGCACCATGAGCCCGCCGTCATCCGCCAGCCCCATCAGAACCGTATCAATAAAGCCTCTGGCCGCTACCTTGCCTCTTGTGCTTATATACTCCATACCCGTCTCATCCTCCTGAACCCCTCTTTATTTACTGTACATAGTACCACGTTTACGCGTTAAAGTCCGCTGATTCTATAAGATTAAGGCTCACCGGGGCTATTTGCCCTGAAGCTCTTTCCAGACAGTTTTGTTGCTGTACTTCTTCTCTGTGCTGACATCCAGGCCAAACCATTCAGGGGCTGTGAAGCCTTCCGCCTCCTCCAGCGAATCGAACTCAACCTCAAGCACCGTAAGCTCCAGCTGGGTGTAGAGATCAATCTCCACCGTTGTACCGTTCCATACGCCTGTAATGCGGGTTTTGACCAGCGGAACCGCCTTCACAGCCTCAATCATCTGGTTATACAAGCCTGCGGAAATGAAATATTCTATCTCCTGGCGGCTGATGCCCTTGCCATCCTTGAACGTATGCGTGTAAGTTACCTCACCCGTGTCCAGATCCGTGATCTTCCGCACCCGCAGCTCCTGCCCGTCCTCAATCGCAAGATACGTCTGGTCAATACTGTGACGGGTCAGCACCTTCAGCTGTCCTTCTTCAATCAGCCGCTCCGGGTATTCCGGCAGCAGGAATTTGCGTTCAATCTCCATAGCCATGCTGTTTCTCTCCTCTGTGTGCGAGCTTTGTGCGAGCGTTAATGTTACATATTATTTATCATCATAGGGGCGGGCCATACGCAAGTCAACCGGAGGGAACGGATTCACCGGGAAAAAAATCCTATACCTTCTGTCCGCCTAAGGCATGAATGTTACTCGCTCCCCAGGCCACAATCTCTTCAATTAGCGGAACCAATTCCAGCCCGGAGGGGGTCAGGGAATACTCGACGCGCGGAGGCACCTCAGGATATTGCTCGCGATGGATAATGCCGTAGTCGATAAGGTCCTTGAGACTGTTCGTTAACGTGGTTCCGGTGATGCCGTGCAGCCTTCTTTTTAGTTCGTTATACCGGATCGGCCCCTCTTCGCTCAGCAAAGCGAGGATAGGCAGATTCCACTTCCCGCCGATGACATGAAAAGCAAAGGTGGCTGGGCACATTTGCGTTAAGTCAACCTCATATTTCATAGGTGATTCCTCCATTAGTATATTTTATATACCAGGTATTAAAAACAATAGTACTTGTTAATCTGATTCCAGATATTATAATCATACTACAACTGGTAACGGATATTATAAAAAAGAATGTGAGGTAAACAGCTATGAATTCAAATCCTATGATCTGTGATCTGAAGACAGGGGTATGCGGGGTAAGCGACGAGGAGCATACACAAATTATAGATTTCAATCCGCAGCAGCCCAAAGTTACTCTCTATTATGCTACTGATCCGATCTGTTCACACTGCTGGGCCATCGAGCCTACCCTGAACCGGTTTATTCAGCAATATAACAAGTACTTTGATCTACAGCCCCTAATGGGCGGGTTATTAGCCGGTTGGAATGGCTTTGCTGACAAGGCAAATGGAATACAGCAGCCAGCCGATGTAGCGGGGCACTGGAAGGAAGTCGGGGCGCATTACCGCATGCCCATTGACGGCACCCTATGGCTGAACAATCCGGTCATGTCCTCTTATCCGCCCTCCAGAGTATTCAAGGTTATCCAGCAGAGACATCCGGGGAAGGAACTGGCCTACTTGCGGAGTGCCAGAGAAGCCGTCTTCGTCTTCAACCGGAATATCGGAGAAGACGAGGTCCTCGCGGATATTGTGAATAGTCTGGGATTACCCGGCGCAGAGATCGTCCAGGCCGCAGGACTGGAAGCGGCGCAAGAGCTGCTGGAGGAGGATTTTCAGAAGGTGGCCCAGCTCGGCGTACGCGGCTTCCCGACCCTTGTCATGGTCAATGAAGAGAACCAAGGCATCAAGCTGGTCGGGTCCCGTACCTTGCAAAACTACGTAGATGCCTTGCAGCAGCTTATTCCTGAGCCGCTTGCTCCTGCTGCTCTCCCGGCTATGCCGGAGCTGCTGGCCGAAGGACATCTTCTCTTCTCCAGAGAAATTGAAGCCATGTACGATATCGGGCAGGATGAGGTGGAGGCCTTCACCGCCGCTGCACTTCCCGAGCATGCTTACCGCACCCGGCAGATCCTGGGTGAGATGTTTATCGAACCGGCCTGAAGGCGGCCGTAGCCAACAAACAGCGGTCCCCCGTCATTGGAGGACCGCTGTTTGTTTGATTTTACCGAAGCATAATGTTCATTATACCGAATTATGATTCCCATGCGGACAGAGAATCCGCTATTTCGCGTATATAGCCACTTTTGCCCTGTAATCGGACTCAGAGGCCCTTATTCGTATGATTTCGCCTTGAAACAGCCAGCCGGGAAGACAATAAGGTCTTCTGAGTCCGTAAGAACAGAAATCAGGTTAGTTTAGCAGCAAATAAGGTCATGTCAGTCCGCAAGCCGTTACCACCCCTAGATATAATCCGCCATCGAGCGGACTACGAGTCCTATCGGCGCGGCAGGGGTGAAGTCTGCCCCTCCGCCGCTGCTCCCGCCCCGAATCGAGAACTCCACCGTCTTCGGCTCGCCAGGCAGCAGATCGAAGTAATTATCGGAGAAGATGCCTTCTTCTTCTAAAGTGAGATGCACGCCCCGCGCCAGCACATCGCTGCTCAGCGTGAAGCTCTGCCCGCCGCTTCCCGGCACCTCGGTCACCGTAATGACCGGCTGGCTCAGCGGAATATCCTTGGCGGCCGCGAAGTAATGCTCCTTACGCTCCAGCACTTGCCCTGTCTTCGGTCCTTGCTCCAGCACCTGCCCTGTCTCCGGTCCTTGCTCCAGCACTTGCCTTGTCTCCGTCCCCGGCTCCTGCTCCTGCCCTGGCACAAGCTCCGCCTGCACCACCTGCCCGCTCTCCAGCAGGGAAGCTATCAGCAGCACCTGAGCCGGTTCACGGCCCTCCAACACTTCGGCCAGCGGCAGTGTGAAGACCACAGCCGACGAATCTGCAGCAAGGGTTACCGGCTGCGACCATTCGCGCAACAGCACGCCGCTGATATCATGCAGCCGCAGAACCAGCTCTGCGTCCAACGCCTCCCGCCGGTCAGACACCCCATAGACCTTGACGCTCTCCCCGTCTGTGCTGTCTACAGACAGCAGCACCTCCTGGAAGCTGCGGCGCACCGTATATTGCAGCGCCTTCCAGCGCCCGTAATAATCCATGCCCGCCCAGGAGGCTACCGGCCAGCAGTCATTCATCTGCCAGTACAGCGTGCCCATGCAATAAGGCTTGTTGCGGCGGTGACTCTCCATAGCCATGCGGATCGCCTCGGCCTGAAGCACCTGGCTCATGTACAGGAAGCCCCGGAAATCCTTCGGCTGCGGCAGGTACATATCCATATATTCCTTAATCAGCTGATTGCCCGATCCGTTCTTCTGATGGGCCAGCATTACCTTCGATTCCAGCGCCAGCTCCTCTTCCTCTGCATAGCTCAGCACCGACTTCAGCTCCGGGAAGGACTGGAAGCCGTATTCGCTCATGAAGCGGCCCACCTTGAGATTATAGTTCTCGAACGGCTCCTTGGCGTGCCAGACGCCCCAGTAGTGGATATCCCCGTCACCCATAATCCGCGTCGCATGCTGATCCTGACCACCTGTGAGTTCGCGCAGCGGCGAGGACGGCCAGTAATCCATACCGAGATGGTTCGCAGCCACGGCTTCCGGCAGAATCCGGTGGAAGATTTCCTCATAGGCAGTCCATAAGCTCTGGCGAATCTCAGCATTCAGCTTCTCCTTCCAGCCCCAGCCCATATTCTCCTCATACTGGGACCAGGCCGAGTCAATCTCATTGTTCCCGCACCAGAGCGCGATACAAGGGTGGTTACGCAATCTGCGGACATTATATACCGCTTCTGCGCGGACATTATTCAGGAATGCCTCATCGCCCGGGTACATGCTGCAGGCGAACATGAAGTCCTGCCAGACCAGCAGCCCGTACTCATCACACAGCCGGTAGAACACTTCTTCTTCATAGAAGCCGCCGCCCCACACCCGCAGCATATTCATATTGGATTCCACGGCCGTGGCAATCTCATGGCGGTAACGTTCCTCCGTAACCTCCGTGATGAAGCTGTCGTTCGGGATATGATTGGCACCCTTGGCGAAGACCGGCACCCCGTTCAGCTCAAAATGGAACGACGCCCCCTGCGCATCCGGCTTACGCACCAGCTTAATTTCCCGAAGCCCCGTCGTTACCTCCGATACCGCTACTGCATCCGCTCCTTGCAGCAGCTCTGCACGGAAAAGGTACAGCTCCGGCTTGCCCAAGCCGTTGCACCACCACAGACGCGGGCGGTCAATCACCAGCTCAAGCTCTAGCGTCTGCTTGCCCGGAGTGAGCGTAACCGCCTTCATCCATTCCTGCCCTCCGGCACTCACCCGCAACAGGCCGCTCCATGCTTCCGGGGCGTCTGCTTCAATCACGGCCGTTAGCCGGGCCTCCTGCTCATTCACCTCATGCTGGCGAATGTACAGATCCTCAATCGCCGCAACATCCCGGCCTGTCAGCACAGCTTCCCGCCAGATCCCGCTGGTCAGGAATCGCGGGCCCCAATCCCAGCCGTAGTGATACGGTGCTTTGCGGGCAAATACGCTGATCCGCTGCTCCTGAAGGCCACCTAACTCAGACTGGTCATTCGGCGCAGGCAGATCGTAGCCCAGCGCCGCCAGCTTCGGCAGATCCTCCGTCACCACCGAGCGGAAAACGATGCGGATCTCATTCTCACCCGCCCGCAGCAGACCCTTCACATTCACGGTCCAGGACAGGAACATATTGTCTGCGGACAAGGCGTGCACGCCGTTCACATACACATCGGCATACGTATCCAGCCCGGCGAACACCAGCTCAGTTACCGCCAGCGTCTGCCATATCTCTTCTAATACAAATCCTGTTCTGTATTCCCAGTCCTTTTTATCAATCCATTGCAGCTCATGTTCATTCGTTCCATAGAAGGGCTGATCGATAACGCCATTGCGCAGCAGATCCGTATGCACCGTTCCCGGTACAGCAGCCGTAAGCCATTCTTCATCTCCGCAGGCTCTGAATTCCCAGTTCGACAGGTCGATTTGTAGTTGTTTCATAGTTCCTCCTATACTGTTTTTGCGCATTCCGGCGCTTAGCTAACCCCATTATATTTTGTTATAATAACGTTAGCAATAACAATATTCAAAGCAGCTATAATAAAAACAAAATGAACAACTCCTCGAACCTGCCAAATGCATATCTAATCTTGATAAAGCCCCTACCAGCGAAATTAACTCGAATTGCCGAAGAGCCATTTGTTATTTTTGTTATCTTAATTATTATCAGACCCGACCCAACTTACTTCTGCTTCTGCTGCTCTTCATGCTCCTTAATCACCTGCTCCGTCCCGAGCAGAATCAGCCTCAGGCCGAATTCAAAGGCCCCATCGGTCCCAAGCAGCTCGAACAGTCCGTTCTTGAACATCCTCTGGAACAACCCAACCTCCTTCTCGCTCATGGAGTCCATCAGGCGGAGCAGTTCCTCGCCCGGAGGCTCCTGCTGTTCCTTAGCCATCATGGCGACATTACGCTCATGCTCATAATCATCCAGCACGAAGAAGAACACGAAGTTCACAAGTGTAGTGACCACCTGCACCTTCTGCGCCTCCTCAAGCGGCGTGGATTCCACACAGTGCAGCATCCGGTTGTTGAACCGGATAATGTCCGGCTCGTGGGGCAGCGTCATCATCATAAGCTGCGTAGAGCAGGAATACCGGCTGAGCACACTCCGTACCGTTACCGCAAAGTCTGTCAGCTGCTCCTTCCAGTCGCCCTCCGGGCGGTGCTCCTCCAGGATGACTCTGGAGATGTGGTTGGCCAGCCGCTGGTAGAGATTCTGTTTGCTCTTGAAATACCAATACAGCGAGGGAGCCTGAATCCCCAGCCGGTCCGCCAGACGCCGCATACTGAATTTCTCGATCCCCCCCTCCCTGAGAAGCTCCCACGAAGCTTCCAGAATCCGGTCTTCCGAGATTTGAGGTTGTGCTTTTTTCATCGCTATCCGCCCTTTTATCTAACAGTGTAAGTTTATGCTTTACAGTCTCTTAGGTTCATGATATCATCTAACACTGTAAGGTTCAATCTAACGCCGTTAGATTAACAAAAATCAGTGAAAGAAGTGATCCCTAATGGATACCGAAAACCTTTATTATTTTGAAAAAGCACCCATCACCAAAGCCGTCGCCCATTTCGCCGTGCCCATGATGTTAGGCACCTCCATGAACGTCATCTATTCGATTCTGAATGCCTATTTCCTGGGCACTCTCCACAATACGGCCATGCTGACCGCACTCGCCCTGACCCTGCCGCTGTTCGCCATCATTATGGCGCTGGGCAATCTGGTGGGCATCGGCAGTGGCACCTACATCTCGCGGCTGCTTGGTGAGCACAAATATGATGAAGTCAAGCAAGTGTCTTCCTTCGCCTTTTACAGTAGTCTCTTGCTTGGCCTCCTTGTGATGGCGGTAGGTCTGCCGCTAATCGGCCCTATCCTTCACAGTCTGGGAGCAACGCCGGATTCCTATGAATTCACGAAGGATTATGTCACAATCATGCTGATTGGCGCACCGTTTGTCGTCTTGTTCTTTACACTGGAGAATATGGTCCGCTCCGAGGGTGCAGCCATCGTCTCCATGATCGGTATGATGCTCAGCGTGGTGGTTAATATCCTGCTCGATGCATTTGTCATCTTCGTGCTCCACTGGGGTGTAATTGGCGTAGCGTCGGCAACGGTTGTTGCCAACATGGTTGCGAGTGCCTACTATGCCTTCCACATGGGCTACAAAAGCCAATTCCTGACGGTCTCCTTCAAATGGTTCAAGGCCACCAAGGATATCTTAAGCAATGTATTCAAAATCGGCGTTCCGGTCTTCATCATGAGTGTCTTTCTGGGAGCCATGTCGCTGATCTTCAATCTCTTCCTGATCGAATATGGGGATTCGGCTGTGGCCGCTTACGGGATATCCTCAAGATTACTGCAGTTCCCCGAGTTTATTCTGATGGGATTATGCGAGGGAGTGGTGCCGCTCATTGCCTTCTCATTTACAGCGGATAAGCTGCGCATGAAGCATACGATCGGATTCACAGTAAAAGCGATGGCCGCCATGGCTGCCGTATTCGGTATCGTCGTCTATCTGATCTCCGACCATCTGATCGGTCTGTTCACACGGGACCCGCAAATGATTGAAATGGGCAGCTATATTCTGCATGTCACCTTCTTGTCCTTATTCATTTCAGGGCTGACCACCTTGTTCATGGGGATCTTCCAGGCCACCGCGCAGGGAACGGCCGCGTTCGTAATGTCGATTATTCAAGGGGTCACACTGATTCCTGTACTCTACTTCGCCAACCGGATGAACGGCTTCCATGGCGTGGTATGGTCGCTGGTCATTGCCGATGCCGCTGCCTTCCTGGTCGGTGCCGCCATGCTGTACGCCCTGCGGCACAAGCTGCAGCCTGAACTGGAGAGTCTGGTGCATTAAGTAAGCCTAAGCCGCCGCCGAGTAATACAAGCAGCCGCAGGAAGTCCTTCCTGCGGCTGCTTTATGTTACTATGAAGGTTGTAACGAATCCCATCTGCAGAAGGAGTCTGATCCGCTTGCACGCACCCTCCCATACTAACCACGACTCTCAGGACATCGAGGTCTACGATACAACCGAGCTTTATGGCGAGACCGGACGGTTCCGGGTGCTGCAATTCTCGGGGGAAGCTGTTCAGGGCGCACTGGATCTGGACCACCCGCGCCGGGTGATCTTCGAGTATCCCCGGGCCATGATCCATCTGATGGAGGCGGGCAATCCGCATTTCGAGCGTGTCTTCCTGATCGGACACGGGATTGGTACGATTGCCAGTTATTTCGCAGAGAAGCAGTTTACGGTGGCTGAGGTGAATGCGAAGGTGGTGGAATACAGCAGAACCCGCTTTGGCTATACGCAGGATAACATCCTGATCGGTGACGGCCGCAGCCTGCTGGAAGCCGCGCCGGAACGCGGCCATGACTACATCCTGCTTGATGCCTTCACCGCTGCCGGGACGCCGCCCCATTTCACCACGCTGGAGTTCTTCCGCTTAACCCGTGCCAAGCTGAACGGACACGGCCAGCTCATCATGAATCTGATGGGCCGCAGCGGCAATGACCGTTTCATCAGTGCCATCCATACCACACTCTGCGAAGTGTATCCATATACCAGAACTTTCGCCCTCCCGGCAGAAGGAAACGCCGATCTGCGCAATATCCTCATGACCGCCAGTGCCCGGCCGATCCCCTATCAGTCCCGCCACATGGCCGGCTTCAGCGAGATCACTCCAGGGATCGGTCATGTGATCCGGGACCGGTAGTGCAGCAGGCGTCCAGGTCGAGTATATTCTCCAAATTCAGCAAGTGAATAAACTGGCGGTTGTCTTTATAGACGGCATCCAGCACCTCTGGATTCTGGAGAATGTGATCCGGCGCCTCATCCATGTGCTCCCTTGCGAGCAGTTGCACCGCTGACACCTGATCCACCCATATCCCTACTTCCTGTCCCGACACCTCGCAAATCAGAATCCGGGAGCCGGCCGTCTGTTCACCCCAGCCCATTTCGAGCTTGGGCCGTATGTCATAGACCGGGAACAGCAGTCCGCGCAGATTAATCATTCCCAGGATATGAGCCGGCGCGGACACCAGCGAATGAATCTCCGGTACGGGGACAATCTCCTTCATTTGACGGATCGGAATTCCGAAATCCAGCTTCTCCAGCTTGAAGGTGATATATTTCCCGCTCTGACTATCCTGATTCCCTGCCGTAACTGTGTTCTCTTGGAGCAGTGTATCGTGGGCCGAGCCTGTTTCCCTTGCAATCGAGCCTATATCCAGGATATGGGCCACACGGCCGTCGCCAAGTATGGTTGAGCCTGCGATATAAGAAACGTTGCCTATGTAACTTCCCAGTGACTTGATGACAATCTCCTGATTGCCGATCGTCTGATCTACTACCAGACAGACCCGTTTATCCGCGAATCCAACAATGACTACGAACAGCCGGCCGTCTGCCGTATGCTCCTCTTCCTCCACTTGCAGCATACGGTGCAGACGGACAAGCGGAAGCACCTGATCGCGGAACTGGCAGACCTCCCGTCCCTGGATGGTAACAATATCCTCCGCCTTCATTCTAAATATTTCAATGACATTAATTAGCGGAATGGCAAAGGTGCTGCTCCCCAGCTTCACCAGCAGGGAGCGGATTATGGCAAGGGTCAACGGGACCTTGATCGTGAATACACTCCCCTGATTAGGAACCGTCTCAATATCTATAACGCCATTTAATTTCTCTATATGTGCTTTGACAATATCCATGCCCACTCCGCGGCCGGATAAATCTGTGACCGTACGGGCTGTTGAGATGCCAGAGCGGAAAATCAGCATCACCAGCTCTTTGTCCGTCATACGCTTCACTTCATCAGTAGTGACGAAGCCTTTACGCACAGCGGCTTCTTTAACCTTGCCGGTATCAATGCCCCTGCCGTCATCGGATACCGTAATCACAATCATGTTCCCTTGATGACTTGCCCGCAGCGTAATGGTCCCTTTCCGCGGCTTGCCCGAAGCTGCACGTTCTTCCGGCGACTCCAGCCCATGGTCCACGGCGTTGCGCAGAATATGGATCAGAGGATCGCTGATCTCCTCAATGAGGCTGCGGTCCAGCTCGGTCTCATTGCCCTCAATGATGAACTCGATCTCCTTGTCCGACTTCTGCGCCAAATCCCGGATCATCCGGGGGAAGCGGCCGAACAGATGCTCCATCGGCAGCATCCGGGTCTTCATCATCCCCTCCTGAAGATCGCTGATGACCATATTCAAATGTCCTGCAATATCATTAAGCAGATGAACATCACTGTTGTTCTTGAACTGCTCGCTTAATCTGGAACGGACACTGTGCAGCCTGGTATTATCTATAATCAGCTCGCCTACCAGATTCAGCAGTCCCTCCAGCCGCTCCACATCCACACGCACAGTCTGGGCCGCATAGCCGTTATTTTTCTGAGCCTCTTTTCCTTCGGTGAAGGTGTCGAGGTTTGCTTTTGTAATAGGATCTGTATGTATAATTTCAATCTGTGAGATTTCCTGCAGACAGGCCATCATATCCTGCCGGGACTGCTGCGTAAGCAGAATATATGCAATAGTACCGGAGAACTGCGTATCCCTCTCGAGGGATTCCAGCTCGGGGAAGGTGGCAACCACCTCGCCCGTTTCCCGCAGCTTGGCTTCTACGAGCTTCGCGCGGACATATTTCATCGGCTCCTCAGCAGCAAGCTGAATATGAACCGCCATTGCCGCAGAGCCTTGATCTATAGCTGCCTGGATCTGCTCTTTACGGATATCATCGAAGATAATATCCGGCGCAGCCCCCGCTTCTCCCTGCGCAGGCCTCTCTCCAGCAGGAGCGGGCGAATCGGCTGCTGTCTTCCGCAACTCTTTTAACCGGCGCAATAGCTCTGAGATGTCCCCCTCCTCCAGTGCACCGCTCAGAATGGATTGACGAAGCTCCTTAATGAAATCTACGCAGTCAAAGAGAATGTTCAATAACTCGGAGGTTACATCCAGCTGTCTGCCCCTGAGCAGCTCTAACACACTTTCCATCTGATGCGTCAGCCGGTTAAGCTGCTTAAATCCCATGACCGCGGATGAACCCTTGAGCGTATGTGCGACCCGGAAGATCCTCTGAATAAGGTCATTCTGATACCCTTTGCTCTCCAGCATGAGCAGGGCCTCATCCAAATACCGCAGCTGCTCGTCCATTTCATCCAGAAAAACGCCCAAATATACCCTATTATGAAACTCGTTCATTTCTGTTCTCCTCCCCGCCTTCATGCGTTAGCCTTCACCCGTCACTTAGCAGACGCCCGATGTTCAGAATGCTGATCAGCTCCTCAGCACATATGCCGATCCCGTCCATGTACTGCATTCCCTGCACTTCATGGGACTCCAGAGGAGGTTCCACCTCATGAAAGGAAGCCACCTTCTCTACGGAATCCACCATAATCCCTATGGCCTCCTGCCGATAATGCACCACTACGATCCTTGACCGGGCATCCGGTGGAGATTCTGCCAGGCCAAACCGCCTGCACAGACTGATCACCGGTATAATTTTGCCGCGTAAATTAATCACGCCCTTAATAAAAGACTTGCTGTTAGGCACGGCTGTGATAGGCTCCATCTTGATAATCTCATCAATCTCCCGGATAGCGATGGCCAGCTTCTCCTGTACCAGCCGGAAGATGATGTACTGCTCCGTTCGTGCAGCCAGCATGGCTTACTCCCCCTCTACAATCTGAACACCGACACCGAGCTATTCAGTTCATCCGCCAAGGAGGCGAGCATTTGCGAAGAGGAGGCCGTCTCCTCGGCGGCGGCAGCAGACTCCTGGCTTCCAGCCGCAATGGATTCAATCGAGAGCAGCACCCCGTTCGTCTGCGCCGCCTGTTCCTCACAAGCCGCAGCGATGCCTGTAATCTGTTGGGCAGTATCATTGATCCGGCTAACGATATCGTCGATCAGCCGCTCTGTGCGCTCGGACAGGACCGATACGTCACTAACAGCCTGCACACTCAGAACCGTATTCTTCTGCATCACCCGGATGATCAGGGCAATCTGTTTGGTAGCTTCACTGCTCCGTTCAGCCAGCTTGCGGACCTCATCGGCGACAACGGCGAAGCCCCGTCCCTGCTCGCCGGCACGCGCGGCCTCAATCGCTGCATTGAGCGCCAGCAGATTGGTCTGCTCGGCAATCTCATCAATCACTTCGATAATCTCGCCGATCTTCTGGGAATCCTGCTCAAGCAGCTCCATCTTCTCCGACAAATTGCTCATGCCGAGGCCGGATTCTCTGACCGCAGTGCTTCCCTCCTCAGCGCCCTGACGCGTCAGCAGGGACAGCTCCGATGCCTGCTCGGCATTCTTCGCAACCTCATCGATGCCCCGGGTCAGATCCTGAACCAGCTGATTGATATTTTGCGCCGCCTGAGCCTGGGATTGGCTGCCGCTGGCGATTTCTTCTGTCGTTGCCGATATTTCCTCAGAGGAGGCTGCGACACTTTGCGCCGCTTCGACAGTCCCGCCAATCAGCTTGCGCAGGCTGGTAATCATCTCATTGGCTGCTGCGGCCAGCCTTCCAAACTCATCCCGGTTCTTGATCGCAACCTCCTCCCTCAGGTCACCGCCTGCCATGCGGACCATCGCAGCGAGCAGCTTGGATACCGGACCGACGATGCCCTGCGAGATCACGACACCAAGCACAATGGCTGCAATTGCCGCAATGCTGGAGATGACCAGGATCATCAATCTTCCGGAGTTATAGCTGGCAACCGTGGAGTCAATCCGGTCATCTGCGCCTTGGATGACATTACTGACGGCCAGATCGGCGGTATCCTGAGCCTTCTGCAAATCAGGCAGTGCATCGATTAAGACGCCGTAGGCCTGCGTATTCTGATCTTTATCCAGCAGTTCATTGACTTTGGGTACAGATTGGTTATAGTTATCCACGCTCTGCTTAATGATCTCTAACGCAGCCCGTTGATCCGCATTCAGTGCGAGCTCTCCATAGACCTTCATCCGGTCAGCAATCTTGTCCTGATCCGCTTTAATAACTGCCTGAATCTCCGCCTTCACCGAATCATCGGTTTCGAGGATAAGCTTGAACAAATCACCGCGCAGCTTATACAGCTCCGTCCGAATCTCGGCAACATTGACGAGCGCGGGAAAGTTGTAGCTCTGCATCTGTACAGAGTTACTGTTCATGCCCGCCATTTTCATAATCGATAGCCCGCTGATAAATATAAGTAACGCTACAATAACCAGAAAGCCTCCCAACAATTTGGTGCGGATGTTTAGTTTCAAATGAAGCACTCCTCAATATGTATTTTGTCGAGCCTACAAAGCTTCCCCTATTATGAATAACGTATGACCTCTGCGCCTATCGCCACTGGTTCCTAAGTTTCGACATAATCTTCCTGTATTCTACAGGCCTTCTTTCCTTTATCAAGTGGAAACGGCTTTGCCGTCCTTTTAAAGGACGGCATTCGTTTCAGCGAGAAATAGAAGGATAATTTATAGCGTGAAACCTATAAATTCTTATATTTGCACAAAAAAAGCAATGTACGCTTACATGCTGCGTAATCATTGCTTTCTTAGAAAATCTGTTTTGCCTGTGGCTTGATACATGTGAGAGATGGCCTGTGATCTGCTATGTACACCGAGCTTTTCATATATTTTGGTGATGTGATTCTTGACAGTATGCGTACTGATAAACAGCCTCTCCGCAATTTGCTTGTTATTGAGGCCCGTCAGCAGACCATCCAGGATATCCCTTTCCCGGGTAGTAAACCGTACGCCTCCCACTTCCTGCGCTGCGACCGGCGAAGGAGCTATCAGTTGTTCAAAGGACCGCATCAGCGGTTCGGCTATGGGTATAGGAAGTGTTTCCTTCCATTGCCTGCCGCCTTGCTCCGTATACTTCGTGAGCATAAGCAAGACCTTCGCCAAGTACAGATGGGAACTTTCTCCTGCATCCTCTTCTCCATTGTAAGCCAACAGGTAATAATGCATATGACGCAGAATGCATACCGCGGGGATGTCACCCAAATATTCACGGAGCAGCCCTATAGGATATGGAGCGAGGAATGCGGCATGGCCGATCCATTCAATCTCCTCAGCAGAGTGATTTAGTGGCTCCAGCAAGTCCTGTGCAAGTCTTTGAATCTCCGCAGCTCTGCTATGCGCTATCGGCTCCTGCGTCAGCAGCGTATCCCGCAACAGCCGCATAATGTCCGCCCTGGAGGGCACAGCGCCAGGCTGCTGCACAAGCAGCTTGGTCACTAGCAGCACATTGGTCATATGAAAAATCGTTTCATATTCCCGCCGCTGCCCCTCATCTCTGAACTGGACCGTGAATAACCCCAGCAGCCTTTGTTCAAATACCATAGGATGCTCTACCAGCTGCCAGCTCTTCCATTCACGCCGGATCGGCTTGTTCAGCAGATTGAACCCCGGTATCCCGTCAGCGAAATAGATCTGTTCAGCATCTTCTGCGTAGACGGTGTACCGCTCATTCGGAGCAGAAGAGGAAGAATAGATCCTCAGTCCGGCTTCGTCAGGCGTATGTAATAACAAGCACATGAACGGACTGCCTAGCTGCTGCTGAAAAAACTCAATGAACAGCTGCAGGTAATCCTCCTTATCCTGAGTAACCAGAATCCCTTGGACAATTTCTTTATAAGTATCATGCCTCTTCTTTTGACGTTCATATAGCGCTTCGCTCTCCATATGATACATAGAAGCAGCGAGCTGATGGGCCACCAGCATGCCCATATCCGCCTGCTCCTCCGTCAGCTCCGGGCGGACCGGGTCTCCGGCATACAATAATCCATACAGCTTGTCCTTGTATTTGATGGGATAGCAGATTAACACCTTAGGCCTAACCCCATGGGCAGCAAAAAAAGAAATCCGGAGATCGCGGTCAGCATTCCTCCAGTACCCCATTTGCTTGGAGAGTCCCACCTGTCCCAGAAATCCCTCACCGTAAAAAAAAGAAGCCCCCTGCAGGGAGTTATCCTTAGGCATACCGGTTGTCTCCACCACTGTGAATTGGTCCCCGTCTGCTGCATTCATGGCATAGCCCGCAAATTCTACTCCAAGAATACGCACCACAATGCCCAGTATTCCTTGCAGCCACTCCGGGCTTGCCGGGTCCAGCAGATAAATCAGATTCATAAGCTGCAGGTCATACGCAGAATATTCTCCGCCCTGCTCCCGTTCAAGCAGGGCCTGCACGGTATCAGCCAGTATATCCAATTGGCTGATAATCCGGGCGACGCCCTCCTGATCCAATACCGGCACCTTATCCAGAGCTTGAATCCAGTCCTCCCATTCCCCGGAGGGAACGGTTTCATGAATCCTTCCGGTAATCAGCTCTTTCGTACAACCGTCCACCCAGACGCCTGTCAGAATATAATAGGGCCTTTGCTTACTGAGCCCGATGGAGGTAACCAGCATTTTCAGCCCGGAGCGGGTCTCATAGACAATAGTTTTCGATACATTCCTGACTTTTTCCAGCAGGTTCGCAATTGCATGTTCAGCGGTTGCACAAGGAGAACCGAACAACAGAGATGCCATCTCGGTTAAGCCGGAGGGTTCTGTTATTCGTTTGTCCGCTTGATCGGTAATAATAATTGTCAATCCGCATAATGATGCGTATGCGTCTTGCAAAGACTGCAGATTTCGGCGGAGCTTGTTCTTCATTGCTTATTCCTCACTTTCCCCTCCAAAATTCGCCATAGCCTCACTGATTCCCTGCTTTTTCTCCCTTTCATTCTACAAAAGTAGCATTATAGTCCAAGAATCCAAATACAAAAATGCGCAATTGCGAAAAAATATCATCCGGCCGATTGACAGATATCATTTGGCAAACGCACCCTCGCCAGCAAAATGTGATCGGTTTTTCGATTACATTCCGCCCACGCGCCCCTCACTAGCAAAATGTGATCAGTTTTCCGATTACATTCCGTCCAGGTACCCCTCGCCAGCAAAATGTGGTCGGTTTTTCGATTACATTCGGCACACGAACCCTCCCCCAGCCAGAAGAGGCACCTTCTCTCCCCCGCACCAAAAAACACCGGCGCTATATTTCCAGCGCCGGTGCCATATATCCCCTGGCTAAGCAGACGCTTAGCCCTCAGCTCTTACCACTTACTGCCCAGCAGTTCAGCTGCTCAACTGCGACAGAATCTGCGGGTCTTTGATCTTCGTGTCATCGGCCAGCAGAACGACCTTGGAGAGGACCTCCGCTGTGCGCGGGTCCTCGTCCAGGAACGGCAGGAACAACCGCCCCCGGTGCTGCGAATGCACCGGAATAATGGACAGGGCGCCCGCGGCCTGCTTGTACGCCTGGCCGCTGCCCAGATGCACGGCATACTCGCCGAGCGTACCGTCAATCCGCGCATAATTGCCGTCCAGCCGGACGTTCTCAATCTTCAGCAGCCGCAGCGACTCGTTAACGATCACGCGGCGCATCTCGACAGTCGTCAGGCTGGCTTCCGGATCGACGCCGCCGACATGGGCTACGCTGACGACGAGATCCACATCCCGCATAACCTCCGAGAACAGCACGGGCGGCACCTGATCCAGCGGCACGCCCTTGTAGGTCTTCCGGTCGAAGAACTGCACTGTCTCCAGTGTCGGCGCTTCCGTATCCGCTGGCGAGAACCAATCCGCCATGGCATAGAGCCGGACGATCAGGTTCTCGGCATAGAACACCTTCTGCAGCCCTTCCTCATAGCTGACCGTCCACTGCCGCCCCTTCAGGAGGGCGACTGTCTTGCTCGGCTGCACCTGATGGCCGGCATAACGGCGGGACAGCACGCCCTGGGCCAGCTCATCCTCATTCGGCAGATACAGCTCGCGGAAGACCTGCTTGAACGGCTGCCGCTCCTGGCGGTCGAACAGGTCCTTCTGGTACAGGCTCCATTGTCCGCTGCGGTAGAAGTCCAGCGGATGGGCAATCTGCAGCACCGCCCCGGTGTCCACGGCCTGCCGCTCACCCGCCGGGCTTACCAACGCGCCCTGGTCCGCATCATAATACCCCAGCGCATCGCCGCTCTTCAGCACCAGCTTGCTGATCAGCGGAGCCAGCACCGGATTCCGGCTCAGCCCGGCAATCTCCTCCGGCGTGAAGGTGCCGCCGGACGCCATCGACCGCTCCAGCTCAGCGCGGGCGCGGCGGAACTGGCCGGTCAGGTCGCTCTTGGCCTCCTTCAGCGCTTCGATCCGCTCATGCTTCTTGAAGCGCGCGGGCACCGACTTCAGCGCCTTGCCCTTGCTGGTCACCACAACATCGCTTTGCCCTTCCTCGTCGATGCTGAGCGAGACATAAGTCTCGTCATCCAGAGCATAAGGCTCGAAGTACGCGGCATAGTCGTCCAGCTTGCGCGCCTCCATATCCCAGATCAGGCGGGTGACATCGGCATATCCGGCATTGCGCGCCAGGTTGCCGAGCGCAATCTGCGCCACAGCGCCTTCGCTGGCGCGGCGCTGTGCGCCGAACTGCTTGCTCTCCGCCAGGAAGCGCTGGATGAATTCATACCGCCCGCGGATATCCTTCTCTCGGTCTGCCTCCAGCGGAATCAGGCTGTAGCTGAGCAGATGCTCTTTATTCCGCTTCTGCTCCACCGATTCCTTCATCTCCTTCAGGCTCAGCTTGCCGAGCGTAGCATCGGCGAACAGCTGGGAGCGGCGGTGGTTCGCACCGGCGGAGATATATTTGGCACAATCATAGAGCAGCTCGAACCGTTCCTGGCCAAGCGCCTCATAAGCTGATTGGAACCAATTCACATCGAAGGCGCCGTCATTGAACTCCTGCGGGGTGATCGGCGAGTAATGCGCCACCACTGTCTCCTTCTCGGCCGAGAAGCTCTCGTTGATGTGGGCATGGAAGTACCAGGCCCCGCTGCGCAGCCCTTCCCAGCCCAGGTATCCGGCAATGATCTCGATCCACTGCGGGGCGTACATGGCGGCTTCCAGCAGCTTTTGATCGGACAGCTTGTACTCCTGCAGCAAGGTCTTCAGCAGCTCCGCATTATCGCCCTCGCGCGGATAACATACCTTCAGCAGATGGCTGAAGGATTCCTTCTTCGTAATATTGTTGCCATAGCCATACACGTACCCGCGCACGAAGGTATCCTTGTTCAGCCCTGACAGGATACGAATACAATACTCCAGGCCCTCTATCCGCTGCAGCCCCATCGTCATGCCGGTCACTTCGGTCGGCAGGTCGCCGCGCCCCAGCTCAACCGCCAGCAGACGGTCGATGATCCGTGTACGCAGTGCAACCATCTCTGGACTGTTCTCAATCCAATCGTATCTGCGTGAACTGATCCAACTCATATGGTTGCGTGCATCCGTACTCAGCAGCAGCTCCTTAAGCAGCGTCTCCTCGCGGATGATGCCACCAGTGAAGGCCTCGACATAGTGCTTCAGCCCGATGATGCTGTCCCGCTCTTCGCCGCCGCTGATCCTCTCGAACCTGTAGCAGGTACGGAACATCTCCTTGAACTCCTCCGGTCCCTTCCACAGCTTCTGGACCATATCGATCCAAGGATCAGCCAGAACCGAGAGGAAGGGCCAGTCCGCCGCCAGCTTCTCTTCGGGGAAGGCAGCCACCAGGGCATTCACCGCACCATTTACCAACCGGAAGCTCTCCGGGCTCTTGTGGTCGGCACGGAACGCATCCAGCAGCGATTCCACCTGCCATCTGTACTTCAGCTTGTCCACCAGCTTCATCACAGCCTCGAGCTGCTCCAGCGGGTAGATCTTAGCCGCGAACGCCTTACGCCAGCCGGACAGCAGCTTCTGCTTGCTGAGTTCATCGTCATCGATGCCCATCGTATCATAACCGTCATAGTTATCCAGGGTCTCATCCAGCTCTTCCAGGCTCATATAGAAGTTCAGCTCCATCAGATCCCGGGCGCTCCAGCCGCTCTTGTCCCAATATTCAGCCCATACCTCATGCAACGGGTACTGCCCGAGAGCGGATTTGCCACTCTCCTCATGGTTCAATAAGTACCCCTGCAGCGGTCTGAGATTGGTCCCGATCAGCAGCGTATCCTTATATCCGCTGTAGTATTCCACCTCATACTCCACATCGCGGTGCTTGTGAACGGTGTTGTCCAGATCCTTAAGAAACTTCTTGATCTGCTCCAGCGAGAGCTTGAACACCTGATCCCACTCGAATCCGTCCGCTGCCGGCCGCTGAGCCAGCCATTCCTCCGTCTGCTTCGGATCGAACAAGCCGAAGCCGTTCGCCTTGGTATACTCGTTCTTCCGGCTCAGCCTTCCGATCAGCTCACGCTCCTGGTCAGAAGGCTTCACCAGCTCCTCCGCCAGCGGCCGCACGGCTTCGAACAGCGCCTGCCGCTCTTCATCCTCGAACAGCACCGTCATAATCTCAAGCCCCGCCTGCCGCTGCAAGGCATTCTTGCCTTGCACGAGCCTGCGGATGGAAGCCTCCAGCGTTTCCTCCGGCTGATTCAGCAGCATGAGGGTGACGCTCTGGCGCAGCGTGCCGGTCTTGAGCTTCAACAGCCCTTCCGCCATCAGCAGCTCATCCTCCGCCAGCGTCAGCTCCTGCGCCAGCTTCAGCGCAAGCTCGCGGTTCTTCATGCTTTTGTCGGAGAGGCTGGCGAAGATGAATTCGCGCTGCACAGCATCCTCTGCATCCTGCACGAAGTAGTTCAGCAGCTCCCCGCGCATATCCGGGCTCAGCTTGTCCTTATGGGCAAGCAGTTCGTTCACCCAGGCCGGGTCCATGTCATAAGAGATCAGATAGAGCATCTTCTGTACCGGCAGATCACGGGTATAGTTAATCTGCACGAAGTCCAGCACCTTGGACGGACCGCTCTGCTCCCGGCTGTCCGGATTCAGGAAGATGTCCTTCAGCAGGCTGAAGTCGCGCTGCCGCTCGCTTTTATCCGCAAGCTGGGGGCTGGTTCTGACCTCGATTCGTGGACCGTTATCCTTCGGCCCTCTCCACATCCGGTCATAATCGTAGTTGTAGTTCATCAGAATCCAGTACAGCAGCTCCGGCTCCTGCCCGTTCAGATGCTGCCGGGCGCTGCGCAGGCGGACCTCCTGGTTCTGGCTGTTCGAGAGCACATACTGGGCTACAATCTTCTGGTACAACTGTCCCTGCTCCATGAGAACGTCAACCTTGCCGATCAGGTCATTCTCCTCATAGACTGCCGTCCCCCACAAGCCCAGGTAGACATGGTTGGCATTCTCACTGGTCAGCCATTCCTCGCGCAGCGCTTCATCCGTCAGCACCTGATAGGCACCTTCTACCAGTTGCTTCGCCACCCGCTGGTTCTGCGCTTCCAGGCCCATGCCTGTCCATACGCCCAGGGCACGAACCACCGAGCTGTAGCGCACGAGATCATTGTCGAGAATCACCTTCAGCATATAGAGGTTATTCTCAATCGTCCCCTCATCCATCCGTTCGACAATCGACTGCCGCAGCCCCTCCTGCAGACGGGCAGCAACCAGCAGCTCGCCTACCATATGCATAGCCGACTGATTGTGGCTGAGGAACACGCCCTTCAGCATACTGTGACTAAGCTGCGCCGCCTGGTTATCTCCATATACGGCTTCCTTGAGCAGATCCTCCATGCCGCTGCCGCCGCGGTCCAGCTCATAGGCGACTACATCCGGAACAGCCACATCCACACGGTAGGAGGTACTGTAGTCTTTATCCAGATTGCCCTTGAAATATTCCGGCAGCGAGAATTCAACCATCTCCATATAGATCAGAGCATTGATTTTACGGAGAATCTGCAGCCGGTGCGGCTGAACCTCCCGGGTACGGAACGGCCGGCGCAGATACCCTATGGCATAAGGGTACTCCACTGCATGATTAACTATGTAACGGGCAAGCTCAACAGTATGTGTGCTGTACAGCTGCTGCATGACTTGGAACAGAGGCTCCCAGTAACCGGCAAAATCACTCCGGGCAGCGTCTGCACGCGCTTCCAGTATAGCCATGAAGCGGTCCAGCGAATCCTCCCCTTCATGGAGGTAGCGGGTCTTGCTGAACTCGGCCAGCAGAGGTGCAAGCTCTGCGCCTTCCCCTTTGAGCCCCTTCGCTTTACTCTCGATCTCTTCGTACCACTGAGTCTCCCACTCTGCATTTCCGAACTTCATCCTGTCATCTCCCTCACCATAATCTTCCTGCCAGCATCGTGAACCGGATCAGCGTCAGCTCATCGCCCTCTTCGAGCCTCAGCGGCTCATCCAGCGCGGAGCATTCCTCTTCCTGCACGAACACCTTATACAATCCGTCTTCAAAAGCAAGCAGTGCCGCTGCCGTAGCCTGCTCTACCTCAGGCTTCGTCTCACTGTACACTGTGCCGAACCCGACCTTGCCGTTATCGCCCTGCTCCGCAATTTCACTTGCGGTCAGGTAGGGGATCAGCTCCCCCTGCTCCTGGCGCTCCCGCATCGCCTGCACCTGCCCGGCTACAATCTCCGAGATTAGCGCGCGAAGCGTCTGCGGATGGGACGCAAGCAGCAGCTCCTTCCGCTCCAGCACCGCCTTGCGTTTCCCCAGGCTTTTGACGGTTACATACAGCTTCATGGCCTTCCCTCCTTGCCTCAATAGCTCTATTCGACAGATTATCTTGTTCATTACCCAATTTTGCAGATATCAACACGTTCCCCCGGCCGAAAATTCAAATTTGTGCTGATACAGGGCATCCGGTATCTGTACAGCGCTTTTTTTGCTAAAATAGAAGGGTCGGCGCATTTCCGGGCAATCTTGGCGCCAGTCACTGAAACGGAGGCATTACCTGTGGATTATATTATTCTGGACATCGAATTCAACGGCCGCAAATTTGCCAGCGAGCATCCCATGGAGGTCATTGAGATCGGAGCGGTCCGGTTAGACGCTTCATTGCAGGTTAAGGATGAATTCTCAGCCTTAATCAGACCCATATACTTCTCCACCCTGAATTCATTCATCAAGAAAAAAACCGGCATCCCCCAGGAGGATATCGACGTCGCCAGCCGGTTCCCGAAGGTCATTACCGCCTTTAGAGCGTGGCTTGACCAGAGTGCTGACGGAGTGCTGCTCTTAACCTGGGGCGGCGAGGATATGAAGCGGATTATCCAGGATGTGCGGATGCACAAGATGGATGATGCCTACTGGATGGAGGCCACCTACTTCGATCTGCTCAAGGGCGTCCTGCGCGCCCGCGGCCTCAGTAACGACATCAGCGTCGAAGGGGCGATGGCCCTCTTCGGCCTGGAGCCTTCCGGCTCCGCTCACCGCGCGCTGGACGATGCCAAGATGACGGCGGAGATCTTCCGTGCAGTCTTCAGCGAGCTGGACTTTGCGCGGTCGCAGCATTATGTCGATACCTTCTCGAACGCCAGGGAGCGCAAGACGGTTAAGATCGCTATCAAAGCGATGACCGCCCAGAAAATCGTCCCTACCTGGGAACTGGTCGCCGAGCATTATTTCCCTGCGGAGGATGCCCTGGCGGACCCCCGGAAGCTGGCAGAGCTTAAGGCGTATTTCACCGCCCAGCTTGGCAAGAAATAGACCCCTACCCGCGCACAGCAGCGGCAATCTCCCGAGGCATAGCCCGGGCGGTTGCCGCTGTTTGCTTTTCCAGCACCCACGGTTACCCGCCCCTCTGTCCGGTTATTCTACCAAATAAAGAGTTGACCTTGCCGTTACGTCAAAGTGTACAGTTAGATCTGTAAGCGGCCGCTTACCCGGCGGGGAGACCTTGAAGACCATCCTCTGCCAGAGACGCAGGAGACAGATTGGAGGCAGACAGGACCATGGAATATACGGTGCATAAGCTGGGGACACTCGCGGGGATCAGTGCACGGACCCTGCGGTATTACGATGAATTCGGCATTCTGAAGCCGGCCAGAATCAATTCATCGGGATACCGGATCTACGGCCAGGCCGAGGTAGACCTGTTACAGCAGATTCTGTTCTACCGGGAACTGGGCCTCAGCCTGGAGGCGATCAGGGATATTGTCCATTCGCCCTCCTTCGACAGCGCCCGCGCCCTGCGGGAGCACCATGACCAGCTGCTTCAGCGGAGACAGCAGCTGGACCGGCTCATCGCGAACGTCGAGCAGACCATTGCACACACAGAAGGGAGAAGTATAATGAGCAATCAGGAGAAATTCACAGGCTTCAAGCAGAAGCTGATTGACGATAACGAGCAGAAGTACGGCCAGGAGATCCGGGAGCAATACGGCGCGGAAGCTGTGGAGCAGTCGAACCGCAAGCTGAGCCATATGACGGAGGAGCAGTACGCTGCCCTTCAGCAGCTGGAGGCAGATATGTTCGCGTCACTGGAGCAGGCGATGGAGGAAGGCGATTCGGCAAGCGAGCTGGCGCAAAAGGCCGCTGACCTGCACCGCCAGTGGCTAAGCTTCTACTGGGATACGTACACTAAGGAAGCCCATGCCGGTGTTGCCCAGATGTATGTCCAGGATGAGCGCTTCACCGCTTATTACGACCAGCACCGCCCGGGCATGGCCGCGTTCCTGCGGGATGCAGTGCATGTGTATACCGGAGCGAAGCAGTAGACGTAATCGTTTGGCATAGCAAAAAGGCAGCCGTTCAATCCGGCTGCCTCTCTTTTACCTATCAATCATCATCCTCGTCGGAATCCGTATCGGTGTACACAACCTTGGCAGTATACGCATCGACACCTACTTCTGTCTTGACCTGCCCGTTCCTGATTTCAACCTCGTAGACAGCGCCCCCGTGCTCCCGGTCCAGATCAATCTCGGTGACCGTCCCCTTCACAGCAGCTTGGGCTGCCTCAGCCGCCTTGCCTGCGGTAATCATCTTCCCGCCTGAGGCCGGAGCTGCCTTATGAGAGTCATCATTGTCTGCATCCTTGCGCAGGCTGATCACTTTTCCCGAATAGGCATCTACCCGGACATCTATTTCCTGCTTGGTCTGCTGAATTTCGATATCGTAATACGTGCCGCTGGCCTTCTTCTCCAGATCGATGCTCTCCACCTGTCCCGGAGCTGCCTTCAAGGCAATCTGCTCGGCTTGGCTTACACTAATCAACGTTGTGCTCTGACGCTTCACTGCTGCGGCTGCATCTGCCGTACTGCCCTTCAGCTCGCCTATACCATAAGCGCCTCCGAGAATAAGTGCTGCCGCCGTGATACTGCTCCATATCTTTGTCTTCAATGTTAACGCCTCCTAAGTTCATTCTTCGCTGCTTCATGTAGTAACTATAACGCTACAATCTGAGAGAACAGCGGGAGTAACATTAGAATTCGCTGAGAAAAAAACAGATACCCTAGGAATCGTCCCCATCCGGCTCTTCCCAGGTCACAGACATAATATGACCCGAGATTGCGTTGACCTGAACTACGGCTTCCCGCCCGTCTGAAGTATGAATCTCCACCAGGTAAAAAGCGCCCGCCGCATCGATTCCCGTATCCACATCGTCCAGCTTCCCCGGTACCTCAAGCAGAGCGAGCCTGACAGCCTCCGCTTCGGAGACTACGCTCTGCGCCGCCGGGGTAGGTGCTGGTGACGGGGTAGCCTCAGCTCCTCCAGATGGCGCTGGAGTAGCGGCAGACGTAGGCTGCACCGCCGGTTCGTCCGCGCGCTTCAACAGCACGATGGAGAGAATCTCGCCGCTAACCCCGTCCAGCTTCAGCTCATACCGTCCCTGCTCCGTCTGAAGCTCTGCTACATAAGCTCCAGCTTGCAGCTTCAGACTCTCTACCTTACCGGCATATTCGTTCAGCACGGCCTGCTCCGCCTGATCTCTGGATAACAGCGGCTCCGAATCCTTCCCGAATATCCAGAAGGCAACCCAAGCCAGCAGCAGGAAGACAACCATACCTATGATTGCCTTGTACATTTTGCTCTTGTTCCTTGGATGCTGGTTCATTGTCCACCTCCCCTGCGGTCCGCAGCCATACGGATCGTCACCGAGGTTCCCAGGCCTACCGTACTATCCATGGACAGCTCCGCTCCGATCACCCCCGCGATCTCTGCGGCAAGCGACAGCCCCAGGCCTGCCCCTCCGTTCTCACGGGTTCTCGCCTCATCCACTCTGTAGAAACGGTCGAATATCTTCGGCAGCTCCTCCGGCGGAATTCCAATGCCGCGGTCGGTAATCACAATCATCCGTTCCTGCCCGGAAGTCTCAATACGCACGGTTATCTGCTCATCGCTGTATTTGCGGGCATTGTCCAGGAAGATGAACAGCAGCTGCCGGAGCTTCGCTTCATCGCTGTAGCCCTCAGCCGGCCCCTTGACCTGAACCGTGACCTCCCTCCCGTACGCATTCTGAAAAGCCTTCGCCGAAGAACGGGCCAGCTCCTCCAGATCTATCACCTTCAGCTCCAGATCCCACTGCTCCGGGTGCTTCGCCAGCAATAACAGCTGCTCCGTCATTTCCTTCATCCGCACAGCTTCGGAGTGTATGGCCTCAACCGATTCCTCGAACAGCTCCGGGTGATCCAGCCCTCTGCGCTTCAGCAGACTGGCATAGCTCTCAATAACCGTCAGCGGTGTGCGCAGCTCATGGGAGGCATCCGACACAAATTTCTCCTGCTTCACATAATTGCTCTCCAGGAGGCCTATCATTTCGTTGAAGGTATGCCCCATCTCCACCAGCTCATCCTTCGAGTGTGCTTCCAGCGGAAGCCTGCGGAATTTCCCGCTGCGCTGAATCTCCCGCATAGTCGCCGTCATTTGGACGATGGGCCGCATAATCAGGCCCGACAACAGGCGGCTGGAGAGCAGCAGCGGAAGCAGCGCCGCAAGCGCAGCCCCGGCCAGGACCAGCCGCAGCACCCGCAGCGTATCCATCGTGCTCTCCAGACTTTTGGTCATCTGGAGATTCAGGACGTTCCCGTCCGTCCAGATGACGGGAATGCTTACGAACGCGTACAAGCGTCCGTCCACCCGGACCCGCTCCGCCTGCTTCCCGGAATGGTAGACCGGCTTCACCCGGCTGATCTCATGCCCGGAGGCTGAGGTGACTGGCGCCGGTCCGCTACCGTCCGCAGAGAGCAGCCGCAGCATTCCCTCCACCGGCACATAAGCCCGGAGCAGCTCCGGTGCCGTTACCCCGTCTCCGGCTTTTCTAATCGCGGCAGCGATTCTAACCGTCTCGGCAGAAGCCTGCCCGAGCTGGCTGTCTAGTGACATCCGGCTGAACACGGCGTAGATGAACAGATTCATCAGGACAAGAAGCACGGCAAACAGCACGCTGGAATACAGATGAATGGTGCTCCGCAGCTTCATGGGGCATCCTTCAGCACATAACCAACGCCCCGCACGGTATGAATCAATTCAGGCTGGTGGTCCAGCGTGATTTTCTTGCGGACATAGCGGATATAGACATCCACAATATTCGTATCGCCGTAATAATCGTACCCCCAGACGGCAGCCATGATCTGTTCCCTGTTCAGCACCTGGCGCTTATTCTTCAGCAGGTAGACCAGCAGGTCGAACTCCCGGGGAGTCAGCTCGATACTCCGGCCTGCCCGCTTCACCTCCCGCGTAGCTTCGTTCAGCTCCAGATCATCTGCCATCAGCAGGTTGACGGCTTCCTCTCTCCTCCGCCCCGAGGCCAGCCGCAGCGCAGCACGGACACGCGCCAGCAGCTCCTCAATTTGAAACGGCTTCGTAATATAATCATTGGCCCCAAGGTCCAGGCCTGATACTTTATCCTCTACCGAGCTTTTGGCTGTAAGCAGCAGCACCGGCGTATCGGGATCACCCGCCCGGATTCGCCGCAGCAGCTCTATGCCGCTGAATCCAGGCATCATCACATCCAGCAATAACAGATCCGGCTGCTGCTCCTGGTACATCTCCAGCCCCTGATGGCCGCTCCCGGCAATGGACACACGGTATCCCTCGCATTCCAGCTCAATCTGCAGCAGACGGGCAATTCTCACCTCATCCTCCACAACCAGAATCAATTCTGTCATCGGCGCTCCGCCCCTTCTACTTGATTGCCTCCATTGTAGGGCATGGGCAGCTACACTTTCAAACTCCGCCCGCTATTTGCTATCTCTCTATATGCAAAAGGGTGCTTCCACCGTAATCCCGGCCGGAAACACCCTGTCTATCCCCATTCCTGCTGCGTCTGTACCGGCAGCCGCTACAAGCTGCGGTGCAGCAGCGTAAGCACACCGCGCAGCTCGGCAACTGCCACCTGCCCCGGTGCCGAAGGCTTATGCGCCGCACCGAAGGTCAGCGCCGAGCCGAAGATCTCTCCGGCCAGCCGGCTGATCACGCCCTCCCCGGCCATCGACATGGTAATGATCGGACGGTCCGCATACTGCTCCTGCATCCGGTTCGTCGCCGCCAGCAGGGTCAGCACATCGGCTGGACCTTGCGGCATTACGGCAATCTTGGGCAGATCGCCGCCCAGCTCCTGCGCCCGGCGCAGCCGGGAGACAATCTCCTCCTCGGACGGCGTCCCGTGGAAATCATGATTCGAGACAATCACGAACACCGCCTGCCCATGCGCTGCGGCAATCAGCTTGCGGACTTCCGCTTCCTCATGGAACAGCTCCACATCCACAATATCCACCAGTCCGCTCTCTACCGCAGCCAGGTTCAACTCGAAGTAATAGGCGGTGGAGATTTCCTTCTCCCCGCCCTCCCTGGCGCTGCGGAAGGTGAAGATCAGCGGAATCTCCGGCAGCAGACGCTGAATGTCTTCCAGCACCTGGGTTACGGCATTAATATCTTCCACCTCCCTGAAGAAATCACTGCGCCACTCCACCACATCCGGCGCCAGTGCGAGCAAAGCCTCAGCTTCTGCACGCAACTCCGTCCGCGTCGTTCCGACCAGCGGAACACAGATTTTGGGCATCCCTTCTCCGAGGGTTATATTCTTGACGGTTACTGTACCGCTCAAACGTGTCAGCTCCTTAGCGGACCCCGAGTCTCAGCGCTTCCTCTGACGCTCCCCGCTTAATTTGTCTATTATATAAAACGCACTTAAGGTTTGAACTCGAAGCTTGGTCGTCGCTGCAGTGAACATTTGGACTTCCGGCCGCTGCCCGTCAACAGATTTCTTAATTTAATCCGCTACTCGCGGTTGAAATCCGTTGACAAAGGCGGACGCTACCGCTCCTACAGTTCCAAATTTCCCCTCCGCTTCTTTTTGCTTTTCGTTAATTTCTTTAGTGCGTCTTATATAGCATCTGCTTCCTCTATCTCACATACGGAATCTACTGGGATCTACAGGTCTTGTGACTCCGCATTAGCAGCTGTCCGCAGGAACTGCTCTACCTCTTCCAGTCTGGGCAGAGAAGCAATCGCACCGGTCTTGCCAACCGCCAGCGCACCGACCGCATTGGCGAAGCGGACCGCCTCCTCCAGCGTCCTGCCGCAGGTCAGCTGCCAGGCCAGCGCCCCGTTGAAGGAATCTCCGGCTGCCACCGTATCTACCGCCTGCACCGGGAACCCCTGGACATGCCGGCTTCCGGCAGCGTCCACGATTAGCGCCCCTTTGGAGCCCAGCGTTACAATGACGTACCGGACCCCTTTTGCCAGCATCATCCGGGCCGCACGCTCTGCATCCTCCACACTCTCCACAGAGATGCCGGCCAGAATCCCCGCCTCTGTCTCATTCGGAGTCAGGTAGGTGACATGGTGCAGCAGCTCATCGCTCAGCGGCTGGGCCGGAGCCGGATTAAGAATCACCGGTAGCCCATGCCGGTAAGCCAGGACTGCCGCAGCCTCGCACATCGCCAGATCCGTCTCCAGCTGCATCACCACGATCCCGGCACCGCTGATCACGGTCTCAAGTGCTTCAATATCCTTCGGCTTCATCTCCACATTCGCGCCAGGTACCACAATGATCCGGTTCTCACCGGCACCGTCCACCACAATGGAAGCAACCCCTGTAACCTGGGATTCACTCTGTGAGATATAAGCAGTATGAACCCGCTCCTGCTCCATAATCTCCAGCAGCCCGCTGCCAAAAGCATCCTTCCCCACTCTGCCGATCATCGTCACATCCGCACCCAGTCTGGCCGCTGCGACGGCCTGATTCGCCCCTTTTCCGCCCGGAGACAGAGCAAATCCCTGACCGAACAGGGTCTCACCCGCCTCCGGCGCGCGCTCTGCCCGTACGACCATATCCATATTCAGACTTCCAATTACGACTATACTCAATCCTTTACACCACCACTTGGTTTATTGTTTGCTTTATGGTTTAGCTTATAATTTAGATGAAGCTTGTACATTTATTCTCCCCTTATCTTATGGCCTTCCGGCAGGTTTATCAAATTTTATTTATCGGCTCAGCAGGCGGTCATTCGTCACCGAAACTCCGCTGTGCTTTTTAAGGATAAATATGCTAGAATGATGGTGCAATCGCTTCCAGAGCCCGTCCTGCCTCATGGAGCAAACGTTTGCATCTTAGATACAGCCTGCAGCAACTTGTTATTATCTAAATCGCATTTAGGAGGCTTATCACGTGAGCGAGAACCACTTACCGTCAGTAGCTTATTTCAGCATGGAGTATGGGCTGCATTCCGATTTCAAAATGTACGCCGGAGGCCTGGGCATTCTGGCCGGAGATTACATCAAGGGCGCGCAGGATATCGGGGCACCCATCATCCCCATCGGACTCAAATGGAAACAGGGCTACACGGACCAGAGGATTGATGCGGACGGCAATCCCTACGACTCTTACCACAACTATGTGTACGACTTCCTGGAAGATACGGGCGTCAAGGTCACGGTAAAAGTCAGAAAGACCGATGTGGTCTGCAAAGTGTGGAGAACCGACCGGTTCGGCAACCGTCCGCTCTATTTGCTCGACACCGATATCCCGGAGAACAGCGATGCCTGGATTACCGGACAGCTCTACGGCTGGTTCGGGGAGGAGCGGATTGCCCAGGAGATCGTTCTGGGCATCGGCGGCGTCAAAGCCATGCGCGCTCTAGGAATTAAGATCGATGTCTATCACTTCAACGAGGGACATGCGGCGCTCGCTGCAATCGAGCTGATCCGGGAGAAGATGTCCGGCGGCAGTACCTTTGAAGAAGCCTGGAAGGCTACACGGGAAGAGGTTGTGTTCACTACACATACACCGATCAAGGAAGGCAACGAGACACATCCGCTGGATCGTCTGGAATACATGGGAGCCTTCAACAGCCTAACCCGCGCCCAGATGGAGCGGATCGGCGGAGAGCCGTTCAACATGACAGTTGCCGGTCTGCGGCTGTCGAGAATCTCGAATGCAGTGGCTCAGCTTCATGCCGACACCGCTAACAAAATGTGGAAGGAAGTCGCCGGCAGATCCGAGATCATCGGCATCACCAATGCGATTCATACCCCTACCTGGGTAGATGAGCGGATGACCCGTGCTTTTGAGGGAGGCGGCGACCTGTGGGCTGTGCACAAGGAGATCAAGCAGGAGCTGATCGGCTTCATTGAAGAACGGTCCGGGATTGCCCTGAATGCAGACAATTTGCTCATTGGCTTCTCCCGCCGGGCGGCTCCTTACAAGCGCAGTGACCTGATCTTCTCCCAGCCGGATATTATAGAGCCGTACCTGGAGAGCGGCAAGATTCAGATTGTCTTCTCCGGCAAGGCACACCCGCTGGACGACAACGGCAAGCGGATCGTCAGCAACCTTGTAGCCATGATGCGCAAATATCCGAAGAGTGTAGTCTTCCTGGAGAACTACGATATGACCATCGGAGCCCGGCTGACCCGCGGCTCTGACATCTGGCTGAACAATCCGCGCAGACCGCTCGAAGCCAGCGGAACCTCCGGGATGAAGGCCGCCATGAACGGCGTCCTGAACTGCTCCATCCTGGACGGCTGGTGGCCGGAGGCCTGCATCGACGGCGAGAACGGCTGGCAGATCGGCGGCGGCTTCGAGACTACCGACTTTGCAGTGCTTGACCAGCATGACAGCGATGCATTGTATGATACCCTACTGAACCGCGTCCTCCCGGTCTTCTATGAGGATCAGGCCAAGTGGGTGCAGATGATGCACCGCAGCATCGAGACCACCCGCACCGAATTCGCCACCAAGCGCATGCTGGATGAATACTATAACCGTATGTATATCCCAAGCTAACTTACAGTAGTTTTTGCTCCCGTCACCCGCATCCAGTTGTTGCTGCTCCGTTACTGTTCACGAATCCCCCCTCCTGTCCGCTGCTGCGGGCGGGAGTTTTTTTGCCCACTCTTCACTCTCCGCTTTCGCTTCATCTAAGCCAAATTTCCTTGTCTGTAACCTCCAGCTCTGGCATGAACCTGCTTTCTTCCGCATAAGGTTAATTATAATAATTATAAAAAAGGATTGATTTTATTTAAATTCTTGTTATTATAGTATTTATACTTAATCTAAAATCAAATCCTATACGAGGTGATTATGTTCATGACCACAAACCATAACAACAAGCTAACGACAAGCTGGGGCGCCCCCGTAGGTGACAACCAGAATTCAATGACCGCCGGTGCCCGTGGCCCCGTGCTGGTGCAGGATGTCCACCTGCTGGAGAAGCTGGCCCACTTCAACCGTGAGCGTGTTCCTGAGCGTGTCGTTCATGCCAAAGGCGCCGGTGCCCATGGTTATTTTGAAGTCACCAATGATCTCTCCCAATATACGAAGGCTGCCTTCTTGTCGGAGGTCGGCAAACGCACCCCGATGTTCATCCGTTTCTCTACCGTTGCCGGGGAGCTGGGTTCATCCGATACTGTGCGCGATCCGCGCGGCTTTGCTGTGAAATTCTACACTGAGGAAGGCAACTACGACCTGGTCGGCAATAACACGCCTGTCTTTTTCATCCGTGATGCCATCAAGTTCCCGGACTTTATCCATACCCAGAAGCGCCATCCGCAGACCCATCTGAAGAACCCGAATGCCGTCTGGGACTTCTGGTCCCTCTCCCCCGAGTCTCTGCACCAGGTGACGATTCTGATGTCCGACCGCGGCATCCCGGCTACTCTCCGCCATATGCATGGCTTCGGCAGCCATACGTTCAAGTGGGTAAATGCCGAAGGCGCAGCCGTCTGGGTGAAATACCACTTCAAGACAGAGCAGGGCGTCAAGAACCTCGATGTTAAGCTGGCCGCACAGTTAGCCGGGGAGAACCCGGATTATCATACAGCGGATTTGTTCAACGCCATTGATAGTGGAGACTTCCCAGCCTGGAGGCTGCATGTGCAGATTATGCCTGTGGAAGATGCCGACACCTACCGCTTCGATCCGTTTGATGTCACCAAGGTGTGGTCGCAGAAGGATTATCCGTTGATTGAGGTAGGCCGCATGGTGCTGGACCGCAATCCTGAGAATTACTTCGCCGAAGTGGAGCAGGCTACCTTTTCCCCCGGGTCGTTCGTTCCAGGCATAGAAGCTTCTCCAGATAAAATGCTTCAGGGCCGCCTCTTCGCATACGGAGATGCCCACCGCTACCGGGTAGGAGCGAACCATAACCACCTGCCGATTAACCGGCCTGTCGCAGAGGTCAACAATAATCAGCGCGACGGCGCGATGAATGCTACGAATAACGGGGGAGGCTCCGTCTACTACGAGCCCAACAGCTCCGGCGGGGCAACCGAGTCAGCGCCGCATAAAGCGGCTGCTTTTGAAGTCTCCGGCCAGGCAGACAGCGTGTCTTATGACCATGACGATCACTACACTCAGCCGGGTGACCTGTACCGTCTGCTCAGTGAAGAGGAGCGTGCCCGGCTCGTGAGCAATATTGTCGGCGCGATGACTCCAGTGGAGTCCGAGGAGATCAAGCTCCGCCAGATTGGCCACTTCTACCAAGCCGATCCGGAGTTTGGCCGGCGAATCGCAGAAGGACTGGGATTGACTGTAACAGAGTAACCTCTATCCACAGCAAAGAAGGGGTAAGCATCGCTTACCCCTTCTTTGCATGATATGCAGCTTATATTTCCAGATTCATGAGACAGAGAGATTTTAGACTAGTGGCCTGCTCCGTGATTGTTAATAGAGATATTGCCGGAGGATGCGGATAAGTGACCGCCTGCGCTTGCCGTTGTTACTACTACGCTTGCGCTAATCAACAATACGGCTGTTAATAACGAGATCGCCTTTTTCATCTTTTAAAAACTCCCTCTCTAAGATATTTTTCATTACATTTTGATAAGATTCTTGTTGTTCTGCGGTCGCATGGCTTCGGATATGTTCATAAAACGACACGATTTTCCTAAAGCCTGTCCCGTCATAAAGTTTACTACTTATTACCAAAATATAGAGAGTCAGATTAATTGCATCATGAATTTTCTCCCTTTTATACAAATAAATTGCACTAAGATGCATGTAGTCTATGTAGTATCTGATATCTTCCTGCTTCTCTCTGCAGCTTAGTTCCTGTAGCGGCTCATTGAATTCATCCAGTACCCAGTCGATAGAAAAGTTGTACTTAATGGCAGATTCCAGCACAGTAATCAAGCAGGCAAGCAGCTCCTCCTGGTCCCCTGTACGAATGAATTCAACATAATCAGGGAGAACTTCTACCTTTCCTTCCAGCAGATCAATGACGAAGGTGTTGGCTATCGCAATGTTCCTGTAGTATTCCACTTCTGCGGCAGCTTCCTGATCCGCATCCGTGATCCAGCTCAAATCCGAGTACAAGCCTATACACTTTCTTGATTCAGCGAGATTACC
The DNA here is from genome assembly GCF_038002345.1 of Paenibacillus sp. FSL M7-0420. Classification (NCBI taxonomy): domain Bacteria; kingdom Bacillati; phylum Bacillota; class Bacilli; order Caryophanales; family Paenibacillaceae; genus Paenibacillus; species Paenibacillus sp. FSL M7-0420. Next base: position 655,355 of record NZ_JBBOCJ010000001.1, on the reverse strand, counting down.
GAGCTTTTGGTAGGCAATGCCCTTCATGCACGCACTGTAGCCGAGATAATACGCTATATTTTTTTTCAAATAATACTTCTTTGCACCCTGTTGATGGGAGCCGTAGGTTAGAACTGCAAGTTCAAAGAGCTTGTCTGAAATCTCGAGAATTGCCGTCCAGTTCTCCCATGAGAACGAGACTTTAAGCATATCTGTCAAAGAGTCTTCATTCATCCCATCCAGTTCCAGCAATTTCTATCTTGCCTCCTATCATTCCATTATATTCCAATAATAACCTGCTTCACCGCTCCGGTCAATTCATTCCCAACATATATATCTCTAATATATCTCTAAAAAAGCCTTTATTCTCCAGTTGAGCTAATCAATCTAACCTTTTCGACATTTTTATTCCATATTATGTAAAATCATAGTCTACGTCTGCTGCTGATACACATCCAGCCACTGCTCCAGCTGCTCCTTCAAGCGCTCCCTGGCCGACTCCGGCTCCAGAATCTCAGCATTCGGGCCATACTGCAGAATCCACTTGATGAACTCCTTCTCATTATTAACCGTGACTTCGAACAGCAGCGTTCCGTCGCCTTCTTCGCTCATCCGCGGCTGTACGAACAGCTCCTCTTCCTTAATGTAACGCGCCACCTCCGGATCGAACCGTACCTTGAACGTGACATTCCGGGTGCCCCGGTTGATCGACCAGGTATTTTTCAGATACTGCTTAATATTGAAATTTCCCTTATCAAAAGCGGAAGCCGTCATCTCGACCTGCTCAAACCGGCTGATCCGGAACGTACGAATCGCCCCCTTCAGATGGCAATAGCCAATCAGATAAAAGCGCTGATCCCGCGGGATCAGATAATAAGGATCAATCTTCCGTGCTGTAGTGGCGTTGCGTGACTGCGAGTGGTATACCGTCCGGATGCTGCGCTGCTCCAGAATCGCTCCAATGAGCGGCTGCAGGAAGTTCCGGCTCTCCTTGCGGTAGGCCGGTGTGCCCATCTGGATAATATCCGCGATATTCTCCAGGAGGCCGTTCTGCCGTGATTTCTCCTTAAGATGGGTCCCCATCACCTTGTCATACGCAGAATGAAAACCCGGCGGAATTCTATCCGGATTCAGCACCGAAGGCAGCAAAGAGAACGCCAGCGACTCCTGCTCCGAGAAATCCAGCGGATATAAAAAGAATTTGCCCATGAACCGGTAGCCCGTGCCTCTTCCCTCATTCGTAACCGGTGCAAAGTGGCTGATCACCTCAAGATCCCTATAGATCGTTCTAATATTCACCTCACACCTAAAGGCCAAGTCTGCTGCGGTAATCCCCGGGTTCGACTGAATGGCGTTAATGATTCTGAAAATCCGTATTACTTTGTCTGTCATAACAAATGCTCCTCAGCTTCCAAGTAAGTGTTGCCTATGATCCAATAGTCCAATAGTTATACTATATCAGTTCTATAGAAACATAACGCCCTCCCATACTATTGCAACATCCCGGCCCTTACAACGAAATCACCCTAGCGGATGAATAATACTGGTGCCTATATACCACTCTTACACGAAGCTCACTTTTCTCCATCTACCTGCCTTCTGACGGCCATTTGACAGCTGCAGCCCTTAGCGCTCTGGCTCACAGATACTCTGAGTTCTATGTGTTCGGTTTTTCTGTGAAAATACATCTGGCACTGCGATAAACGCACGGCCTACGTGGCGCGCCTGGTCCAATTGTGTTCGGTTTTTCGATTACATTCGGCCATTCGCCTTCCCTGCATCACATTGTGTTCAGTTTTCGCATACATTCCCTAAATAGCAACAAAATCACCCTGCGGGTGAACGATGCTAATGCCTCTCTCACTGGCCGCTTTTAAGGAGCAGTAATGGTAATGTTGCACTTTTGGCAGGATTTCTCTATACCTTTTACGGGTTGAAGTACAATGTTGCATGATTTGCACAAATTTTGATGTTTAAAGCAAGTTAGCGCTGAATTTGTTGCATTTCATGCAGGATTTCAGCATTGACCGCTTCTTTGGGGCAGTATTGTTGCACTTTTGGCAGGATTTCTCTTAAAATGTTACTGCCGGTGATGCATGGGGCCCTTCCCTCCTCGCAGTGGCACCCATTGTATTCGGTTTTCCTGTGAAAATACGTCTGGCACTGCGATAAACACACGGCCTACGCAGCGCGCCCAGTCCAATTGTGTTCGATTTTTTCGATTACATTCGGCCATTCGCCTTCCCTGCATCACATTGTGTTCGTTTTTCGCTTACATTTGCTAAATAGCAAAAAAAGTCCGTCTTCCCCATAGGGCTGACGGACTCACGTGATACAAATATAAGCGGGTGATGGGAATCGAACCCACGCTATCAGCTTGGAAGGCTGAAGTTCTACCATTGAACTACACCCGCATAGGTGAAATGAAATATCGGGATGACACGATTTGAACATGCGACCCCCTGGTCCCAAACCAGGTGCTCTACCAAGCTGAGCTACATCCCGTTAATACAAAAGTTGAAGCAATGAAGTATAAATGGCGCGCCCTGAGAGATACGGATGCTACGCATCCGATTGCGAAGTTGTGCTATCGAAGCGGATGCTCCAACGAACTCGTTCGAATCTGGGGACACTTTGATCATTCAATGAAGTTGTAATGGCGCGCCCTGAGAGATTCGAACTCCCGGCCTTTTGATTCGTAGTCAAACGCTCTATCCAGCTGAGCTAAGGGCGCAAAATCTATATGGAGCGGACGACGGGAATCGAACCCGCGACCCTCGCCTTGGCAAGGCGATGCTCTACCGCTGAGCCACGTCCGCAAAAACATGGTGCGCGTGAAGGGACTTGAACCCCCACGTCGTGAAACGCCAGATCCTAAGTCTGGTGCGTCTGCCATTCCGCCACACGCGCACACGTTACAAGAAAATGGTGAGCCATGAAGGACTCGAACCTTCGACACCCTGATTAAAAGTCAGGTGCTCTACCAACTGAGCTAATGGCTCTCATAAGAGAAACAATCGAAAATAGATGGCTGGGGATATAGGAATCGAACCTATGAATGACGGAGTCAAAGTCCGTTGCCTTACCGCTTGGCTAATCCCCAATATTATAATTAGCAAAATGCTACGGAATCGGATGGATACTCTATACTTCGAGATATAGGATGCTCAATCCCTCATGTCTTAATACCAATTAAAATGGCGGAACCGACGGGATACTCTTCACTCCGTTACGAGATTGCGAAGTATTCCTTACGATGCCTATGCGTAAGCGAACCCAGGGATTTCTCATCCCTTACGCCATTAAAATGGCGGAACCGACGGGATTCGAACCCGCGATCTCCTGCGTGACAGGCAGGCATGTTAGGCCAACTACACCACGGTTCCAAGTTTAACATTATGGCCCCCCCGGAAAGTATTCGGAATATGCTACAGAGCATCTCTTCACTTTGTGGGGAACAATTGCGGGGGCAGGATTTGAACCTGCGGCCTTCGGGTTATGAGCCCGACGAGCTACCGGGCTGCTCCACCCCGCGTCATTGTACAAAATCTATTCGGTTAAGATAGATGGTGGAGGCTGAGGGGTTCGAACCCCCGACCCTCTGCTTGTAAGGCAGATGCTCTCCCAGCTGAGCTAAGCCTCCATATATGACTCTCTCTTCCCATCATTCAAAGAAGAAATTGGTGACTCGTATGGGATTCGAACCCATGTTACCTCCGTGAAAGGGAGGTGTCTTAACCCCTTGACCAACGAGCCATGCTATACAGTTATTTCCATCCCCTTTTCAGGGAGGTAACACTACGGAGAGAGAGGGATACTCTTCACTTCGTTACGAGATTGCGATGTAGTGCTATCGAAGCTTATGCTCCAACGAACCATTGAGGATTCTCATCCCTAATCAGGGAGGTAACACTACGGAGAGAGAGGGATTCGAACCCTCGAGACGCTTGTGGCGCCTACACGATTTCCAATCGTGCTCCTTCGGCCAAACTCGGACACCTCTCCATATGGCTCCCCGAACAGGACTCGAACCTGTGACAACTCGATTAACAGTCGAGTGCTCTACCAACTGAGCTATCAGGGAATATGTAAGCAATTAGGACAAAAAAAATACCACAATGTGTGTGGATGGTCCGCTTGGCGGCGTCCTACTCTCCCAGGACCCTTCGGTCCAAGTACCATCGGCGCTGGAGGGCTTAACGGTCGTGTTCGGGATGGGTACGTGTGGAACCCCTCCGCTATCGCCACCAAACGGGCATTTACAGCGTAAATGCTTCAGGAATTTGATTCCTGAAAACTGAATCCGAAACGAATTTGTGTGTTAGTGTTTTTTGGATAAGCCCTCGACCGATTAGTATTGGTCAGCTCCATGCATTACTGCACTTCCACCTCCAACCTATCTACCTCGTCGTCTTCAAGGGGTCTTACTAATTGGGAAATCTCATCTTGAGGGGGGCTTCACGCTTAGATGCTTTCAGCGCTTATCCCGTCCGTACGTAGCTACTCAGCCATGCTCCTGGCGGAACAACTGATGCACCAGCGGTACGTCCATCCCGGTCCTCTCGTACTAAGGACAGCTCCTCTCAAATTTCCTGCGCCCACGACAGATAGGGACCGAACTGTCTCACGACGTTCTGAACCCAGCTCGCGTACCGCTTTAATGGGCGAACAGCCCAACCCTTGGGACCTACTTCAGCCCCAGGATGCGATGAGCCGACATCGAGGTGCCAAACCTCCCCGTCGATGTGGACTCTTGGGGGAGATAAGCCTGTTATCCCCAGGGTAGCTTTTATCCGTTGAGCGATGGCCCTTCCATGCGGTACCACCGGATCACTAAGTCCGACTTTCGTCCCTGCTCGACTTGTAGGTCTCGCAGTCAAGCTCCCTTATGCCTTTGCACTCTGCGAATGATTTCCAACCATTCTGAGGGAACCTTTGAACGCCTCCGTTACTCTTTAGGAGGCGACCGCCCCAGTCAAACTGCCCGCCTGACACGGTCCCCGTACCCGCTAAGGGCACCAGGTTAGAACCTAGATACGATCAGGGTGGTATCCCAACGGCGCCTCCGCAGAAGCTTGCGCTCCTGCCTCCACGGCTCCCACCTATCCTGTACAGATCGTACCCAAATTCAATATCAAGCTGCAGTAAAGCTCCATGGGGTCTTTCCGTCTTGTCGCGGGTAACCTGCATCTTCACAGGTATTAAAATTTCACCGGATCTCTCGTTGAGACAGCGCCCAAGTCGTTACGCCATTCGTGCGGGTCAGAATTTACCTGACAAGGAATTTCGCTACCTTAGGACCGTTATAGTTACGGCCGCCGTTTACTGGGGCTTCGGTTCACAGCTTCGGGTTTAACCCCTAACCGCTCCCCTTAACCTTCCAGCACCGGGCAGGCGTCAGCCCGTATACTTCGCCTTGCGGCTTCGCACAGACCTGTGTTTTTGCTAAACAGTCGCTTGGGCCTTTTCACTGCGGCCCCCTCGGGCTATTCACCCTACCGAGGCACCCCTTCTCCCGAAGTTACGGGGTCATTTTGCCGAGTTCCTTAACGAGAGTTCTTCCGCGCGCCTTAGAATTCTCTTCTCGCCTACCTGTGTCGGTTTGCGGTACGGGCACCTTCTCCTGACTAGAGGCTTTTCTTGGCAGTGTGAGATCATGACCTTCGCTACTATAATTTTCGCTCCCCATCACAGCCCAGCCTTACGATGTGCGGATTTGCCTACACACCAGCCTCACTGCTTAGACGGACATCCATCAGTCCGCGTCACTACCCTCCTGCGTCACCCCATCGCTCATAGCGGATTACGGTGGTACAGTAATTTCAAACTGTTGTCCTTCGACTACGCCTGTCGGCCTCGCCTTAGGTCCCGACTTACCCTGAGCGGACGAGCCTTCCTCAGGAAACCTTGGGCTTTCGGCGGATCAGATTCTCACTGATCTTTTCGTTACTCATACCGGCATTCTCACTTGTATACTCTCCAGCGCTCCTTACGGTACACCTTCAACGTATATACAACGCTCCCCTACCCCAGATGCAACGCATCTAGCCATAGCTTCGGTGGTGTGTTTAGCCCCGTTACATTTTCGGCGCAGAGTCACTCGACCAGTGAGCTATTACGCACTCTTTCAATGGTGGCTGCTTCTAAGCCAACATCCTGGTTGTCTGTGCAACTCCACATCCTTTCCCACTTAACACACACTTGGGGACCTTAGCTGATGGTCTGGGCTGTTTCCCTTTTGACAATGGATCTTAGCACTCACTGTCTGACTCCCGGCAAGAAGTAAATGGCATTCGGAGTTTGACTGAGCTTGGTAACCCTTGCGGGCCCCGCACCCAATCAGTGCTCTACCTCCACCACTCCATTCACCGAGGCTAGCCCTAAAGCTATTTCGGGGAGAACCAGCTATCTCCGAGTTCGATTGGAATTTCTCCGCTACCCCCACCTCATCCCCGCATTTTTCAACATGCGTGGGTTCGGGCCTCCAGTGCGTGTTACCGCACCTTCACCCTGGACAGGGGTAGATCACACGGTTTCGGGTCTACGTCCACATACTTAATCGCCCTATTCAGACTCGCTTTCGCTGCGGCTCCGGCTTCTCACCTTAACCTTGCATGTTAAACGTAACTCGCCGGTTCATTCTACAAAAGGCACGCCATCACCCATAGAAAGGGCTCTGACTTTTTGTAAGCACACGGTTTCAGGTTCTATTTCACTCCCCTTCCGGGGTGCTTTTCACCTTTCCCTCACGGTACTGTTTCACTATCGGTCGCCAGGTAGTATTTAGCCTTAGCAGATGGTCCTGCTGGATTCATACGGGGTTTCACGTGCCCCGCACTACTCGGGATCCGTCTCGGAGAGAACACAGTTTGGGCTACAGGGCTTTTACCTCTATCGCGGGCCTTTCCAGACCTCTTCGCCTACTCTATTCCTTTGTAACTCCATGTGAGACGTCCCACAACCCCAAGAGGCAAGCCTCTTGGTTTAGGCTGTTCCGCGTTCGCTCGCCGCTACTGACGGAATCACTATTGTTTTCTCTTCCTCAGGGTACTTAGATGTTTCAGTTCCCCTGGTCTGCCTCTGCGTATCCTATGTATTCAGATACGAGTAACTGCGAATTACCACAGCTGGGTTTCCCCATTCGGACACCCCCGGATCAAAGCTTGCTTACAGCTCCCCGAGGCAGTTTCGTTGTTCGCCACGTCCTTCGTCGGCTCCTGGCGCCTAGGCATCCTCCGTGTGCTCTTAGTAGCTTAACCAATGTGTTTTCCCTAAGGAAAATCACGGTAGCAACTAATAACTATTTCCACTTGCTTACACAAGTTTCAGCTAAAAGATGTTCTAAAACGCAAATTCGTTTCGGTATCCAGTTTTCAAGGATCAAGTTGCTGTAAGTTCGGGTCGAACACAACTGTGTCGATCGAAGTTACAGACGGTTGAGAGCTTAAACTCTCAAAACTGACCAACGAGTGAGTAACTAGCCGACCGGCTAGATTTAAGATTTGAATGTCTTCGTTGCAGAAGACGATTCTCCATAGAAAGGAGGTGATCCAGCCGCACCTTCCGATACGGCTACCTTGTTACGACTTCACCCCAATCATCTACCCCACCTTCGGCGGCTGGCTCCCTTGCGGGTTACCCCACCGACTTCGGGTGTTGTAAACTCTCGTGGTGTGACGGGCGGTGTGTACAAGACCCGGGAACGTATTCACCGCGGCATGCTGATCCGCGATTACTAGCAATTCCGACTTCATGCAGGCGAGTTGCAGCCTGCAATCCGAACTGAGACCGGCTTTGCTGGGATTGGCTCCACCTCGCGGCTTCGCTTCCCGTTGTACCGGCCATTGTAGTACGTGTGTAGCCCAGGTCATAAGGGGCATGATGATTTGACGTCATCCCCACCTTCCTCCGGTTTGTCACCGGCAGTCACTCTAGAGTGCCCAGCTCAACCTGCTGGCAACTAAAGTCAAGGGTTGCGCTCGTTGCGGGACTTAACCCAACATCTCACGACACGAGCTGACGACAACCATGCACCACCTGTCTCAACTTTCCCCGAAGGGCACCTGATGCATCTCTGCTTCGTTAGTTGGATGTCAAGACCTGGTAAGGTTCTTCGCGTTGCTTCGAATTAAACCACATACTCCACTGCTTGTGCGGGTCCCCGTCAATTCCTTTGAGTTTCAGTCTTGCGACCGTACTCCCCAGGCGGAGTGCTTACTGTGTTAACTTCGGCACCAAGGGTATCGAAACCCCTAACACCTAGCACTCATCGTTTACGGCGTGGACTACCAGGGTATCTAATCCTGTTTGCTCCCCACGCTTTCGCGCCTCAGCGTCAGTTACAGCCCAGAAAGTCGCCTTCGCCACTGGTGTTCCTCCACATATCTACGCATTTCACCGCTACACGTGGAATTCCACTTTCCTCTTCTGTACTCAAGTCACCCAGTTTCCAGTGCGACCTCAGGTTGAGCCCAAGGTTTAAACACCAGACTTAAATAACCGCCTGCGCGCGCTTTACGCCCAATAATTCCGGACAACGCTTGCCCCCTACGTATTACCGCGGCTGCTGGCACGTAGTTAGCCGGGGCTTTCTTCTCAGGTACCGTCACTCCGGTAGCAGTTACTCTACCGGACGTTCTTCCCTGGCAACAGAGCTTTACGATCCGAAAACCTTCATCACTCACGCGGCGTTGCTCCGTCAGGCTTGCGCCCATTGCGGAAGATTCCCTACTGCTGCCTCCCGTAGGAGTCTGGGCCGTGTCTCAGTCCCAGTGTGGCCGTTCACCCTCTCAGGTCGGCTACGCATCGTCGCCTTGGTGGGCCGTTACCCCACCAACTAGCTAATGCGCCGCAGGCCCATCCCCAAGCAGCAGATTGCTCCGCCTTTCATTCTCTCCTCAGGAGAAGAAAGAAATTATCCGGTATTAGCTACCGTTTCCGGTAGTTATCCCAGGCTTGAGGGCAGGTTGCCTACGTGTTACTCACCCGTCCGCCGCTAAGTTTGAAAGGAAGCAAGCTTCCTCTCACACTCCGCTCGACTTGCATGTATTAGGCACGCCGCCAGCGTTCGTCCTGAGCCAGGATCAAACTCTCCAAATTGGTATTTAGAAAGAGCGATTGCTCATTTTGAAACATCTGACGAGAATTTACATTCTCTCATTTTGGATCTCACCGAAGTGATTTCCGATACTCACTCGTTGTTCAGTTTTCAAAGATCAAGCTCGTTGTCAGCGGCGATGTTATCGTCACCAGCAACTCTTATAATATATCACATCCAGCCGATCAATGCAAGCTCTTTTTTTAACTTCTTGTTCGAGCTCGGCGTTGATGTTTCGCGGCCAGAAATAGAATATATCACGGATAGAGATTCATTACAAGCATTATTTTATAACCATCATCTTAGAATGATATCAGCCGCCAATGGACAGAATAACCGAATATCTAAACGTTTGCTTGGAAGCCTCCAGCCTACGTTATCTAACCTTCTAGGGGGATTGTTATGGACACTCATGAATTCGTGGAGAAGTTCCAGGAGAATCAGCGTAAAGCGCTAAAGAACAGAAAACGCGGTAAAGGAACTCCCGGAGCAAGACTGGCCAATAAACAGCATAGCTCTAACAAATAACGGTGACAAAACAAAGCAGGGATGTCTGCGCGGCCAGTTACGGCTCTGCGGACATCCCTTTTGCATTTCTGTTCTATAGAAGCAGGAGTAATTATTTGCTCAGGCGTGTTGATTACCCATATTATGGGATGACAAAAACACCTAAATGTTCTTTACGCCTGAGCTGATTAAGCTGAACCTGCCACTCCAGCGGAAGATTAAATATACGCCAGTACTGCATAAATTCCCAAAGAGTCAGCTTAGCAAAGACCGGTACCTTCGGATGAATTTCATCAAAAATGTATTTTAGAAGCACATATGCGGTAAGGGCCACAAACAATTGGCTATACACTGCATTTTCGGTGTTTCCAAACAGACAAGGGACATTCAAATGCTGTTTCACCCAGCGGAAAAAGACTTCAATCTCCCAGCGTGCTTTGTAAATTTCAGCAATCACGTGAGCGGACTCTTTTCTCAAATCAGTGACGACCCGTACGACTTCGCCCCGGTCATTTTCAAATTCAACGACGCGGTGGCGCTGGGCGGATTGGTGTTTCCCTTGACCAATATAACAGGTGATATCGCGTACAATTTTGGTATCTCCTTCCGCCGGTCGCTGAAGCTTTCGCGGTAACACCAAGTGGAGATTGTCTTTCAAACGAATCACAAAGGACTGACCTTGCTGCACATATTGATCCAATCGACCGATTTTTCCATATGCCCGATCCTGGACTAGAAGGTAGTCCTTATCGGCCAAGACTTCTCCAAATGGAGCGTCATTGCGCCGGGCAATCGATTCGACCACCTTCACGGGTGAATGCTGTCCATGCGAGAAGGCCACATGCAGCTTGATACCTCCTCTGAATTTTTTATACGGAGCCCAAGACATACGGGAGTTTGCCGCCGTAACCGTCGTAGAGTCAATAAGCAGAAGATCTTTAGGCAGATTCAGGTGCCGCCGGGTTTGCCGGTTACATTTCTGAACGAGCATTTGAAACAAACGCTTGAAGATATCGTAAGGCACTTCACCGGCTTTGCCCGAAAGAGTGGAGTAATGAACCTTGGGCAAATCGTAGTTCGAGCCCACCCGAGCACTTTGACGAAAGCCATCCCATTTGTGGTAGCAGGCTTGGATAAAGTAGTCGAACAACACACCGACAGTCATTTTGGTTCCGGTATCCTCGTAGTTCTCGGTTTGCCCAGTCACCATTTCGACTTCTTCCGGGGTTAATACTTGTTTGAACACGGCCAGGAATGGGGTATTATTATTCATGAGGTCGCCTCATTTCGGTTTGGTTTGGTCGTACTTACCATTACCCGAAATGGCGGCCTTTCTTGTCCCTTTTTTTGGGAAATCAACACGCTTATTATTTGCTTAGTTTCGTTACGCCTACAGCCACTTTCTCGATTTGTGCTTTGCTAAGAGCTTTGTCAGCGGAGCTGATGGTTACAAAACGGTCTGCCAGCTTGAAGGTCAGCATTGGTGTATCCGAAGGGGTGTACCATTTCGCTTCAGTTCCGTTAGAGAGCTTTACGGTAGTTCCGTCATAGTCGTAGGAATAATCACGTGGAGATACATTCACCCGCATTTTATTGAACAGGAAGCTTACGCCGTCATCGCCGCCCGCAACCTTCTGGAAGGCATCTCCGCTGACCATCTGAGTCGGGGCATAGGCTGTCTCAAAACCCTCAAAGTTCGCAAACGCCTTAGCAATCTGTTCCTTCTGTGCTGCAGTGTATTGTACCGCCGTCAGCTTCACAGCTGAACCATTATCCGGCGTTGTGCTCCCTGTTCCAGTCCCAAGGATAACCTCATTCGTGGAAGCATTGAAGGTAACCGGCACCTTCAGTGCATCTGCCATGGCCCGGACCGGAAGATACGTTGTATCCTTATAAGTGATTGGCGCCATCGTTTTGCCGTTGTTATCGACTGGGGTATAGGCGGCTCCGTTCACTTTGAACCCGATTCCGTGGTTAAGATAGGCGCTGATTTTCTGCATGTTCGTTCCTGCGTAGACCCCTGCTGAACCTGTAACGGCCATTCCGAATACCATCGTTGCTATGATCATTTTTTTGCTTTTCATTGAATATCGTCTCCCTTAGTTGTGATGTTAGTGTGTGTGTTCCTTGCTATAGACTTATTAAACCATTAACTTGTTTCTAACTTGTATCCGGATTGTAAAGAAGTAATTCAAATGCACACCCCATACACCTCTGTGTACAAAACATCTCTGAAATGGAGGAACTCCTTCATCGTCACCGGCTCCGGGTAGGTCATAATGCGCAGCGGAAGATCGGCTTGCCCTTCACGCAGCGGCGGCTGCATATAGTCATAGGGATTCAGGTAAAAGCCCAGCCGCTCGTAGAATCCGATTCTCCTCTGCTCCAGCTCCCCGTCCGGCGGCTCTACCTCAAGCAGCACCGGCTTGTCCGAATGCATAAGGTAGCTGCTCATCAGCTTGCGGCCGATCCCTCCGCTCCGGCGCTGGGGATTCACGGCAATATGCTCGATGAACCGCAGCTCGGGTAACTCCCATGCCGCCAAAAAAGCCAGTATCTGCCCCTCCGTATCCTTGCTGGTATACAGATGATAATTCGGCTGATCCAGCAAAGCCTGCTGCCCGCTGCGGGTTCTAAGCTCACTTACCGGAAACGAAGCTTCCATAATAGCGAATATTTCATTGAATTCTGATTCACTAATGCTTTCTTCATTAATAGATGTCTCATTGATCACTGTATTCTCGTCCATTGCAATGGCCTGCTTTCTGCCGCTTCGCTGCATGAAGGGCTCTAATGTATGGTTCCCTTATCCGGTTAAAAATACCTTAAGGGATTCTGTACTCACCAAGATGCTTCAAAATAAAGACTGTCACAGAACATTCTCCGGTGTCCAGTGAGCCGATTAGCATCTGGTACTAGGAGAACGTGCTATACTGTAGTCAACAGATACATCATCACGATTATATAGGAGAGGTTCATTTGGATAATCAACGTTGGATCGCACCTGAATTCTACAATCTCACTTCGGAAATGGAGCGGCATCCTGAAGATAAGATTGCAATTAAATGGTTACATGAAAATGGGAGACTGGAGCAAATCACCTATGGTGCGCTCATGGCTCAGGCTAACCGTCTCGCCGGCGGACTGGCCGGTCTCGGACTTACGCAAGGCGACCGGGTCCTGGTCATGGTCCCCCGCCGCATCATCGCCTATGCGATATATCTGGCCTGCCTGAAGCTGGGACTGGCTGTTATTCCTTCGTCCGAAATGCTGCGGGCGAAGGATCTCTCGTACCGGCTGCGCCATTCCGAAGCGCGGGCCGTGATTGTCTGGTCTGAGGCTACCGGAGAAGTCAACAAAATCTCCGATGATCTTCCCGCACTGGACTACCGCCTGTCCGTCTCCAGCGGTGCGGCTGAGCCTGAAGAAGGCTGGATCGACCTGGAGGGTCTAATGGAAGGACAAGCTGATTCTTACCCTGCGGTTGCCAGCCGCCGCGATGATATCGCCATTCTGGCCTATACCTCCGGAACCACCGGCAATCCCAAAGCAGTAGTTCACACGCACGGCTGGGGGTATGCCCATCTGCGGATCACTTCCTCCCTCTGGTTCGATATCCGTGAATCAGATACGGTCTGGGCTACAGCCGCACCGGGCTGGCAGAAGTGGATCTGGAGTCCATTCCTGACGGTACTCGGCAACGGGGCAACTGGCTTCGTCTATAACGGAGCCTTCCATCCGGAGCGCTACCTGCAGCTGCTGCAAGACGAGAAGATCCAGGTATTATGCTGCACACCGACGGAATACCGCCTGATGGCGAAGACTGAAGGTCTGGCAGAATACGACCTGTCCAATCTGCGCTGCGCCGTATCCGCCGGTGAACCGCTGAATCAGGAAGTCATTCATACATTCCAGCAACACTTCAATATTACAATCCGTGACGGCTACGGACAAACAGAGAGCACACTCATCATCGCAGCACTGAAGGATGAACCGATCCGGGTCGGCTCCATGGGCAAATCGATTGCTCCGGGCATTGTCGAGGTGATCGACGAGAACGGACATCCGCTGCCGGCTGGAGTGGTCGGTGATATCGCCGTACATCTGAGCATGCCTGCATTGTTCCAGAACTACTACAAAGATCCTGAGCGGAAAGCGAACTGCTCGCAGGGGGAGTATTTCGTAACCGGCGACCGGGCGCGCAAGGATGAGGACGGCTATTTCTGGTTCGAGGGGCGCGGCGATGACATCATCATCAGCTCGGGCTACACGATCGGGCCGTTCGAGGTCGAAGAGGCGCTGATGAAGCATACCCTCGTTAAGGAATGTGCCGTAGTCGCAAGCCCGGATGAGATCCGCGGGTCAGTCGTCAAAGCTTTTATCGTACTCAAGGACGGCCATGCCGGAACACCGGAGCTGACCAAAGAGCTGCAAGCCCATGTCAAGGAGCAGACCGCTCCCTACAAGTATCCGCGCAAAATCGAATACATTACGGATCTGCCGAAGACTACCTCCGGAAAGATCCGCAGAATCGAGCTGCGTGAGCAGGAGAAGCGCGCTAACCTGTAGCAAGAGCTAATCTGTTCAGGGAACGCTGCAAATCAGGCAGCTATATTGCCAGCTGAAACTATAAAATCCCCGTTCCTACAGTGATGCAGGACGGGGATTTTTGTGTTTTTGGACACCCAAGCGTGCAGTGCTTACCTTACTCGGACCAATACTCCGCCTCCGGGTTGAGCGCCGCGCCCACTTCGCCTTCTTTTACCAGATCGCAGTCCAGGTAGCCTTCCTCATCCAGAAAATAGACCTCCTGCTTATAGAATTCGCACAACGTCTCCAGGAACTTCTCCGGCGAATCGTACATTACCACCAAATCCCCGTAGTCGTGCAGCAGATCGCAGATCCGTTCCACGCCTTCTTCAGAGCGGTAGTAGCAGATATAATCACTTCCATAGTTCGTCAGCAGCGGCAACACGGTTCCACCGCCGGTATATCCCTTCTCCTGCAGAATCCCTGACAGTATCTTCACTTCATGGCCGTATTCCCCGATATGAATCAGCCGGTAGCCCGGAATGAACTCCAGCAGACTGGGATCTTCCTCGGCGCCGCCTGTTCCAAGAACTGTATCATAGACCGCACGCAGAAGCGCAGGTATTTCGGGTGTAAACTCTAATATCGCATCACTGCCCCCTGCCGGAGCCTTTCCCAGACTGGCGGTGTACCCGGGACGCAGCTGCGTGGACAGCTTAAGGAATTCCTGAAATGTACCGGTAAGCATGTAATCATCCTTTCTCACAAAAATATAGCGGAGCGATAAGGAACGCCCTTATCTCTCCGCTTGGTGCTGCCATGCTAATGTGCTATGTTATTTGAGATGGGTTACTTGGCAGCCGAAGCCCACATCTTCTCCAGCCACTGATCGAAATCCGCGCCCTTCTCGCCTTCATAGGCATCGTAGACATCAACCCGCATCTTCTTCAGCTTTTCTTTGAACTCTTCGTAAGAATGGTCCTTAGGCAGACTTTTCTTAATCCGCAGAATAATCTTGGATACCCCTTTGAACAGTTCAGCTTTGTTCTTCGATGGAACCTTGACCTCTTCGCCAAAAGCCACCAGCTTGTTATATGCGGCTTCTTGCACGGTATATACAGGATCGCTGATCATCAGGCGATTAAGGATATCGATAATTTGTTTGTGGTTGTAGCGGCCCAGCTCTTCTACCGCTTCAAGACGCGCTCTCCAGTCTGCGGAACGGCCGGCGGCTTTCTTCAGTTCGTCATAGTTCTCAGGCAGCTCTTGGATTACTTCTTCATTATTCAAGCGTTACAATCCCCTTCTTGGTTAAATCTGATATAGTTCAATTCTACAGTACTGTACTCGCTGATTCAATCTTTTGTCCAAACATTCGGCTGAACCGGGAGCGAAGATATCGCTTGGATGAGGGTCGAGACCGGGCATCAGGATTTTTGACTTCACCTGGCTGCATAAGTATAGTATGAACCAAAAGAGCGGCCAGCAGGACAAGGAGGTCTTACAGCAAGATGAGAGTCCTATTCCCAGATTCATTCAGCGACACCTGGAGCTTCAAAGAAATTAACGCCCCGCTTCCTGTTCCCGGTGAGTATGAAGTTCTCATCGAACTGCGCGCTGCCTCTGTTCATCCGGCGTTCCAGAAGCTTCATAATGGCCCGTTACTTACAGCCATAGCCGGAACAATAACGGATACCGGCCCGGCAGCAACCCGCTTGCAGACCGGTGACGAAGTGTACGGCCTGATAAACGCCGGAGCGGACGGAAGCTACGCAGAATATGCGCTGGCACGTGAGACTGAGCTGGCGCTTAAGCCCCGGGAGCTATCCTATGAAGCGGCGGCGGTAACCGCAGCCGCCGGGCTGCCGGCATGGCAGGCACTGGCCGCAGCCCGGGTCTCCAGCCGGGACCGCGTGCTGGTGCATAACGGCGCGGGAGCCATCGGCAGCTTCGCGGTGCAACTCGCCAAGCTGCGGGAGGCAACCGTGATTACGACGATCAGCAGCGATGCAGATCTGGACGCCGTCTGGGGCCTGGGAGCAGACCAGGCCATTAACAGCAGCGGACAGGATTTCGCAGCCATCCTGGGGCAGAGTATCGATGTGGTCATCGATACGGCAGGAGGCCGCGTGCTGGACAGCAGCTTCGCGGTGCTGGCTTCCGGCGGAAGGCTGTTCTCCACGGCCGGACCGCCCGATCCCGCCCGGGCTGCACAGCAGGGAGTTCAGGCAGGGTATATTACTCCCTCTGCTGATGCCTTCCAGCTATCCGAGCTGGCCCGGCTGATTGCCGCACGGAGGCTGAAGGCACCGGCCGGACCGGTCTTCCCGCTTAGCGAGGAAGGGCTGCAGAGCGCCTGTGAGCTTCAGGCGAGCGGGAAGGGTCCAGGCATTATTGCCATCACGATCGGGCAACGGGAACCGGGATTATAGCAAGCGAAATACCCGTACAGCCAGGAGTTTCGGATCTCCTGACGGTACGGGTATTTTGATAATAACTCTGTAGGTTAT